>JACXUV010000028.1 GCA_014763715.1 Rhodobacterales bacterium | reverse complement strand
GGCCGCGCCGGGTGAGACGGTCGCGATTGTTGGCCCGTCCGGCGCCGGCAAGTCCACGATCTTCAACCTGCTGCTGCGCCTCTACGATCCGGAAGGCGGCACGATCCGTGTGGACGGGCAGGATATCCGCGCCATGACCGGCGACAGCCTGCGCGCGAATATGGGGCTCGTGTCTCAGGATTCGGCGCTGTTCGACGACACGGTCCAGGCCAACATCGCGCTAGGCCGTCTCGGCGCCACCAAGGCGGAGATCGAGGTCGCGGCCCGCGCAGCCTTCGCGCATGAATTCATCATGGCCCTGCCCCAGGGCTATCAGTCTCCGGCAGGCGAGATGGGACGGAACCTGTCGGGCGGCCAGCGCCAGCGTATCGCGCTCGCCCGGGCCATCCTGCGCGGCGCGCCGATCCTCCTTCTGGACGAGGCGACCTCTGCCCTCGACGCAGAGAGCGAGTCCCGCGTGCAGCAAGCGCTCGGCGATTTCAGCCACGGCCGCACCGTGCTTATCATCGCGCACCGCTTGTCCACCGTCAGGGCCGCTGACAGGATCCTCGTGGTCGAGGACGGCCGTGTGGTGGAGCAGGGCAGCCACGAAGCCCTTCTGGCCGCCGACGGCGCCTATGCCCGCCTCGTGAAGCTGCAGCTCAGCTAAGAGAGCAGGAGATAAGATGCAGGGGGGAGCTGGGGGGCTGCCTCTCTTTTTCTTTCTTCCCCCTTAAGCCCATCAGTCAGCGACCGGGCGGAGGGGCCCTCCACATCAATCAATCAACATCGGCACAAACAAAAACCCCGCGAAGCGAACTTCGCGGGGTTTTCTGTGTCGGTTTCCTTAAAGGATCAGTTCGTCAGGGCTTTTTCGATCTCACGAGCGGCCTTCTCGAACTGGTCGACGGCGGTGTCACCGGCAAGCAGGCGGCGGGCCGCTTCAGTGGCCGCGTCAGCAGCTGCACGGCGGACTTCTTCAGTCGCTTCGGCTTCAGCGCGGGAGATGCGGGCCTGGGCCAGCGCTTCACGGCGTGCGAGAAGCTCGGCCATTTCCTTGCGCGTCTCTTCCATGATACGCTTGGCGTCGGCCTTGGCCTGCTCGATCATGGCCTCGGCTTCCTTGTCGGTGTCCTGGGCCTTGCGTTCAGCAGCAGCAAGGGCCTCAGCAGCCTGTTCGCGCAGGCTGGCGGCTTCTTCCAGTTCCTTGCGGATGGCTTCAGCGCGCGTATCGAGGCCGTTCAGCACGGTCTTGAAAGCACCCATGCGCCAAGCAACTGCGACGAAGCCACAGAGCGCCAGGAAGGCTGCGAAGGTGACCGGGTCGGTTGCGGCATAAGCCAGACCGCCGAGGAAGCCGCCACCACCATGGTCGCCAGCGGCGCCATGTGCGGATTCAGCGGCAAAAGCCGGAAGGGCCGAGGCTGCGATGGCGGAGAAGAGGACGATGCGTTTCATGGTCTTACTTCTTCTCCATCGCGGCCGAGACGGCAGACTTCAGATCGGCGGCAGACGCCTTGAGACCGAAGCGGGCCGTCATGACCTCTGCGGTGTCGACGGCAATCTGCTCGACATTCTTCATCGCGCTGGCACGAAGCGAAGCGATGCGGGCATCGGCAGCTTCGAGCTTCTTGGCGATCTCGGCGTCAACGCGAGCGGTTTCGGCAGCCATTTCGGTTGCCATTTTCTCGCTCGCCTTTTCCGAGGTTTCGCGGGCCTTGTTACGGGCTTGTGCGAGGCGCAGTTCGAGGGCCTGCTGGGCTTCGGTGGCCTGGTCGTTCAGGCGGGCTGCCTGATCGAGGTCCGAAGCGATCCGGTCGGAACGCTTTTCCAGCGTGTCCGAAAGTTTCGGCAGGATCCAGCGCGACAGTGTGAAGTACAATGTCGTGAACAGGATCGCGAGCCAGAACAGCTGGCTCGGCATGTGCCATGTTTCGAACGGCGGGAAAGGCGGCGGTGCGTCGTCCGGCAGGTGCCCTTGGGCAGCGCCTTCAGCAAGCAATGCGATCAGCATCAGGTTACCTCTGTGTCGGAATACGACAGATCGGGCCGGCCGGCGTTAGCGCTGCCGGCCCAATCAGGCTGGGCGTGGGTCTATTAGACCACGAACAGGATCAGGATGGCGACGAGGAACGACAGGATGCCGAGAGCCTCGGAGAGGGCCATACCGATGAAGAGGTTGCCGGTCTGCTGCGGAGCAGCCGACGGGTTGCGCATGGCAGCGTCGAGGAACGAAGCAAAGATGTTGCCCACGCCGATAGCAGCGCCGAACATACCGAGCGTTGCGAGGCCGGCGCCGATATATTTGAGGCCGAGAGTGATATCGCCTTCCATGGGTGTCTCCTTGTTGGAAGCTTACGGTTTCTAGAGATTGCCGCCCGTGAAGCGTTTTCGTTGGGTGGCGTCAAGCAATTTGGTGCGGTCCCAGTGCCGCACCGGCGAAGGTGTGTCCTAGTGTCCGGGGTGAAGCGCGTCGTTGAGATAGACGCAGGTCAGGATCGCAAAGACATAAGCCTGCAGGCCGGCGACCAGGAATTCCAGAGCGTTCAGCGCGACACCCATCGAGAAGGCCAGCGGGCCAACGACGTAGCCGATGCCACCAGCCGTCAGGCCGATCACCGCGAAGGCAGCGAAGAGCTTCAGCATGATGTGGCCGGCCAGCATGTTGGCGAACAGACGCAGCGAAAGGGTCAGCGGACGGGCAACGAAGGACACGACCTCGATCGGGATCAGGATGGCGTAGAGGCCGATCTTGCCGAGGATGTGCATGTCGCCGAGCGACGGTGCGAACAGGCCGAGGAAGTGCATGCCATGCTTCATGAAGCCGTAGCCGATCACGACCGTGATCACGAGCAGGGCGAGGGCGCCGGTCACGATGATGTGGCTCGTAGTCGTGAATGCATACGGCACCATGCCGATCATGTTCGCGAAGAAGATGAAGAAGAAGAGCGTGAAGACGAACGGGAAGAATTTCAGGCCTTCCTCGCCAGCCACGCCGCGCACCATGTCAGCGACGAAGCCGTAGCCGATCTCGGCCATCGACTGCAGGCGGGACGGAACCAGAAGACCCTTCGAGGCTGCCACGCCAAAGAAGGCGATGGTCAGCACAACGCCCAGCAGCATGAAGCCGGAAGCATTGGTGAAGGACAGGTCAACGCCCCCGATGTTCAGCTCCAGCCACTTGGTGACCTGGAACTGGTGGATCGGATCGATCGCGGCGCTCGGCAACAGGAAGTTCATTGGTCCTCAGTCCCGTCTTCTTTTGTCGGGGCGCCTTGCCCCTGTGATATTTCCTGCGCCCGAGCGTTCAGCTCTCTATAGGCGCGCATTATGGCCCGGATCCCTGCTGCGAGACCGATGGTCCCGCCGATCAGCAATCCCCAGGGATCAGAACCTGCGAACTTGTCGATCCAGAAGCCGAAAAAGCCTCCGACAAAGACATTGGCGACGAATTCGGCGCCGTAACGCAGGGCATAGCTCCCCGCCGAGATGGTTCCCGCGTCTGCCTGGTCTGCGCGGCGCTTGGATGCATCACGTGCCTCGCGGTCCGCCTTTGCCTTGGCGATACGTTCGCCGAGGTCGTTCGGTCCCTCGCTGGACATGATTTCAGATGCTCCGCAGCCGCGAATCCTTGCCGACGGGGCTACCCCCGGATTTCGGCGCAAACTATGTAGGGCGGCTGCCCAAGTCAACCGGAGATGCAGAAAGCTATTGCCCTGTTTTTTATCGGGTAATTTTCGACATGTGTGCGCTACTCCGCCGCAACAAGCTCTTCGGCGGCCTGCAGGTCCACTGAGACCAGCTTCGAAACGCCCTGTTCGCGCATGGTCACGCCGAAAAGACGGTCCATCCGGCTCATCGTGACGGGATTGTGGGTAATCACCACGAAGCGGGTGTCCGTGCGCTGGCGCATCTCGTTCAGCATGTTGCAGAAACGGTCGACGTTGGCGTCATCCAGCGGCGCGTCGACCTCGTCCAGAACGCAGATCGGGGCGGGGCGCGAGAGGAACACGGCGAAGATCAGCGCTGCCGCCGTCAGGGCCTGTTCGCCGCCGGACATCAGGTTCAGCGTGCCAAGCTTCTTGCCGGGTGGCTGGGCGAAGATTTCGAGGCCCGCCTGCAGCGGATCGTCGGCATCGACGAGGCGCAGCTCGGCCTGGCCGCCGCGGAACAGGGCCGTGAACAGCGCCTTGAAGTGCTCGTTCACCTGCTCGAATGCCTTCACCAGGCGCTCGCGGCCTTCCTCGTTCAGGGCATCGACGCCCTGACGCAGCTTGGCGATGGCCTTGGTCAGGTCTTCCTTTTCGGTGATCTGCGAGCCGAGGCGCTCTTCCAGCTCAGCGGCTTCTTCCTCGGCATCCATGTTCACACCGCCCAGCTGGTCGCGGGTGCGGCGAAGGTCTTCCACCCGGTGTTCGATGTCGCGGGGCGTGAACTCGCCCATTTCCTCTTCGTCGAGGCCAGCCTCGGCGATGGCCAGCAGGCCTTCCGGCGTGCGCTGGAAATTGTTGCGGGCGATCTCGACCGATTCTTCCAGCCGGCTTTCGGCGGTTTCCAGTTTCACTTTCCACCCGGCAAGGGATTCGCGGGCTTCGGAGGCCGCGGCGGAAGCGCGGCGGGCTGCGAACTCAGCGTCGCGAATCGCGGCTTCCTTCTCGGCGAGCCGGTCTGCCGCCTTCTGGCGCTCGGTTTCCAGCCGGGTCACCTCAGCCGAGAGCGTTTCGATCTCGGCGGCCAGCTGCTCCGGCCGGGTTCTGGCGGCGAGCGCTTCGGCAGCGGCGGAAGACCGGCGCTCCAGCAGGCGCTCCACGCGGTCGGTCGCGGCTGTAATGCGGCCGGTCCAGGTCTGGACGTCACGCTCAAGGCCCTGACGGCGGGCGGCGGCCTGTTCGCGGCCGCGCGTAATGTCGGTCAGCCGGCCACGGGCCTCGATCTCGGCGGAGCGGGCCTCGGCCACGGCGGCACGCGCCTCGGCCAGACGGGCTTCCAGCTGGCTTTCCATCTCGCGGCTGTCTGACGGAGCGATCAGGGCAAGCGTCTCGTTGACGATGGAGAGTTCGGACTCGGCACGCGACAGCGCTTCGCCAGACGTGTCGCGTTTCATCGCGGCGCGCTCGGAGGCTTGCGCGGCTTCGGTAACGCTGCTGCGGGCCGTGTTCAGCGCGCGTTGGGCCGGGGCGACTTCATAGCGGCAGTTGCGAAGCGTTTCTTCCGCAGCCGTGCGAGCCTCGCGGGCGGCGGCGAATTCGGCTTCGCGGGCGGTGAGGGCCTCCTGAAGCGGAGCGAGTTCGGCAAGGGCCGTTTCGAGGCGGGCCTGCTGTTCCAGACGGGCGGCGGCGCTGACCGGGGCATCCGGCGTGCGGGCAAACCCGTCCCAGCGCCAGAGATGGCCTTCCTTTGAGACCAGCCGCTGGCCGGGTTTCAGCAGGGCGGCAAGGCGCGGCCCGTCAGAGGCGTCGACCAGTCCGCACTGGGAAAGCCGCGCGGCCAGTTCGCCCGGCGCATCCGTATACTGCGAGAGGGGCGTTGCGCCTTCCGGCAGCGTCTGCGCCACGGCATCGGCGCCGCCCCAATACATTGCGGCGGCCTTGTCCGTCGGTGCTTCGATGTCATCGCCAAGCGCGGCAGCTATGGCCTTTTCAAAGCCGTCACGTGTGCGGATGCGTTCCACCACGGGCGGCGCGCTCGGGCCTTCCGCCTTGCGCAGAAGTTTGCGCAGGCCGCCGATCTCGGCTTCGAGTTCGCGCACAGCACGGGCGGCTTCATCGCGCAAAGGCTGGGCCGCGGTTTCGGCATCGCGGGCCGCGGCGAGGCGCTGCTCTGCCTCTTCAACAGCGCGCTCGGCCGCCTGAAGTGCTGCTTCGGCTTCCGTCTCTGCGGCCTTCGCCGCTTTCAGCCGACTGACGAGCGAAACGGCATCTTCCAGCGAGGCCATGTCAGCGCGCAGGCGCTCGACTTCTGCCGTCAGGTGGTTCTTGCGGCGGGTCTGGGCAGCGGCCTGGTCTTCCGTAGCCTGACGGCGGGCGCGGGCTTCGGACAGACGGGTCTGGGCATCGTCCGCCACCTGCTCGGCGCGGGCAAGCTCTGCGCGGGCCGTTTCGAGCGTGGCACGTGTCTGCGCCTCGGTCTCGGCATTGGCGGCTTCGTCTTCCACCGGCAGGGCGGAGAGTTCGAATTTTGCGTGGGCGAGTGCGTCTTCGGCCTCGGTCTTGGCTGCCTGTTCGCGCTCGATGTCTTCCATTAGGCGGGCGGCTTCAGCTTCCAGCCGGGCATGCGCATCCGAGGCGACCTTGCGCTCGGTCTCCAGCTTGGCGAGGGCAATCCGCGCCTGGCCAAGCTTTGCCGCAACGATGGCCTCCGCTTCACGCAGCGGAGCGAGGCCTTCGCCGGCTTCAATCCGTGCCGCTTCGCAGACAGCATCCTGGCGGGAAGATTCTTCCACCTGGCGCTTTGTCTCTTCCAGCTTTTCGCGCGCCGTCTCGCAGGCGAGTTTTGCTTCGTGCCAGCGCAGATGCGCGACCAGCGCATCGAGCGCGAAGATCTCTTCAGAGAGTTTCTTGTAGCGGCGGGCTTTCGCTGCCTGCCGTTTCAGGCTGGCCAGCTGGCGCTCGACCTCGGCAGAGACCTCCGCCAGGCGCTCAAGGTTTGCCTCGGCTGCGTTCAGCTTCAGCTCTGCTTCGTGGCGGCGCGTATTGAGACCCGCGATCCCGGCGGCTTCCTCAAGAATGCGGCGGCGGTTCTGCGGCTTCGATCCGATCAGCTCGGAGATCTGCCCCTGACGCACCAGCGCCGGAGAGTTTGCGCCCGTCGAGGCATCCGCGAAGAGGAGCGTGATGTCCTTCGAGCGGACGGTGCGGCCGTTCAGCTTGTAGGTCGTGCCTGCACCGCGGCGGATGCGGCGCACGATCTCCAGCGTGTCGGAGCCATTGAATTCCGGCGGGGCGGTGCGCTTTGAATTGTCGAGGATCAGCGTAACTTCCGCGGTCTCCCGTGCAGGGCGACCGGCAGAGCCGGAGAAGATCAGGTCATCCATCTCCCCGCCGCGCATGGCGCGGGCAGAACTGGCCCCCATGGCCCAGCGCAGCGCTTCGAGCAGGTTGGACTTGCCGCAGCCGTTCGGCCCGACGATCCCGGTCAGACCGGGTTCGACGGGAAAATCCTGCGGGTCGACGAACGACTTGAAGCCGGCAATGCGTAGTTCAGTAATCTGCATTCCGGCTCCCTTGTCTTATTGTTGGTCGGTGGTTTCCGGCACGCCTGACTCCGCATCGGCCTGGGTCGGCTGCGGAGCGGTGTCTTCTGCCGGAGCGGCGGTTTCGGTCGCAGCCGGGGTCTCTTCACCCAGCAGGCTGTCGATGTATTTCGAGAAGCTTTCGACCGAACGGGTTTCGTTTTCGAAGAGGTGCTTCTTGCCGTTCACGATGAAGGTCGGGGTGGAATCGACGCCCCACTTCTCGGTGGCGACCTGGTATTTGTCAGCCAGCACCATGCGGTAGTCGCGGTTTTCCATGCAGGCGTCGAACTGGGCCTCGGTCTCGATGCCGTGCCGCTTGCCGATGACCTGCAGGGCGCCTTTCAGCGTGCCGTTCTGGGCAGCCGTGACGACGCCGGTCTGGTTGGCGAACAGATCGTCCAGCACATCGAAGAACTTATCTTCCCCTGCGCACAGGGCCAGCACATAGGCTGGCAGGTCCGGGCCCTGGTGAACCGGGTATTCACGGAACACGAATTTCACCTTGCCGGTGACAACGTATTTCTCGGTCAGTTCCGGAAGGATGTCGTCATGGAAGTATTTACAGGCCGGGCAGGTCGGCGAAGCGTATTCGATGATCGTGACCGGGGCGCTTTCCGAGCCCTTCACATGGTCGCCTTTGGTGATGGCGGCTACGCCGGTCGTGGAGCCGCTATCGCTGCCGCCACAGGCAGCAAGCATCAGCGCCGAAACGGCGGCCAGGGCGGAACGTCTCGAAAGAAGGGTCATGGTCATGGCTTTCGCGTTAAGGGTTGAGTCGATTGGGTTGCCAACTGGTTAACGGAAGAGGGGGCTGCTGTTAACTTTTGGCGGGCTTTCAATTGGTTTCCGGGGTGACGCGGGCAAGTTCCTTGTCGAGGAAAGCGGAGAAGCCTTCCGGCGTCATCATGGAGACGGTGGCGGTGTGAACCGTTCCGTCGACAATGAATGTGGGGGATGAGCGCACGCCGTAATGCTCGGCGGACTTGTCGACTTCCAGCATGTCGAAGCGCGTATCCATGTTCTGGTAGCACGTGTCGAACTTCTCGCGGTCGGTGATGCCATAGGGTGTGCCAATGATCGTCAGCGTGCCTGGCAGGGTGCCGACCTGCGCCGCCACGAAAATCTCGTCCTGACGCGCGAAGATGTCTTTCAGATAAGCCAGGCCGTCTTCCTTGGGCAGGCAGCGCGCCTGGGTCATGATGGTCTTGTCGACCGAGTTGCGGATCCATTCGCGCATGACGAAACGCACCTGACCGGTCGCAACGTAGTTTTCCTCGATGGTCGGCAGGATGTCCTCGGCAAATTCCTTGCAGTGGCTGCAGGTCGGCGAGAAATACTCGATCACGGTCACCGGCGCATCGGCGGCGCCCTCCACCCAGCCCGGCTCGTCAGCGGCAGTCCATTCGGTCCAGTCATCCTCGGCGGTGGCCGGGCTGGCGAGGGCGGCAGCGCAGGCAAGCGCAGCGATGGCGAGGCGTCGGGTCAGTCCTGTCATGATCAATCCGGTCTCTGTTCCTTGTCATCTGCGGTTAGCATGGCCGCGCCGAGCGCAACAATTGCCTCACGCAGCCGCTTGTCCTGAATGCCCGCCGTGCTCGCTTCGAGTTCGGCCCGCTCCTTTGGTGTGAGCGGGCGGGGCACGCGGCGGGGCTTCTTAGGGGGCTCTGTAGTGGTCAGAGGGCCCTGCACAAGCTTGATGGCGGTGACGTCTCCACCCGCAGCGACCGAGACGCGCTGGCGGATGGTTTCCGACTGGTGCTGAACCATCGGGGCGGCCTGGGGCAGCACACGCAGGGTCAGCACCCTTCCGTCCTTGCCGCCGCTGAGGCGTTCGGGCCGACAGTATTTGTAGAGCTGTTCCCCGGCGATCTCGCGCCAGCGAGCCTTCAGGATCTGGATCGGCGGCAGTTTTTTTGCGCCGGACTTGCGGGTCAGGCGCTCGGCAGCGACCCCGATCTTCGCCATGCCCGGCGTCGCCGCCCGGCCGCGCATGTAGCGCAGGCGGACCCGCGCGCGGGCCTCCTCGATGGGATCTATGCTTGATCTGGTCACCATTGATCTGAGATTGCACGGGAATGAAGACGACGGGAAGGTAGGCTGTGCCGAAACACGGGGATTTGAACGCGCTGCCTGCAGATCTGCTCGCCTGGTTCGACCGGCATGGGCGGGACCTGCCCTGGCGTACCGCCCTCGGCGAGCGGCGGGACCCTTACCGCGTCTGGCTGGCCGAGATCATGCTGCAGCAGACGACCATCCCGCACGGCACGCCGTATTTCCTGACCTTCACACAGCGCTGGCCAACCGTTGAGGCGCTGGCTGCGGCGAAGGATGAAGACGTCATGACCGCCTGGGCGGGGCTCGGCTATTACGCCCGCGCGCGCAACCTGCTGAAATGTGCCCGCGAGATCGCCGCGCGCGGCAGCTGGCCAGAGACAGCAGCGGAGCTGAAGAAGCTGCCGGGCATCGGGCCCTACACGGCCGGGGCCATCGCAGCGATTGCCTTCAACCAGCCTGCAGCTGCCGTGGATGGCAATGTCGATCGCGTCTTCGCGCGCCTCCTGGCCCTGAAGGGCGACTGGGCGGAGGAGAAAAAGCGCCTTCATGCGCAAGTGGAACGCCTCGTACCTGAAGATCGCCCAGGCGATTTTGCCGAGGCATTGATGGATCTTGGCGCCACGGTCTGCACGCCGACCCGGCCGAACTGCCTGATCTGCCCTGTCTCGGCGTACTGCCTTGCCAAGGCGGAGGGGGAGCCGGAACGCTACCCCATCAAGCCGCCGAAGAAGGCCAAGCCGATCCGGCGCGGCGCCGCTTTCGTGGCGGTTCACAAAGGCGAGGTGCTGCTACAGCGGCGGCCGGACAAGGGCCTGCTCGGCGGTATGGCGGGCCTTCCGACGAGTGACTGGGTGGAGGGGGAACGTTCCGATCCGGCCCCGCCCTTCAAGGCAGCCTGGGGGGAGGTTGGCGAAGTCCGCCACGTCTTCACCCATTTCGACCTGCGGCTCACTGTGATGCGGGCAGACCTCGCCCGCAGGCCCGCGAAGGTCGAAGGCTTCTGGGTGCCGCTGGATGAAGTCGAGGGCCTGCCAAGCGTCTTCGCCAAGGCGTTCCGGCTGGCGACTTCGGGCTGACCGCAAGAATCGGGTCGCGGGCTGCGATCCGGATAGGGAGAACCGGGAAAACGTCCCGGAGGTTCCTTCATGATTGCACTGATGCTCGCGCTGCTCGTTTTCCTGTTTCCGCTCGCCTACAGCCCCGGTCCGGGCAACATGTTTTTTGCCGCGAACGGCGCGCGCTTTGGCGTGCGGGCGACGCTGCCGGCAAGTGCGGGCTATCATCTCGCCACATGGATTGTGACGGCTGCGATTGGCTTCGGCTTTGCGGCGACGCTGGAGCGGTTCCCCCAGCTGTTCGTGGCCATCAAATGGGCCGGGTCAGCCTATGTGCTTTATCTCGCCTGGAAGCTGTTCCGGGCCGGTGCCATCGAAAACGTGGGGGAGGCCCGGCCTGCCGGCTTCATGGATGGTGTTGTCCTGCTGGTCCTGAACCCGAAGGCCTATGTCATTATTGCGCTGATGTTCACGCAATTCCTGAGCAGCGGCGTAGAGAATCGGCTCGCGCTGATCCTGCTGATCACCACGGTTTTCACCCTGAACAACCTTGTCGCCTTCACGGCATGGACAGCGGTGGGCGACGGCATCGCCAGGCAATTTCAGGATGAGGCCCATGCCCATAGAATGAACATGGTGCTTGGCGCTATCCTCGCGGCTGTCGCTGTCTGGATGCTGCTCGGCTGAGGCCGCGAAGGGCCTAGTTCAGGCCCATCTCTTCCCGGTAGCGGCGGCGCAAGAGGTCGATCGGCGCAAGGTCGCGCTTGTCGGTCTCATAGTGCCAATAGGTCCAGCCATTGCAGGCCGGAGCCTGTTGCACATGGGCGCCGAGGCGGTGGATCGAGCCGGAGACATTGCCTGTGGTCAGCGAGCCGTCGACCCGGATGCGGGCCTGATAGCGGCGCTGCGGGCTGAACAGGCGGTCGCCCGGCTTCAGCCAGCCGCTTTCCAGCAGGGCGCCGAACGGCACGCGCGGCAGGGATTTCTTGCTCTTCTCGGTTTCGAGGTCTTCGCCATTGATCGGCTCGATGGCCTTCAGGCGTGCACGGGAAAGGCGCACATAGGTCTCGTCGCGCTCGATGCCGATATAGTTGCGGCCAAGGCGCTTGGCGGCAGCGGCCGTCGTGCCCGTGCCCGAGAACGGGTCCAGAACCGTGTCGCCCGGATTGGTCGTGGCCAGCAGAACGCGGTGCAGCAGGCCTTCCGGTTTTTGCGTCGGGTGAGCCTTCTTGCCTTCTTCGTCTTTCAGGCGCTCGCCGCCGGTGCAGAGCGGGATCATCCAGTCGGAGCGCATCTGTTTGTCTTCGTTGAAGACTTTCAGGGCGTCATAATTGAACGTGCATTTCGACTGCTCGGACTTGCCGGCCCAGATCAGCGTTTCGTGCGCGTTCTGGAAACGGGTGCCCTTGAAGTTCGGCATCGGGTTCGACTTCAGCCAGATCACGTCATTCTGGATCCAGAAGCCCTGGTCCTGCAGGATCGCGCCGACGCGGAAGATGTTGTGATAGGAACCGATGACCCAGATCGCGCCATCATCCTTCAGGACGCGGCGGCACTCTTCCAGCCATTGGTGGCAGAACAGGTCATAGGCATCGAAGCTGTCGAACTTGTCCCAGTCATCGTCCACACCGTCCACGACAGACTGGTCAGGGCGGGTCAGCCCGCCGCCAAGCTGGAGGTTGTAGGGCGGATCGGCAAAGACGAGATCCACCGACCGGTCCGGCAGGCGGGAGAGGATGTCGATGCAGTCACCCTGCATGATGACGTTCTTTTGGAGTTCCATGTGCAGCCCCGAATACGCAACGCGTGAAAGACAGAAAGCGAATCACTGCGGTGCACCGGTTAGTGATTCCCTAACCGCGCCGCCTTGTTCCGGTTTCGAATCGTTCCGGAATCGAAACTAATGCCCGATTCGTTTTGTGGATAGGGTTGTGTAGCAATCTGTGGAAAACCCTGTGAATCTCTGTGTAATTCGTGCGGTGCCTGCCGGGATTGAGGGCTGGCCTGAAATCGGCTTAGGAAGCGGTCATGACAATCGACCTGATCCTCACGTTCGTGAACCCTATCGGCGCGTTCGTGTTCGCCCTGTCCGGCGGCATTGTTGCCGTGCGCAACAAGATGGACATTTTCGGGGCCGTCGTGCTGGCGATCATCACGGCCGTAGGCGGCGGCACGATCCGCGATATCATCCTGAACCAGCCTGTCTTCTGGCTGCATGATACGCTGACGATCCTGTGCGCCATCGCTGGCGGGGTGATGGCGTTTTTCCTTCACAGCATCGTCGATGCGTTCAAACCGATCCGCTGGGCAGATGCCGTGGGCCTAGCCATTTTCGCGATCGCTGGGGCTGCGAAGACGGCCAGCCTCGGTCATGGCCCGCTGCTGGTGGTGATCATGGGCGTGATGACCGGGACGGGCGGCGGCGTGTTGCGCGATGTCGTCGCAAACCGCGATCCGCTGCTGCTGAAGGAAGACATCTACGCGACCGCGGCGCTGGTGGGTGCGGGGCTGTACGCGGCGCTGCATTTCTCGGGCGTTCCGGAAAGCTGGGCCTTTGCCTCAGGCGTGCTGGTCGCGTTCATCCTGCGCGGGGCGGCGCTGATCTTCGGCTGGCACCTGCCCAAGAGTCAGCCGTAATCGCTATTGCAGATCACGCGTACAACCTTTCGGTAAGGTGCGTTTGCCCTTGCGGCATGCTAATGTGAGCGCATGAAAAGGGAGAATTCGTCAGGCGATCACGCCGAGAAGGTGCGCTCTGTCGCGTTGTCGCGCAGTGCGGCCGCGCAATCGAGTCTTGCTGCCTCCTGGGCCCGGTCCATGAAAGCCTACGGGCTTGAGCCGGATGCGCCCGGCCGGATCGATGCACGGCTGGAGCAGGGCGAGATCTATCTGCGCCGCGATGCTCTCGGGCGGTTGCTGGCCATGTCCGCACCGGTGATGGACCGTCTCTATGCCAGCCTGGGCCTCGCCGGGTGCAGCGTGTTTCTGTCGGACACTGAAGGCGTCGTGATTGACCACCGCATGCCCGACAGCGACGGCGCCATGCTGCGTGCGGCCGGGCTTTGCGAAGGCGGTGTCTGGTCCGAAGCGGTGCAGGGCACCAATGGCATTGGCACCTGCATCGCCGAGCAGCGCGCCGTCACCATCTATCGTGACCAGCATTTCCGCGACCGCAACACGGTGATGAGCTGTATGGGCGCGCCGGTGTTCGACGAGCATGGCGCGCTGGTGGCCGTGCTGGATGTGTCGTCCTGCCGGGATGACCTGACCCAGCCCTTCGCCACCCTGATTGCACAGACCGTGACCGATGCCGCCCGGCAGATCGAGGCCGATCACTTCCAGAGTGCCTTCGCGGACCGGCGCATCCTGCGCGGTGCAGGCGATGGGCAGAAAGGCGCTGTCCTGCTGGCGGTGGATCAGGATGACCTCGTGGTCGGCGCCACCCGCGCGGCCCGCGCGATCTATGGCCTTGGCCAGGACAGCCGGATCGACCCGCGCCCGGCAGGCGACCTGTTCGGCGATACGGAACAACGCGGCGTTGGCCTTGAAAGTGCCGAGCGCCGCGAACTGCGCCGGGCCATTGCCCGGGCCAATGGCAATATGGCGGCCGCGGCCCGTGCCCTCGGCATCAGCCGGGCGACACTTTACCGCCGGATGGACCAGCTCGGCCTGTCCCGCGACTGATTTGCCCTGAAATGTGTCTCAGGAATGAGACACATTCCGCATTTTACCGGATTGACGCGGGCTGACAGGCCCGTGCCGCAAGCAGAACATTCCTCCCAGTCTTCGCACACGACGAAGAGCGCCAATGATCTGGAGGAAATGACATGGCTGACACACAGATTCTCGACACGTCCGAAATGAAAGCGCCGTTCCGTGAACGGTATGACAACTTCATCGGCGGAAAATTCGTTGCGCCGACCAATGGGCGCTATTTCGACAACACGTCTCCGGTAAACGGCAAGGTGATCTGCCAGGTGGCACGGTCCGACGCCAGCGACATTGAAATGGCGCTGGACGCCGCGCACGCCGCGAAAGATGCGTGGGGCCGCACCTCCGTCGCCGATCGTGCCCGTATGCTGAACAAGATCGCCGACGTTCTTGAGGAGAACCTCGAACTCGTCGCGACCTGCGAAACCTGGGACAATGGCAAGCCGATCCGCGAGACCATGGCCGCCGATGTGCCGCTGGCCATCGACCACTTCCGCTATTTCGCAGGCTGCATCCGCGCGCAGGAAGGCAGCATTTCCGAGATCGACCACGACACGGTCGCCTATCATTTCCATGAACCGCTTGGCGTGGTCGGACAGATCATTCCGTGGAACTTCCCGCTTCTCATGGCGGCATGGAAACTCGCCCCGGCGCTGGCCGCCGGGAACTGCGTGGTGCTGAAGCCAGCCGAACAGACCCCGGCCACGATCATGGTGTTCGCGGAGCTGATCGCCGACATCCTCCCACCCGGCGTGCTGAACATCGTGAACGGCTTTGGCCTGGAGGCGGGCAAGCCGCTCGCCTCCAGCAACCGCATCGCCAAGATCGCCTTCACGGGCGAGACGACGACGGGGCGGCTGATCATGCAGTATGCGTCGGAAAACCTGATCCCGGTGACGCTGGAACTTGGCGGCAAGTCTCCGAACATCTTCTTCGAGGATGTGGCGCGTGCGGACGATGACTATTTCGACAAGGCTATCGAAGGCTTTGCCATGTTCGCCCTGAACCAGGGCGAGGTCTGCACCTGTCCGTCGCGGGCGCTGATCCATGAAAACATCTATGACCGTTTCATGGAACGTGCCCTCAAGCGCGTCGCCGAAATCAAGCAGGGCAACCCGCTGGATCCGACCACGATGATCGGTGCGCAGGCCAGCTCGGAGCAGAAGGAAAAGATCCTTTCCTACTTCGACATCGGCCGCCAGGAAGGTGCCGAGGTGCTGATCGGCGGAGCCGGGGCAAATCTGGGCGGCGATCTCGCCGGCGGGTACTATGTCCAGCCGACCGTTCTCAAGGGGCACAACAAGATGCGTGTGTTCCAGGAGGAGATCTTCGGCCCGGTCGTTTCCGTTACGACGTTCAAGGACGAAGCCGAAGCGCTCGCCATTGCCAATGACACGCTCTACGGCCTGGGCGCCGGTGTGTGGAGCCGTGAGGCGAACACCTGCTATCGCTTCGGCCGCGGCATCCAGGCCGGGCGCGTGTGGACCAATTGCTACCACGCCTATCCGGCCCACGCGGCCTTTGGCGGCTACAAGCAATCGGGCATCGGTCGCGAGAACCACTCGAAGATGCTGGATCACTATCAGCAGACGAAGAACATGCTCGTCTCCTACTCACCGAAGAAGCTCGGCTTCTTCTGATCCTGCCGTGGTGTGACGGCAGGGGGCGGTCCCGGTGGCAGCTTAGGCCGGGGCCGCCCGCACCTTTTTCGGAGGTAATCCGATGACAGAAGAAAGTGACCGGCCCCGGCGCGTCACCGCCACGGAAGCGGCGCGGCGCCTGATTGCCGAAATCCGGCAGGATCATCCCGATATCCTGTTCCACCAGTCCGGCGGATGCTGCGACGGGTCCAGCCCGATGTGCTATCCGGCAGACGATTTCAAGGTGGGCGAACGGGATGTGAAACTGGGCGAGGTCGACGGCGTGCCCGTCTACATCTCCGCCAGCCAGTTCGAGGCATGGAAGCATACCCAGCTGATCCTCGATGTGGTGCCCGGCCGGGGCGGCATGTTCTCGCTGGACAATGGACGCGAGCAGCGCTTCCTCACCCGTGGCCGCGTGTTCGGCGCGGATGAACTGGCCGCCCTGGAAGGCTGAGCCTCAAAGGTCCAGCTTCAGCTGGCCGCCCGGTTTGACCGGCGGGGCGAACAGGTCCGTCCTCAGGCTTGGGCGCGGTTTGTCCAGGCCATGGCGGCGGATGGCGCGGGCAAAGCGTTTTGCGATCAGCTCCGCCACCGGCCCATATCCGCGCATCCGGTCGCGCCAGCGCGCATCATAATCCTTGCCGCCCCGCATTTCCCTCAGCGTGTTGATCACTTTCGCGGCCCGGTCCGGCACATGCTGGACCAGCCATTCATGGAACAGGTCCTTGATCTCATAGGGCAGGCGCAACAGCACATAGCCCGCGCCGGTCGCGCCATGGGCTGCGGCGGCCTCCAGCAGGGTTTCGATCTCATGATCGTTGAGGGCCGGGATGATTGGTGCAGTCATCACCGTGACCGGGATGCCGGCCTCGCTGAGGGCGCGCACGGTTTCCAGCCGCCGCTGGGGCGTGGCCGCGCGCGGCTCCATCTTGCGGCAGAGCGTCCGGTCCAGCGTGGTGATCGAGACGCCCGCCCGTACCAGCCCCTTCGCTGCCATCGGGGCCAGCAGGTCTATGTCACGCTGGATCAGGGCCGATTTCGTCAGGACAGTGACAGGGTGGTCGTGTGCAGCCAGCATTTCCAGGATCTGCCGGGTCAGCGTGTGCGTCCGCTCGATCGGCTGGAAGGCGTCCGTATTCATGCCAAGCGCGATGGGGCGGCAGACATAGCCGGGGCGCGACAGTTCCCATTCCAGCTGGCGCAGGGCGTTGGTCTTGTAGAAAAGCCGGCTTTCGAAATCGAGCCCGGCGGAAAGCCCCTGCCAGGAATGCGTGGGCCGGGCAAAGCAATAGATGCACCCATGCTCACAGCCGCGATAGGGGTTGATCGTCCGGTCGAAGGGGATGTCCGGCGAGCGGTTGAAGGTGATCACCGTGCGCGCCGTTTCCGGCATGACCAGCGTTTCGATGCGGGCGGCATCCTGCTCGATCGTGTCCCAGCCATCGTCGAAGGCGAAGCGGGTTTCCTTCTCGTACCGGCCCGTCTGGTTGGAGATGGCCCCGCGCCCGCGCTGGCTGAAGCGCTCGGCGGCGGCCTTCGTGTCGATCAGGCTGACACGTCCTTTGGGAGAGAGTTTCTGTCCGATCCGCATGGCCTGATATAGTCACACGGGTCAGAACAAAGCAAGAACAAATTAATGGCCTTCGAGCTTCTTCCTGTGGATCGCCGGTGGCCGCCATGTGCCTTTGCGGCGGCTCCAGGCGCGCCAGTCGCTCAGCTGGTCGATGTCCATCAGCACCGGCAACAGGCCAATCCCCGCATGGGGCGGCAGGTTGGACCAGACATCCTGCATCGCGTGCGGGCCGGACCAGCGCACATGCCGGAAGGGCGAACGCGTGCGCGGCCCCTTGTTGATGCCGAACAGCCAGAAGCCGCCATCCTCTGCCGGGCCGAAGATCGCATCATGCCGGGACAGCAGGCGCACGGCCTGGCGCAGCAGGGCTGGCGAGACGTCCGGCGCGTCGGTTCCGATGAACAGGATGGGGCCGGGCGGGGCTTCGTTGAAGCCCTTTTCCAGCCGCTCGGTCAGCGTGCCTTCGCCCTGGCTGCGGCGCGGCAGGTGGGCGGGCCATCCTGTCGTGGTCACAGCGCGCAGCGCGCTGTCGGGCGCGGCATAGATGACCGTCTCGCAGCCGGACTGCATGGCGGCCCGGAAGGTGCGGCTCTGGGTGAAGCCGGCAATACGGCGGGCGGCGGCCGGGCCGGTGCCCTTCGCCAGCCTTGTCTTGGACAGGCCGATGCGCGGCGGCTTGGCAAAAATCAGAAGTGTTGGACGTCCCATGCCAATGCCTTACTTTCGTCTTGTGCCCGGCGAAAGATGGCACGGTCAAAAAGGAGCTTCTCCTGATGCAACGCCTGAATAGCAGCCTGAAAAGCCTGTCGGCCATCGGCGTCATCGCCATGTTGCCTGCCTGTTTCATGAGCGACACGCCCTTCATCCCGGAAGGCGACGCCGTCCGGCTGGACGAGGCGGCGGTGATTCTCGTCTGCAGCGATGAGGACGATTGCGCGCGGACCGTGCCGAACCGGGGCAACAAGGGCTATCTCATGATCCCCCCGCCGGACGAGCCGGATGAAGAGCCGGTCGCGATCCGCTTCACGCCGCTGATGGATACGGCGATGGGGCCGGTCTGGCTGACCGAGATCCGGATGGTCGAGGATGAGGAGACGGTCTACGTGGTCGGCGTCACCCGCCGCGCGGCGGAATATGATGCCGATGGAGTGAAGGCGTTCGATGTCGAGCTGCCCTGGTGCGGCGATGTCAGCGAAGAAGAACGCGATACCTGGGGTATCGACAAGCTCGATTCCTACACCTGCAGCCTTCCGGCGAAGGCCCCGGTCGCGGACTATCTGCGCGATGCCTACAAGGCCTATTTCGACAATCCTGAATGGTGGAACGGGGACTAGGTGTAGTGCTTCGCCAGCGCCTCCGGGCGGGCTCCCAGCAGGAAGCGTGTGAGCAGGACGGCATTGCGGAAGCTGCGCCGGGACCAGCCGTCGCGCTCATATTTGGCGGCGGAGGTGCGGGCCTCGGCATTCAGCTGGACAAGGCGCCGCTTGCCAATCGCGCGGACGATCATCACGTCCTCCATCAGCGGCACATCAGCATAGCCGCCGACTTCGTCATACAGCTTCCGGCTGATCAGCAGACCCTGGTCGCCATACGGGAGCCCCAGCATCCGGGCGCGGCGGCCCGCACGCTTCTCCAAAGTCCGGGCGGCGCGCGCATCGGACCGGAATCGTAGCTCGAAGAACGCGGCATAGTCCGGTTTAGTCATGACATGATCGCCTGTACGCTCGGCCCAGTCGCGTGAAAGCGCGGTATCGGCATGCAGAAACATGAGCCAGTCACCCCGCGCGGCCGCTGCCCCGGCAGCCAGCTGCGCCCCGCGTCCGCGCGCGCCGGTCACCAGAGTGGCCCCCATCGACCCCGCGATCTTCGCCGTCGCATCCTCAGACCCGCCATCGGCCACGATGACCTCCCGGATCAGCCCGGCCTCCAGCCCCGGCATCAGGCTCTCCAGGCAAAGCGGCAGCTCCGCCTCGGCGTTCAGCGTGGGAATGACGATGGAAAGCGGGGCAGGCATCAGCCGCCAAGCTCCCCCAGCCGCTTCTCGACCAGCAGCAGGTCCCGCCACGCGCGGCTCTTTTCCTGCGGACGGCGCAGCAGGTAGGCCGGGTGCAGCAGCGGGATCAGCGGCACCGAAAAGCCGCCCGCCGTGGTGAACATGTGCTCCGAGCCGCGCAGGCGCATGATACCGTCCCCGGTGTCCAGCAGGGCCTTGGCTGGCACGCCCCCGGCGGCAACGATCAGTTTCGGCTTCGCCAGCTCGATCATCCGGTCGACAAAGGGGCGGCAGACATCCAGCTCTTCCTGGTCCGGGTTCCGGTTGCCGGGCGGGCGCCAGTAATTGACGTTGGTGATGAAGGCGTTGGTCTCGCGGCTGCGGTCGATGGCGGCCAGCATCCGGTCCAGCAGCTGGCCCGCCTTGCCGACAAAGGGCAGGCCGCGCTTGTCCTCTTCCGCGCCTGGGCCTTCGCCGATCACCATCAGGCTGGCCTCCGGCGTGCCGTCATACACCACGGTCGAGAGGGCGGCGTCCTTGAGCGGGCTGCCTTCAAATGATTCGATGGCGGCCTTGAGGGCGTCCAGAGTGTCGCACCCTGCGGCCTGTGTACGGGCTTCTTCGACCCAGTTCGTAGGCCTGCGGCGGCGCGGCTGGATGGCTGCAGCTTGCTGCGGCGCAGCAGAAACTGCTGTTTCTGCGGCCTTCAGGAGCGCTTCGACCCGCGCATGGTCTACATCCACGCCCATCTCTTCCCACCAGTCGGTGAGGGCGTCGATGGCAGTGATTGACGTAGGGGCGGGCATTCAGAAGCTCTGGACCTTCGCGGCAGACATTGTAAGTGCTTAAGTAATTGCAGATATGGGCGGCAACTCTAAGGCCGAAGCGAGGAGAAACCAATGGCGGATGACGCTATGGAACGGGAATCGATGGAGTTCGACCTGGTGATCGTGGGCGGCGGCCCGTCCGGTCTGGCAGCAGCCATCAGGTTCAAACAACTGGCGAACGAGGCAGGCGAAGACCTGTCTGTGGTCGTTCTGGAAAAAGGCGGCGAGATCGGTGCACACATCCTGTCGGGTGTCGTGATGGATCCGATTGGCCTCGACAAGCTGATCCCCGATTGGCGCACGCGCGACGACCGTCCGCTGAAGACGGAAGTCACGGCTGACAAGTTCCTGTTCCTGGGGCCGGAAGGCGTGGCGGACATTTCCCTCCTGCCGATGCCGGGCTTCATGAAGAACCACGGCAACTACACCGGCTCGCTGGCAAATGTGACCCGTTGGCTCGGCCAGGAAGCCGAGAATCTCGGCGTGGAGGTTTTCCCCGGCTTTGCCGCCTCTGAAGTCGTTTACGGCGAAGATGGCCGCGTGAAGGGTGTCGTCTCCGGCGTCATGGGCATTGCCGCCGATGGCAGCCACAAGGGCGACTATCAGCCGGGCATGGAATTGCTGGGCAAATACGTTCTCTTCGCAGAAGGCGCCCGCGGCTCCCTGACGAAAGAGCTGATCGCGAAGTTCAATCTGGATGAAGGCCGCGATCCGCAGAAATTCGGCATCGGCCTGAAAGAGCTGTGGTCTGTTCCGGAAGAGAATTTCAAGGAAGGCTATGTCCAGCACACGATGGGCTGGCCGCTCGACAATTCCACCGGCGGCGGCAGCTTCCTCTATCACTTCCGCGACAATGGCGAGCCGTTCATCTCGGTCGGTTTCGTGGTTCACCTGAACTACGCCAACCCGTACATTTCGCCGTACCAGGAATTCCAGCGCTTCAAGCACCACCCGGCTGTGCTGCCGCACCTGCAGGGCGGCAAGCGCGTGGCCTATGGCGCGCGGGCGATCACCGAGGGCGGCTTCCAGTCCGTTCCGAAGCTCGCCTTCCCGGGCGGCGCGCTGATCGGTTGCGGCGCGGGCTTCGTCAACGTGCCGCGCATCAAGGGCAGCCACAACGCCATCCTGACCGGCATGATGGGCGCCGAGGCTGCCTTCGCCGCCATCAAGGACGGCCGTCAGGGCGACACGCTGGAAAGCTATGAAGAGGCTTACACGCAGTCTTCGGTCTACAAGGAACTGAAGATCGTGCGGAACGTGAAGCCGCTCTGGTCGAAGCTCGGCACCGCCATTGGCATCCCGATGGGCGGCATCGAAATGTGGATCTCCAGCCTGCTGGGCGGCTTCTCCTTCTTCGGCACGCTGAAGCACGGCAAGTCCGATGCGAAATCGCTGAAGCCTGCGAAGAACTTCAAGCCGATCGACTATCCGAAGCCGGATGGCGTGATCAGCTTCGACAAGCTCACCAACGTCTCCTTCACCAACACCTATCACGAAGAAGACCAGCCGGTGCACCTGAAGGTCGCCGACCTTGCCCTGCAGAAATCCTCCGAGCATGACGTCTTTGACGGTCCGTCGGCGCGTTACTGCCCGGCAGGTGTGTATGAGTGGATCGAGGAAGGTGGCGAGCTGAAGTTCCAGATCAACTCGCAGAACTGCATCCACTGCAAGACCTGCGATATCAAGGATCCAAACCAGAACATCACCTGGACCGTGCCCGAAGGCGGCGGCGGCCCGGCCTATCCGAACATGTAGGTTAACCTCACGCAGAGGTGATCTGACAGAAGCGCGGGCAGGGGTAACCCTTCCCGCGCTTTCAACATGTGGGTGCCTTGCTCTTGCCGCACGGGGCTGCTTCACTTGTCGCGACCCGCGAAGCTGGAGACCGGAGAGTCCATGCGCCTCAAGAATTCTGTCGCGGCAAGTGCGCTTGCCCTGTCGCTATCCCTGACGGTGTCCCTGGGGGCATGTGCGGCCGGGCCCGTGGCGACGATCGTACAGGATCAGGCTGAAGATGCAGCAATCGCGCAGGCCTATGCCGAGCTGTCGGATGCTGCGCGGGCCACGTCCGTCCTGGACAAGCATGGCAAGCCGGTCGGCCCGGATGCCTACGCAGTGCCATCCGATGCGGTGAAGGCAGGCGACATGGCCGCCTTCATCACGAAGACCCGCAATCTGGACATGGAAGACCGGAATGCCAGCCCGCTGTTCGATGCGTTTATCGCACTGGACGAGGCCGCCGCCGGCCGGCTGGAAGAGGCTCGCCAGACGCTTGCTGATGCCAGCACCCGTTCAGGCGAAGAGGGCGAAACCAGCTTCTATATTTATCTCGACGCCTGGCTGCTCGCCATGGAAGGCAAGGCCGACGAGGCAGTCAACCGCCACCGCGGCGCGGCCTCTGGAATGCCCGGCCTGACGGGGGACCTGTCGCTGGCGGCGATGCTGGATGCGCTCGGCCGGCCAGAACAGGCACTCGCCGTTTATGAGGCGATGACCCCGTCGAAGATCGAAGCGCCCGAACATCAGTTCGACCCGAAGGGCCTGATCTACAGCCACATCCGCACGGTGGTTTCCCGCCACGCTTTGCTGCTGCAGCGGTTGGGCCGGATTGATGAGGCCAAGGCCGTCTACCAGCAACTGGCCGATGCCGAGCCGGAAGAGGCGATCAGCTATGCTGCCGCCATGGACAGCCTGGAGACCGGCAAGAACCTGAGGAACCAGCCGCAAACCGTGGCGGCCGCGTTCAGCCAGTCATTGTCGGATGTTTCCCGTTCTCTTCAGGAACAGCGCATCATCCGCAAGATCATGCTGGGCGGCCGGGTCGATGGCTTTGACGATCAGCGCTCCGCCTTTGATCAGGTGGCTCTGCTGGTCTCGCCGGATAATGAAGACCTGCGGTCTGGCATTATCGACGAGATGTATGCCAGCGCCCTTTATGACGGCGTGGCGCATGTCGCCAATTCCGCGCCGGAAGCGACCGCCTCGCTACAGATCGCTGCGGCGCAGGCAAAGCTGATGATGGGCGAGGAGGATGCGGCCCGTAAGGCGATTGATCGCGCCCTCAGCCTGACCAATGACGACAACCGGCTGTCGACCCTCTACGGCGCGCTCCAGCTGCACTCGCGCATGAATGACGAGACCGCTTCCCGTGAACTGATCCAGGAAGTCATCGCCCTGTCGGACAATCCGGCAGAGGAGGCGGCGGCACATGGCCTTGCCACCGATATCTTCAATCAGTTCGGGGATTCCGAGCAGGCAGTGGAGCACGCCGAACGGGCCCGGGAGCTGGACGACACGCACGACCGGCGCATCGTTCTGGCTGATGCACTCGGCCGGAACGGGCAGATCAACGAGGCGCTCGCCATCCTGCGGACCGAGCGTCTGGCGCGCCCGAACGATCCGTACATGCTGAATACGCTCGGCTATTTCCTGATCGAGCGGACCGACAAGCTGGACGAGGGCTTCAAGGTGTTGAGCCGCGCCCGCGCCATGGCGGAACGCGACCCCTATATCGCGGACTCGCTTGGCTGGGCCTATTTCAAGCTCGG
The DNA here is from genome assembly GCA_014763715.1 of Rhodobacterales bacterium. Lineage (GTDB taxonomy): Bacteria > Pseudomonadota > Alphaproteobacteria > Caulobacterales > Hyphomonadaceae > Hyphomonas. Next base: position 13,363 of record JACXUV010000028.1, on the reverse strand, counting down.
CCATCTCAGCGAGGCCAAGCGCCTGATCGAGCTGGCCCGGAAAGAGCTTGAGCCCCACCAGCACTGGGAGATCGAGTCTCACCTCGGCGACATCTACTGGTACATGGATGACAAGGACGCGGCCCAGGCGGCCTGGCAGGCGGCTCTCGACAATCGCCCGCCAGCTTCGGAAAAGGCCGGTCTTGCCGACCGGCTGGCGAACGGGCTGAGCGAACCGGAGCCCAAGCGCCGGCCTCTGCCGGACGTGTCGCTGTCGGATGGTGAGGTCGACCGTCAGGACATCTGACACCCGCCCCTTTAACGCGCCCCCGGTGCGCCTTACTATCGCCTGAAAAGGCTGCGATTCCGTCAGCGGACGGCAGGGAAACTATTGATGACTGACGGCAGATACGAAAGCGCCGAGAAACGCTTCGGATTCAAAGGGTTTTACCTGCCAGGGCCACGCTGGATGTGGATCTGGCTGCGTCGGCTGATCGTGCTGGGCTTCGTCCTGGCCGTGATCGGCATCATTGCCCTGTGGATGTATTTCGCTGCGCTGGGCCGCACCGTGCCCTCGATTGCCAAGCTGAAACAGTATGAACCGCCGATCACGTCCCGCGTTCACGCCGGTGATGGAACGCTGATTGCTGAATTCGCTGACCAGCACCGTGTCTTCGTGCCTTATGAATCCATGCCGAAACATGTCGTCGACGCCTTCGTGGCTGCAGAGGACAAGAATTTCTTCCGCCACCACGGCCTCGATTATGTGGGCATCCTGCGGGGCGGCATCAATTCGGTGAAGAACAAGCTTCTTGGCACCGGCGGCCTGCAGGGCGGGTCCACGATTACGCAGCAGGTGGCCAAGAACATGCTGCTGACGCGCGACCAGAACCTGACCCGCAAGGCGAAGGAAGCCATTGTCGCCCAGCGCATGGAAAAGGAATTCACCAAGGGCCAGATCCTGGAACTGTACCTGAACGAGATCTATCTCGGTGGCCGGTCCTACGGCGTCGGTTCGGCGGCATTGAACTATTTCAACAAGTCTCTGCCGGAGCTTGACCTCTCCGAAGCGGCAATCCTTGCGTCGCTGGCCAAGGCACCATCGGCGGTCAATCCGTACACAAACCCAGAAAAGCTGCTGGCCCGCCGCAACTATGTGCTCGGGCGCATGGTCGAGGATGGCTACATCACTCAGGAGCAGGCCGACGAGGCGCTGGCCAAGCCGCTCACCACGACGCGCCGCCTGAAAGGGCCGGAATATGCTGCGGCCACATATTTCGTGCAGGAGCTGCGCCGGGACCTGATCAAGTCCTATGGCGAGGAGAACCTGGAACAGGGCGGTCTTTCGATCCGCTCGACCATCGATACGCACCTCCAGCTCGCCGCTCAGCAGGCGCTGCAGAATGGCCTTATCGCCTATGACCGCCGCCATGGCTGGCGCGGGCCTGTCGCGACGATCGATCCCGGTGAGGGGGCGCAGGAAGCCCTGAAAGAGATCAAGCTCCCTGGTGGTTATGGCACCTGGGAAGCGGCCATGGTGCAGAAGGTCGCCTCCTCCGGCGCGACGCTTCTCCTGACCGATGGCGCGACGATCAAGCTGCCGGCAGAAGAAGTCGAATGGGCAAAAACCTACAAGCCGGCTGACGGCAAGCCGGGCCTTCAGGTCGGGCAGGTCGTGCTGGCGGAACTGAAGCGCCAGGTCCTCAATGCGGATGAAACGCTCGCGCCCCGGTCCGAGGAAGCCGAACTGGACCCGGAAGGCAATGAGATCGACGAAGGCGTGATCGAGCCGATGCTGGTGCCGGTGGGCAATGCCACGCTGCGCCAGGTGCCGGCGGTCGATGGCGCGCTGATCGCGCTGGACCCGCACACGGGCCGGATCCTCGCCATGCAGGGCGGCTACTCCTTCTTCAAGTCGAGCTACAACCGCGTTACCCAATCGAAACGGCAGCCGGGCTCAAGCTTCAAGGCGTTCGTCTATGCGGCGGCCCTAGAGAAAGGCTACACGCCTGCCACCCGGATGCTGGATGCGCCCTTCGTTTCGTTTGATGTGTCGACCGGCGATTACTGGCGCCCGTCCAACTATACCGAGGGGCGCTCCTACGGCATGGTTACCCTGCGGATCGCGCTAGAGAAATCGCTGAACCAGGTCACTGCGCGCGTGGCGCAGGACATTGGTATGGAAGCCGTCAGCGATCTTGCCGTGCGCATGGGCGTTTATGAGTCGCTGCCGCCTTACGCGGCCATGTCTCTGGGCGCAGGCGATGCCTATCTGATCGACATGGCGCGTGGCTATGCCGGTTTCGTCAATGGCGGGAAGAAGATCACGCCGACGCTGCTGGACCGGGTTCAGGACCGTCACGGCCGTACGCTGTTCCGCCATGACGAGCGGGCCTGCGAGGGCTGTCAGGCCGATGACTGGACCGGACAGGAGCCGCCGCAGCTGACTGAGGTTGGCGAGCAGGTTCTGGATCCGATCATCGCCTATCAGATCACCCACATGCTGGAAGGTGTCGTCGAGCGCGGTACAGGCCGCCGGGCCCTGAAAGTGGGCAAGCCGCTGGCGGGCAAGACCGGCACGACGGACGATTATCGAGATGCCATCATGATGGGCTTCTCGCCTGACCTCGTGGTTGGCGTGCGGGTCGGTTTTGACGACAACCGCAGCCTCGGTGAGGGTGAAGCAGGCGGTTCCGTCGCCGCGCCGATCTTCACCGAGTTCATGGAGAAGGCACTGGCCGACCAGCCGGCCATTCCGTTCCGTATCCCGCCCGGCGTGCGCCTGGTGAAGGTCGATGCCCGTACTGGCGAGCTGCCGGGGCCGGATACAAGCGTCATCATCGATGAAGCCTTCCGTCCGGGGACTGAGCCGGGCCTGTCGGTCTTCAACAGCAGCGATGATTGCCTGTCGATCTCCGGCAGCTGTGGCGCGGGTACTGGTTCGGGCAACGTGTCCGGCTTTGATCCGGAGCGCGATGCCGGTGTCGTGCCGGAGGACCCGATGGCGCCGCAGGAGCAGGCCGTCTCCGGGGACCTTGACGGCACCTACTGACAAACCACGCGTTTTGACCCTGCGGGGCGGCTGCGCTATAGGCCCGCCTCGCACACTATTCCCATTTGAAAGGCCAGACCCATGTCCGCAGAAATCAAGTCGCTGATTGACCAGATCCGCTCCTCGGCCGCTCTGCTACGGAGGCGTCTTTGACTGGGATACTGCCACAAAACGCCTCGATGAACTGACCGCCCTTTCCGAAAAACCGGACTTTTGGGACGATCCGCAGGCCGCACAGGCCATGATGCGTGAGCGCCAGAAACTGGCGGACGGGATTGAAACCGTCGAGGCCCTCGAAAAGGAAGCCGAAGACGCGGGCGAATTGCTGGAACTGACTGAAGGCGATGAGTCCATGGTCGCCGACCTGGAAGCCTCCCTGACGCGCGCGGCGGAGCGGGCCGAGAAGGCGGAGCTGGCGGCGCTTCTTTCCGGCGAGGCCGATGGCAATGACGCCTATGTCCAGATCAATGCGGGCGAGGGCGGCACGGAGAGCCAGGACTGGGCCTCCATCCTGCGGCGCATGTATGTGCGCTGGGCCGAGAAGCACGGCATGGCCGTCGAGGAGATGGACGAGCGCGAGGGCGAAGAGGCGGGCATCAAGTCTGCCACGTTGCAGATCAAGGGCGACAGTGCCTATGGCTGGCTGAAGTCGGAGCAGGGCGTGCACCGCCTTGTCCGCATTTCGCCGTTCGACTCTTCCGCGCGTCGTCACACCTCGTTTGCCTCTGTCACGGTGACGCCGGTGATCGACGACAATATCGATATCGAGATCAATCCGTCGGATGTCCGTACAGACACTTACCGCGCCTCCGGTGCGGGCGGCCAGCACGTCAACCGGACGGACTCTGCCGTCCGCCTGACGCACGAGCCGACCGGCATTGTGGTCCAGTGCCAGAACGACCGCTCCCAGCACCGCAACCGTGACCAGGCCTGGCAGATGCTGCGTTCGCGCCTCTACGAGCTGGAGCTGCAGAAACGCCGCGCGGTGGCCGATGCCACCTATGCCGGCAAGAGCGAAATCGGCTTCGGCCACCAGATCCGCTCTTATGTGCTTCAGCCATACCAGATGGTGAAAGACCTGAGGACCGAAGTGGAAACCTCGGACACGCAGGGCGTTCTGGATGGCGACATCGACCGCTTCCTGTCTGCTTCGCTGGCCGCCTCTGTGGCGAAGAGTGAGGATGAAGAATAGAAGAACCGTTCTTGCGGATCGTTCTTTCTGAGAAGGCCCGGCGTGAAAGCGCCGGGCTTTTTGCATTAGATGCAGCAGTTTTACCCGGAAACGCCCCTGGCGCTCCGGCAAATGAACCTGATTGTGGGTGAGGTCAGCTGGAGTCCGGCCAGTCTTTCAGCGCTTCGATCAGCTGAACGGTGAGGCCGCCGGAAACGAGGCCGAGATCAGCAGGAAAGCTGTGCGTATTCGGGATCGGAACGATGTAAGGCTTCGGCTCACCCTCGGCCTTCTGGCGCTGCAGCGTGCGGGCAAGGCACTTCGCGCGGCGTTGCGCGTTCTTCAACGTCTCCAGCATGGCCTGCCAGCGGTCGATCAGCGGCTCGGCCAGAACGGGGCCGCGATCGGGAACCGTCTGAGGGCCTTTCAGGAAGCAGGGCGTTTCGCCCGCCACCGTCGGCATGAGCGAGAAAGTGCAAGTCTTCTTCGCCTCACCTTCGGTCTTCTCAAAATAGTTCGACCCCATGCGTGGTTTTACTGGCGCAAGCTCCACCTGCAATGCCATGAGGAAGATCAGACGGCGGAGCAGAATGGCGAGGCGTTTCAGCTCTGCCGAGACGCGCCGTTTCACCGTTTTGGAAATCCGCTCCGGCACCTGATGCAGGTCCGCATGCACGCCAACTTTCGCGATGGCGTAGGCAAGCGTTTTCCAGGCGTGGGAGATAAAATCGGTGAGGTCTGTCATGGGGCGCAGCGTGGCATGGGGATCTATCCGGGAGGATAGAGGGGCCGGTTTTTCGAACATTGTGTAACACTTCCGGGCTTGCTGTGGTGGGTATCGCTCCGCTCAACCCACCCTGCCTTGCCGGTAGTTTACCGATCACATCGGCGTGATCGGTTAAACCGACCCTGCTCGTGCGTCGTATGTTGTGTACCGATCAAGAAAATCGGCCAGTAACAAAAAGGGACGACGTAATGCGACTTCATATGATTGCCGCCGCGACCTTCGCCGGCGCATTTCTGGCTGCCCCTGGATATGCTCAGGGCTTCTATGTTTCCGGAACTGTCGGGGCAGCAATGCAGTCCGATAGTGACAATTCCGGTGCAACCAGTGCCGACTTTGTGACAGGTAATGGCGGAGCCTTGCCAGCCGGAACGCCGATTGCCTCGGGCACCTCTGTGGGTTGGAAAACCGAATTCGATAATGGCACGTCCTACTCGGCAGCCGCCGGATACCAGTATTCCCCGGCATTCAGGGCAGAGGTTCAACTCGCCATGTCAAAGGCCGATGTTGACACACACAAGAGCGTGACGCTCGGCGGCGGTTCCATTGATGCCCTGGATGCGGGTGCCCTTACAGGGTCTGCGGATACGCTGGGCGTGACCGTCGCCGACGTCGTGGCCGATGGGCGCGGGGACATCAAGACAACCGCTCTGTTCCTCAATGGTTATTATGATTTCGCCAATGAGTCCGGCCTGACCCCTTATGTGGGTGCAGGCATCGGTTATGCGAAGACCGACGTCACCTTCAATCCATCCGGCGTGGGCATCGTGGATGATAACGACAACGGATTTGCCTACCAGGTCATGGCCGGTGTGTCCTACAGCTTTGATGAGCGCTGGGATTTGTTCGGTCAGTATACCTACCGTTCGGTTGAAGACGGGAAGTACAAGGTTGACCTGTTCCCGGCCAATCTTGAAGTCGAAAACAAGGCGAACCTGATCGAAGTGGGCGTCCGCTACCGCTTCTAGGATCAAGCGCCAAACGAACAGAGGCTCCCGTGAGCTTGACCCCGCAGGCCAACTGGCGAAGCATGGTCAGGTAATCATGGGAGCTTCTGATGCGTGCGATGGTGTTCGAGCGGCCGGGCGCGCGGCTTGTTCTGAAAGAACTGCCGGACCCGGTGCCAGGCGAGGGGCAGATCCGGATACGGGTGACGGCCTGCGCCGTGTGCCGGACGGATCTGCATGTCGTGGACGAAGACCTGAAGCATCCGAAGCTGCCGCTGATTCCGGGGCATGAGATCATCGGCGTAGTCGATGCGCTGGGGCCGGGCGCGGCGGGCTTTGCATTGGGGGACCGGGTGGGCGTGCCCTGGCTCGGCCATACGTGCGGGCAATGTGTCTATTGCCTGCGGGGGCAGGAGAATCTGTGCGAGGCGGCGGAGTTCACCGGCTACACGCGCGATGGCGGCTTTGCCGACTATACCGTGGCCGATGCGCACTATTGTTTCCCGATCCCGGATGCCTATTCGGATGAGGCGGCGGCGCCGCTGATGTGCGCGGGGCTAATCGGGTACCGCTCTTACCGTATGGCGGGGGAGGGAAAGCGGCTGGGCCTCTACGGGTTTGGCGCAGCGGCGCACATCATCGCGCAAGTGGCCGTGCATCAGGGGCGGGAAGTCTACGCCTTTACCAAGGCCGGCGATGAGAAGGGGCAGGCTTTTGCCCGCTCGCTGGGCGCGGTCTGGGCAGGCAATAGCGACGAGGCGCCGCCGGAGATACTGGACGCCGCCATCATCTTCGCGCCTGTCGGGGCGCTGGTGCCCGCCGCGCTGAAGGCTGTGGACAAGGGCGGCGCGGTGATCTGCGCCGGTATCCATATGAGCGACATTCCCTCCTTTCCGTATGCGGACCTGTGGGAGGAGCGCCGCATCCAGTCGGTTGCAAACCTCACAAGACAGGACGGGGTGGAGTTCCTGAAGATCGCGCCGGAGGCCATGGTGAAGACCTCGACGCATCCTTATCCGCTGGAGCGCGCGAACGAGGCGCTGGACGATCTGCGGGCAGGCCGCTTCGAAGGCGCGGCGGTGCTGCGGATGGACCTTTGATGTAGAGAGGCAGGCGAAGCCGATGCCCTCCGGATTGCTCCAGCATGACCTGACATGACGATACCGGACTATAACGGACCATAACAGATCATGAGCGATCAGGCGCCGTTCTGTCCCAAACAAAAAGCCCGCCGGAGGGCATTCCGGCGGGCTGAACAAGGGGTGCGTCGGGCTTCCTAGAGAACGTCGAGCATTTCGGCGACCAGCGGGTGGCGGACCACGTCCTGGCCTTCGAGCTTGATCACGGCGGCGCCGGCGAGCTTCTCCAGCCGCTCGGCGGCTTTGGCGAGGCCGGAGAATTCCGGCAGCAGGTCCGACTGGGCCGGGTCACCCGTGATCACCATGGTGGAGTGCCAGCCGAGGCGCGTCAGCAGCATCTTCAGCTGCGTGTAGGTGCAGTTCTGCGCCTCGTCGATCACGATGAAGGCATTGTTGAGCGTGCGCCCGCGCATGAAACCGATCGGCGCGATCTCGATCACGCCTTCGGCCAGCATGTGTTTCAGCTGTCCGGGTGAGAGCCGGTCAGAGAGGGCGTCGTAGAGCGGGCGCAGGTAAGGCGCGAGCTTGTCTTCCATGGCGCCGGGCAGGAAGCCGATCTGCTCGCCAGCCTCAACGGCGGGGCGGGAGAGCACGATGCGGGAGACCTTGCCCTTCTGCAGCGCCTCGACCGCCTTGCAGATGGCGAGATAGGTCTTGCCCGTGCCGGCCGGGCCGAGGGCGGCGACGAGGGCGTGGTCGTCCATGGCAGTCATCAGGCGGGCCTGATTCTCTGAGCGCGGCTTCACATTCTTCTGGTAGCGCTGGGCCCGGTCGCCTTCGGGGGCCGTTGCGGCGCGCTTGTAGGTTTTCTGGTCTGCGTCGTCCGGATGCCAGGAGCGGCCCCCTTCGATGGCCTGCAGCCGCGGGCCCCTCACACGGCCGGTTTCTTCAAACCAGGCAGAGGCGTTCACTTCCGAAGCGGTCTTCATGCGCTTGGCGGCGTTGCGTTTTCCCATGGGAGGTCTCCTTGGCTGCAGGGACTAAAAAAGCCGCTGGCAGGAATGCACAGCGGCTGGCTGGAAACTGGGGGGAAGGGGAGGCAATCCGCCCAAGGGGCGGCCGGACCTCAACCCGGTAACTTCCGGGCGGCGGGGTATGACACAGTCTCAGGATGACCGTACTCCACGTCCGAATCTGTTGATGAATAGACATTAGCAGGGTTATCAAGCCGTAAACATTAAATCCGCAAGCGAAATAAAGGAAACGGGCATGGCGATTTTCGAACTGGATGGAAAACGGCCAGAACTGCCGCAAAGTGGCAATTACTGGGTCGCCGAGACGGCCCAGGTGATGGGCAATATCATCCTGAAGGAAAACGCGTCCGTCTGGTATGGCTGTGTGCTGCGCGGGGACAATGACCCGATCACCATCGGCGAGAACACGAACATCCAGGACAATTGCGTTCTGCATACGGATGTTGGCAAGCCGCTGACCATCGGCCGCGACGTGACGGTGGGGCATATGGTGATGCTGCATGGCTGCACGATCGGCGAGGAGACGCTGATCGGCATTGGCTCGATCATCCTGAATGGCGCGAAGATCGGCAGGAACTGCATTATCGGCGCGAAGTCCCTTATCCCGGAAGGCAAGGAAATTCCCGATAATTCACTGGTGATGGGGGCGCCCGGAAAGGTGGTCAAACAATTGTCTGACCACCAGATCCAGGTCATCAAGATGTCGGCGCTGCACTATGTGGAGAACTGGAAACGCCACAAGAGCGGTGTGAAGCGGATCGACTGATCTCTGCTGGAAACGCGGCTCAGAGCGAGTCGCGTTCCCCCTTTTGCAGGTAGCGAACGGCAAAGCCGCCCTGTCCGGTGCGGACCACTTCGGCCGGGATGGTGCCGGCACTGACGATCTCGCCGAGTTTCGGCAGGGCGCCGCGGCATTCGAAGTTTGCGCCTGTCAGCGAAATGTCGAGCACGCGGCAGGCCAGGATGTGGCCATTGGGGCGCACCACCTGGGCCGGCACATCGGCCGCATAGCGCGGTGCTTCGCGTTCTTCGGACAGGTTCAGCATGTCCTTGTTGAGGAGCCAGGTCAGCCGGTCGGCGATCTTTTCACGCTTGTGCGAGGCAACGTTGAAGGCCACGGCGAACCCGTCGCCGGTCTGGCGCACGACGGTGGCGACAACGCGGCCGAGGTCATCGAAATAGCAGACGAGTTCGGCGCCGGGGTCGGGCAGGGTGCTTGATGAGATCAGCGCACCCGAGCAGGACAGGTTGATTGTCGAAAGGGAAGCGTCCTTGCCAAAATTGGTCAGGAAGCGCCCCGGCAGGCGAAGGTCGACGCGCTTGTGACGGCGGCGATCAAAATATTCTTCCGGCATTTCTGATGTCACCAGTGCCTGAGAAGTGGAGAAGGTCATATGTCACTCCTTGAGCTGACCCGTCCATTCGGACTACTTCTCCCCACCCTCTTTACTTAGCAGGCTTTCGTTCACAAAGTGTTGCGGGAAACGCCGGAATTCTACCGGTATAAGAATGAAATGAGACCTTATGGAACGGTATGATTACGTAATCGTTGGTGCAGGTAGCGCTGGATGCACCCTGGCGAACCGCCTTTCGGCTGATCCGGCTGTAAAAGTCTGTCTGATTGAGGCGGGCAAGAAGGACACGTCGCTGATGGTTCGCATGCCTGCGGGCGTGGGAAGCCTCATCAAAGAGGCCAATGATTACAACTGGGGATTTTATACCGAGCCGCAGAAACACATGAACGGGCGCAAGCTCTACTGGCCCCGCGGGAAGGGGTGGGGCGGTTCGTCTTCCATCAACGGCATGATCTATATCCGCGGCCATGCCGGGGACTATGACCAGTGGGCCCAGATGGGCCTGAAAGGCTGGGACTATGCGAGTGTCCTGCCTTACTTCAAACGCTCCGAAACTCTGGACAAGGGTGAGAACACGTATCATGGCGGCTCCGGCCCGCTTCAGGTTTCGTCCGCGCCGATGTCCAGCCCGCTCTACCGGGCCTTCATCCAGGCCGGGGAACAGGCCGGCTATGCCACGACCGACGATTTCAACGGCGCCCGGCAGGAGGGGTTCGGCCCGTACCAGCGCACCATTCACAAGGGCGAACGCTGGAGTGCGTCCTATGCCTATCTGCGGCCCATCGTGGATGTGCGGGACAATCTGACCGTCATCTCTACCGGCCGTGTGACGCGTGTCCTGTTCGAGGGCACACGCGCGACCGGCGTGGAAGTGGTGGAAGGCAAGGGTGGCCTGCCGCAGTCGATCTTTGCCGATGGGGAAGTGATCGTCTGCGCCGGTGCGGTGCAGTCGCCGCAGCTTCTGCAACTGTCGGGCGTTGGCAATGCCGAGCATCTCGGCCGGCTGGGCATCAAGGCCGTGGTTGACGCCAAGGGAGTCGGCCAGAACCTGCAGGACCATCTGGACGTTACGGTCATTCATGAAATGACCCAGCCGATCTCCGCTTATTCAATGCAGAAGGGCTTCAAGAAGCTCGGCGTCGGCCTTCGCTATCTCTACAATCAGACCGGACCGGGCGCGGATAACTTCCTGCAGGCCGGGGCCTTCCTGAAATCACGCACCGGGCTTGAGATGCCGGATATCCAGCTCCACCTGGTGAATGCGATCATGATGGATCATGGCAAACATGATCCGCAGAAGGATGGTTATACGGTCCACGCCTGCCAGCTGCGGCCGGAAAGCCGTGGCACGGTCTGCCTGGCGTCCAATGACCCGTTTGCGAATCCGCTGATCGATCCGAACCACCTGGCGACGGAAGAAGACCGCCGCGCCATGCGTGAGGCGGTGAAAATGGTGCGGGAAGTCTGTGCACAGGACGCGCTGAAGCCGTTCACGGGCTCTGAGATAATCCCCGGCAGCGGCGCTGTCTCGGATGAGGACATCGATTCCTTCATCCGCCGCACGGGCGAGACGATCTATCACCCGGTCGGTACGGTCGCGATGGGCATGAGCGATGCCCAGCCGCTGGATGGCGAATTGCGGGTGAAAGGGACTGAGGGGCTGCGCGTTGTGGATGCGTCCGTCATGCCCACGTTGATCGGAGGCAACACCAACGCGCCGACCATCATGATCGCCGAAAAGGCAGCCGACCTGATCCTGAAGAAGCCGCTGATGCCGCGGCAGGAACTTCCGGAACTGGCCAGCGCCTAGGCGTTGGAGGCGACGAGCTTCAGGCGCGGTTCGCTGACGCGCGTGTCTGGTGGCACAAGCATGGAGATGCGGTGACGCCAGACAGGGCGGCCCTTCAGCATGGGTTCGCCGCCAAGCGTCTGGTAAAGGCCGAGCAGGCGGTTGCTGTCCGGGCGCTCGGTCTGCTTGGCGAGCGGCATGATGGTGAGTTCCAGCTCGACGCGCTGCCCTGTCAGGGTTTCGCCGCGGCCGCGGATCACGCCAGGGGCGCCGTCCAGCTGAACTGCGTCCAGGAAGGCGGACATCATCGTCCTGTCAGGACCGGTCCAGATGTTCAGGAAATCATGGTCCACGAGCGGACGGCCGAGCAGGGAGGTCAGCGAGCCGCCGGCGGTGCGGAACAGCCAGGCACCGTCGCGCTTGTTCTCCAGAACAAACAGACGGTCGATGATGCCGGGATGGTCTTCGACGCGCGGCGATTCGAACGTGCCATCAGCGGATGTCGCATTCATGCGGCGCCAAGCGTCCAGCAGGACTTTGGTGTTGGGGTGGATGGACCGGTCATTCATGACAGGGTGGGACTCCGAATTATGGTGGTGGCCCCCACGGGCCAGTTCGAGGCTCCCTTGCGCAATAACTGTTCCAGAAGTGGCTTTTCCCCCGGGTGGAGAATTCTGAGGGCGCTTGTCGGCCCGTTTTCGCCTGAAAGGGAAAGTATCGGCCCGTTTGGGCGGGCAAAGGGCCTATGCCCCGGTTGCCGTGACCGGCGGCCAGTCCGGCCCCTGTCCCTTGGTGGGACGATTCGCGGAACGGATCCCTGAGTTGCCTCAATACGCCGGGTAAAGAGGATAAAATATTTGGTCCGCCAAATAGAAATGGGGGTAAAACCGCCTGCCAGCTATCCAGATCGCTGGCGTTTCTTTTATTCTTCGTGTCTTTCCGGCAACGGTTTTCCACGACAGCAACTATTTGCGGGAGAACATCTTGCGGTTGCTAACCTGAAATATACCAAGGTTGAGCGAAAAATCGCAAAGACTGCCGTTTCCTCCACACACTTCTCAGTCTTCAAAAATTAATCATGACCAAAGGGAGCTGACCTCGTGTCTAAATCCACATCCTATTCCCGTGCCGGCCTTAAGGCCGTCCTTAGTCTCGGCGTCGGCCTGACCGCGCTGGCTGCCGCTCAGGTTCCTGCGCATGCTCAGGAAGCTGGCGACGAGGAGTCCTCGCGCACGCTGCAGACCGTGACCATCACCGCAACCAAGCGTGAGCAGACGCTGCAGGACGTGCCGGTGGCCGTGTCCGTCGTTGACAGCTCGGTGATCGAGAAAGCCGAGATCGTTGACCTGAACGACCTCCAGTCGATCGTTCCGTCGCTGCGCATTGGCCAGTTCCAGACTTCGGCCAACACCAACTTCGTCATCCGCGGCTTCGGCAACGGCGACAACAATGCCGGTATCGAACCGTCGGTCGGCGTGTTCATCGATGGCGTATACCGTTCGCGCTCGGCAGCCCAGATCGCTGACCTTCCGAACATCGAGCGCGTCGAAGTGCTGCGCGGGCCGCAATCGACCCTGTTCGGCAAGAACGCCTCTGCCGGTGTGATCTCCGTTGTCACCAAGAAACCGGAATATGAGTGGGGCGGATCCGCTGAAGCGACGGTCGGCAATTACAACCTGTTCCGCGTGGCTGGCGACATTACTGGTCCGATCTCCGACAAGGTCGCCTTCAGCCTGGGCGGCAACTACAACACCCGCGACGGCTATGCGAAGGACCTGAATACCGGCTCCAAGATCAATGACCGCAATCGCTGGGGCGTGCGCGGCCAGCTGCTGATCGAGCCGACGGAAGACCTCAGCTTCCGCATCATCGGTGACTTCGACAAGATCGACGAGACCTGCTGTGTGGTCGCCAACGTCGTGAACGGCATGACCGGCGATGCGATCTTCGCACTGGGCGGCGCGCTCAACCCGGAAGACCCGTTCTCTTATGAAGTCTACAACAACCTGGACTCCACCAACGATCTGGAGAACTCGGGTCTCTCCGTGCAGGCCGATTATGATCTCGGCTTCGCAGACCTGACCTCGATCACGGCTTACCGTTCGTCCAAACTGAAAACCAATCAGGATTCGGACTTTACCAGCGCTGACCTGCTGGGCCGGAACTCCAACGA
>JACXUV010000088.1 GCA_014763715.1 Rhodobacterales bacterium | reverse complement strand
GAGCGCTCATGCTGAGCGAAGTCGAAGCACGAGCGCGGGGTGGAGCTGGGTCCCGGATATTTGCTGCGCAAATTCCGGGATGACACGTGGAGGATTTGGCAAGGATCACCGCATGACCACACACGGCTACGCCATGACCATGCATGACTACCCATGACTATACCGGACTATAATGGATCAGGCCGTCAGGGCCTCGGCGGCGTAGTCGAGGCGGTCGTGTCCGAAGAACATTTCGTCGCCCACGAAGAAGGTGGGGGAGCCGAAGGCGCCGCGGGCGATCGCGGTGTCGGTATTCTCCTTCATGGCGGCCTTGTTCGCGTCGTCGGCCGCGAGGCGCTGGATTTCGGCAAAGTCGAAGCCCTCGGCATCGCACATGGCTTTGACGGAGGCGTCATCGTCAGGCTTCAGGGCGTCGGGTGTTTCCCACATGTGGCGGAAGCAGGCGTCGATGAAGCGTTGCTGCTCTGCTGGATCGCTGGCGAGGCCGATGGTGGCGCGCAGCAGGTCGCGGGTGCTGACGAGCGGGAAATACGGGTTCATGCGGATGGTGACGCTCTGCCGGGCTGCGCAGCGCTGCAGGTCGGCCAGCATGTAGGTGTTCTTGGCGGGCACCATGCCGGGCGGACGGTTGCCTGTGGTCTGCATCACCGCGCCCAGGAACATGGGGCGGATGTCCACGGCGGCGCCAGTGCGTTCCTTGAGTTGCTTCACAGCTGCATTGGCAATGTGCGAATAGGGGCTGATATAGTCAAAATAGAACTCAAGTGCCTTGGCCATTCGGATCCTCCATCAGTTTCATTTTGGAACTAAGGCAAATCAGGTTAGGCTTGCAAGTATGAAATGGAATGAACTCTCGGATAATTGGTGTCCCGTTGCCCGGACACTGTCGATTGTGGGGGACCGCTGGACCCTGCTGATCCTCAGGGACTGTTTCCTCGGCCTGTCACGGTTCGAGCAGTTCATTGAATCGAGCGGCATGACGCGGCACATCCTGGCAGAGCGCCTGAAGCGTCTGGTCGAGGCAGGCATCCTGGAGCGCCGGCAGTATTCTGCCGGGCCCAAGCGCTATGACTATGTGCTGACAGAGAAGGGGCAGGAGCTGGCCCCCGCCCTCATGAACCTCCGGGACTGGGGCAAGAAGCACATGCCCGTCCGCCGCGCGACGAACGCCTAGCAGCGAACGTCATCGCGGACAGGATCAGGCTTCGACCAGGTCCACGGCCTGTTTCTGCACGGTTCCGTAGTCGACCTTGCCGGTGCCGAGGACCGGGATCTCGTCGACATGGTAGACACGGCGGGGCACGGAGATTTCCGGCACGCCATGGCTCTGCGCCCAGGCGAGGATTTCATCGCGCGTACAGTCCGGGCAGTCGCTGAGCAGGATGATCTGCTCGCCCTTGCGCGGGTCGGGCATGGCGACGGCGGCATGGAGATTGTCGGGCCAGATGGCGCTGGCGCAGTTCTCGACCACGGCAAGGGACACCATCTCGCCGCCGATCTTCGCAAAGCGCTTCACGCGGCCCATGATGCGGATGAAGCCTTCCTCGTCGATGACGACGACGTCGCCGGTATCGTGCCAGCCGCCTTCAGGCGCTTCGATCACGCCGGGGGCGGACGGGCGCAGATAGCCCATCATGATGTTGGGGCCCTTGATGTGCAGGCGGCCGCCTTCCGGAATGCCGTCGACAGGCAGCAGGCGGTAATCCATGTCAGCCATCAGTAGGCCGACCGTGCCGGGCTTGTTGCGTTCCCACTGGTTGGCGGCAACGACCGGAGAGGCTTCAGTGGCGCCATAGCCTTCGAGGATCTCGATCTCGAACTTGCGGCGCACCAGGGCGCGGGTCTCGTCCTTCACCCGTTCGGCGCCGCACACGGCGAGGCGGATCGAGTCCATGTCGCCATCCGCGCCGACGCGGGCGTATTGCGAGATGAACGTGTCCGTCGCCAGCAGGATCGTGGAGCCGGTCTCCCGGATGCGCTTGACGATCTCGCGCGGCTGCAGCGGCGAGGGGTGGAAGATGACCGGGATGCCCGCGATCAACGGCAGGATGGCGCCGACCGTCAGGCCGAAACAGTGGAAGGTCGGCAGCGGGTTGAACAGCTTGTCCGTCTGCGGGTCGAGGCCGATATGCGCGCGGACCTGTTCGACATTGGCCATGACGTTCTCATGGCTGAGGACGACGCCCTTGGGCTCGCCTTCGGTTCCGGAGGTGAAGAGGACAACGCCGGGGCTCTTGTAGCGGGCCTTGCGGCGGATCAGGCCGGGGGCCATCGGGCCGATTACGGCGGCCAGCTTGTCCTTGAGGGAGAGGTTCTCGCGGACGTCTTCGAGATAGATGATCTCGGCCGCGCGGGAGAGGTCTTTCTCCAGGGCTTCGAGGCCGGCGAGCTCGATGAATTTGCGGGCCGTGACGATCTTGGTGATCTCGGCAGCGCGCATGGCGGCCTTCAGGTTCCGCGATCCGGCCGTGAAATTCAGCATCGATGGAACGCGATTGTAGGCGGAGAGGGCGTAGAATCCGATCACCGCACCGGCGCCGGTGGGCAGCATGATGCCCACTGATTCTCCGGGCCTGGTTTTCGCGGCCAGGGCAGAGCCGAGGCCGAAGGCACCGCGGATCACTTCCTTGTAGGTGAGCAGGCGCTCTTCACCGTCCACCATGTCGTAAATGGCTGTTTTGTTACGGCCAAATTCGCCCGAAGCACGCAGCAGGGCGGCGAAAAGATCAGTGCGGGTGCGCGCGGGACGATACGGCAACGGCGCCGGGATCGGTGTCGTGGTCATGTATTGCTCTGGCTTCCTCGTGGGCGTTTCGCCTCACATGTTTGTAACATTTTGTCGCCAAGCAGCCAGAGAGCGGCAAAGAATGCAAGTTTGCATGAGCAGATTGCAGTGTCTCTCACTTGAGTTCAGGCGCGGCTGCGGCCATGTTCCGTCGATGGCAAACCTCATCGACTTCAAGGGCGACAAGCCCCGTGTGCGGCACCCGGAAAAGCAGTCCCGTCCGGACAGCCCGATTCAGCGCAAGCCGGAATGGATCCGCGTCAAGGCGCCGGGGTCCAAGGGCTATTCCGAAACCCGCGAGATCGTGAAGTCCAGGGGACTGGTTACCGTCTGCGAAGAGGCCGGTTGCCCGAATATCGGTGAGTGCTGGGACAAGAAGCACGCGACGATGATGATCCTAGGTGAGATCTGCACCCGCGCCTGCAGCTTCTGCAACGTTTCCACCGGTAAGCCGCTGACCCCCGGGCGGGTGGATGAGGACGAGCCGCGCCGCGTGGCCGAGGCCGTCGCCGAGATGGGCCTGCAGCATGTCGTGATCACGTCAGTGGACCGTGACGACCTGGAAGACGGCGGCGCAATGCACTTCGTGAACACGATCGAGGCGATCCGCGCCGCGTCGCCCGGCACGACGGTCGAGATCCTGACGCCGGACTTCCTGCGCAAGGATGGCTGGGAAAATCGCGTGATCGACGCACGGCCGGACGTGTTCAACCACAATCTCGAAACCGTGCCGCGGCTTTACCTGTCGATCCGGCCCGGCGCGCGCTACTTCCATTCGCTGCGCCTGCTGCAGAAGGTGAAGGACCGCGACCCGAACCAGTTCACCAAGTCCGGCCTGATGGTCGGCCTCGGCGAAACGAAGGAGGAGGTCATGCAGGTGATGGACGACATGCGTTCCGCCGGTGTCGACTTCCTGACCATCGGCCAATACCTGCAGCCGACGCGCAAACACGCCGCCGTAGACCGCTTCGTCACGCCGGATGAGTTCCGCTCGTACGAAGAGATCGCGCGTGCCAAGGGCTTCCTGATGGTCTCCGCAACGCCGCTGACGCGTTCTTCGCACCATGCGGGGGAAGACTTCGCCCGGCTGAAAGCTGCGCGTGAGGCCCTGAACGCCGGCAAGCCTGCCTGAGCGCATGGCGCAATTCACCAAGTCCGTCCGGCTGCCCTACACGCCAGAGCAGTGCTTCGACCTTGTGTCGGACATCCGGCGCTATCCGGACTTCATCAAATGGATCACGGCCATGCGCGTCTCGGAAGAGGCGGCGCTGGATGACATCCGGTCCTCCTGCCTCGGCGAGGCCGTGATCGGCTTCAAGGGCTTTACGGAGCGCTTCTCGACCCGTGTCACGAAAGACCCGTCGGCGGGCACCGTGATCGCGTCCCTGGTGAAGGGCCCGTTCCGCCGCCTGCGGGCCGAGTGGAGGATCACGCCGCAGGACCGGGGCACGGATGTCCGGCTCGACATCGACTATGACTTCAGGAACCCGTTCATCGGCATGCTGGCCGCAGCAAACCATGATGTGGCCGTGGACCGGATCCTGAACGCTTTCCTGGAAGAAGGCCGCCGCCGCTTTGCCGGGCCGCCGTCTGTCGTGCCGGGCGTCTAGCTCATCTGGAGCTGGATCAGTTTAAGCGCGCACTCGACGGCCGCCATGCGCACCTCTGTCCGGCCGATCTCTCCCACCTGCAGCAATTCATGCACAACCGCGCGGTTCTCGCGGGCGCAGGCGACGTGGACCGTGCCGACGGGCTTCATGCGCGTGCCGCCGCCGGGGCCGGCAACGCCGGTGATCGCGACGGCGATATTGGCGCGGCTCGCTTCCAGCGCGCCTTCGGCCATCATGCGCGCGACAGGTTCGGAGACGGCGCCATAGTCTGCCAGCACGTCCCCGGGGACGCCGAGCATCTCTTCCTTGGCGCGATTGGAGTAGGTGACGAAGCCGCGCTCGAAAACGGTCGACGAGCCGGGAATGTCGGTGAATAGGGCAGCGACGAGGCCGCCGGTGCAGCTTTCCGCCGTGCAGATCCGCAGGCGCGCCTGTTCGGCGTCGTCGAGGATCAGCATGGCGAGGTTACGGAGACGCTCTGGAAACATGGGTGCAACGTTAGGCGCTGATTGGCAGGCGGTGAAGCCTTCCCGTCGCGGCGGGTCAGACTTTTGGTGCCAGCACGGCCACCGCTTCTGCCGCGATGCCTTCCCGGCGGCCGGTGAAGCCGAGGCTTTCGGTCGTCGTTGCCTTCACGCTGACGGCATTGAGCGGCAGGTCCAGCAGCGCGGCCGTGCGGGCGCGCATGGCTTCGCGGTGCGGCTTCACCTTCGGGGCTTCGCAGATCACCGTGATGTCACAGCTGGCCAGCATGTAGCCTGCGTCTTCAGCCAGCTTTTGCGCATGTTTCAGGAAGAGGCCGCTGTCGGCGTCTTTCCATTGCGGGTCCGATGGCGGGAAATGATCGCCGATATCGCCGAGGGCGACCGCGCCGAGAATGGCATCCGTCAGGGCGTGCCAGGCGGCATCGGCATCGGAATGGCCTTTCAGCTTGGCCGTGTGGGGGATCTTCACGCCGCAGAGCGTCACATGATCGCCCGGCTCGAAAGCGTGGACGTCGAAGCCCTTGCCAACGCGCGGCACGGGCAGGGCGGGGGTGAGCAGTCTGGCCACGAGGTCGAAATCCTCTGCATAGGTGATCTTGTGGAGCCGGGCATCGCCGGGAACGAGGGTGACGCGCGCCCCGGCCGCTTCAACCGCCTCAAGGTCGTCAACGAAGGAGCCCGGAGCCTCAAGGGCGGCGCGGATCGTGGAGAGGCGGAAAGCCTGCGGGGTCTGGACCCGGTAGAGCCCCTCCCGC
>JACXUV010000126.1 GCA_014763715.1 Rhodobacterales bacterium | reverse complement strand
CAAAAAAAAGCACTTATGCAAAAGTTATTAACGGGAGAAGTGAGGGTTAAGGTGTGAGTATCAGAAGTTTTAAAGGGTTTATGTATTATAATTTTGGCAACACACCTCCTCCACCTCTTTGCAATGTGCAAATCGGGGAGGTTTTCTTATGAAACTCCAATTTACCAAAAATCATCTCTCTTACGAAGAACAAGCAAAACTTTTACAAAGTAGAAATTTAATCATTTCAAATTTTGATTTTGCTATCAAAAAACTCTCTCATTTAAATTATTATAGACTAAGTGCCTATTTTTATCCATTTTTTGAACAAAAAGATAGTTTTAAAAATGAAACTACTTTTGAAAATGTTTTGCAACTTTACTATTTTGATAAAGAGCTTAGGTATTTGATTTTTTATGCAATTGAAAAAATAGAAGTTTATATACGAACTCAAATATCGTTTAGTATTTCAAAAAATAGAGGTGTATTTGGATATGCAGATAAAGAGATTTTTCATGATGTATCAAAACATACCGATCTATTGAAATCTATAAAAACAGAAACAACAAGATCAAAAGAGATTTTTGTAAAAGAGTTTTATGATAAATACAATGAAGAGTATTTACCCGTTTGGGCGATGGTGGAGATAGTATCTTTTAACACACTTTCAAAAATATTTGCCAATCTCAAAGAGTCATACAGAAGCCAAATAGTAAAAGAGCTAAAAATCAAACCTTTTGTATTTCAAAGATGGCTTCATACACTTACATATATAAGAAATATTTGTGCTCATCATAGCAGACTTTGGAATAAGATTTTAGCCATTGAGCCAATGATTCCCAAAAATCAAAAGATATTTCAATCACTCGATAATAAAAAACTTTTCTTTGTACTTAGCATGATTCAATTTATTTTTACATCGATTGATGATGAAGAGTTTGATTTTAAATCAGAGCTAAAAAGCCTTTTAAATAAATATCCAAATGTTGATAGAAAAGCGATGGGGTTTGTACAAAATTGGGAAGAGTTGGAAATATGGAGAGAGATATGAGAGTGCAAAGTAAAATTTTTAAACAAAACAAGATGACAAATTCATCTTGGTATTTTATCAAACCTATGGAGGTAAAAT
>JACXUV010000027.1 GCA_014763715.1 Rhodobacterales bacterium | reverse complement strand
CCCTCACCCCACCCCCTCTCCCAAGGGAGAGGGGCTTACGCCTGCCCCTGCCGGACTCGTAACCCCGAACCTGCCCCCGAAAACCAGCCCCCACCAAGCGCCTTCACGGGCGCCGCATGTGCTGGCGGTTATTCCGGGCTGTCGCCGGGGTCCAGCGTGCGGGGGCGCAGGTCGGTCGGACCCGCCTCGTCCGCAGGCGGCGCATCCGTCTCAGGGGTATCGGGTTCGGGCGCGGCCCCCCCTTCCTGGAACCGGTCCTGCGCGTCCTGAAGGAAACTGTCGAAATCGTCCGGTGCCTCGGTCTCGGCCTCATCTTCCGGCAGAACTTCAGGAAGGGCTTCAGCAAGAGATTCTGGCCCCTCCTCCGGAACCGGCGGCAGCTCTGGCAGGTCCGGCCGGGCGGCAGGTGTTTCCGGGCGCACGCCTTCCGACGCGGATGGTTTGGGAGCAGACGGTTTCGGCCCGGCCGGCTTGCGGCGCGCGGCCTGTTCGTCCAGCACACAGGCCGCCAGCCCTTCGGAACGGACGACCCGCATCCGCGCCTGTAGCGTTCCAGCGCGCTGCGAGACATAAGGCCCCGGCGGATCGAGCCGCCACTTGTTCGGACTGGGCAGCACCGCCGCCAGAAGCGCCGCTTCGCGTTCCGTCAGGTCGGCGGCAGACTTTCCAAAGCGCGCCTGCGCGGCGGCCTCTGCCCCGAAAATCCCGTCGCCCCATTCGGCCACGTTCAGATAGGCTTCCATCACCCGGCGCTTGCCCCACATGCCGTCAATGAAGGTTGCGAACCAGGCCTCCACCGCCTTGCGGGCAAAGCCGCCGCCATTCCACAGGAAGACATTCTTCGCCGTCTGCTGGGTAATCGTGGAGGCGCCGCGCAGGCCCTTGCCCTGCTTGTAATCGCTGATCGCCTGTTCGATCGCATCCCGGTCCACGCCGCTATGCTGGCAGAAGCGCGTATCCTCCGCCGCGATCACGGCCAGAACCAGATTGGGGGAGATATCGTCGATCGACACCATCTGCCGCCGGATGGTTTCCCCCTCCAGCGCGCGCTGGGCCATCAGCACCGTCCCCGGGACCGGCGCCGCCTTCAGCACCAGCCCATAGACATGCACGCCCACAAACAGGCCAAGCAGGAATTTGAACACCCAGCCCACACAGGTCATCAGGCTGCGGTCTTGCGACCTTGTCCGCGGGATCTTCTTCATCCGCCTCTGTTCCATTCCCTCAGCACATCGGGGTCCGTTTCCCCCGGCGCATTCTGCGCGCGCGACAGAGAGAACCGCTCCGGATCAAGTTGCAAGAGGGCCCAGACAGCCGCCCCGCGCACCAGGGCTGAGTCATCCTGTACAAGATCCTCCAGCAGCGGAACGAACCGGCCCGCGCCAGAGCTCCCACCAGAGTTCCCTATCGCGATGCAGACATTGCGGACAAAGCGGTCCCGCCCGATCCGCTTGATGGGAGAACCGGAGAAGACTTCCCGGAAGGCCGCATCGTCCAGCGCCGCCAGCTCGTCCAGTCCCGGCAGCTTCAGCTCGGCCCGCGCATGGAACGCCGCCTCACTGGCCGCGCGCGCGAACTTGTTCCACGGGCAGACAGCCAGGCAATCGTCGCAGCCATAGATCCGGTTGCCCATCGCGGCGCGGAACTCTTCCGGGATCGGGCCCTTGTTCTCGATGGTGAGATAGGAAATGCACCGGCGCGCATCGATCTGGTATGGCGCCGGGAATGCCCCGGTCGGGCAGGCATCGAGACAGTTCCGGCAGCTGCCGCAATGATCTGTCTCGGGAGCATCCGGCACCAGCTCCGCATCGGTCAGCATCACACCGAGGAAGAACCAGGAGCCCAGCTCCCGGCTGACAAGGTTCGTATGCTTGCCCTGCCAGCCGAGCCCGGCCTTTGCCGCCAGCGGCTTTTCCATCAGCGGCGCGGTATCGACGAAGACTTTCACCTCCGCGCCGGTCTTCGCGACGAACTCCCGCGCCAGCTGTTTCAGGCGGGACTTCAGCGTGTCGTGATAGTCCCTGCCCCGCGCATAGACGGAAATGTTGCCCGCCTCGCGCTGCTTCAGCGTCTCCATCGGGTCATGGTCCGGCCCATAATTCAGCGCGACCGTGACAGCAGACTTCGCACCGGCCCACATGGAGGTGGGCGTGCGCCGCCGCTCCAGCGTGGTCTCCATCCACTCCATCGTGCCGTGCCGGCCGGCCGCGACGAAAGCCTCCAGCCGCTCCGCCGCCGCCCACGCCTCATCCGCCCGCGCAATGCCGACCGCGTCAAACCCAAGCGCACGGGCCTGCTGCCTGACAAGGTCGGACGCGCTGGCCATTACTGTTTCAGCATGGCCACACGCTCGAACAGAAGGGCCTGGCGCTGGTCTTCAAGCACGGCGACCTGTTCAAACGTATTTTCATAGACAATGGACGTATCTTCCTCCGGGCCGATGCTGGAATAATAATCCAGAAGTCCGTCCCAGAGACCGGCGATCTCCAGTTCGACCGGCCAGGCTTTCTTGTACTCGCCCATCATCGCACCGATGCGTCCCATGAGCACCCGGTCTGCCCCGGAAGAAACCAGCCGCGCCGTGTTCATCCGGCCACGCATATATTCCTGATCGCTTTTGCCGCTCTGCACGATCCCACGGATCTCGCGGACCTTGTCCCGTGCGGCGGAAAGTACGGCGGCCTGCGCCTTTTCCGATGCACCGACCTGGCGACCTTTCTCGAACCTGAGAATATGGATCACGGTCTCATTGCTGGCACGCGCCGCGCTCAGAACGGCACGTTGCGGGTGCCTGAGTTGCGCAATCGACTCGATATCTGCCGTAATGATCTGATTGGAAATCTGGATGCTGGCAATCGCCTGATCATAGCCCAGTACCTGAAGCATCTCGACGGCATCTTCATCCCCCTCCAGGGCCGACGCATAGACATCGATCTGGCTGATGGTGGTATCTTCAAGCGTATCGATCATGATCAGGAGGCTATCTGTACTGCCTGCGATGCGGGGATTGTCCACCAGTTCCAGATCCGGGAACGGTGGGATAGCCTCGACCTGCTTGCGAAGATCGTCGCCAATCAGAAGGACGCGTTCCTTGGCGTTTGCAATCCCGGCCCGCGCCTCTTCATAGTCCATGGTTCCATTCACATATTCCAGCAGAATGCCATCTGCGTCCTGAATGGGCGCCATGACATCGAACAGGGCATTCGAGATGGGTTTGATATACTCCATCCACTGGCCGACCTTGTCGAGTTCGGCAGATGCTTTGTCACTGGACTGCGCAGACGCAGTCACAAGGGCGGGCGCAGAAAAAGCCAGGCAGGCCGCGACGGCCAACCGGCGGAATAAAATCAGCAAAGTGGAACTCCCCTTAAAAATCCAGATCGGCATAGTGCGGCGAAGGTCGCACGGCGTCCAGCCGGTCTGCAAGCAGAGGGCGAAAGCTTGGCCGGGATTTTATCCGCGCATACCAGGTGCGAAGATCCGGCACGGCTTCCCATTCGATGTCGCCGAAATAATCGCAGGCCGACAGGTGCGCTGCAGCAGCGAGGTCTGCCAGGGTCATGTCCCGTCCGGCAATGAAGCCATGGGTCTCGACCAGTGCATTCAGGAAGGTGAGCCGCCCGCGCAGCGTATGCGCGCCCCGGCGGAGCTTCTCGGAATCCGGCTGGCGGTCGCGGCGGACCCACTGCATCACCCGCTCTGTCAGCAGCTTGTCGGTGACCTCCTCAAAGCCCTCCTCCACCCAGGCCCACAGGCGCCGCGCCTCGGCGCGCTGGCTGGGATGCAGGGGCAAGAGATGCTGGCCTTCCACCGATTCCTCAAGATATTCGCAGATCGCGCGCGTTCCGATGGCCACGATCCGCCCGGCTGCCCCTTCCTGCAGGAGGGCAGGCGCCACGGCCCCAGGGCCCAGCAGCTTGAGATCCGGATGCGGCGCCCAGGGTGAAGAATTCACGGACTCAAAGCCCAGCCCCTTCTCGGCGAGGCAGAGACGTACCAGCCGTCCGGCCGGATCAAGGCACCAATTGTAAAGTCGGATCATCGGCAGGCGAGCCCCCGGGGAGTCTGCAGACCAGATTTAATCCACAGGAGTAAAGAACGTCTATCCGAACGGACAAAGCTATGGTTCAAAAAGGGCCAGAATATTCACCAAAGAGAGCTCCCATGACTTCCAGATTTGCTACCGCCCTTCTCTCGGGCGTTGCCTCCTTTGTTCTTCTGTCCGCATGCAGCACGCCAACTGAAACAGCGGCGACTTCTGTTGAAACTGCTGCAACAGCTACACAGGCACCCGTATTGCAGGCTGAAGCGCCGACCGGCCAGCTGCCGACCGGTGTCCGCCCGACAGCCTACCGGCTGGACCTGGTGACGGACCCGAACGCGGCGAGCTTCACCGGATATGAAGAAATCGACCTGGAACTGGAAAATCCTCACGCCCGCATCTGGCTGCACGCGCTGGGCCCGGTCGTCTCCTCGGTGAAAGCCGTTCTGCCGGACGGCATGGAGATCGCCGCGACCTTCACCGGCGATGAAGCCGCCGACGGGGTTTCGCGGATCGATTTCGCTGCGCCCGTCCCGGCCGGCAAGGTCACGCTCGTGCTTGAGTATGAAGCACCCTACGATCTCAATCTGGCCGGCCTCTACAAGGTCGAGCAGGCAGAGCGCCCCTATCTCGTCACGCAGATGGAAGCGATCGACGCCCGGCGCATGTTCCCTTCCTTCGACGAACCGCGCTTCAAGACACCTTACACGCTGACTGTTACGGCGCCTGAAGGCATGGAAGTGGCCGCCAATGGCGCCGAGACCAATGCCGAAGCGCTGGACAATGGCATGGTGCGCCACCATTTCGCGACGACCCGGCCAATCCAGTCCTACCTCGTCGCGCTGATGGTCGGCCCGTATGACAAGGTGGAAGCAGACCCCATCCCGGCAACGGCCGTACGCGCCGAGCCGGTTCCGCTGCGCGGCTTTGCAACCGCCGGCAAGGGCGAGAAACTGGCCACCGCGCTCGACGTCACCGACGAGATGGTCGAATGGCAGGAAGCCTATTTCGACTATCCGTACCCCTATGGAAAACTCGACCTGATCGCCGCAGCGGACTTCGCCTATGGCGCCATGGAGAATGCCGGCGCCATCGTCTATCGTGAAGCGGCCCTGCTGATCGATGACCGCACCTCGCTGGAGCGCCGCCGTGCCATCTTCAACACCCACGCCCACGAACTGGGCCACCAATGGTTCGGCAACCTCGTCACCCCGGCCTGGTGGAACGATATCTGGCTGAACGAGGCCTTCGCCACCTGGATCAGCTCCAAGACGATGAACGGCATCGACCCGGAAGGCGAGTGGAACCTCGCCCCGATCATGTCGAGCCTCACCGCAATGCCGACCGACAGCCTTGCCTCGACCCGTCAGATCCGCAACCCGATCCTGACCAATGGCGACATCAACGACGCGTTCGACTCCATCACCTACCGCAAGGGTGGTAGCGTGCTGAACATGTTCGAGACCTATCTCGGCGAAGACGCTTTCCGGGATGGTATGCGCCTGCACATGCGCCGCTTCGAAGATGGCGTGGCCACAGCTGAAGACTTCATGCAAAGCCTGGCCGACGGATCCGGCCAGCCGGATGTCGTCTCCTCCTTCACATCCTTCATTGCCCAGCCCGGCATCCCCTTCCTGGATGTTCAGGTCAGCTGCACGGCAGAGACCGGCGGTGAACTGACAGTTACACAGAGCCGTTACGCACCGCTCGGCTCCACCATCGACACCGAAGCCCAGACATGGGAAGTGCCGTTCGCGGCGCGCGTGCATGATGCGTCCGGCGACCATGTCGTGCGCCAGATGCTGACCGACAAGACCAGCACGATTGCACTGGACCATTGCCCGGACTGGGTGATGCCGAATGCTGGCGGCGCCGGTTACTGGCGTTTCGTCACCGATGCGGACAATGCCGCAGCCCTGCGGACGAACTATGCGTCGCTGAGCCCGGCCGAACAGATGATGCTGACCGACTCCGTCAATGCCGGTTTCAGCGCCGGGAAAGTCAGCGCCGCTGATGTGCTGGATGGTCTGGAAGCCGCAACCGGTGGCTCTGCCGCGGCGGTCTACAGCTCCATGGACATGATCGGTACCCTGAAAAGCATGCTGGATGATGACGGCAAGGCGAAGCTGGCCGACTGGGTCGAGGCTAATTACGGCCCGGTCGGGGAATACATCTCCGAACGCCCGGCCACTGCCCTGTCCACATCCGAGCAATTGCTTGCCCCAAGGCTCTGGAACCTGCTTCTGGAGAATGGCAACCGCGCAGAAGACCGCAAGGACATTGCCTCGCGCGCCAAAGCCTATCTCGGCATCGGGCAGGAAGCTGATCCGGCGGCCCTGCCGGCAGAGGACCTCTATACCGCCGTCGCAGTGGGCATCGAGGACAGTGGACGGGACTTCTATGACGCTGCCATCGCCTATGTCCGCACGTCCGAGAACCAGACAGAACGGGCAACCATCCTGTCAGCTATTTCCGGCAACGGCTCCGAAGAGATCCTGACGGACCTGTTCAAGCTTTCGTTCAGCGACGAGATCTCCGGAAACGAGCTTTACACGATCTACCGTAGCGCGCTTGCCAATTCCAAGGCACAGCCGGTCATCTGGCCGATGGTGAAAGACAATTTCGCGAACATCGTTGCGAAGATCCCGTCGATCCGGAAACCTCAGACCGCCGGTGTCGCGGGCAATTTCTGCACCGCCGAGGACGTGGCGGATGCCAAGGCCTTCTTCGAAAGCCAGGCCGACCTGATCCCCGGCTATGAGCGTTCCCTCGCGCAGGGCGTCGAACGCGGCGAACTGTGCAGCGCCCTCAAGGCAAGCACGGCCGACGACGTGAAAGCCCTCTTCTCCGAAGACTAATGAAAAAAAGCCCCGCACCGGTGATCTCCGGTGCGGGGCATTTCTTTTTGACACTGCCTGTTTCTAGCGCTTCATGAAGTGGCGCACGGCGTCGGCGGCCAGCGCGAATTTCGCAAAGCTCCACGCCTTTTCCTTGCCGAGCTCCGACAGGGTCGCCAGCAAGTCGCGGCGTCCATCCTGGTGCCGCGCAAGCCACGGGCCAGCCCCACCGATCGCCAGCGCGTCCCTTGCGGCATCGGCCTGAGTCTGAACCAGTTCCACGATCAGGCGGCGCCCAGCGACACGATCCCAGAAACCGGCTTTCGCAAGACCGTCCATGGCGGACACGCGCAGGCGATCCAGCCGCAAGGCCTCTCCGATCTGGAAGAAGCACTCCCCTGCGACCGTCACATTCTGACCGGTGCTGCGCGCCAGATCGACGACCACCAGCCCCTGCGCAAACAGGCCCATCGCCGAAGCCCAGCGTGCCAGTTCCTCCGGCGCACCGCGGCGGATCAGCGACCGGGTGGACCGCTCGATCTGCGAAGCAGGGAAGTGCGTGTGGATACCGGCCAATGCAGCCTTGTATTCATTGAGCGGTCCCTGCGTCGCCTCAATCAGCTCCGTCAGTGTGCCCTTTGGCATGGCCGTGACGAACCAGGCGGCTGCCCCGCTCATCGCCTGCGCTGCCAGAAGCCGCAGGTCGGTCTGTACATCGGCATGCACGATATTGTCGAGGGCGTCGACTTCACGCTGGAAGCCATCAAAGTCCAGCACCACGCGCGCCGCCTCCAGGCCGCGCACCAGCGCAGCGGCATCCGTCGTGTCGGTCATCTCGCGCAGGCGGAAGACAGGCATCACCCCCCCCATATCGAGTGACCGGTTGGCCAGAACCGTTGCAATAATCTCCCGCTTCAGGCGGTGGGCATCCATTGCCTCGTCATAAGTGTCGATCGGGCTCGGGAAGTAATCTTTCAGCACACGCTCGAAATACGGGTCGTCAGGCAGGTCTGACGCCACAAGGTCGTCAAACAGAGTGATCTTCGACCAGGCCAGCAGCACGGCGAGCTCCGGACGGGTGAGCCCCTGCCCCTGATCTTCCCGCACCTTCATGTGCCCGGCATCCGGCAAGCCTTCCAGCGCGCGGTTCAGGACACCCCGGCCTTCCAGATGCCCCATCAGGCGCTCAAGTGCCTCATGATCCTGTTTCGCCGTGGCCTCCGCCAGAGTCAGTGCCGCCGTCTGGTCGTAATTGTGCCGCAGCACATGCGCGGCGACATCATCCGTCATCTCAGCCAGCAAGGCGTTCCGGTCGGCGGCCTTCAGATTGCCGAGACGGATGGCATCCGCCGCGAGGATCTTGATGTTCACTTCGTGGTCGGAGGAGTCGACACCGGCAGAGTTGTCGATTGCGTCCGTGTTGATGCGGCCGCCGGACAGTGCGAACTCAACCCGTGCCGCCTGGGTCACACCAAGGTTCGCCCCCTCGCCAACCACTTTCACACGCAGTTGGTGCGCGCCAACGCGGATGGTGTCATTTGCCCGGTCACCCACTTCGGCATTGGTTTCCCCGTCCGCCTTCACATAGGTACCGATACCGCCAAACCACAGAAGGTCTGCCTGCGCTTTCAGCAGGGCATGGATCAACTGGTCCGGTGTGACCGCTTCGGCATTCAAGCCGGTGAGCGCCTTGATCTCGTCGCTCAGCTCAATCGATTTGGCCGAGCGCGCGAACACACCGCCGCCCTTAGAGATCAGGCTGGTGTCATAGTCTGCCCAGGTCGATTGCGGCAGGTCGAACAGGCGCTGGCGCTCTGCCAGATTCTTCTTCGAGTCGCCGGGGTTCGGATCGACAAAGACGTGCATGTGGTTGAATGCCGCCACGAGACGGATCTCCGGCGAGAGCAGCATGCCGTTTCCGAACACATCGCCGCTCATGTCGCCAACGCCGATCACCGTGAATGGCTCGGTCTGGATGTCCCGGCCCATTTCGCGGAAGTGGCGCTTGACCGCTTCCCATGCGCCACGCGCGGTGATGCCCATTTTCTTATGGTCGTAACCTGCCGAGCCGCCGGAAGCGAAGGCATCGCCCAGCCAGTGCCCCTTTGCGAGACTAATGGCGTTCGCAGTGTCGGAGAATGTCGCCGTGCCCTTGTCCGCCGCAACGACGAGATAAGGGTCTTCCCCATCCCAGACAACTACAT
This sequence comes from Rhodobacterales bacterium, assembly GCA_014763715.1. Taxonomy (GTDB): domain Bacteria; phylum Pseudomonadota; class Alphaproteobacteria; order Caulobacterales; family Hyphomonadaceae; genus Hyphomonas. The sequence goes on along the minus strand of JACXUV010000027.1, from coordinate 28,576 downwards.
CAGACGGGGCCACGACCTTGCCGTCGGCAAGATTGTCGGTCAGGTCCAGCAGCGCCGTGATGAATTCCTTGTAGGCATCCCGTCCGCCCTCGAACCATGCGTTCCGGTCCGACCGGTCCGGCAGTTGTTTCGGATAAAAACCGCCTTTCGAACCGACCGGGACGATCACGGCATTCTTCACCTGTTGCGCCTTCACAAGGCCCAGCACTTCGGTGCGGTAGTCCGCTGCCCGGTCAGACCAGCGCAGACCGCCCCGCGCGACCGGCCCGAAGCGGAGGTGAACACCTTCCACTTTCGGACTGGACATGAAGATTTCGCGGAACGGCTTCGGCTCCGGCAGGTCGCGCAGCAGGCGGCTGGCAATCTTCAGGCTGATGAAACTATGCGGACGGCCATCTGCCGCCAATTGATAGAAGTTCGTCCGCTGCACACCAAGGATCAGATCCGACAGGCGTCGCAGCACCTGGTCATCCGCAAGGGCTGAGACATCGCGCAGGCCTGCTTCGAAAGCGTCGCAGATCTCCCGTCCGGCCGCTTCGCGCTGGCGCAGCGACAGATCCTTTGATGGGTCGAACCGGCTGGCGAACAGGTCAATCAGCAGCCGTGTCATTGCCGGATAGCGCGCCAGGGCCGCTTCCTGAACATCCTGCGGCTGGTCCATGCCCGTCTGGCGGCGATAGGCGCACAGTGTGCGCACCAATGCCGCCTCGCGCCAGGTTGCCCCAGCCTCAAGGACAAGACGGTTGAACCCGTCATTCTCCGCAATGCCGCCCCAAACGGCAACGAATGTCTCTTCCAGACGGTGGGCAACCAGCGTCAGATCAATCGGCGCGCCATTCTCGGAGCGCATCGACAAGTCATGCACCCAATAGACATCCGGCGCGTCCGGCACGGGCTTTTCTGTGGGGCGGATGGGATAGCCCGTCTCGAAGGCCGCGAAGAGGCCCATTTTCTCGAACACAGGCACGCAGCGTGACAGCGGGATCGACCCGTTGCGGGAATAGATCTTGACCCGGATCTTGTCAGCATCTTCATCCACGCCGCGATAGGCACGGGCCACGACAGGCGTATCCGCAGCAAGCCTTGCCATCATCTCCACATCGCGCATGGCTTCCTCAGGCGAGAAAGCTTCACGGTATGCCGCATTGAAAGCGCCGATGAAGGTGCGGGCCCCTTCCCCGTCCATGGCGTTGAAATCCGCCTGCATCATCGCGTCACGCAGCGCCTGGTCCCAGGTACGGGCAAGCCGGGTGATCTCGGCCTCCAGCTCAGCGACATCCGGTTCAGGATGGTTGCGGTCGATCGCGATCTGGAAGTGAACGCGCGCCAACGGACCGGTGTCGAAGTAAGGCTGGAAGCGGGTGAGCTTGCCATTATAGGCCTGCAGCAAGGCTTCCGTGATCCGTTCACGAAGGGTCGTGTCATACGCTTCACGCAGGACATACACGATGGCGGAAACGAACCGGTCAAACTGGTCGCGGCGCAGGAACAGACGGGTGCGCGGGCGCCCGATCAGGTGCAACGCCCCCATGATCATCGGGCTGAGCGTTTTCGAACTGGTCTGGAACAGCTCATCACGCGGCCAGGTTTCCAGCAGATTGGAAATCGCCTTTTCCGTGTGCCCGCCAGGGGTCGCACCGGAAGACGCAATCACCTTCAGAACACGGCGGCGGATAAACGGAATGGAGCGCGCTGTCTCATCATAGGCTTCGGCCGTGAACAGCCCCAGGAAGCGCACCTCACCGTTCACACGGCCCTGCGCGTCATACTTCTTCACGCCGATATAATCGCAAGCCACGCGGCGATGGACGCGGCTGATCAATGTCGATTTTGCCACGATCAGCGGGAACGGCTCTTCCAGGAGTTCCCCGATCTCTGGCGTCAGCACCAGCGGCTCGGCATCGCGCGACAGGACGTTCAGGTCTTCGTCGCGCAGCAGACCGAGATTGCTGCCTTCGATCATGATCGGCTCTTCCGGCAGAACACGGCCTTCGACATCGGTCTCGAACCGGTATTCGCGGCAACCCAGGAAAACAAAGTGATTCTTGGTCAGCCATTCCAGGAAGGCGACCGCTTCGTGCGTGTCGGCATGCCTCGGCTCTTCCAGAAGGGAGAGGCCGCGAATTTCCTCACGCATGCGCTCCTTCATGGGTTTGAAGTCGGTGACGACCTGCGCTGTGTCCTGCAGCGTCTGGCGTGCGCCTGCCAGCAGGCGCTCTGCCTCCCGCTCTGTCAGGCGCGGCAGGTGAATCTGGATCACGGAAATCATGCGTCCATCCGCCATGCGTACGACCGGGTGGAACAGCGTGCGGACCTCGAAGCCCTGATCCGCGCACTCCCCCAGCAGGGAGTCGACAAGGAACGGCATGTCCGGCCCGGCAGCCTCCAGCACGCTACGGCTCAGGCGACCTGAGGCTCCCTCGGCCTCCACCAGCACGCGCACATCCTGCTCGCCCGCTGGCAATTCCGACGCCCATTCCCACAATTCACGGGCAAGCGCATCGACATCGGCCGGTTCAAGGCCACTCAGGTCTTCATTGCCGGATTCCAGTTGAACCTGGGTCAGCACCTGATCGAGCGGATCGGCGGCAAAAGTCTGATTGTTCATGGAAGAGACTCACGCGGAGGAAGGATTTGGTGTTTTTCCGGTCTAACGCGCGTCACCTATTCCTTCAACAAGGCCGTTTCAAATGAAACCTGCGTGTTGCGCTGGCGAAAAAAGAACACTCTTCCCGAAATAAGCGGGCCCGCCAGACGGGGACGTGTCCGGCGGGCCCTACAGGCCTTGATCCGCAGGCTGGGTGGGGGGACGCACGCGGAGGCCTGATTTCATATTTCGTATCGAATAAAAAATTCGCAAGATCGGCGTTTCAGTTCACGTATAAATTTCCTGAAATGCTGACGGCCTAAGTCATTCAAATCGCGGTATGGCTGTGGACTGCCATGAATTGGGCTTACGCTCCACCTTCTTGTGCAGCGGCAGCTGCAACTCGCTCCTCCTGAGGCCCGGCTTTGCCCTGCGGATTACCATCTGCGGACAAAAGAATGGCAATCCAGCGCGTCGCATCGGACTGGGCAAACATGACCATCATCAAAACCGTCAGCGGCGCCGACAGGAACATGCCGGGAATGCCCCAGATCACCCCCCAGATCGCCAGTGAGATGAGAACAACCAGCGATGAGAGGTTGAGTGATTCGCCCATCATTCGCGGCTGAATGAAATTTCCGATCGAAAACTGCCAGAAACTGACCGTCGCAAAGACAATGCCCGCATAGATATAGGTATCCTGCGACGGCATGCCCGGCACCCAGGCCGGCATGCTCGGCTGCACCAGCGCAAACAAAGGCGGCACCAGCGCTGCTACGATCGACCCCACCGTCGGAATATAGTTGAGCACGAAAATAAGCGCCGACAGGAACAATGCGTTCTTCACGCCCAGCGCCAGCAGGGAGCCATAGGTCAGCACCGTGATCAGGGCGGAAATCACCGTTTGGGTCCAGAGATAGCTCTCGATCCCGCGGCGAGCCTCATCCCCCACTTCCCTCACTTTAGCGCGCGCCTCGAATTCCGGGAATATATTGTCCAGCTTCCGGGTCCAGCCGGACTGGGCGATAAACAGGAACGCCACATAAATCAGGATCAACATGACATCGCCTGACAGGTCCCCTGTCGCATTGGCGATCGTGGCAAAGAAACGCTGACCGGTCTCGTTGAAGAGCAGCTCCTGCAGTGTCGGTGCGCCAGTCATATGCACCAAGGCATAACCATCGCGGATCAGGCCGTTGATCTTGGTCTCATACTCCCCCGCGTCCCGGCCGAACTCGGCGATGCCGTTGGCCATCAGCCCGATGAAGCCGATGAAGCCTCCAAGCACCAGCAGGATCGCGATGATACGCGCATGGCCGATCTTCATGACGCGCGACCAGTTGTCGATCATCGTGGCAAAGCCCTCGATGGTCAGGAACAGGAACACGGCCAAGGCAAAAGGCGCCAGGATGGCGCGCATCCAGTACAGGAACGCGATGATCACACCGGTCGCGATGATCCAGATTCCAGTCGTGGCGGCACGGCTCATTTCCGGTTCCCCCTTCAGCCTGACGGCCAGCGTGGCGCCAGCCCTGCCCCGCGTCAAGCGGCGGCAGGCGCCATCCGGCGGCAGGCGGCATTGCACCCCGGCCCTTGCCGAATCCGGTGAATTCTCTAGCGTTCCGGCAGGAACTGAAGAGGTGGGGCACCCATGACCGAGTCCATTTTCATCGGCGGCGCAGACGCAGACGGCACCGGTAATCCGGATGTCGCGCAGGAATTGCTGCTGAAGATCTCAAACCGGCATGGCCTGGTCGCCGGGGCGACCGGTACCGGCAAGACCGTCACGCTGCAAATCCTCGCCCAGGGCTTTTCCGATACTGGCGTTCCTGTCTTCTGCGCCGATGTGAAGGGCGACCTGTCCGGCATCTGCGTTCCCGGCAGTGAAAAGAACCCGCTCCACCCCAAGCTTGTCTCGCGGGCCGAGAAAATCGGTCTCGCCGACTATGAATACGCCGGCGCGCCGACGATCTTCTGGGACCTGTTCGGGGAAAAGGGTCACCCGGTCCGCACGACGATTTCCGAAATGGGCCCCCTGCTGCTGTCGCGCCTGATGGGGCTGACTGATGCGCAGGAAGGCGTGCTGACCATTGCCTTCGAATATGCCGACGATAACGGCCTGCCCCTCCTGGACCTGAAGGACCTCCGCAAGCTGCTGGCCTATATGAGCGACAAGGAAGTCCGCGACGAGCTCAGCAAGGAATACGGCAACATCGCCTCTGCCTCGCTGGGTGCCCTGCAGCGCAACCTGCTGGTCATGGAACGTGAGGGGGCCGAGCACTTTTTCGGAGAGCCCGCACTGGAACTGGCAGACATGATGCGCACCACAACAGACGGGCGCGGCATTGTCAGCGTGCTGGACTCGACGCGCCTTATCAACAGCCCGAAGCTCTACTCCACCTTCCTGCTGTGGCTGCTCTCGGAACTGTTCGAGCAGCTCCCGGAAGTCGGCGATCCGGACAAGCCGAAGCTCGTCTTCTTCTTTGACGAAGCCCACCTTCTTTTCAACGATACGCCGCCTGCCCTTCTGCAGAAGATCGAACAGGTCGTGCGCCTCATCCGCTCCAAGGGCGTCGGCGTCTTCTTTGTTACGCAGAACCCGCGCGATCTGCCGGAAAGCGTGCTGGCCCAGCTGGGCAACCGTTTCCAGCATGCCTTGCGCGCCTATACCCCGGCTGAACGCAAAGGTGTTCGCGCGGCTTCGGAATCCTTCCGTCCGAACCCGACCTTCGACACCGAAGAGGTCATCACAACACTGGGCGTCGGCGAAGCGCTGGTCTCGACACTCGATGCCAAAGGAGCCCCCAGCATCGTTCAGCGGACAGTCGTTCGTCCGCCCTCCTCGCGACTCGGCCCGGCAGAGGACCCCGAGCGCAAGAAAATCATGAACGAAAGCCCGATTGCCGGGAAATATGAAGGCATGATCGACCGGGAGTCCGCCTACGAAATCCTCGAAGCCAAGGAGGCAAAAGCCACCAAGGAGGCCGAACGCCTCGCCGCCGAGGAAGAGAAAGCCAAGAAAGAGCTGGAGAAAAAGAAAGCGCGCGCAAAGACGACGACAAAGCGCAGCTCCCGCCGCATGTCACCTCTGGAAAAGGCTGGAAATCAGGCTGCCCGTACAGCCTCGCGGGAGTTCACGCGCTATATCCTGCGCGGCATCCTCGGCAGCATGAAGCGCTGATCGCTCTGGCCTGAAGTCTAGTTCGGGCGGGTGTTTGGTGCTGTGTCTTCCAGCATGGCCATTTCATCTTCATCCTCCGCCATGTCGTGCGGATCATCATGGGATGAATGGAAGACCTGGCCTTCCTCATATGCCTCGTCCGCATACTCGTCTGCGGTGGGCTCTGCTTCGCTGGAGCGGCCAAAGGGATTGAATGAGGCAAAGCCCTTTTTCTCCTCAGCAGATGCCTCTGCTGCGGCCTCTTTTTCCGCTGCCCTGGCAGCCTTGCGGGCTTCTTTTTCGGCTTGCTTGGCGGCCTTCTTCGCAGCCTTTTCCTCGGTCCGGCGAGCCCCTTCTTCCAGCTGCTCCGCCGTCTTGCGACGCCCGAACGGCGCGTGGATGTCGGCCTTCCGGTCATACTGCATGGCGTAGTATTCAGCCGCCGAATGGGTCAGCGGGCGCGGCGTCAGATGCAGGCCGTAGGCACGCAGGCGCTCCACAACCTCATCGCGCAGGTACATGCCCGGGAGCGAATTCTGGCTGAAATTGTGCCCCTTCATCCAGTCGCGTACATCCCATGAACGGACGCGGCCGACTTCCGACGGGCGGGCCCCGCCATGCACTTCCCACATGTAGAGCGTCGCGATGCCATTGATCGTGGCATCCATCGCATCATCCAGCGAGTCCACAGGATCCCGCCCCTGCGCCAGCGCAGCACGCAGCGCCATCTTGCGGGCTTCAAGCTCCTGGTAAGTGTTGACGATCACAGCCAGCGCATTGCGGTTTGCGCGGATCATCGAGGCATTAACACCGTCCAGTTGCGGATGGCGCACCGGCAACAGCACGTCCGGCCCGGCTTCCTGCACGGCATGGACCTGGCCCAGCTCCGACACAAAGCGCTGAAGATTGATCCTCAGTTCATGGCTGACGCCATCCAGCGCGGAAATAATGCCGGCCTGATGCTCTTCGCGCATGCGCCAAAGATGCCAGGCAACCAGCAAGCCGGCAGCGATCATCAGGGAGACCCCGCCGGTAATAAACGTATAAAACTGCGACTCACTCATTCTGAGCTCCCCTCCAATCAGCCCGCACGCGCAAGCCCCGCGCCCGTTTGGGTTAATGGAGCTGAAACCTTAGCCGCTGAGTGCGCGTCCGGCAATCGCCCGCAACTTGTGGATCGTTTCCGGCTTCCGGGCGGATGGTGCGGTAATCATCGCGTAATCCAGGCAAGTATCGATCCCGTCCGGACTGGGTGTACGTCCCGTTCCGGACAGACTTTCCGCCAGTTTTACAACAGCTTTCCGGCCCAGCGCGCTATTGCGGGCCATGACTTCCAGCACATTCGTTACCGTGACGGCCTCTTCTTCTTCACGCCAGCAATCATAATCCGTCACCATGCCGAGCACAGCATATGGCAGCTCGGCTTCCCGGGCGAGCTTGGCTTCCGGCATCGCCGTCATGCCGATGACGTCACAGCCCCACTGGCGATAGAGTTTCGATTCGGCGAGAGAGGAGAATTGCGGGCCCTCCATGGCGATATAGGTGCCACCGCGGTGTACCTTCGCGCCTGCCGCCTCGGCCGCATCCGCCGCCTGCGCGCTGAACCGTGAACAGACCGGATGAGCCATGGAGACATGCACCACCACCCCCTCCCCGAAGAAGGTCTTGGCCCTCGCGAATGTCCGGTCAATGAACTGGTCGACGGCAATGAAATCGCCCGGAGCGTAGGCTTCCCGCAGGCTGCCGCAGGCCGAAATCGCCAGCACATCCGTCACACCCGCCATTTTCAGCGCCGCGATATTGGCCCGGTAAGGCACTTCGCTGGGGGTCAGGCGGTGCCCCCGTCCATGGCGTGGCAGGAACACCAGCTTCACATCGCCGATCCGGCCTGACACCAGCGCATCGGACGGTGCGCCCCAAGGCGTTTCGACCTGTTCCTCGCGCCGGTCTTCGAGACCGTCGATTTCGTAGAGGCCGGAGCCGCCGATGATTCCGAGGGTCCATTTGCTCATGCGTTCATCCCGAATCTTTTGCGCATGCCGATGGGTGGTGGCGAGCGCGGGTTGGGCGTGGTCAATTCCACATCATCTGCCAGCACGTAGCCAAGCCCGGCATAGAAGTCGACCAGCCTCACCTGGTCGTGACGTACCGCGAGCTGGCTCCCTTCTGCCCCGGCTTCCCGGCCTTGTTCCTCCAGGGCCTTCAGGATCAGCTCGCCATAGCCGCGCTTGCGATAAGCCTCCAGAACGCCAATCCGCTTGACCTCCATCCAGAGGCCCTGCCTTGAAGGCCCCGGCACAGGGACCCAGCGGCCTGATCCGACGGGCATCTCACGGTCGAGCAATACGGCCCCGCCGCCCTTTGTCAGCTGGGCAGCGACCGTCTCCGGCGTTTCGCTGAAAACCGTGGATTCCGGCGACACCCGCCCTGCCCAGATCCGGCGTGTCAGCCCCTCAACGAGAAAGCCATCCGCCGGGCTCGCCCTGCGGATGGCTATCTGGTCATTCACTTTGGTGAGATCGCTTAGTGTTCGATCTTCCGCCAGATCTGCTTGTAGGAGAACCACAGCAGGACGGCCAGGATCAGCAGGTAACCCATCACGGCAACACCGAGTGACTTGCGGTGTTCCTGCTTCGGCTCACCGGCCCAGGCCAGGAACTGCGCAACATCGTAAGCCATCTGCTCAACCGTTGCTTCCGTGCCGTCGGTATACTCGACGCGGCCTTCGAGCAGCTGCGGCGGCATGGCCAGGAAGCCACCTTTCGGTGCGTGGCGCGGGTCGCCTTCATAGTTCGGCGTCGTGTCGCCAGCCATGTACGGGTTGTAGTACTGGCCGGGATTGATCTTCAGGAAGCCTTCGCCGTGCTCACCGCCATGGCCACCCATTTTCGACATATCGACATAGGTGACCGTCTCACCGTCGACTTCGCGCTTCACGAATGCATCGTCATGCGGATAACCGGACAGGAGGTGGTAGACATAGCTGGCACCGCCATGGCGGGCCTTGGTGATGACCGAAAGGTCCGGCGGAGCGGCGCCGCCATTGGCTGCACGCGCTGCTTCCACGTTTGCATACGGGCTGCGGAAACGGTCAGCCGGCGTGGCCGGGCGGAAGTCGAAGTCCCCCACTTCGTTCGGCGTCGGGCTGAGAATTTCATTCTCTGCAGCCAGTGCCTTCACGAACGGGTTGTCGTTCGGGTTCGGATAGGCCGGATCATAGAACGGACCTCCCGGCTCACCCAGATTGCGGTAGCTCATCAGCTTCATCGAGTGACACGACGAGCAGACCTGATGGTAGACCTGATAGCCGCGCTGCAGCGATGCCTGATCGAACTGGCCCGTCGGACCATCGAACGGCCAGCCGCCTTCCGGCGGATGCGGATGTTCAGCACCACCAGCAGCGTGTGCCGCTGCGGTGAAGATCAGTCCGGCCAGGCCGGCGGTGAGGAGTCGAAGCGCTTTCATGGTTCCCCTGGCTCCCTATTCCGCCGGAATGGCGGTTGCCGTCGACGCCTTGTGGCGCTTCAGAACGGACTTGTGGATGGATTCCGGTACTTCTTTCGGTTTCTCGGTCAGACCGATGAAGAACAGCACAACGAAGAAGCCGAAGTAGCAGAAGGTCAGGATCAGCGAGAGGTGACGGAACTGGAAGGTCGGAGCCGGCACAGCCGACAGTGACGGGTTCGCATCAGCCGGCAGCGAGTCCATGAAGCTCTTCGCATCATGGTAGGCTTCACCGCCACCTTTGTATTCGCTGGTCACTTCCACTTCGTTTTCGGTGTAGCTGACGACCAGTTTCGGTTCGCCCTGCAGGGCCTTGATGACGGCATCGTCCGGGTTCGCCGCGCCACACCAGCCGAGCAGCAGGCAGGTTGCGACAAAGCCGAAGAAGAACTGCTTGGCCACCGGGCGGTAGCGCATGGACTTCACCTTGGACGTATCCAGCCACGGCAGGATGAACAGCACCGCGATGGCTGCAAACATGAACAGCACGCCAAGCAGCTTGGCCGGGATCGGGCCGAGGTCGAAGGTGATGGCACGCAGGATGGCGTAGAACGGCAGCAGGTACCATTCCGGCACGATGTGCGCCGGCGTCACCAGCGGGTTGGCTTCGACATAGTTGTCGGCATGGCCCAGCACGTTCGGCGCATAGAACACGAACACAGCGAACATGATGAGGAAGATCACGATCGCGAAGGCATCCTTCACCGTGTAGTACGGGTGGAACGGAACCGTTTCCTTCTCGACATCCTGAACCTCGACACCGGTCGGGTTGTTGTTGCCCGGCACGTGCAGTGCCCAGACGTGCAGGATCACGACAGCAGCGATCATGAACGGCAGCAGGTAGTGCAGCGAGAAGAAGCGCTGCAGCGTCTGGTTACCAATCGACGGGCCGCCCATCAGCCAGGTCTGGATGCTTTCACCGATCAGCGGGATCGCACCGAACAGGCCGGTGATCACGTTGGAACCGTGATAGGACATCTGGCCCCATGGCAGCATGTAGCCGAGGAACGCAGTACCCATCATCAGCAGGTAGATGACACAGCCAAGGATCCAGAGGATCTCGCGCGGGGCCTTGTACGAGCCGTAATAGAGACCGCGGAACATGTGGATGTAGACCGCGAGGAAGAACATCGAGGCGCCGTTGGCGTGGATGTAACGAAGTAGCCAGCCATAAGGCACGTCGCGCATGATGCGCTCGACCGAGGCGAAGGCGCCATCGACGCTGGCCTCATAGTGCATCGCGAGAATGACACCGGTGATGATCTGGGTGGCAAGGCAGACGGCCAGGATGCCACCGAAGGTCCACCAGTAGTTCAGGTTCTTCGGGGTCGGGAAATTGATTGCCGTATCCTGGGCGAACCGGATGATCGGCAGGCGGGTATCCAGCCAGCGGGTAAACGCGTTGGTCGGAGTGTAAGAAGATTCGTGTCCGCTCATGGGCTACCGTCCTTACAGCGAGATGTTGACCACGGAATCCGAAACATAGCGGTAGTTCGGAACCGGAAGATTGCGGGGGGCCGGGCCTTTACGGATGCGGCCAGACGTATCGTAGTGCGAACCGTGGCACGGGCAGTACCAGCCGCCGAAGTCGCCGGTATTGCCCTGAGCCGGACCAACCGGGACGCAACCGAGGTGCGTACACGAGCCGGACGTGATCAGGATGGCGCGGTTCAGTTCGCCGTTCGGCATCGGATGCAGGCGCTCGTCATCGGTCTGCGGGTCACGCAGCGAGGCGACATTCACCGTCTCCGCCATGGAGATCTCTGCCGGCGTGCGGTGGCGAATGAAGAACGGCTTGCCGCCGATGAGCACGCGGATCTCGCTGCCCAGCGGGACTTTGGAGATATCGACGTCCAGGGCCGAAGCAGCCTTGGTATCGGCCGCCGGGTTCCACTGGTCGACAGCGACCCATGCGAACATGGCAGCCCCGCCGAAAGCCGCAGCTCCCGTCGCGATGTGAATGAAGTTGCGGCGGTCCTCGTCAACAGCACCGCCGTGCTCAAGTGATGTCTGATCGGTCACGCTTTTCCCGTCCTCAACAGGCAGAAGTCTGGCCCCGTATTACAAAACCCCACCCTCTCGCACATTGCGGCAAGTGGGCGCGGGTCCAGCCCCCTGATATATACTGGAAAAGGGCGTTATCCTGACTTGCGGCCTGTGACAACAGGGGGCTTGCAAGCTGTGCAGCTTAGGCCACAAGACAAACCCTATGACGATGACCGATCCCGATACCCAAAAACAGCGCGCACGGGACTGGTTCCGTGCCCTCCAGGAAGACATCTGCGCCCGCTTCGAAGCGATCGAGCAAATGGCTGAACCGCCCTTGTACCGGGGCGATCCGGGCAAATTCGAGCTGACGGAGTGGACGCGCGGCGATGGCAACGAAGACCTTGGCGGCGGGCGGATGGGCCTGATGCGCGGTAAGGTCTTCGAAAAGGTGGGTGTTCATTTTTCTGAAGTTTACGGCACGTTTTCGGAAGCATTTGCCGCACAAATTCCAGGCGCAGACCAGTCTGGCGGCCGGTTCTGGGCCTCGGGAATCTCCCTGATCGCCCATCCGCGCAATCCGCATGTACCTGCGGCTCACATGAATACGCGTATGCTGGTGACGAGCCAGAGCTGGTTCGGCGGCGGTGGAGACCTCAATCCCCTGCTCACCTACCAGCGCGACCAGGCCTTCGAGGATTCTGTGGAATTCCACGCCGCCATGAAAGCGGCCTGCGATGTCCACCCGGGCGCGGACTATGCGAAGATGAAAGAAACCTGCGACACGTATTTCCACCTGCCCCACCGGAATGAGCCGCGCGGCACCGGCGGAATTTTCTACGACCGCTTCAACACCGGCGACTGGGATGCAGACTTCGCCTTCACGCAGGAAGTCGGCAAGCAATTCGCCGACATCTATCCCAAACTGGTGCGCAAGCATTTCCGCCGGGCCTGGAGCGAAGCAGAACGCGAGGAACAGCTGATCCAGCGGGGCCGCTATGTGGAGTTCAACCTGCTCTACGATCGTGGCACGACCTTCGGCCTGAAGACCGGCGGCAATGTGACGAGCATACTCTCCTCCATGCCGCCTGTGGTGAAGTGGCCCTGAGCCAGCTCACAAATCCGGCAGGGCTGCCCGTACTTCACCCGACGGCTCCACCTGAGCGGGAGACGATTCCCGCTCTTGGGGTACACGGAAGACGCGAGCGCATTCCCGGCGTATAAACACAGTCCTGATGGTGGACGACAGCCGGGCCCCTCCCTGGGGTGCCAGCCTGGTGCTGGTGCTGGCGACGGCGATGGCCGGCGCCATGGGTGGTATTGTCACCCGGTCCAGCAAGGAGCCCTGGTATTCCGGGCTGGAGAAATCTTCCCTCACACCGCCGGACTGGCTGTTCGGGATTGTCTGGCCGGCCCTGTTTTCCCTGATGGCCCTTAGTGCGCTGATCGTGCTCTGGCGAGCCGGGAGTTTCCATGCTGCCAGCCGCCCGCTCGGTGTTTATTTCGCCATGCTGATGGTGAATGTCGGCTGGAGCCTGTTTTTCTTCGGCCTGAAACAGGTCCCGCTGTCGCTTGGCGTACTGGCCGCGCTCTGGCTGCTGATCCTGGCAACGATGGGTGAGTTTGCCCGCATCTCGAAGCCGGCTGCCTGGCTGCAGCTGCTCTATCTGATCTGGGTCAGCTTTGCGGGCTATCTCAATCTCTACATCTGGTCGGCTAATCCGGCTGGCTGAGACGGGCGAGCAAGGCCTCACGGGAGAGTGTGAAGCCGGAGGCGATCCACGCCTCCTCCGCTGCGCCGAGTGCCTTGCCCACCGCCGGGCCGGAGAGGCCCGCGGCCAGTGCATCCGCCCCGCCGATGGGCAATACAGGCCGGGTCCAGCGCCTCGCCGCCCCCAGCACCAGTTTCAGACTGTCCCCTGCCCCGCTTGCCGCTTCGACCACAGCCCGGTCACAGACGGCCTCCGTCCCGTGCCGGTAAAAGGCTTCAGCCAGGTCCGCCGGGCTGAGCGTGGCGATATGGCCGAGGGCTGGGTCCGCCCAGTTGGCGAGCCGTTCCTGCTCCGCATTGGAGAGACGCAGGATCCGCCCGATCTCATGGACCTCTCTCAGGCGCCGCGGGATCAGGGCCATCAGCCGCTGCAACGGGTCTGGCGCAAGGCCAGCGCCCTGCTCTGCCGCAACCAATGCCGGCAAGGCCCCGGCGGAGGCCTCCGGCAGGATCGCGGCCAGCACGCCGCTTTCTTCCATGGCCAGCATCGCTTCAGATGGGTCCGGCGCCTGCAGCAGACGCTTCAGCTCTTTCCAAATCCGCTCGCGCGCAATCTTAGCAAGCCCATCCTTCTGGCGCGTGCAGGCCGCGAGGCCTTCTGCGTCCACCTCGGCGCCATACCAGGCATTGAAGCGGAAGAAGCGCAGAATCCGGAGATAGTCTTCTCTCAGGCGCTGATCGCCATCGCCGATGAAGATGACACGGCCCGCCAGCGCATCCCCGATACTGCCGGGCACGACTTCATGCAGCGTCCCATCCGGTCCGGCATAGATGGCGTTCAGACGGAAATCCCGGCGCTGGGCGTCCTCGGCCCAATCCTCGGTGAAGGCCACGACCGCGCGGCGGCCATCGGTCTCCACATCGCGGCGCAGGCAGGTGATCTCGAACGGTTCGCCATTGTAAATGGCGGTGACCGTGCCGTGCTCGATCCCGGTCGGCAGGGCGCGGATGCCCGCCGCTTTCATCGCCTGTATCACGTCTTCAGGCAGGATCTGCGTGGCGATGTCGATGTCATCCGCCGGAATGCCCCGCAGCGTGTTGCGGACACAGCCGCCGACAAAGCGTGAGCCGCCAGGGCGCGCTGCTTCAAGCGCCGCCATCACGGCGCGTGTTCCTGGCGCAGTCAGCCAGTCCGCCTCGATCCGGGCTGGCAGCTTGTCAGTCTGCGCCATCTTCGGTGACATCCGTTCCGTCGGTCGGCAGCTCGACGGAGCCGCCAGGGTCCTTGCTTCCGGCTCGCCCGGCATCCTTCAGATCGTGTTCACAGGGATAGAACTCCCCCGGCACCAGCTTGCCGTCCACGTAGCGGGTCGGCTTCTGGCACAGTTCCGGCTCGCGCTTGTCCAGAAGGGCCGCAGCGAAAAATGCCACGACCGCGAAGCCGAGCCCGATCAGGAACAGCATGTTGATGGGCCATTTGCGGCGGCCTTCCTGCTCTGCCGTCGCGGTGGCCAGCAGGTAGAGCCCGAACACCACGAACGGGATCGAAAAGAAGAAAAGCTCGAAGAGTATCCGTCCGGCCAATGTTCCGGTTCCTCGCTTGTGATGTTCCTCAGGATAGGCAGATGCCCAAACCAGCGAAACCCTAAACAGACAAAGCCTTACGCTTCGTAGAGCGTTTCATAGAGCCGCTGGATGATCCCCGCCGTGACGCCCCAGATGCGATAGCCATTGTGAGGCATCTCGTAATAGCGGCGCGGCTTGCCCTTGTAGATCGCCTCCCCCATCCGATGATTGCGGGCATCCATCAGGAAGTCGAGCGGGGTTTCGAACACATCGGCCACTTCGGTCGGGTCAGGAACGGGCTGGAAGTCTGCCGGCAACAGGCCGACGACCGGCGTGATGCGATAGCGCGTGCCGGTTACATAAGGCGCGGCCTTGCCCAGCACCTGGACGTCATCCGGCGGCAGGCCCACTTCCTCTTCCGACTCGCGCAAGGCCGCCGCGACCTCGTCGAGATCAATCGGGTCGACCTTGCCGCCCGGAAACGCCACCTGCCCGGCATGATCGGCCATGGTGGTCGGCCGCACGGTCAGCAGGGCCGTCGCCCCGGAGGCGCGCGGAATAACGCCGACCAGCACCGCCGCCGGGCGGATGATGGCCACCTCTTCCGGCGACAGGAAATCCATGTCGCCCGTTTCCCCCAGCCGGCCTGTGCCAACCGGCGGATCGAGGCGCGCTTCGACGCGCGCGATAAAGTCTTCAAGGCCGGACCATGACATGCGGGGCGATATAAGAGAGTCTTGCGGCAAGAAAATAGTGGCTCGCAGTCACGAAAGCGCCCCATCCGCGATTCTATTCTCGCGAGCAGCACCGAAACGGGTGCCGCACAAGGGGGGCAGCATGAAACATTCCGGAATCGCCATCGCGCTTGCCGCGCTGATCACCGCCAATGCAGAAGCATCACCAACTAGCAGCGACTATGCTTGCGAAGTCCGGCAAAAAGCCGGGATCGCCGGCATCCATATTGAAGGCTCAGGAAACCCCAAATCCTTCGTCGATACCGAATTGCCGACACGGTTCCGCCTACGCATGACGGCCACAGCAAACGACAAGGGCTACATCCTTTCGGAGCAGCCCTATGAGGGGCCTGATCGCGACCGGCGGGAATACCAGACAGAAAACACCCTGCTCCACAGCACCTATTCGGGTGACGGCACCGACTTCCGCTCGGATGAAGACCTCGGGTTCATGCGCCTCGGGAAACGCCTCGATGGCACGCTCTGGTTCTATCATTCGGGCTTCGAATATCCGGGCGGAGCGGATACCGACCTATCGGCACGCTGGGGCCTCTGCAATCAGATCGAAGACTGATCCTCAGGCCACAGCGCCGATGGCGAAGAAGCTTCCCTGCCTCCCACCGCCGATCACATATGGGTTCTCCGGTGAAGGCTCCGCCATCCCGGCGGGTTCATAGATGGAGGCTCGCGTCAAATGCTTGTTCAAGGGCCGTCGGCAAATTGGAGGGAGTACGTTCTCAGTTCTTCGGCAGCTTCCGTCGAACTTGAAACTTGGCGCTTCCCCTGCACAATACTTTCCGCCGCATTTTGACGCGCTTCAGCGGCAAGAGAAGCACCTGCACCCATCAAAGCTCCTTGGTGCGAATAAACGCCATCGGTATATTTGGACGCAAACTCGATCCCTTCCGGCGTGGAAAAAAATTCTGCTGCGCTGCTCAATGTTTCGTCGGAATATGTCTCCAAATAAATCTGCGCCATATTCTCATGTGCAGCACTGATCATCAGATCAATTAACTCGGCAGACATCAGATCCACAAACAGCCCTGTCGCTTCGTCTCCCATTAGTGTTCCGCGATTCAAAGAACTCATCTTGATTTCATAGAAAAGCTCACCTCGGTAAGTATCAACGATCGTTTCTATCGAGGACCGAGTGAACCAAGCCTCCGCAATCTTGCGTGCATCAGCTTCCCGATCAGCATGCGCAGAGATAGGAAGAAACAGCACCGCTACGAATGCCGCGAATAATTTGGTTTTCGTATTCAAAAAGGGCTCCACCAAAAATTGAGTTTTTTGCAAACCAAGGGTGTGTATTACGGCATTATACTTTGCAAGTCCGATCTCTATGCGCGCCTAAAATCAGGCACTTGGACTCTCACTCTCGTGAGCCGATGGGGAAGAAGCTTCCCTGGCTCCAGACGCCGAGTACGTCCGGGTCGTCCGGCGAGGGCTCTGCCAGTTCCACCAGCTCATAGAAGGCCGCCCGCGTCAGCTTCGCTTCCAGCCGCCCGCGGACCAGCACATAGGGCGAAGGCTCGCCCGTTTCGGGGTCAGTCTCGACGCGGATCGGCGCCTCCGGCCCGGCGAGCGTGATGTCGTCCAGATTGGTCAGGAAGGCCAGCGTCCGACCCGGCCCCGGCTCTCCCACAAGGTCCACCCGCACGGCCAGGAAGGGCGCATCCTCGACCTTCACGATCACTTTTTCGTAGGGCGTGACCAGCCAGGTCTGCCCGTCCTCATCCTTGCGCAGGATGCGGGAGAACAGCTTCACCAGCCTGTCACGGTTAATCCGGGCCCCTTCGTGCCACCAGCTGCCGTCGGTGTGGATTTCCATGCCGATATCGGCGCTCTGCTCCGGCTTCCAGAGATGCACAGGCGGCAGCTTCCCATCCAGCGTGCCCTCGGGCAGGATGGTTTTCAGCGTCTCTTCAAGGCTGATTGTGGTCGCCGAACTGGATGTCACGTCTTCCTCCGCCTTGAAGAGGCCTTACAAATAGGTCTGATTGCAGACGACGCAAACCCGGAGGCGCTTTTAGAATATGGCTGATACTGATGTGACCGCCGAGGCGATTGTCGCCGATGCCGAGGCTGCCGCCGAAACCCTGCAGCAGGTAAAAGCCGAAATTGCCAAGGCCGTGTTCGGCCAGGAGCGCGTGGTGGAGCTTGCCCTCGCCGCCGTTCTGGCTGGCGGCCACGCCCTGCTGATCGGCGCGCCGGGCCTTGCAAAGACCCGCCTAGTTGAGGCAATGGGCACGGCGCTTGGCCTGCAGAACCAGCGCATCCAGTTCACACCGGACCTGATGCCTTCGGATATCCTCGGCTCCGAAGTGCTGGACGAAAGCGCCACCGGCCAGCGGACTTTCCGCTTCCTGCGCGGCCCGATCTTCACCCAGCTCCTGATGGCCGACGAGATCAACCGTGCTTCCCCGCGCACTCAGTCTGCCCTTCTGCAGGCCATGCAGGAACGCCATGTGACTGTCGCAGGCATGCGGCATGACTTGCCTGCGCCTTTCCATGTTCTGGCCACTCAGAACCCGATCGAGCAGGAAGGCACCTATCCGCTGCCCGAAGCCCAGCTCGACCGTTTCCTTCTGAAGATCGACGTCAACTATCCGGACCTCGACACGGAGCGGCGCATCCTGATCGAAACGACTGGCGGCGACGACAAGACCGTACGCCCGGCGCTCGACCCGGCACGCCTGATCGCTTTGCAGGCACTCGTGCGCAAAATGCCGGTCGGCGAGAAGATCGTTTCAGCCATCCTCTCCCTCGTCCGCGAGGCCCGGCCGGAGCAGACCTCTGACCCGCATGTGAAGCGCCTCGTCGACTGGGGCCCTTCCCCGCGTGCCGGACAGGCGCTGATGCTGGCCGCCCGCTCCCGCGCCCTTCTGCGCGGACGATTCGCGCCGAGCCTCGAAGATGTCGAAGCGCTCGCCGAACCCTGCCTCGGCCACCGTATGGCCATGCGCTACGACCCGACCGGTGAAGCCCCAAGCCTCGCCGAACTCATCAACGACCTCGCGCGGAAGGTGGCGTAGCACTCCCGGAATGACTCCCGCCCGCGAACTTCAACAAGCATCTGCCCTGGCCATCATGGTTCTGGGGCTCGCTTCCTGCGGGCAGCATGCGACGCCTGAATATGAATATGCCGAGCGGTGCCTTGCGACGTACGAATTAGCAAGCGACGTGGCCATGAATGCAATGATCACTTTCAAAGCAGAACATCAGCCTTGGATCACGGTCAGGGAATACGAAGAACGTTATGGAGACATCACTCTTCTGAAAGACCATCTCAGCGACACTCCGGATGACGCGCAAGAGAAGATCACGCCGAACACTAAGGTTATGGCGAAGGTACCGGATCATTTACTCGATCAACACGAACACCTTCAGGATAATCTCAACCGTCTGAGCGCTTTGAACGGCGAACTCTACACATGCGACTGGCTTCCTGCCCGCTGTCGCTATACAGATGAAACCATACTTGAGGGGGCCTCTGGATCGCCTGAGCGGCAAGAAAGAATACAGACTCAATACGAAGAGATCTCCAATTCAGGCCGATCTGTTGATGCAATGCTAACAGACCTAGAAGCGTGCTCGCAGAGGCTCACATGACTCCTGCTGCCGATCTTCGCGCTGAAGCCGAAGCCCTTGCCCGCCAGCTGCCCGGCCTGAACTTCAAGGCTGAGGCCAGCGAGGCTGCGCATATCGGTTCGGCCGGGCGTCGGCGCGCGGGCACGGGCGAGCATTTCTGGCAATACCGGCGCTATGCGCAGGAAGACGCCGCAGACCGCGTAGACTGGCGCCGCTCTGCCAAGGGCAACGAACTCTTCGTGCGCGAGACCGAACTCGAAACCGCCCGCACCGTCCTCTTCTGGTGCGACGACAATCCCGGCTTCCGCTGGAAGGCCGAGGGGGAGCTACGCACAAAGGCGGAGGAAGCGACGCTGCTGATGCTGGCGCTCTCCATCCTCCTCTCGAAAGACGGCGAGCGGATTGGCGCCCTCGGTGGCGGACGCGGCGCGAGTTTCGGCAAGCGCGCAGTAGACCGGCTCTCGGACGAACTCGCCCGTGGCACTGGCGGCAAGTTTCCCTCCCCGCCACGTTCTTCCGCCACACTCATAATCGCATCCGACTTTTACGATCCGATCCCGGAATGGCGCGCCCGCCTCGCGCCGCTGGCAGGCAAATGTCCCGAAGGCGTGATGCTGGCAGTCTCCTCCCCGGTGGAGGTCGACTTTCCCTTTGAAGGCCGCGTGAAGCTGCACCGGCCGGGCGCAGCGCTCTCCCGTATCTTCGGCCGGGCCGAAACGATCCGCGATGAGTACCATCGCCGTTTCGCCGCCCAGCGCGATGCCCTCAGCGAGCTGAGCAACCGGATGGGCTGGCGCTTCGTCTCTCATGTGTCCGGCCAGCCGCTGCTGCAAAGCGCCGCCCGTCTGAAAGCCCAGCTTGAAAGCTTCGGGGGCAAGGCATGACGGCGCTCGGCCCCTTCCTGTTCGGCGCGCCCTGGGCGCTGGCCGCATTGGTTGCCCTGCCGGTGATCTGGTGGATCCTGCGGGCAACCCCGCCAGCCCCGAAAGACATTGAGCTGCCTTCCTTACGGATTCTCGAAGGGATGGAGCCGAAGGAAGAAACCCCGGCCCGTACGCCCTGGTGGGTGTGGCTGATCCGGACACTGGCCGTCACCGCCGCAATCCTCGGCCTCTCGCAGCCCGTCTATGCCCCTGGCGCGAAAACAGGCTCCGCAGACGAAACAGGTCCGCTCCTGATCGTGATCGACAATGGCTGGCCCTCTGCCCCGCGCTGGAGCGAGCTGGTCAACGCCGCCACGGCCACGCTGGACACCGGCAGCCGCGACATGCCGGTCCACCTGCTGCTGACTGCGCCGCAACAGCTGAACGCCGATCCGGCCGAACGGCTCAGCACGGCTGACGCGGCCAAGCGCCTTTCGTCCCTCCGGCCACAGGCCTGGGGCACCGACCGCGCCGATGCCCTCACCCGCCTCGATGCTTCCGGGCTGAAACCCACCCGCATCTTCTGGGCAAGCGACGGACTGGAAAGCGATGGCGGGCGCGCCTTCGCGGCAGACCTTGCCGCCCGCGCGCCGCTCACCGTCTTTGCTGCCCCACCACGGGCCCCGGCGGCGATCACCGGCCTGAATGCCGAAACGGATTCCGTGTCCGTCACGCTCCGCCGTGTGGAAAGCCGCGGGGAGGAACGCTCCTTCGTTTCTGCCCTGACGCTCGACGGCTCTGCCCTCGCCACCGCCGAAGTGACCTTTGCCGATGGTGAGAAGGAAGCGACAGCCGGCTTCACCATCCCCGCCGCCGCCCTTGCCCGCATCACCCGCTTCGCGGTGACCGGCCGACAGGGCGCCGGCACCGTCTGGCTGTGGGACTCCTCCGACCGGTCCCGCCGCGTCGGTCTGGTCAGCACCGGCGCCGCGACCCAGCCGCTCCTCTCGGACATGCACTATGTACGCAAGGCGCTGGAGCCCTTTGCCTCGATCACCGAGGGCACAGTCGAGACGCTGGTGGCCGAGTCTCCGGATGCCATCATCCTCACCGATGTCGGCCAGATCCTGCCGGAAGACGCCGAACGGCTGGCCGACTGGGTGGATGGCGGCGGCGCGCTGATCCGCTTTGCCGGGCCCCGCCTTGCCGCGCAGGGCGATGACCTCCTGCCCGTCCCGCTGCGCCGGTCGTCCCGCGCCCTTGGCGGCGCGCTCGCCTGGGACGAACCGCAGGCGCTTGCGCCCTTCGCCGAGAACTCGCCTTTCGATGGGCTGAAAGTGCCGGAAGATGTTCGCGTGACCCAGCAGGTGCTGGCCCGTCCGGGGCCGGAACTTTCCAGCCACACCTGGGCACGTCTTGCTGACGGCTCTCCACTGGTCACTGCCGATGCCCGCGGGGCCGGGACGATCATTCTGTTCCACATCACCGCCGGACCGGACTGGGCGAACCTTTCCTATTCAGACCTATTCCCGCAAATGCTGCGCCGCTGCATTGCCGCCGGGCGGGGTGAAAGCGTGAATGACGAGGAAGGCACCTACACGCCGAAACTCGTTCTGGACGGGTACGGACGGCTTCAGGCGCCCGGCCCGGCTGCTGCGCCGCTCAAGGCGGCAGACTTCGGAACGCTCGCCCCCTCGGAAGCGCACCCGCCAGGGCTTTACCAAGGGCCTGCCGGCACCCGCGCGCTGAATGCTGCCCGCAATACGAGGCCAACGCTGATCGAAGCCTGGCCACCGGCCGCCCGCCTGCTGGGTGATGCCGAGGCCCGCGCCATGCGCCTTGCCGGGCCGCTGCTGAGTTTCGCAGCACTTCTGCTGGCGCTGGACCTGTTCATCGCCCTGCTTGTGGCCGGTCACCTGCCACGCCTTGGCCGCAAGTCCGGCATGGCGGCAGCTTTGCTTCTGGCGGGCCTGTTCCTGGTTCCTGCACAGGATGCCAGCGCACAGGAATATCAGTATCGTCTGATGCAGGACGGATCCTACCGACGCATCGCGGTCGAGCCGACCGTCATTCCCCTGCCGAAAGGCAAGGCGCCGCAATCTGATGTCGAGGCCGCCCTGCGGATGCGGTTCGGATATGTGAAGACACCGGACGCTGCCCTGAACGAGCGCGCCCGCGCCGGCCTGTTCGGCTTGTCGACCACCCTGTTCAACCGCACCTCCGTGGAACCGGCCCTGCCGGACGAACTGATCCTCGAGACCAGCCCGCTGGAGCTTTATCCGCTTATATATTTCGCCGTTCCCCAGAATGCAGCGCCTCTCTCTGAAACGGCGATTGCGCGGCTGAACGCCTATCTGCGTTCCGGCGGAGCGCTGGTGATCGACACGCGGGACGGCGATACGGCTGGCAGTACAGAGATCAGCCGGCTAGAAGGCCTGCTTGAAGGGCTGGACGCCCCGCCCCTGCAGCCGGTGCCGACCAATCATGTCCTGACCCGGTCCTTCTATCTGCTGACGGACTTTCCCGGCCGCTATGCCGGGCGCCAGCTGTGGATCGAGCAAGCCGGGTCAGCCTCGGCCCCGCGCGGGGATGGTGTTTCCGGGCTCTTCATCGGGGATGCCGACTGGATCTCCGCCTGGGCCATCGACGAACATGGCCGCGACCTCTACGCGGTCGATGGCGGCCAGGACCAGCGAGAGATGGCCCGGCGTTTCGGCGTGAACCTTGTCATGTATATCCTGACCGGCAGCTACAAGGACGATCAGGTGCACCTGCCCGCCCTGCTGGAACGGCTGGGGGACGGAAATGGCGACGGTGACAGTTTCGGCCCGGGCAATCCGCCACTGAAGAAACTGCCAGACTACCAGCCTGACTATCTGCCGAACGGAGTGCCGCAATGACCGAGGCGATCCGCATCGGGTTCGACCCCTTCCTTGGCTGGCCGGTACTCTGGGCCGTGGCCGCTGTCACCGCGCTGGCCTGGCTGGCCTACATCTTCCTGCGCGGCCGCGCCTGGCTGACCCGCGGCCTTGGCCTGACCCTGCTGGCAGCGGCGCTTTCCAATCCGAGCCTCGTGCATGAAGAGCGCGAGCCCCTGCCCTCGGTCGCGGCCGTGGTGCTGGACCGTTCCGAGAGCATGGAAATCGGCGACCGCGAGGCCGCGGCCCGCAAGGCGTACGAGGCCGTCCAGGCGAAGCTCGCCGAAGACCCGAGCCTTGAAGTCCGCGTTCTGGAAAGCGACCCGAACGATGACGGCACGCATCTCTACAGCGCGCTGGAAGGCCTGATGGCCGATGTCCCGCGCGACCGGATTGCTGGCGCGATCCTGATTACCGATGGACAGGTTCATGACCTGCCGGACAATCCGGAGGCTGAAGGCGTGATCGGCCCGGTTCACGGCCTGATCGTGGGCGACCCCGACCGCGGTGACCGGCGGGTGGAACTGGTCGATGCGCCAAGCTTCGGCATTGTCGGCGAGACAGCTAACCTGGTGGTGCGGGCGGACGATCCGGATGGCGGGGAGATAGACCTCGACGTCTCCGTCAATGGCGGCATCCCCGAGCGCGTACGGGTGAAGGCAGGCGAAGCGACGCCGCTGCCGATCAAGATCGAGCGGCGCGGCGAGAACATCGTCGTGGTCGAGGCCCCGCCCGGCAGGCAGGAGCTGACCATGGCGAACAACCGCACGGCGGCGAGCCTGGCGGGGGTACGCGACCGCCTGCGCGTCCTCCTGGTGACCGGCAAGCCGAACCAGGCCGGCCGCACCTGGCGGGACCTTCTGAAATCCGATCCGTCGGTGGATCTTGTTCACTTCACCATCCTGCGCCCGCCCTACAAGAGCGATGGCGCGACCGAGGACGAGCTGGCGCTGATCGCCTTCCCGACGGAAGAATTGTTCGAGGCGAAGCTGAAGGAATTCGACCTCATCATCTTCGACCAGTATGAGCGCCGCGGCGTGATTACGCAGACCTACCTGGCCAACATGGCGCGCTATGTGGCCGATGGCGGCGCGCTGCTGATTGCGGCAGGTGAGGATTTTGCCGGGCCTGCCAGCCTGGCGCGTTCGCCGCTCGCCTCTGTCCTGCCTGCCTCTCCCACCGGCGTTGTGCGTACCGGGGAGTTCGTCCCGGAACTGACGGAGGCCGGCAAGCGCCACGCCGTCACGGCCCCGCTGGAGGGGCGCCAATGGGGCGGCTGGATGCGCTATGTCGAGTCGACCGCTGAAACCGGTGACACGGTTCTGGCCGCGCCGGACGGCAGGCCGCTTCTGGTTCTCGACCGCGTCGACAAGGGCCGGGTCGGCATGCTGATGTCCGACCAGATCTGGCTGTGGGCACGCGGCTATGATGGCGGCGGCCCGTTTGCCGAAATGATCCGACGGGTCGTCCACTGGCTGATGAAGGAACCGGAGCTGGAAGAGCGCCGCCTGAAACTCACCGCCGAGGGCAACATGGCGCGCGTCGAACTGCGCAGCCTGATGGATACGGCCCCGCCCCTTCAGATCGAGACGCCGGAAGGCGCCATCATCGAACCGGCCTGGACGGAGACCGGCCCCGGCGTGTTCACGGCCGAAGCGCCGGTTGACCAGCTCGGCCTTTACCGGGCTCGCGCCGGCGGGCTGGAAGCGGTGGCCCTGAACGGCCCGGCCAATCCGAAGGAATATGCAGACCTTCAGTCAACGATCAAAGTGATGCAACCGCTAGCCCGCGCCACGGGCGGCGGCGTCTTCCGCCTGAATGCGGATGGCAGCGGCCTGCCGGACATTCGCCGCTCCGGCCAGCGCGGCCTGTCGGCGGGAGGCAACTGGCTGGGCCTGCGCGAGCGTGGCGCCTACGCCGTGCGTTCCTCCTCCAGTCAGGCCCTGTTGCCGGGCATCGTTGCGGCGGCGCTGCTGGTGCTTCTACTGTTGCTGGCCTGGCGGCGCGAGGGCCGCTGAGCCGAATGCCAGCAGGTTTGCCCGCACATGCGGGTCGCATGGCGGCAAAGGCGTCGTGGCGTGTGAGAAATTTCAGCCTGTATCAGGAAGCCTGACCGGCCAGTCCGCCAGCCCGGCATTCACAGCCAGTGTCACGGCCCCGGCGATCAGGGCCATTTCCGGACGCAGCTGGTTGCGGGAGGCAATCGGCAGGCAATAAGGCTTCGCCTCGCCCCGGCGTTTCATCCGCTCGATCAGGCGCGCCATGCGGCGGGCGGCAGGCGCCGGCTGTTTCATGATCTTCAGCAGCACCGCCGCCTGCACCATCAGGGGCATGGCCGGCACAGGACCGGAGTGCCGCGTTGAGGCCAGCGCCCCGAACACCCCCGGCGGGCCAAGCGGCCGGGGGATCAGGGCCATGCGGTATTGCGTCGGCAGATGAGCACGGAAGCTGGCGGTGACATCTTCCACACCATCCGGCACGGACACCGCCTGACGTGCGGCGCGGGGCCGGACGGGCGCAAGGTCCAGCGTCAGGGCCAGAAGAAGGATCAGCCTGCGGAGGATGGTTTCCAGCCGTTTCAGCTGTGCCCTGAGGCGCGCCCGCAGGGATGCCGAAATGTTTTCCGGCTGCAGGTGCAGGTTTGCTCCGCCGAGCAAGTCCAGCAAGTCCTGCCGCAGGTTCTCAAGCCCCTGTTCGATGAGAGAAGTGTTCTGATCCATGCGCGGGAGCATGGCCGCAGGCCTTCTCCGGTTGGATAGACCACCGCCTGAACGCCCCTCTTCCCTTATACCGCAAGGCTTTTGCCTGTTGGATTGCGGCGCTCAATTCCCGCGAAACTTATGCCGCCTCCGGATTGATCGGCATGCGGGCCGCGGGTGGTGCTGGAACGGAGAGCTTCGGTTTCGGCATCAGGAACAGGGCAAAGAAGACGATCATGAACCAGATGGCGACGACATGGAAACAGTCGCGGAATGCCAGTACCTGCGCTTCTGCCGAGATCTGCCGGCCGATGATACCGAAGGCATTCTGGAAGGCTGGCAGCTCCGACATGCCTGCCCGGCCGAGTTCCTGCGCATAGAGCGCATGCTGGTAGAGCATCTCGGCATTCGCCTCATTCATGCCGGCGGCCAGATGGTCGCCATGGAAGATCAGGCGGCGCTGCAGCAGGATGGCCAGCAGGTTCACGCCGAACGCCCCACCAACCTGCATCAGGAACGACACCCCGCCCGTGGCCGAGGCCAGAAGGTGCGGCGGGGCGGCCCGCACGGCGGTCGTGTTGGCGGGCGGCATGCAGAAGCTGATGCCGACGCGCGACAGGAAGATCCAGCCGATCAGCACCCAGTAAGGCGTCAGCGACGTCACCCCCGCCAGCAGGTAAGCCGACATGGCAAAGCAGGAAATCCCGAAAGCCAGCAGGAAGCGCGCATCCACCCTGTCCGTCAGCCGTCCGGCAATCGGAAAGCCGACCACCATGGCCAGGCCCGCTGGGATCATCATCACGCCTGCCGATGTAGGCGAATAATGCTGCACCATCTGCACGAACAGCGGGATCAGATAGGTGGAGGCATAGATGGCGATGCCGGTGGCGGAGATGATCAGGCCCGCAGACCAGAATTGCCGGTACATGAAGATGGCCGGGTTCAGCGCCGGAAACGGGTGCCGACGTTCCCACAGGATAAAGCTGATGCCGCCGATCAGGCCGATGGCGAATTTCAGATAGGTGATGTCGGAATCCCATCCGTCACGGTTTGCCCCGGCGAAAGCCGACAGCAGGCTGACGAGGGAAATGGTCAACAGGCCAAGGCCCTGCCAGTCGAGCGGCGGGCGGGTGCGCAGGTGCGGGTCCTCCCCTGTCGGCATCAGGAAAGGCGCAACGCTGAGGGCCACGAAGGCAAGCGGCAGCGTGGCGACGAAGACCAGCCGCCAGCTGGCGAGATCTACCGCAATGCCGCCCAACGCAGGGCCGAAGGCCGGGGCCAGCACGACGCCGATGGAGAAGATGCCCATGGCCGTGCCGCGCTGATTGTCCGGAAAGGTCTGGAAGATCAGGAACATGGACATGGGCTGGAGCAGGCCCGCCGAAATGCCCTGCATCGCCCGCGACAGGATCAGCATTTCCAGCGTGGTCGACACCGCCCCCATCATCGAGCCGACAATGAACAGGCACATACCCACCACATAGGTCGCCCGCGGACCATAGGTCTGCATCGCCCAGGCATTGGCCAGCATCGCGATGGTGGACGAGGCAAGGAAGGCGGTGGACATCCACTGTGCCTGGTCCTGCCCGAGGCCAAAGGCGCCGATGATGGCCGGCAGGGCGACGTTCACCGTGGTGGCCGCCAGCATGGTGGCCAGCGAGCCGGTCAGCATCGCACCCAGCAGCATCCAGCGGTATTGCGGGCCGAACTGGGTAAAGCGGCGGCGGACAGCGGAACCGGCCATGTCCGGAATGTCATGGCCCGGAAGCGCGTGCGGCGTGGCGGCGGCCGCGGTCACGCCGTGTCTTTGGCGGCCTGCTTGCGGATACGGACGGTCACCATCGTGCCGGGCCGCAGGCGCAGGCCCGGATCGTCAAGGTCGATGCGCACGGTGATGCGCTGGGTGATCTTGGTGAACACACCATTGGCGTTGGGGTTCGGCATCAGCGCCGCCTCGGCCAGCGTGGCATTGTGGATCTTCGTGACCCGGCCGGTGATCTTCGTACCCGGATGGCTATCTGCCTTCACGCGTACATCGGCGCCGGGCACGATCTTGCGGATGTCGGTCTCCTTGATGTTTGCCGACACCCAGACCGCATCCGGATCATGCATCAGTGCCACGCGGAAACCGCGCAGCGAATGCTCGCCGGTGTCGTAAAACAATTCGTCGATCACCCCGTCGATGGGTGCGCGGATCGTATGCTGTTCCAGCACGACGCGCTGGGCATCGACGCGGGCCTCGGCCTGTTGCAGGGAGGCGCGCAGCACGCCGAGGTCCAGCTCAATCAGGCGGACTTCCTCGCCCTGGATGGAAGCGGTGCGCTGCTCGGCGCGGGCGCTGTCGCGGTCTGCCTCGGCGCGTAGCAGCGCCTGGCGGGCGGTGTCGAGGGCGTTGCGCGACTGGTCCAGCGCGCTTTGCGGCACAAGGCCCCGGTCGAACAGGCCCTGGGTGCGGTCGAAATCGCGCTCGGCGGTTTCAAGATTGGACCGGGCGGCTTCCACAGAAGCGGAGGCGGACTGCGTGCCTGCGCGACGGGCGGCGACTTCGCTGCCTGCTTTGGACGAGGCGAGCCCGATCCGGGCCTCTTCCCGCGCGATCTCTGCCCGCAGGCGGTTCGCTTCGGCATCATACTCGGCCAGCGTGTAGGCCGCTTCCCGGTCGTCGATCGTGTAGAGCACGTCGCCGGCCTTCACCATGTCGCCAGCGGAGACGCGCTGCGACGTGATCTTGCCGGAAATGTCTGTGGAGACGGCGATCATGTCCGCCGCGATGCGGGCATCCGAGGTGGAGACATAGGCGGCCCTGTCGGCCATGAAGCGGAACAGCAGCAGGAGCACCAGAAGCGCCGCAGCCACCGCAAGGCCCAGACGGACGCGCGGATTGCGCAGGGACGCCTTCAGCGACGGGCGCTGTGGCTGGAGTGTTTCCACTTCCGGAGTGACCTGTGTGTTGCCGTCCATGCCTCTCGCATGCCTCTCGCATGCCTACACCGGGGCCCGGAGGCCTCGCCCGTTTCGCTCCCTCGCGGCCCTTGCGGACGGTTTTGCGTACCGTCTCTGTATTCCGCATTACACATTTATCAGGCCATGACGCTAAGGCAGGCAAGCCCCCTTCTTGCGTGCCCCCCGCCGGGTCTGTTTAGCTGGCCGGAAACAGAAAAGAGACACGAACGGGAGGGCCACTCATGCCATTCGATTATCCTTTGCCGCCCCTGCCCGCGCAGCCGGACGGCGTTGCCTGGCCGACAGAGGCATGG
>JACXUV010000026.1 GCA_014763715.1 Rhodobacterales bacterium | reverse complement strand
CTGGCCGCTGTTCTGGCCATGGCTGGTCTGGAACCTGCTCCGTGTCGCCAGGTGGCACACGGAAACGGGCCGCGATGCGCTGATGGCGGTCGACCGGTTTGGCAACATCCGTTTCGTCTGGATGTCAGATCCGCCGCCGCCCGATGATCTCTACACTTATGAAGCCCCGCGCATTCCGCGGTGGGAGCGTCCTGCTGTCTGCAGTGACGTGCGGGACGCCGTGCGCGTGATGTCCGCGCTAGTCCGCCATGATCCGCTGAAGTCCGGCTTAGTCATCTATAGTCATGCCATAGTCCGGATTGGTCATGCGCTGAACGTGCGTGGTCCGCCCTAGGTCACCACTAATCCGTATTCAGCTTCCTGCACCGGACGGCATCCGCCGCGCCGGGCAAATGTGCTGGGTTCTGACGTGAACCCCGGTTCAACAAGACCCTCGTAACTGCCATGAAAGCGGGATGCGCCCCATCCTTCATGGCAGCACGCACGCGCCCCCACGCTCGATGTAAGGCCTGTTGCATTCCCACCGGTCTTCCATATAGCCGATATGGGCATTCTCCGGCACGTTCAGAGAGACGCACGTCTCGCCGGAAGCGATATAGCCGCGCTCGCATTTCCATCCGGGGCCGGAACTTGCAGGGTTGAGATAGGCGTGCTCCGGCACGGCAATTCTGACACAGCCGTCAGACCCGGCGCGATAGCCCCGCTCGCACGCCCAGCCGCCATTATAGCTGAGATCACTCAGATATCCGTGCTCCGGCACATTGATCGCGGCACATTGGTCATTCTGGACGCGGAACCCGCGCTCACAGCTCCAGCGCGTGCCGGAGGGCTCCAGATAGGCATTCGCCGGCACAACAACCTTCACGCAGGTTTCGTCCGTCCGCACATATCCGAACCCGCATTCCCAGCCGCGGCCATAGGACCGGTCGTTCAGATAGCCATTCGCAGGAACCGTAATCTCCAGACAAGCACCATCCTTCTCCTGGAATCCCTCATCGCAGCGCCATCCGGTCTTGAACGAATTTGCACTGGCATTGTCGGGCACGGAATTTTCCGCCCCCGCTTTTCCCGATACCAGAAAGCTCGCCAGAACGGCGAACGACAAAGCAGCAGCACCCGTCCGGAGCGGCGTCCGGGCGGCAAGGGTCTGGCGAAACATGGGGGTTCCTTTTCGGGATCGTGCAGCAAAAAGGCCACACAGCACCTTCGCGCCCCAATAGTGTTTAAAATGTGTCTGCCACGATGCGGACCTATTTCTCGCCAAACAGACCGGACTGTTGGCCGCCCGGATTTGGAAGGCCAAGACGCTCATAGGCGAGCGGGGCGGCGACGCGCCCACGCGGCGTGCGGGCGACATAGCCCTTCTGCATCAGGTAAGGCTCGATCACATCTTCCACCGCATCGCGCGCCTCCGACAGGGCGGCGGCCAGCGTCTCCACCCCCACGGGGCCGCCGGCATAAGTGTTCACCAGGGCGTGCAGGTAGCGCCGGTCCAGCGCGTCGAGGCCGTCGGCGTCGATCTCCAGCCGTTTCAACGCACTGGCGGCGCTCTCCCGGTCGATCACCCCGCCGCCGGCATGGGCAAAGTCCCGCACCCGGCGCAGAAGGCGCAGCGCGATCCGCGGCGTGCCCCGGGCGCGGGCAGCAATCTCCACCGCGCCTTCCTCCGTGATCTGCGCATTCAGCTTCCGCGCCGCGGCCATGACGATGCGGCCAAGTTCTTCCGGCTCGTAGAATTCCAGCCGCACCGGAATGCCGAACCGGTCCCGCAGCGGCGTTGCCAGAAGCCCTGCGCGCGTGGTGGCGCCAACCAGCGTAAACGGCGCGAGGTCCAGCCGGACGGAGCGGGCAGACGGCCCCTCCCCGATCACGATGTCGAGGGCATAATCCTCCATCGCCGGATAGAGGATTTCCTCCACAACCGGCGGCAGGCGGTGAATTTCGTCAATGAACAGAACATCGTTCGGCTCAAGATTGGTGAGGATCGCAGCAAGGTCCCCCGCCTTGGCAATCACAGGCCCGGAGGTCGCGCGGAAGCCGACACCCATTTCACGGGCCAGGATCTGCGCCAGTGTCGTCTTGCCAAGGCCCGGCGGGCCGAACAGAAGCACATGGTCCAGCGCCTCGGCCCGGCCGCGCGCCGCCTCGACATAGACCTTGAGGTTCGCCTTCGCCTTGCGCTGGCCGACATAATCCTCAAACGTCTGAGGGCGGAGCGCCCTGTCCAGCGCATCCCCGCCCTGTGCGTTCGGATCGGAGAGAGAACCTTCACGGCTCATTTCGCAAGATCCTTAAGGGCCGCCTTGATCAGCGCGCCAACATCGTCACCGGCGTCTTTCGCGACACTCGCCACGGCGCGGGCGGCATCGGACTG
Organism: Rhodobacterales bacterium; assembly: GCA_014763715.1. GTDB lineage: Bacteria > Pseudomonadota > Alphaproteobacteria > Caulobacterales > Hyphomonadaceae > Hyphomonas. The sequence continues at coordinate 35,556 of JACXUV010000026.1, read as the reverse complement.
GGAATAGCCGAGATTGACGAGGGCAGAGATCGCCTCGCCCCGCGCGCCCGTGGCAGCGGCGATTGGCGCGCTCGCCATGCCTGCGGCGCTGGCGGCTTCGAAGCGGCCGAACCGGCCCATGGGCGGCGCCTTGCCGGACAGGTCGTGCACGATCCGCTCGGCCAGTTTCTTGCCGACGCCTTTGGCGCGCTCCAGAACCTTCGCATCGCCAAGTGCAATCGCGTCCATCAGCTCCGCCGGGGTGATCGCATCAAGGATCGCCATCGCGGCCTTACCCGCCACGCCATGAACATCCTGCAGGCGGACAAACCAGGCGCGCTCCTCATCCGTGCCGAAGCCGAACAGCGTGATGGAATTCTCCGTCACCCGCGTTTCGACATGAACGGTGATCTTCTCCCCCGCATGCGTGCGCGAGAGCAGCCGCGTGCCCGCCATGCAGACATAGCCGACGCCGTTTACATCGACGAGCAGATGATCCGTACCGAGGCCCGCAACCTCGCCGACAAGCCGTCCGATAATCATGCTGCGCCCCGCTTCATCTCCGTCGGCAGATGATGCGCGGCACAGATCGCGCAGGCCAGCGCATCGGCAGAGTCAGACTTCAGGTCCGTCACCTTGGGCAGGAGACGTTTGACCATGAACATCATCTGCTCCTTGTCCGCCGTGCCGGTGCCGACCACGGCGAGCTTGATCTTGCGGGGGGCAAATTCCGCGACCGGCACGCCGCCCATGGCAAGCGCCGCCATCGCCGCGCCGCGGGCCTGGCCAAGTTTCAGGGCAGAGCGCGGATTGGCATTCACCAGCGTCTCCTCCACCCCGGCGGCTGTCGGCGCGTGATAGCGGGCAAGCTCGTCCACCGCCTCGAAGATGCCGCCCAGACGCTCGGCCATGTCCAGCTTCGGATCGACCGAGATCACGCCGTGGGCAATATGCGTCAGGCGCATGCCGGAAAGCTCGATCACGCCCCAGCCGGTATGGCGCAGGCCGGGGTCGATGCCGAGGATTCGAATCGTGGTGCTCATCTGCACCAATCTATCAGGCCCGCTGGTTAATGACAGCTTGCATTTTCCCGATTTGTTCACATCCGCATGGCTGAAACATCAGCCGCTACGGCGGATTACCCGTTGCGAATGCTTCTCATTTCGGGCAGGAGAGGCTGAGACCTATTCCCGGAACCGGAAGGACCCTGCAAGGCCATGGACATCAAGATCAAACGCTGGACGCATCTCGGCCTCGGCGCCGCGCTCATGACCACGACGGCCCTGGCCGGTTGTGGCGAGCCTGCTGCGAAAGTGGCGCCCGCCAGCGAACAGCCCGCCGCTGACACGGCAGAACCGGCAGCCGACACCGCCACGACCGCAGAAGTCGAAGCGAAACTGGATGAAGTAAACGGCGCCGCATCCTCCTCCGGCGAGGGCGAAGGCGGCGTGGCCATCGAAGCCGCCCTGACCGATCCTGTCGTCTACAATATCGCACTTACCGTTGCCGAAGCGCACGTTCTGGCGGCCCGCGACGCCTATCGCGATGGCGAAGCCCAGGCCGCTGGCGAGATGTTCGCCCACCCGGTCTCCGAAGTCCTGTTCGACATGGAGCCCGTCTTCGAGGCCCGCGGCGTCTCTGATTTCACCGACCAGTTCCTGGAAGCCTCCGCCGCCGTGTTCGCTGGCGCAAGTGTCGAGGACATCAACGCCCGCACGGCAACGATCGTCGCCACCCTGCGCACAGTCGCCGCAAATGCCCCGGATGATGGCAGCAGCCCTGCAGCCGTCACGACCGGCGTCGTCGCCGACATGATCGACCGCGCAACCAAGATGTACCGTCTGGCCACGGAGTCCGAGTTCTACGAGCCCTACCTGGACGGCTATGGTTTCTACACCGCCGCCAAGGACCAGTTCGAAGCCTCCCAGGAAGCCATCGAAGCGGAAAACCCGGATGCTGCCGAAGCCATTCGCGGCGCGCTCAGCCTGCTGGGCGAAGCCTATCCGACGGCCGCCCGCCCGGAGATGCTGGACGCCGACATCTCGGCCCTGACCGTGGCGACGTCGGAAATCTTCCTGGCAGTCGGCGACTAAGCGCTAGAACACCGGCCGGGCCACCATCAGCCAGAGGATGGCGAGCACGGCAAAGAAGGCCGGGAAGCCGCAGGCGAACCAGATGTGGTAGAGGCGGAAATAACGCTCCGGCAGGGGAGCGCCCGCCTCTGCCGCCGCCCGCGCCAGATCGCGCAATTTGTGCTGGAGCCACACGACCGGCAGCCAGAAAGCCCCGGTAAGGACGTAAAGCGCCAGCGCCGCCACGATCCAGCCTTGCGTCAGCGGCCAGCCCATTTCCATGGCCAGCAGCGTTCCCGTGACCGGCTGGGCCACCACGGCCGTCGCCGTGAACAGCCAGTCCGCAATCACGACAACAGAAGCCGTGTGTGCGATCAGACGGGCATCCCGCGTGCGATGGGCCATCACCATGAAGAAGGCGATCCCTGCCCCTGTGCCGAGCAGGACGGTCGCCCCGATAATGTGTGCCCAGCGCAGGAAATGCATCCACTCCATCAGCGCGCCTCCGTCAGCATCCAGACCGTCAGGGCGAGCCCGATCGCGGGGAAGACCTTGACCATCGGCCCGAGCGGGTCTGCCCAGAGATGCGGCACCAGCATGGCGCTGCCCGCAAGATAGGCGAGGCTCACCAGCACCGCCGCCAATGCCGCAGGCCGGGTGAACGGCCGCACCAGCAAGGCTGCGCCGATGGCGATGTCTGCGACCGCACCGCCAAGGACGAAACCTTTGGCCAAGGGCGCAGGAACCTCCGGCCCGAATACCGCCATGGCCGCTGCCTGCTGCCACCAGCCAATCAGGCCGGACACAATCCAGAAGCCGGACAGGACCAGCAACAGGAAAGGATAGAGTAGCGCCATGCGCGCATAGGTTCGTTCCTGCACGGTGGATGGCAGGGCCTGCAGGCTCTCGGCCAGCCCGCGCACCGGCCACGTCGCCGCATTACCTGTCACGCCCTTGCCCAGAACGCGCAAGGAGGTTGTCCGCAAGGCCGGGCGCCAGCCGAGCCAGCCGGCAAGATCCCCCAGCCGCGCCGTCATCGCCCCCAGGAAAAGCGGTGCACGGATTACGGCCTTCGGCTTCGCAAAACCCAGCCATGAGCGGATCGCAAGGATCAGGTCCTCCAGCCGCGTCGGCTCTGATGAAAGAAGATCGGCATCCACCTGCGTCAGCCCCTCCTCCACCGCACGTACCACGGCAGTGGCCACATCCTGCACATGCACGGTGCGGATGTCGGCATCTGCCATCATGACCGGCTGGACCAGCGGCACGGCGGCAAGCTGGCGCAGCAGGCTGGTGCCGCCATAAGCCTGCGGCGAAAGAACGAGGCCGGGACGGAAGATGACCCAGTTCACGCCGCTTGCCTTCACGGCGGCATCGCCTTCGGCCTTGGAACGGTAGAACACCGTATCCGAACTTTCCGAAACGCCGGGGGCAGAGATCTGCACGATCTGGCGCACGCCCGCAGGCTTGCAGGCGGCAGCAAGCGCCCGAACGGCATCCCGCTGCACGGCCATCACGCGGTCGTTCATCCCGTCCTGCAAAACGCCGGCAGCGTTGACGACCACATCCATGCCCGCCAGCACATCGGCCCAGTCTTCAGTATTCGTCATCCGGGAAAGATCGCGCGCGATCCAGTTTGCGGCGGGCACTGCGGCCCTGCCCTTAGCGAGCGACCGGCCGAGGCCCGTCACCTCATGCCCGGCCGCGATCAGCGCTTTGGTGATCGCAAGACCAATCAGGCCATACCCGCCGAGGACAAGGATTTTCAAATGATGTCCCCCGGTGTGAGCAGCCTCAGCTCATCCAGCGGAGCGTGCGTGGTTCGATCGGGTTCACGAAGTCGCGTTCTTCGGTGCGGGCTTCGGTCCATTCACGTTTCAGGCGCTGGTACCATTTGGCCTGCACGTCGATGTCGTCGATCCAGAGCATGGCCTTCTGGTGCGCCATGCCTTCGTTCTGAAGGTTCACCATCGTGCCGTCCTGATCGAGGAACTTCTTGCCCGCAGGCTTGGCAATCGGAATGGCGAGGTTCAGCAGCGGCGCGCCCGTCCACCAGGTGAACTGGGTGATGCGCGTCTTCTTCGGTGCCTCAGGCGTGAGGCAGGTCAGTGTCAGCAGACGCGCCGTGTCGTTGGAGACGATCTCCCAGCGATAGCCGGGCAGCTGGAAGCGGATCTCGGTCTGCACGTCGCCGCCGAAGATCCAGCGGTAGAGCTTCGAGTTGGAGCTGGGCGAGTGCCGGTCGATGGCCCAGCCGCGATCCGTCGGCACGAAGGGCTTCTCTTTCAGCTTCAGGCCAGCAGACGGCGGGCGCCACCACCACTGATTATGCACGAAGGGCACATGGGCCGGGTCCATCAGGCCGACGACAGCATCGTCCATATGCGCATTAAACACGTCATGGATGATGAATTTCGGCTTGTCCGGCAGCGGCCCGAAATCCGGCGGCGGGACGACCGGCTCGCCGTCGAAACGCGGATTGTGCGCGACATAGAGATAGACCGCGCCGTTCGCCTCATGCACCGGATAGCGGCGCACTTTGACCTTCGAGGAATCATAGGGCGAATCCGGCGTCAGGCTCGGCATCAGCTTGCAGCCGCCATCAGTGCCGAAGCGCCAGCCATGATAGGGGCATTGCAGCGCCCACTCGCCATTCGTCTCCAACTGCTGGCCAGCCGACAGCGGCACGAGACGGTGCGGACAGATATCGCGCAGAGCGAACGGCTCCCCCGCCGGGGTGCGGCCCACAACGACCGGTTCGCCCAGGATCATGATGCGCTGCTGCTTGCCAGCCTTCAGCTCAGCCGAAGGGGCGGCGAGATACCAGCAATCCGTCAGGTAACCATCCGCCGTGATGCCCGAACGGGCATCGGCAGTCTTGTCGATCAGTGCGTGCGTATCAGCCATGGCCGCTTTATGCCCCCGTCCGCCAGCCTGCGTCCAGCGGCAAGATGACAAGCCCAATGTGCCACTCGGCCCGGCAGACATATGGTACGGGTGACATTTGCCTCAATCGCTGTAAGTCACCCGGAGCAAGGCCTCCGGTCCTGTGAGGGACCTCTAGGGGGGGAATGTGACAAGCGAGCAGATCGGTATCCTGGCTTCGGGCATGCTTGCCATGCTCGCCACCGCAGCCATTGGCCTGAGCTTGCTGGCCAGCCTCAAGCCGCAACGGCTGGTGGGCGACGAACACGAATATCTGAGCCCTGAGCGAAACAGGCCAACGGCCGGCAATTGGATCCGGGTTCCGCTGTTTCGCTGGATCCTGTCGCCTGCACGCGGGAATGCCGGAACGGCCCGGCACCTGCTTGTCTGGCTGAATGCCTTGTTTGCCGGAATTGCCGCCGCCATCGCGGCAAGCCTTGCCGGACCAGTTGCGGGCATCCTGGGCGGCCTGTTGCTGGCGCTTTGCCTGGAACGCGGCCTTCTTTCCATTCACGCCTGGCCAGACGTCATCCTGGGCGGCCTTCTGGTCATTTTTGCCGTGCTGCTCATTGAGCCTTCCATTCCACATCGCTGGCTGCTGGCCGGGTGTGCCGCATCGCTCAGCCTGTCCATCCGGATCGATTCCGGCATCCTCGTGCCGGTCGCCGCAGGCATCGCCATCTGGCGCGAACCGGATTGGGGCACCCCCCTCCTCGCATTCCTCCTGCCCGTTGTCCTGACCTTGCTTGCCCTCAGCATCTTCAATGGCATGCGCCATGGCGTCTGGCTGCCGGACACGACGCTGGCTTTCAACCTGCGTGTTGCCCGCAATGAGCTGGCAGCCCCCTCAGACGCCACCGTCCAGGATCTGATGAGCGCAACAGTCAGGGAAACGCGGTCTGGAAACAGGCGGCAAGCCCCGCCCATCGCGTCATGGCGCCTGGCGGGACGCTCGATGCACGCCTATGTGCGCCGCCTTCAGACGTTTCTTGGCAAGGAAACATTCTGTACGCAGAGGCTGATTCAGAATAATCCGGCGCAGTATCGCGGCGGCCATGTGCTGGGCCATGCCGGTCTGCTCCGGCTGAACCTCCGGTACGGGTTCAGTCTGCTCGCAGCAGGCTTTCTCGCGCTCTCCGGTTATCTGGATCCTGCCCTGATCGTGATCACTGGCGCAGTCATGCTGTCTTCAACCCTGATCCAGACCCGAAGCCGCTACCGTGCGAGCCTGATTCCCACCCTTGCCGTTTTTCTCTCGGTAGCCCTCGTCGACGTCATCGCAGGGGCACCGGTGAACATGCCGCGCGCGGTTTGCGGCGTGGTCGGCAGCAGCCTGGTCATGCTGCTCGTCCTCCTGCCCGGGGCCCGCGCAGAACACTGAGCCCTGAACCACAGATCATGCCAGGTCATGCAAGGCGCCGCCTTACGCATGCTGGAGGTCAACGGAGATCCGGTGAAGTGCGCAGATAGTCCGCCATAGTCATGGCGTCGTCCTAGTCCGTCACGGTTATGGTCAGGCTGAAAGTGCCTTCCGGGGGCTCTCCCGCCTCCAGTTCCCAGGGCCGCCCCTCGGTCAGTTCCAGCGTGCCTGTGCCCGGCGTCACGGCGGTAAAATCGAACGCCATATAGTGGCTGCCGCCTGTGAAGCCCGGCTGGTTCTGCACTTCCGGATCGGTCGGCCGCGTGGCCTCATCCGTCAGCGCCAGCATGTCCGGCTGCCCGGTTACCTGCCAGACATAGCCCGCCGTCGGGATGGTTTCGAGCTCCACCCGAAGCGTCTTGCCCACCGGCAGCACAACCTCGTGCCCGTCCATGCCCGCCCCTGCATAATAGACACCCGGCTCAATCGCCAAAGGGGCATCCGGCGTCTTTTCCCGGCAGCCAGCAAGAATCAGCATGGCCATGGCCGCACCTGTTCCAGCAATCCGAACGGCCATCCGCATCGGCGTCTCCCTTGTATTTTCTTCAGTCCCGTATCGCGCCTTCGAACGAGGTTGTCGCCCCGCCTTCGGCAAAATAATCCGTCCAGAATGTGCGGATGCGCAGGTCTGTATCCGGGTCCAGCGGCGGGCGGCCCGGATCGTGGGAGCGGCCGTAACCGACGATGCGCACCTCTGCCCCCGGCAGATCCGGCACCAGCTGGTATTGCTCCACGGCTGCGATGGAGTCTTCGGGCGGCTGTGATTTGAAGGTCCGCCACGGCAGGACCTGGCTGTTCTCCAGCATGTCCGAGAAAATATAGACGGTGGAATAACTGCGCCCGCCCGGCGGGTTATGCGTCCATTGCGCGATGGTGCGGACAATATCCGATGTCGGGGCTTCCTCAGCCTGCCGGGTCACCGGTTCCAGCGCCCGGACCAGCTGTTGCATGAACAGGCGCTCGTCGGCCTTGGCCTGCATCGCACTGCACTGGCCAAGCATGTAATCGACCGCGCCCTGGTTCTCCGGACAGCCCGGCTTGCAGGCATTCACCAGCCGTTCCGTGTTTGTGTAATGCGGGCCGATCGTGGCCACCACGATCCTGTCACCGCTGCCCAGATTGTCGACCACGGTGGCGAGGCTTTCCATCATCACTGACTTGTCAGTCGCATCGGCCTGCGTGGTCCGGTCGATCAGGAACAGCGAGGTCGACTTGCCGACATCGCAATAGTCAAACGCCCCACCAGCCCCCTCGCCCGGCGAACAGGCCGCCAGAGCGGCAAGAGATATGACAAGGCCTGCCGCCATCCATCCCATCTTCATCTCAAGATCCCCCGCGCGCTCAACCGGCCCGGCGGCGCAACTGATTGGCATAGCGGCGCTGTTCGGCCGCCTCGGCATCGGCAACCTGGGCTTTCAGCTTCGCCAATTCCTTCTCGGACCGCTTGCGCTCGACATCCGCTTTCTGGAAATCCGGATGGGCGTCATGGCAGAAATAGGAAGCCGACACGCCGACCAGCACCACCGCCACATTGATGAACAGGAAGATCCAGCCTTCCAGGTTCAGTCCTGGCTCCAGAGACATCAGCGCGGCCCCTGCCCCGCCGCCATTCATCGCGTCTGCAAAGCCAAACTCAGGCGCGACAGCGGCCGCCAGAAAGCCCTGACGCAGAACGGAGAGGCCGTAACAGAGCGCCCCGATCAGCAAGGTGACCACCACGACCTGCAACGCCTCCCGGACCCAGCCATGCTGTTTGGAGAAATATTCAAACCGGCCAAGCGCCATGCCCAATCTGTGCGACAGCACCACAAGCACACCGCCCACCAGAAGCGACACGACCAGCGCAATCGCCGGGCTTTCCCGGAAGAACAGCTCGAAGCTCAGACGGTTGATAGGCACTTCGGCAATTGCCAGCAGGATCATGAAGGGCATGTAGAACCACGGGCCAGAATAACGCGGCTGGCGATTCACCTCGCCATGGATTTCATCCCAGGTCGACTGGGCCCGGTTCACCCGCGCGCCTGCAGATTCGAGCCGGCTGGCAAAGCGCGTGCGAATAACCCCCACGCGGCGGGCATGATCATCCTTCAAATGATCGCCTGAATCTGATGTGTGCAAATCCGGCAAGTGCTCTGCCTGAAGCGGCGCGGGCGGTGTTCCGGCTTGGGGGTTGGCTTCCGGGGCCTTGGGTTGGACAACGGCGAACGTGTCTTTCTTCTGGCCAAAGGCGTCGGTGTTCATGGGGCGCAGATTCTCCATCTTTACGCCCCGTTAACCACAATAATGTGGCCGGAATGCGCATCAGGCAAGAGGATTCCGCCCACTGGCGCTTCCTCCTGCCTGCCGCCCGGCTCATGTCGCCGGACGGTAACGCGGGTTCACGGACAGGTCCGGACGGGGGCGAATACCCGTCACCCGGGTCACGATTGCCTCCAGCGCCTGAAAGAAGCGCACGCCCTCCAGCACAGGATTGACGTGGTTGGTCAGCACGCAGAAATGGGTGTCCTTGCCCTTCCGGTGGTGTGCCGCATGGTGGCGGTGCGATTGCAGAAGGCCCGTCTTCTGCAGGGCCGTGATCAGGCGGCCATTTTCCTGCGGGCTGCGGTGAGCGCTGGCATGCACCTCGTTCGACATCACACCGAAAATGACGGCTGACACGGTAAAAGCGTTCAACAGATCAAAGGCCCAGAAAGCCGCCAGGAAGGCGATGCCGATAGCCAGGACCTCCCGGTTACGCGTCCACAGCGTGCCATTCAGGAAGCTGCGCGGCGTAAAGTGATGCTGCTGATTTTCCCGGATCGTATGGCCAATGACCGGCCATTTGGGATTGCCGTAACGATCCTCCAGCCAGTGGATCACACCGGAAATGAAGTCTGCGAAATAAAGCCCGCCCAGCACTTTCAGCAGAAAGGCTCCGATAGCCGTGATTGTCGAACCCACCATGATTTGTCTCCCGACCTGAATTTGGGTTTCCGAATTAGTTAGTGAGCGCTTATTTTCATATCTCGACACACAATGCAAGTAAATGCTCACTCAAAATGGGATGCCTAGAATCGAATTTCTAATCCGGATGCACCGGAAGCATGGAAGCATTACCCTGCCTGCTTCCTGACGGCACGGCCCACAGTCTGGCGTCCTCAGCCAAAGACCTCTTTCCGCCCCGCACTGGCGCGGCTATATCGCGCGAATGACACCTCGCGACAAAATCCGGAATTTTTCCATCATCGCCCATATCGACCACGGCAAGTCGACGCTGGCTGACCGCCTGATTCAGACCTGCGGCGGCCTTACAGACCGTGAGATGAAGGAACAGGTGCTCGACTCGATGGATATCGAGAAAGAGCGCGGCATCACCATCAAGGCCCAGACCGTGCGCCTGACTTACAAGGCGAAGGATGGCGAGGAATACGTCCTCAACCTGATGGACACGCCCGGACACGTCGACTTCTCCTATGAAGTCTCCCGCTGCCTCGCCGCATGTGAAGGCGCGCTGCTGGTGGTCGACGCCTCACAGGGTGTCGAGGCGCAAACGCTGGCCAATGTCTACCAGGCCATCGACCAGGACCTCGAAATCGTTCCTGTGCTGAACAAGGTGGACCTGCCCGCCGCGGACGTGGAGCGTGTGAAGGAGCAGATCGAAGACATTATCGGTCTCGACGCCTCGGACGCCATCGAAACCTCTGCCAAGACGGGGCTCGGGATCTCCGACGTGCTGGAAGCCATCGTCACTCGCCTGCCTGCCCCGCAATCCGGAGACCCCGCCGCACCGCTCAAGGCCGCACTGGTGGATGCCTATTACGACCCGTATCTCGGCGTCGTCGTCATCGTGCGCATCCATGATGGCGTGCTGAAGGCGAAGCAGAAGATCCGCATGATGCGGACTGGCGGCACCTACGAGATCGACAAGGTCGGCACGTTCAATCCGAAGCTCACGGAAGTCGAGGCGCTTGGTCCCGGTGAAGTCGGCTATTTCGTCGCCTCGATCAAGGAAGTTGGCGATACCGCCATCGGTGACACGATCACCGAGGAACGCCGCCCGGCCGAGAAGGCCTTGCCGGGCTACAAGGACGTGCAACCGGTCGTCTTCTGCGGTCTCTTCCCCATGGATGCAGGCGACTTCGACGATCTGCGTGCTGCCATGGGCAAACTGCGCCTGAACGACGCCTCCTTCACCTGGGAAATGGAAACCTCTGCCGCACTGGGCATGGGCTTCCGCTGCGGTTTCCTCGGCCTGTTGCACCTTGAGATCATCCAGGAACGCCTCAGCCGCGAGTTCGATCTGGACCTGATCGCGACGGCCCCGTCCGTGGTCTATGAGATGACGATGACTGACGGCACCGAGATCGAGCTGCACAACCCGGCCGACATGCCGGAAGTGACCAAGATCAAGGAAATTCGCGAACCGTGGATCAACGCCACGATCTACACACCGGACGAGTATCTGGGCGCGATCCTGAAACTCTGCCAGGATCGCCGCGGTATCCAGACCGAGCTGTCCTATGTCGGCGGACGCGCGCTCGTGAAATACGAACTGCCGCTGAACGAAGTGGTGTTCGATTTCTATGATCGCCTGAAATCCATCAGCCGCGGCTATGCCAGCTTCGACTATGAGATCATTGGCCACCGGGCTGAAAACCTCGTGAAGCTGCAGATCCTCGTCAATGACGAACCAGTCGACGCGCTTGCCATGCTGGTACACCGTGACCGTGCCGAGAGCCGTGGCCGTCAGATGTGCGAACGGCTGAAGGAGCTGATCCCGCGCCAAATGTTCAAGATCCCGATCCAGGCAGCCATCGGCGGCAAGGTAATCGCGCGCGAAACCCTCAGCGCCCTGAGGAAGGACGTGACGGCAAAATGCTATGGCGGCGACGCGACGCGGAAACGCAAGCTGCTCGACAAGCAGAAAGCCGGTAAGGCCCGCATGCGCCAGTTCGGCAAGGTGGAGATTCCGCAGGAAGCCTTCGTCGCCGCCCTGAGGATGGACGGCGACTGATCCGGCTGCCTAGCTGAAGCGTCTTATGTAAGGCACGCCGGAGAAGAGCATTCTCTGCGGCACGCCATTGATCATGCCGTCGAAGCGGATGCGCTCCGGTGAGGCATCATCGCTGTGGCGCCAATAGCCGCCTTCCATGGGCAACAGTTCCACGATGTTGCCCAGCAGCACTTTGCCATCTCTTGCATAGACATAGATCGGGCCTGCCCAACGGTCGTCATTGTCATACCGCCCCGCCAGAACACGCAGAGCTTCCGGTGCAGGTGGCTTGTAACCTATGGACGGATCCACGAGATATTCCTGCTCCCCGCACCACGCGCGTACAGCCCTGCCATCTTCTGTTTCGATAACCACACCCGTAATCGCATGATCGGGCTCATCCGTGGCGAACAGATTGTCGGCCGCACGATAAAGCGCCCCTTCCCGTCCATTCTTCCGGAGACGGAGGTCTCCATCGGATACCAGTACGTCAAAACGGTCGCCATCCGAGGCCGTAAACCGGCCCGTATACTGTTCCGGCTGGTCCAGCGTGGCATGTACCGGCCTTGGTTCCGGTAGCGGCGCACTCTCCTGCATCGTACGCATCAGCTCGCAGGCATAGATGGTCACATTCTTCGGACGGTAATCCAGCGCATAGTGAACATTGCTTGAAGCAAAGGCCGCGACACCTGCTTCTGTGTCGATATGCAGGGACGAGCAGAAAGAGATCATGCCGCCTGTATGATGCAGGTATTTCCGGCCATCGATTTCCACATGGGCAAGGCCATTGCCATACTTTGCTCCCTCGTCCCAGCCATCGACCGGGTCTGCCAGGAACCGTGCCGCCGCCTCGTCAGAAAAGACCGGCCCGCCCTTCCCATCCGCGACGTCCAACAGGAAACGGAGGAACTTCACCATATCGCCCGGCGTGGATGCAATGCAGCCAGCGGCGCTGTCGCTATCCACCCAAGGCGTCGGGGTCATCCGTGCCGGGATGGGATTCAAGCGGTCCGTCAACGCGGGCTCATACCCCTTTGCATAACGCGGCCGGTCAGCAACATGCATCGCGGCGGCCGTCGCCCCCATCCCGATCTTGTCCAGAACACGCGCTTGGACCACATCCGGGAACAGGCGCCCATCGGCATTGGCCACGATCTTCCCGGCCAGTTCATATCCGCAATTCGAGTAGGACCAGTTCGTACCCGGCCTGAAACCGGACCAGAGACCGCCCTCAACAAACATCGCCGAGTCCGCAGGCAGGCCAGCTGTATGGTTCAATAGATTTTGCAGGCGAATATCGGCGCCGCCCTGGATTTGCAGCCCTTTCAGGACGTCGAGCACTTTCACATCCGGCCACAATTTGCCCTCGTCGATCAGCGACCAGGCCGCCAGTGCCGTGAACATCTTTGAGATCGAGCCCACCTGGAAGAGATGGTCCGGGCGAACTGGGATGTTCTGCTCAATGTCCGCCAGACCGTCCGTCACGATGGCCTCATAGCCATCGCGCGTTACCAGCGCCACTGTCATGCCCGGCAGGCCCCAGGTGGCACGATGCTGTTCGATATAGGATTTCAGGGGGCTGGTAACCGGATCGGCAGGGCCTGCCGCCTCGTCTGTTCCGGGCGCGACCTGCGGCGCATTCGTGCTTTTCTGGCAGGCAGCAAGATAGCTTGTCGCCAGCGCGGCCCCGCCCATGAATGCCCTGCGATCCATATCCATATGCCGCCCTTTCGAATTACATCCAGGCGGGAACTTAGCCTGTTCCCCTATCAGGAAAAGAGGGGCAACAGATTTGGCACGCGCATTGGCGGCTGGCGGTTCCTGCCCGATGGATTACAGATCAGGCTTTGGGAAGGCAGATCCGCATGGCCGCATCATCCGTTGAAATCGTGCAGCTCCCAGGCGCCGGGCTTCAACGCGTTACGACGCTTGCGGAGATCATCTGGCCCGTTGCCTTTGACGGCCTCATCCCGGCACCGGAAATTCCGAAAATCGTGGAACAAATCTACGCTCAGGCCCAGTTGGAAGCTGACATGGAGAATGGCCATGTCTTCTGGATCGCGCAGGTCGACGGGAAAGATGCCGGCTTCTGCGCTGCCTACAAGGAAGAAGGCACTGTATGGCTGAAGAAGCTGTACGTCCTGCCGGATGCACAAGGCCATGGGCTCGGCACACGGCTGACAGAGACAGCCATCGCCCACTTTGCCCCGGCAAAGGAAATCGCGTTGTTCGTAAAGAACGACAATGTGAAGGCGATCGGCTTCTATAAGCGCAGCGGCTTTGCCATCGCCCGGGAGGTTCCCGTGGTGATGGGGCATATGCACTTTACCGATTATGTCATGGTCCGCGCCCTCTAGGCACTAGTCCAACCAGGCCCAACCGACATCCCGGCTTGGGAGACCCGGAAAGCAGCGCTATATGCCCGGCATGACCCGCCCGCTGATCATTCTCGGCATTGAAACGAGCTGCGACGAGACCGCCGCCGCTGTCATCCGTCTCGCACCGAATGGCGGGGTCGAGATCCTGTCCGAGAAAGTCCACACACAGCTGGAAGAACATGCGCCCTATTTGGGCGTCGTACCGGAAATCGCTGCGCGCGCCCATGCGGAGCTAGCCGATCAGACAGTGGCCGCCGCCATGTCAGATTCCGGTCTCTCCTATGCAGACCTTGACGCCGTGGCAGCAACATCCGGCCCCGGCCTGATCGGCGGGGTCCTGGTCGGCATGATGACGGGCAAAGCCATTGCGCAGGCCGCAGGCAAGCCGTTCCTGGCCGTAAACCATCTGGAAGGCCACGCCCTCAGCCCCCGGCTGACCCATGCGGCCCCCTTCCCTTACCTGCTGTTGCTGGTCTCCGGCGGGCATTGCCAGTTCCTGGAAGTTCGCGGGCTCGGCGATTACCGCCGGCTCGGGTCGACGATTGACGATGCAGCGGGCGAAGCCTTCGACAAGACCGCGAAACTGCTGGGGCTCGGCTTTCCGGGCGGCCCGGCTGTTGAGCGGATCGGGGCAAACGGCAAGGCTGATGCGATTGATTTCCCCCGGCCTCTGCTGAACCGCCCCGGCCTCGACATGAGTTTTGCCGGGCTGAAAACAGCTGTCGCTCGCGCGGCCGAGGCAGAGCCACTGACAGACGCGCGTATGGCCGACATCTGCGCCAGTTTCCAGGCAGCAATTGTCGATGTTCTGTCAGAGAAAGCCCGGCGTGCGCTGGACGGTTTCGAACCTGGCGATGGCGCAGCGAAACGGTTTGTCGTTGCCGGCGGTGTCGCAGCGAACAAGGCGATCCGGGCTGGACTGGAAAATGTGGCGGCTGGAGCAGGCGCTGTGCTGATCGCGCCGCCGATGCGGCACTGCACGGATAATGCAGCAATGATCGCCCTTGCGGGGGCTGAACGGCTCGCAGGCGGCCTCGAAAGCGAGGCGGGTGACCTTGGCGCCGGGGCGAGACCACGCTGGCCGCTGGATGAGGCGGCGGCAAAGTCCGATCCGGCCTATGTGACGGGGCGGCGTGGCGCCAAGGCCTGATGGGTCTGATTGCGCGGGCGCAATTTCTTAAACCACGAATTCAGCAAATGAGAACATGGCCGCCACGATGCTGGCTGCGATGGGCAGAGCTGCCATCAGGGCAATAAGGGACTGGCGGGTTTCTGTTTTCGAGAGGGTCATTGTCCTTTTTCCTTTTCACGAGACGGCAGGTCGCGCCGTCCATGGGCTCCATATAGCGAAGCCATGAACAAAAATCAATGAACGATTTTAAAATTATTCAGAGTTCACAATTTCCAATCATCAAGGAACACTCGCGTCCTTCGACAAACCCGCCAGGATAAGATCCAGAACCCCCTTCAGTTCTCGCTTCAGCTTGGGCAGGGTGAGGTGGGAAAACAGCTGCGGAAAACGGAACTTCATCAAGGCCGCCTGCATGAACTCAGCTATTTCCTCCAGCCGGTCCATCGGACGGAACACACCCTCGCGGATGCCATCTTCCAGCAATTGCACCAGGTACACACGTTCCTGTGCGAGCTGTTCGTTGAAATATAGCGGGCGTTCCTCTGCCAGAACTTCCGCCACTTCCAGGATCTTGGCTTTCGCCTCAATCGCCTGATAGGTGCTGGTCATTCCATAGTCGAAAAAGTCGCGCAGACGCTCGGGCGCCGGCTTCTTCTCACGCGCAATAGACGCATAGGCCTGGTACATCTCCGCATTGAACTTGCGGGCCATGGCCTCGGCAATATCCAGCTTGGACGCAAAGAAGCGATAGATATTGCCGGCGGACATACCGCAATCCCTGGCAATCTCCGACATGGTCGTCTTGGCGTATCCGTAATGCAGGATGCGCTCCATGGCGGCATCCAGAATCTGCTGGCGGGTATCTGGGGTATCACTCATGGGCGGAACATACCGGGAAATACTGAAGGATCAATGATTCATTCAGCGCGCAGGAAAACGTGACCAGAAACTCTGGCGCCGGGCATAGGCAGATGTATCCGCCTGTGCGATAGGCAGCTCTGAGTTACAGCCGGAGATGTTCGATGCCCCTTTTCTGCCTGCACTGCCTGGACAAGATCGAAGGCGGCGCCGAAGCCCGCGCCAAGGCCCGTCCGGCACACCTTGCCTGGGCCGCTCAGATCGGTCCGGCGGTCCGCATGGCCGGTCCGTTGCTGGACGAGACCGGGAACATGGTCGGCTCCGTATTCCTGATCGAGGCGGCAGACCTCGCCGCCGCAAAGGCCCTCCACGCAGAAGACCCTTACGTCACGGGGGATGTGTTCGGGCACGTCCACATCCACGAAACCCGCTGGGCAATCGGTGAGGGCAAACCCGAATGAGGCGTCTGGTTCTCGGTAATCTGAACTATTCCAGCTGGTCGATCCGCCCGCTCATGGTGGCACGGAAAGTGGGCCTGCCGGTTGAGGAAATCATCGTCCCGCTGGATTTTCCGGAAACCACAGCGCGCCTGAAGGAAATCAGCCCGACGGCCAAAGTTCCCTTGCTGATCTGGGATGACGAGACCGTCTGGGAAAGCCTGGCAATCACGGAATGGATCGCCGAGTGGGCCCCGTCCGGTACGGTCTGGCCTGAAGATCCGCGCGCCCGCGCTATTGCACGCGCTGCAGCCAGCGAGATGCACGCCGGCTTCCCTGAACTGCGCGGCAAATGCCCCATGGACATCAGGGCGCGAGAACAATCGCCCGAAATGACAGCCCAGCTTGAAGCGGACATTGCACGCATCCAGGATCTCTGGAGCAGCCTGCGGGCAGAATTCGGCCGGAGTGGACCATTCCTGTTTGGCCACTGGAGCGCTGCCGATGCGTTTTACCTTCCGGTCGTCACCCGCTTCCGGACCTACGGCCTGCCCCTGACTGGTGCAGCCGCCGATTACGCCGCCGCCGTCCTGTCAGACCCGGACTTCCTGAAACTGGAGAAACAGGCCAAGGCAGAACCCTGGTGGATCAAATACGGCCCGGACGGCCGCTCAAGCGGCTATCTCAAGACGGAAGATTGAGCAGGTCATAACCAAGATCGTAGCGGAACAGCTCCCCGATCTTGCGCTGGTAGATCTCAAGCGCTTCGCCTGAGAACAGATCCGACAGGCTTGTCTTGCGGTTCTGCAGGACGTTTGGCTCCGCATCCGGGTCAACCTTTTCAGCCATGGCTTCCTTGGTGCCTGCCTGTAGCGCCGCCTCGATGGCTTCTGCTGTGAGGTTCAATCCCCAATGGCGATCAACCGCTTCAAGCACTTTGCGCGGATCTTTCAGCGTGTCCTCATAATGGACCACGAGAATGCTATCGCCGTGACGAGCCAGCACTTCCCCCCAACGGTTCCAGAAACGGGCCAGCCAGTAGAGATCGCACCGGTAACGAGACCCGGCTGGATCTCCTTCCAGATAGGTCAGCCAGTCGACCTTGATATCGTATTCCCACTTCGCATGGTGGCTGGCGAGGATCGACATCGGGTGGCGCACGGCCAGGACATAAGGCGGTAGGCCAGCCATGCTGCGGGCCCAGCTCCAGTCTGCAAGACGGTGCGGGATTGTATGGCTGAACGCAAGCCGCGGCAGTTGCTCGAAAACCGGCTTGTCTTTCGGCCAGCCGATATAGGGCCGCACGGCATTCTCTGAGAAATACTTCGGCCGCTCGATCCCGTACGTATCCGCCAAGGCGACAGCCAGCATGTATTTCAGCCAGTGCGTGCCGGAATTTTTCGATGTGACCAGCACACCGTCAAATGCGCCATGGCGCAGGACAGAGAAATTGGTCCAGTTCTCATTGAGCACCTTGGACCGGTAAGCGGATGGCAGCGTGGTTGCAGTCATGGAATTGCCCTAGGGCCAGACGGGCCCCGGCGCAACTCAGGTCTTCAGCCCTGCCTTGTCGCGGTAGACCTGCAGCAGTGCCAGCTGCTCCCGCGTCGGCAAGCCCTCGGCTTCAGACACTGCCACCAGCATGGCATCAAGGTCGACAACTTCCTTCGGACCGAGCACGGATGACGAGACGATCAGCTGGCTCAGCTTGCGCATTGTTTCGGCCGGTGGCGGGGCGGAATTGGTGACCCATGCCGCATGGGCGGTCAGCTCATCTGCCTCATCCTGACTGAACTCGAAATGATGCATGATCTCCCGATCGATTGCCGCGGTCTGCTTGTCCGTCAGCGGACCGCCACGCGCGCGGGCTATCTCCATCATCATGATGGCCGCAGCCTCTCGCGGATCCTGGATCAGGCTGAGCCCGCCCTTGCCCGCCTTGTACCGGAAGGCCAGCTTGCGAGGCATGTTGATTGCGGACTGGGCGATCTTGCCTGCTTCGTGCAGCCCTTGCCGGGCCATACGAATGCGCCACGACCAGACACCGATCGCGACAAGAAGCCCAAGCAGAAACAAAAGAATTTGCATGCTGAAACAGTAACGCGGCCCATTGGGCCGCGCTACAGGATTCGTCAAAGGAAGGATTGGACTATTATTCCCCGCCCCCCTCTTCGGAAGCAACGGCCGCATGGGCCTGCGCAAGGACATAGGCGCGGATGGCTTCCACATCGTCCTCGCTGAGATATTCAGCGAACGACACCATGCCATTGGCTGAGAAGTGCCCTTCCAGAACGATACCCTTCCAGGCTTCAGGATCTGCTGCCATCGCAGACCAACGCAGATCCGGCAGAACGCCGGAACTGACAGCGAGCGGCCCGTGGCAGACGGCGCAGTTACGGGAAAAGTCCACAACGCCCTCAGCGATTTGTGCTTCGGTTCCGAAGGATTCCGCCTTCGGCGTGCGCTCGATCATCGGCAAATCTGCATCCGGAATTTCACCCGTAGCACCCAGCTTGAAGGTCACGATCTTGCCAACCGTGGGGGCGACCTTGTCGTCATAGGCAAAGCCCGCCGTCAGAGCGAAAGCACTGCCCCATCCCGTGGCGATCGTGACGTATTGCTCGCCATCGATCATGTAGGTGCCCGGTCCGGCACCCGCGCCGGATTTGACATTCCGGCTCCACAACACTTCACCTGTGGCCGCGTCATAGGCAACGAAGTCACCGTTCAGCTTGCCCTGGAAGACCAGCCCGCCAGCCGTCGACAGAACACCGCCATTCCAGGCATTGCCATGCTCAACCGTCCAACGCGGCGCGCGGGCGACCGGATCCCACGCGATGAGGCGGCCCTTCAGCGTCGAACGCAGGAACTTCGCCACTTCCGGCGTTGCGATCGGCGGGACACCTGCGGAGAAGTCTGCGCCAGTGTTCCACTTGGTTTCCTTGGAGAAGAAACGCGGGTCCTCAGCATAAGCCTGCGGGATTTCCTGCGCCGGAATATAGGCGAGGTTCAGGTCCGGATCGAAGGCCATCGGATGCCAGTTGTGCGCGCCCAGCGGACCCGGCAACTGGTTGTACGGAACCTTGCCATAGCGCGCTTCCGGTACTTCGATCGGCCGGCCATTCGCATCCAGACCGGTCGCCCAGTTCATCGGCACGAACGCGTCGCCCGAAATGAACTCACCGGTGGCCGCGTCGATCACATAGAAGAAACCATTCTTCGGCGCCTGCATGGCAACGCGGCGCGGCGCCCCGCCTTCGCCAAGCGGGAGGTCCGCCAGGATTATGGTCTGCGTGGCCGTGTAGTCCCAGTTATCGCCAGGCGTCGTCTGGAAGTGCCATTTGTACGTACCCGTATTGGCATCGACAGCCACGATGGACGACAGGAACAGGTTGTCCCCTGCCGACGGGTCCCGGAATGTCCGGTTCCATGGCGAGCCATTGCCAACGCCAAAAATGATCTGGTCATTCACTTCGTCATAAACGATGGAATCCCAGACAGTGCCGCCGCCGCCATCGGTGACCCAAGCGCCTTCGTCACCCCAGGTGACATTCCCGATCTCTTCGAAAGCACTGTCGGAGGCTTCGCCGTCCGGCTGCTTCTCCGGGTTCGGCACCGTATAGAAGCGCCAGATCTTGTCGCCGGTTTCAGCGTCATAAGCGGAAAGATAGCCGCGCACGCCCAGCTCTGCCCCGCCATTGCCGATCAGCACCTTGCCGTTCACAACCCGCGGCGCGCCGGTAATCGTATAGGGCTTGGACTGGTCGACCGTTACCGTCTCCCAGACGAGGTCGCCCGTCTTCGCGTCCAGCGCCTGCAGGCGGCCATCGATAATGCCGACATAGATCTTGCCGTCATAGACGGCGACACCCCGGTTCACGACATCGCAGCACGCATTGACGCCAACCGACCGGTCCACATCCGGATCATGTTCCCACAGCAGGGCGCCCGTCTTCGCGTCCAACGCGTAGACCACCGACCAGGCAGACGTCACATACATGACGCCGTCCACGACAATCGGGGTGGATTCCACGCCCCGATTGGTGGCGAGGTCAAATGTCCACGCTACGCCGAGGTCGGCGACATTGTCCTTGTTGACCGCGGCTAGCGTCGAGTGGCGCTGTTCGTCATAGGTACCGCCATAGGTGAGCCATTCGGCCCCGCCCGACCCGGTTTCGATCCGTTGGGTATCAACGTCCGCGAAGGCCTTAGCCTCGGGCGCAGGTGATGCTGCTTCCTGCTTCGGCCCACACGCTGCGATCAGCGCCAGCGCCGAACCTGCCAGCAAAATACGATTCCAGGCAGCCATGTCGGTGTTCCTCCCCTCGACATTATCTACAAGCGGTCTTCACGCCGCTCTCTCGCCGCAGATGCTAGTCTTTCGAAGGGGTTTGTCGAGGCATTACCCTAGGGCACCGATATCATCGGGGCATGGTCAGGCAGGCGCCATGACGCCTTTCAATTCACACTGGGCCTCGGCAACCGCCGCCTGAACAATATTTGTCCACGCATCCACGTCCGTAGCGGCTTCGGAACCTGCCGGGAAGTTCACCGAACGCGACGCGCTGACCACGCCGCCTTCGAGCCCCATGGGCCCGCTCACAAAGCCGGCCATGGCGTCCGCCGCAGGTGCGCCTTGCGCACCGTAACCCGGAACAAGAAAAAGGGATTTCGGTGCGATCTTCCGGATAGCCCGGGCTTCCGTCGGCCCCGTCGCCCCGGTCACCATCATCAGGCCTGACCATCCGGACTGGCCCATCAGGCGCTCCGCCAGCGGGCCCAACGCTTCACCGACACGGGCATAGAGCGGCGCGCCTTCAAGATCGCGCGACTGGAAATCAGCAGAACCAGGATTGGACGTGCGCACCAGAACGATGACACCTTTTCCGTTCGCTTCCCCTTCGCGCACATACGGCTCCAGCGTGTCGAGGCCCATATAGGGGTTCACCGTAAGAGCGTCGGAGTGGAAGGGTGCATCCTTGCCGAGATAGGCCGCTGCATAGCCCTCTGCCGTGGATCCGATATCTCCGCGCTTGGCGTCCATCAGCACGATCAGGCCGGCGTCACCGGCTGCCTGTGCAACGGTCTGCAGCGCCTTCATGCCCGCCGGACCATGACGCTCGAACAGGGCAACCTGCGGCTTGATACAGGCAACGCGGCCTTCATACGCACGGACCAGAGCCAGACCCCAGGCTTCGATGCCTTCCGGCGTATCGCCCCCGAACAGTGAGGGAATGCGCCCGGCATGCGGGTCAATCCCAGCACAGAGCGGCCCATGCTTGCGGGTTGCATCGATGAGGCGGTCGGCAAAACAGGTCATGGTGTTACCTTGCAGGCAACCTTTACCACTTGCAACAGACGCCGGGCATTGTCGGAGCGCGGGCCATAGCTCTCCTCATCGAAGGCCTCTGCCGGTCCATCTTCCGGGTTCACGTTGAAGCGCGTCAGGAACGCCTCGATCGAGGAAGGTGCCGTCGTGTAGAGGCGGCCGCGCCGCGGGCTTTCGGCCACGATCACGCCGCGCACGCGGCCCTCTGCATCAAACACCGGACCGCCGGATATACCGCCCAATGTACCAGCCAGCCCCCGTGTCCGGCCGAATTCGGCCCAGGCGAGGATCGGTTCTGCTGTCTCATGACGCCCGCGCGTGATCAGCCTCGACCGCGACATCAATCGCGTGGCCACCTCACCCGGCCGGCCTTGCGGATAGCCGACATGATAGCCTTCGGCCCCGATGCGCAGGGGAGTTGAGAGATCGAGCTGGACCGGGTTCGGGCTGCGCCCGGTCGAAATCAAGGCCAGGTCATGGTCCGGGTCCAGCATGATGGACTCCACCGGCACATACTGGCCGGGGGCGACCAGCAGGCCGACGGAGTCACACCCGTCAACCACGTGCCGGGCCGTGATCCATTGCCCTTTCCGGTTCACCGCGAACGCCGTCCCGACCCCGTCCTTGGGGCCGTCCATCTGAATCAGGATCTGCTCATCCAATGGTGATGGCGGCGGCAGGGTTGGCCCTTCGGCGTCCAGTTCGATCGGCGGCGCTTCGGGCGCATCGGCCTGATCGCTCTGCGCAAACAGAACAAGAACGATCAGCCCGAGCACTGAAACATAAAGCAGCCAGTCAAACTTCCGCACGGGCCTTAGATGCTCCTTAGATCAGAACCTTTGAAGGGCTGGATCCCACAAAGCTGCGGCAAGAATGAGGGCAGATGACATTTTCGCCGCCACCAGCACAATGGCCGCGCCTTGTTCATCCTGTTCGATCCGCTTCGGCAAACCGCCCAGCAGCAGGTCCACCAGCCGGTAGACGATCAGCTGCAGAAGCAAGGCAACGACGCCCCAGATCGCAAAGTCGATCAGCGTAATGCTGGACGCCAATGCTGACGTCATCGGAATGGCGAGACCTGCGATTGCGCCGCCCAGGGCAAGCCCGGCCGCCGTATTCCCGCGCCGGACCTCGGCGAATTCTTTCCAGGGCGTCAGAAGCACGTAAATTGTGCTGGCAACGACCAGCAGGACACCGGCACTGGCCGACCAGATCAGAAAACGTGGAAACGCCTCGACAAATGCTCCGATTTCTCCGCCCATGAGTCCCGTTAATCCTGTGTGATTATGGTGGTGACCCGGCGGGACACGCATCATATTCCTAGCATGGCGTTCCCGCCTCTCAAGGAGACCATCATGCTGAAAGGTAAAACAGCCCTTATCACCGGCTCCACTAGCGGCATCGGCAAGGCTGTCGCGACACGGCTGGCTGCTGAAGGCTGCAACATTGTCCTGAACGGCTTCGGGGATCCGGGCGAAATCGACACGCTGAAACGGTCTCTGGCTGCCGAACACTCGGTCATGGTGGGATATTCAAGCGCGGACCTGACCAAGGTCGAGGCCATCGAAGCCATGATGACCTATGTTCAGAACGAGTTCGGCGGAGCCGACATTCTGGTGAACAATGCCGGGGTCCAGCATGTCTCCCCGATCGAGGACTTCCCGGTCGACAAGTGGAACCTGATTATCGCGCTGAACCTGACTTCCTCCTTCCACACTATTCGCCTGGCTGTACCGGGCATGAAGGAAAAAGGCTGGGGCCGCATCATCCAGACGGCATCCGCCCATGCGCTAGTCGCCTCTCCCTTCAAGGCCGCTTATGTGGCGGCAAAGCACGGCATTGCAGGCTTGACCAAGACGGTTGCGCTGGAAGGCGCCACACATGGCATCCGCTGCAACGCCATATGCCCTGGCTATGTCCACACACCGCTGGTCGACGCGCAGATTGCCGATACGGCAAAGGCCCGGGGCATCACCGAGGATGAAGTCGTCAAGGACGTGATCCTGGCGGCCCAGCCGACGAAAGAATTCGTGACGGCGGAACAGATTGGCGAAATGGCCGCCTTCCTCTGCTCACCCGCCGCCGATCAGATTAACGGGGCGCTGCTGCCGATCGACGGCGGCTGGACGGCTCATTAAGCCCGGCCGCGGAACGCTTACTGTTCCAGCAATTCGGTGAGACAGGTCGCGATCGTCTCGTCCGTATCTTCATGGGTGAAGAAGGTTTTCAGCTGCCAGTCTTCATCCATGAGGTACAGCAACGAAGTGTGGTCCATCGAATATTCGCTTTCGCTGCCCGGCTGTTCGATACGCGAATAATCCGCCAGGAAGGCGTCAGCAGCCGCGCGCACTTCTTCCGGTGTTCCGGTCAGCCCCTGGAGATTGTCGGGAAAGGCTGCCGTCGAAACATATTGTGCGAGCTGTTCGGGCGTATCGCGTTCCGGGTCGATGGAGATCAGCAGAGTCTGTGGCGGCGAGACGCCTTCCGGAAGGCGGTCATAGGCCCGCTTCACGGTCACCAGAGTCATCGGGCAGACATCCGGGCAATAGGTGAAGCCGAAATAGATCAGCGTCGGATGGCCCTTGTAGGTTTCTTCCGTCACCTGTTCGCCGTTCTGGTTCACCAGAGAGATCGGACCGCCGATATTGGGATAAGCCCGCGACATGCAGCCAGCGGTGGTACCACCTGCCGTAGGTTCTGCCGGCTTGGCAGGGCCACATGCGGCGACGAGCAGCGCAGTCATCATGGCTGCAGGCAAACGAAATCTGGTCATGACCTTCCTCTATGATGGCCGCGTGCCGCTTGGCGAGGGCGTCATGCTGCCGCATAAGACACAAATGAGTGAACTGTCCCGTCCCGACATGCACCGCGCCGACCGGCTTGGCTTTGACGATGCCATCTTCACCCTTGCTCCAGAAGGGCTCGGGTCTGCGCAGTCGGCGCTTGGGCGAACGCGTCTGCGCACCTTCATTGCCCTGCGCTGGCTGGCCGTGGGCGGGCAGACCGCTGCCGTCCTGTTTGTGGCCTTCGTGCTCCATTTCGACCTGCCGCTCGCCGCCTGCCTTGCGATCATCGCTGCCTCGGCCTGGTTGAACGTGTTCCTGTCCTTTGCCTTCCAGAGCCAGCGCCTGACGCGCGGCTGGGAAGCCTCCCTGCAACTCGCCTTCGATACCGTGCAGCTGGCGGCACTGGTGGCGGTAACAGGTGGCCTGTCGAACCCGTTCCTGTTGCTGCTGGTCGCCCCGGTCACCGTGGCGGCACTCAGCCTCTCGCCGGCACGAGCGGTCTTGATCGCCCTCCTGGCCCTGGCGCTGGCGGGGCTCATGCCGCTGATCTCGCTACCCCTGCCCTGGCTGAATGGCGCCATGGTGGAACTGCCCCCCCTCTTCCATCTCGGCCAGTTCGCTGCGCTTGCCGTAGGCGTCGTCTTCTTCGCCTTCTCTGCCGGTCGCGTCAGCCAGGACGAAGCAAAACTTGTCCGCGCCCTCGATGCCGCCAGTGTCGTCATGGCGCGGGAGCAAAAACTCTCCGCCATCGGCGCTATGTCCGCCATGACCACGCACGAGCTCGGCACGCCGCTCGCCACCATCCATCTGGTTGCCAAGGAATTGCTGGCCGAAACACCGGCAGAAGACCCGAAATACGAGGACCTGACCCTGCTGGCCGAACAGGCAGACCGCTGCCGCACCATTCTTGCCACCATCCGTGAGGCCCGCGAGGCGACTGACATCGTACACGCCCGCGTGACGCTGGATGCCCTGGTTGCTGAGGCCGCCGCACCCTTCAAGGGCCTCGGCGTAGCGGTGGAAGTCGTCGTCCGGCCCGGCGAGGACGAGGCAGATTCCCGCCCGCCCATCCTCAACCGCAGCCCGGAAATCCTGCACGCCATCAGCGCCTTCGTGGAAAATGCTGTCAGCTTTGCCGACTCCAGGGTAACCGCTCAGGCCAGCTGGACTGCAGACCAGATCATGATCTCGATCAGTGACGACGGGCCGGGCTTTTCGCAGGAAGTCCTCCCGAAACTGGGGGAACCCTATGTCTCGGAGCGCGGCGAAGCCCATCTCGGCGGCGGCGACATGGGGCTTGGCTTCTTTATTGCAAAAACCCTGATCGAACGGACCGGCGGCCGGATTGCCACAAGGAACCGCACGCCACCCCGGACGGGCGCCATCGTCCAGGCACTGTGGCCACGTGCAGCTCTTGAAGCATCCACGTTGGATTAATTGATTTGGAAGTCCTATAAAAGAATCAGGTAGCTAGGGAAGCTGAGCATGGAACGGCCGGTAAACATCAATCTTCACGAGAGCCTGGAGGGCGTGGAAGATCGCTCCTGTCTCGTCATGGATGATGACGGCCCGTTCGTCCAACGCTTGGCCCGCGCCCTCGCACAGCGTGGATTCATCGTGTCCGCTGTAACAAGCGTTGCAGAAGGCAAGGATATTGCCCGCCTCAATCCGCCGGCTTTCGCCGTCTTGGACCTGCGCCTGGAAGACGGCAGCGGGCTGGAAGTGGTGGAAGTCCTGCAGAAAAGCCGGCCGGAAGCCCGCGCCGTGATCCTGACAGGCTATGGCGCCATCGCGACCGCCGTCGCCGCCGTGAAGGCGGGCGCCGTGGATTACCTCTCCAAACCGGCCGATGTGGAAGACATCATCCGCGCCCTCACCGCGACATCGGATGAAAAGCCTGCTCCGCCGGAGAACCCGATGTCGGCAGACCGCGTCCGCTGGGAACACATCCAGCGCGTCTACGAGCTCTGCAATCACAACGTCTCGGAAACGGCCCGGCGGCTCAACATGCACCGGCGCACGCTTCAGCGGATCCTCGCCAAGCGCGCGCCGCGCTGATCCCTTCCCTTTAGTTCTTAACCGGCATCAAGGTCATCGCCCCGATGACCATCGCTTCGGTCCCAAGTTCGACAGCCGGTTCCGGCGTGATCTTGAAGAAGGGCGAATGGTGGGAGGCAGCACCTTCCAGCTGGTCCGCAGGCGTCCCGCCGACATTGAAGTACACACCCTTCACGCCCGTATCCGGGGTGACGAAATAGGCGAAGTCTTCCGCGCCCATGCCGTCGCGTGGTGGATCGATCAGAACGCCATCCGAAATCCGTGTCGCAAAGGCATCCCGCAGACGCTGGGCCGTCGCCGGATCGTTGATCGTGGGCGGCGTGGTTTCCGTCTCCGACCGGATCACTTCCGGCATCAGGTCTTCCGGTACATTCATGGAGATCGCGACCCCTCTCGCCACCCGGTCGATACCATCCAGCAACTCTTCACGGACTTCCGGGTCATCCGAACGGATCGTCAGCTGCATCTCCACCTTGTCGCCGATGATGTTGTGCTTGAGCCCGCCATGGATCGCCCCAACCGTGATCACGCCCGGCTCCAGCGGCGCGATCGAGCGCGAAACGATCGACTGCAGCGACACTACGATCTGCGCCGCCACCAGCACCGGATCGATCCCCATATGTGGATACGCGCCATGCGCCCCCACACCGTGCACGATGATGTCCACGCTGTCCGAGCTGGAGGCCACCTGCTCCAGCGGCACGTGGAGCTTCCCTGTCTCAAGGTCTGCCGCGACGTGGAAGGCGATCGCATAGTCCGGCTTCGGGAAGCGGGTATAGAGTCCGTCCTGGATCATCGCGCGGGCACCGCCGATCCGCTCTTCCGCCGGCTGTCCGACGAGGACCAGCGTCCCGGACCATTGATCCTTGCGCGCAGCCATCTGGCGCGCCGCACCAACCAGAGACGTAATATGCACATCATGCCCGCAGGCATGCATGACCGGCTTCTCGATGCCGTCGATGTCGACCTGCGTCACCGTCGAGGCATAGGACAGGCCGCTGTCCTCTTTCAGCGGCAGGCCATCCATATCCGCGCGCATCAGCACCGTCGGGCCATCGCCATTCTTCATCACGGCAACCACGCCCGTACCGCCAACGCCTTCCGTGACTTCGTAGCCCAGGCCGCGAAGCTCCGAAGCGAGGCGTTTGGAGGTTTCCGTCTCACGGAAAGAGAGTTCCGGGTGCTCGTGGAAATAGAGGAACAGCGGCCCGAGATTTTCCTTGTAATCCTTCGCGATGGCAGCGCTGAGGTCGCTGTCTGCCGAGGCAATTCCGGCCGTGCCAAGTGCGATCAGAGAGGCGGCAAGCGCCCGTGTCTTCCAGTTCATGCTGAGGTCTCCCGCTGTTTGGCTCAGGCTAGGCGCCGGGCTGCGTGCTGTAAATCGCCCGTCTGCCGGGCACGATGCCTGAGCGCGGGAAAGCTGTTGTAAGTAAAGTGCAAAGTCACTTTAGCAGACCCGGCGCAGCGCGCCCGTTGATGCCCCTTCCGGAACCCTGATAAGCGCCGCCTTCCAGAAGAAGGCCCCCTCCAATGTCTCTTGCGCTTTTCCTGACTGCTGCCGCCCTCACCTCTCAGCCGGAAGACGCCCCTGTCCGGCTCGACCCGGTCGTGACGACGGCGACGGCAGGCGAGACGCCGCTCAGCGACATCCCGATGTCAGTCAGCGTGATCAGCGGCGACGAGCTCGGCCTCGCCTCAGCCTATCTCGGCGCAGAGGATATGACGGACCTGCTGACCGGCGTGGAAGCCGCCGTCGCCAATGGCACGCAGGTCGCCTTCCAGATTCGCGGCATCGGCGCGGTGGATCATCAGGCGCTGACCCCTGGCGCGGCGGCTGTCTATTCCGATGGCGTGTTGCTGGCCACCAATGTGCAGACCGGCCTGATGCTGTACGACCTGTCCGGTGTGGAAGTGCTGAAAGGCCCGCAAGGCACATTGTTCGGGCGCAACGCCTCCTCCGGCGCAATCAGCTTCCTTACCGCCCGCCCTGACGCAGACCAGGCCCGCTACCTTCGCGCCGGTTACGGAAATTACCAGCGCACCGATCTGGAAGGCGCCTACGGCCAGAGCATCGGTGAAAACTTCAGCTATCGCCTCGCCGCCCGGTACCTTTCCCGCGATCCCGCGCTGGACAATACCGGCGGGCCGGATGCCGCTGGCGGTGTACGCGACGAATTCGGCCTGCGCCTCGGCCTGAACTGGGAGAACGTGTTCGGCGGCAGCCTGCTGGTCCGCACGCATTACGAGGAAGACAATGGCGTCAACGCCGCCCCTCGCAACGACACGCTCGGCCTCAGCGATCACAGGATTTCCGTCGGTGCCGACGGCATTCAGGATACGGATAACAAGTTCTATGGCACCTCTGCCGAATATGTCCGCGACCTGGGCAACTGGACGCTGACCTCCCTCACCGCCTTCGAAGGCTTCAACCAGGAATACGGGTTCGACTTCGACGGCGCCGTCGCGCTCTATGACAATCCGCTCTACAGCGCGAACCTCTCCTACCTTCGTGACTTCCGGCAATACTCCCAGGAGTTCCGCCTTAAGACAGAACACGCGAATGGCTCAACCCTGTTCGGTCTCTATGCCGCCAGCGAGGATTTCAGCCAGACCTACACCATCTGGTGCGGCGAGCTGGATCCGGACACCCTGACCGGCACCTGCCCCTATGTCGGCGCCGCCAGCCGGGCAGGCCCCACCCCGGCCTCCAATGGCACCGCCATGACACTGGTGACGGACATTCGCCAGGACCGGACCGTTCTGGCCGCCTTCACCTATAATGAGGTCGCCCTGTCAGACCGCCTCACCGCCACGCTTGGCGCACGGATCACGCAGGAGAATATCGAAGGGCGCGGCGCTGGCCGCCACATCTTCGATGACGGCACCATCGGTTACAACAATGTCGGCGGACTTGGCCTCGCCGCCGGATCGAACGAGATCGACGATACACGCCTCACCGGCAATCTCGCGCTTGCCTATGACACCGGCGCCGGCACCGCCTATGCCTCGATTGCCAACAGCTACAAATCCGGCGGCTTCAATGGCGAGGTACAGAACAATGCCACGCACTTCGCCGATAAGGGCCTGTTCGATGCGGAAACCGTCACGGCCTATGAGATAGGCTTCAAGGCGGCGCCTTCTGCCCGCCTCGTCTGGAACGCTGCGCTGTTCTATCAAGACTATGATGCCCCGCAGGCACGCATCTTCGTAAACTTTCCGCTGCCGGATGGTTCCAGCATCATCTCGAACTCCCTGTCGAACCTTGATGCCGCAAGTGTCTATGGGTTGGATGCTGATTTCAGCTGGCAGGCGACGGACGCCTTCTCCCTGAATGGCGGCCTCACCCTTCTGGATACGGAGATCGAACAGACCTCCGATATCGGCGGCAACGCGGCCAAGTTCGATGGCAATCCCCTGCCCTTCGCGCCGGACACATCGGCCACGCTGGGCGGCCGTTACGACTTCGCACTCTCTGCAGACGCTGATGCCCACATCTCCCTGCACGCCAAATATCGCAGCCGCTACTATCTGGATCCGGAAGGCCTCAGCAGCCGCATGCAGAAAGGTTTCACCACGCTGCAGGCCGAGGCCGGAGTGCGCTTCGCTGACCAAGGGCTGGATGTGACCCTTTGGGTCCGGAACCTGACAGATGAAGACTACGCCCTCTCCGGCTATGGCTTCATCGGCTATGACACGTTCCGGTCAGATCCGCGCACCTATGGCATCCGTATCGGCTACAGCTTCTAGCGGCAGCCTTCCCGGTCAAACCGCATGGCCACGAAGTGGACCGGGTCGCCGTTGGAATAATTCAGCGCGTAATATGGCTCCGACTCCATGATGCAGAGTCCCATGCCGCGTGCCTGATCGCGCAGGTGTTCCACTTCCTCCGCCACCGGAGGTTCGGCTTTGCGGTCTTCATAGTTCACCAGATAAACAACCGGATAGGCGCTCTCTTCTGCCGGCAGGTCCAGCGGCGTTTCTGGCGGGTGCAAATTCTGCGTGCCCATGGTCAGGATATAGGACGGTTCGGCATAGCCGAGCGAAAGGATGCGTTCCGTCGGGGTCATCGAACAGGCCTGCCCCGGCACGCCGCAGACATCTTCTAGGGCGAGCCGCGCGGTTTCCGTCGGCTGCACCCAGATCTGGCTCGGCAGCATGAAGATGCGGATGTGCCAGCCGATGACGAACGCCGCCGCCACACCGAGCGCAATCGACGCGGCCGTCCGTGCCCGGCTGAATTCGATCGCCGCCGCGCCGCAGAGCGCGAACGCGGCCCACCAGAGCCAGACCGGGAACTCCCGATAGGCCTGCCAGGTTTCCAGAACTTCAGCGGATGACGCAGTGGTGAAGTCCCCCGCCGTTTCCGCCATGAAGGAGTGCGTGACGCCCGGATAGGAAACTGCCAGCAATAGCGTTGCTCCCAGCCCGAACAAGGCAAGCGACAGCCAGCGCGACACCGGCATCTTCGCCCCGTCCATCAGGCGCACCGCCGCATGCCCGCAGAGCAGCGCCATGCCCGGATAGGCCGGCAGGATATAATGGCTGAGCAGGGTCGGCATCAGCTCGAAAAAGGCCCAGGTGAGCAGCGTCCAGCTGAGGAGGAAGCGCAGGCCCAACACCTCATCGGGCGCCTCTGGCGAGACAGGCGCCCGGCGCCACCATCCATCTCGCATCGACAGGCCCCAGAAGACGAGCAGCAGCACCGCCGGATAGGCCACCTTTATGCCATTCGCGGCAGATCCCGGCAGGACCAGCGCAAGCAGCAGGCTCACCGCCAGCAGCGCGCCGCCAATGATCAGCCCGGGATGGCCTTTCCGTGCCACCGTCGCCTGACGCACGTCCTTCCAGCCCGCCACCAGGCCTGGCACGATCAGCAGGATCGCCGGGAAAAACCAGATTGGCAGATGTGTCAGGTGATAGAACGGCCATCCGCCATGGCCTTCCGATGCGCCGGTGAACTTGTCTTTCAGGTCCTTGCCGACGGCGCCCTGAAGGAACTCCCCGCCTGTTGCCGCCTGCACCCACAGGAACCAGGGCAACACCAGCGCCACGAACAGCGCCGGCCCCGGCCACCAGAGCAGCACCCGCCACCAGTCGCCCCCCTTCCCGTTCTCTGCCCGGCCCCAGACCCAGGCGCCAAACCCAGCATAGGCCGCGACCATGGGCGTCACCGGCCCCTTGATCAGGAAGCCGAGCCCCATGGCGAGCCAGAAGACGAGCGCCATCTTCTTCGACTGGTCCTTGCGGATATAGAGCCGCCCAAGCGCCCCAATGCCCAGCGTCGTGAGGAAGACCAGGACGGCATCGGTCTTCGCGATATGCGCTTCGGATGTCAGCAAGAGGGTCGAGCCGAACAGGGCCGCGCCCAGAAAGGCCCCCCGTCGCCCGATCAGGGGAATGCCGCACCAGAAACAGGCCAGGGCCGCAAGGCTCGCCCCGATCCAGCTGGGGAAACGATAGGTCCAGATCTGCTTGGCTTCCGGCCCGGTGAAGACCGCCGTCGAGGCCGCCTGCAGCCAGTGGATCCCTGCCGGTTTCTTGTTCCGCAGCTCATCCTGATACTGGATGCGGATATAGTCATGATCCTCCAGCATCTGCTTGGAGGCCTGCGCGAAGCGGCTCTCGTCCCGGTCCAGGGCCGGCAGGAGAAACACACCGGGCGCGGCGGCGCTGAAAGTGATGAGGAAAAGGGCGACCCAGGCTTTCCAGCCGGTCGAAAGGCGGTCGAGCAATGTCATGGCCCTCCCTCTAAACGTTTCGGGCCGCTTCGTCTCGCGCTTTTGGGCGCAGTCGCGGGTGAAGCCCGGGGCTCGCCATCAGGCGGCACTCTCTGTATGAGGCAAAAACTTTTCCGAGCGTCCGGCTTATAAAGCAGACTGTGGGGGCGCATCAGCAGAAGGGATCTGGAATTGGACCAGGCTCTTGAATTCTCTGTCGTCGTGCCGGTGCACAATGAATCCGGCAATGTGGCGACCCTGATCGGCGAAATCGCGAAAGCGCTCGACGGGCGCGCCTATGAAATGGTGTTCGTCGACGACGCCTCGACCGACGATACCCGCGCCCAGCTGGTGGAGCTGAAGGCGAAATATCCGATGCTGCGCGTCCTCGGCCACCGCAAGAATGCCGGCCAGAGCCGGGCGATCCGCTCCGGTATCCTTGCGGCGAAAGCCCCGGTGATCGGCACGCTGGACGGTGACGGCCAGAACGATCCGGCCGACCTGCCGGACCTCTACCGCCAGCTGACCCGCCAGGATGCGCCGGAAAACCTGAAAATGGTCATGGGCCGCCGGGCCAAGCGCAAGGACACCGCCTGGAAGCGGTTCGGCTCGCGCTTTGCCAACAAGATCCGCAAGCGCATGCTGAAGGATGACTGCGACGACAGCGGCTGCGGCATCAAGGTGATGAAGCGCCCGGCCTATATCCAGCTGCCCTATTTCGATCACATGCACCGCTACATGCCGGCGCTGATGCGGGCTGAAGGCTTCGATGTGGAGTATCGCGACGTGAACCACCGCGAGCGCGGAACGGGCAAGTCGAACTACACCAATTTCGGCCGCCTGAACGATGCCCTCTCCGATCTGCGCGGTGTCACCTGGCTGATCCGCCGCCGGCGCAACCCCGGCGGCGCGGACGAGATCTGAGCCAGTCTGGCTTCCTGTCCAATCCGCCCGCAAATCGCCCGAATTACGGGAATACTGCTGGTTAAGGCCGATCGGGATTTCCCCTCGCCTCGCCGGGAAGTATCCGGTAAACCTCGTGTTAACACGCGCTGAGCGACGGGTTAGTGAACATGAAAAAGGACACACAGGCAGCCGTTATTGGCGGGTTCATCGCCCGGCGTAACCGGCAGGCTGCCGGGTCCCGCAGCAGCACCGAAAAGGGGTATTTGATGCGTGCAATCTTCGGAATCTTTCCGCTACTGATCGTGCCTGTGGCCTTGTACAATCTGCTGGCCGTGATGGCTGGCGGCCCGGCCGCGACGACCAATGAGCTGGGCCAGATCGTGGCCAGCGATACCGCCCCGCTGCAGGCGGTGCTGAACGAGACCTTCTTTTCCCTGCCGATGATTTCCGGCGTCAAATGGGTGCTGACCCAGGGTGACGCGATCCTGCTTCTGTCGATCGTCTTCCTGTTCCTGGAAATCCTGAAGTCGACCAGCACCGGCACCTCGACCATCATCAATCACGCGATTTCGATGATGCTGTTCATCCTGTGCCTGATCGAGTTCCTTCTGGCCCCGAACTTTGCGACCTCCACCTTCTTCATCCTGATGTCGATGACACTGCTGGATGTGCTGGCCGGTGTTGTGGTGACGATCGTTTCGGCCCGGCGCGACTTTGGCGTGGATCACGGCTGAGGCCCGCGCCCTTCCCAAAAATGCGAAAAGCCCGCTGTGAAGCGGGCTTTTTTGTTGCGGCAGACGAAAGAGACTTCAGTCCTTGCGGTAGAGTTCTGCCAGCTGGTCCTGGATGGCGGACATCTGCGCCTGCATGTTGGCCAGTGCCTCGGCCTGCATTTCCATCATCGAGCTGGCCGGAGAGCCCGACGGCTTCTCGGGCTTAGCCGATCCGTAGAGCGTCGGCATGAACATCTTCATGGCCTGTTCGAACATCGCCATGTTCCGTTTCGCCTGTTTCTCGAACAGGGTCATCGGATTGGCGGCCTTGTGCCATTCCTTCTGCGCCTCGGCGAAGGAGTTCATCGACATGTCCAGGAAGGCCGGCAGGAAAGTCTGCGCGCCGCCGCCATAGAAGCCGATCAGCTGACGCAGGAAGTTCAGCGGCAGGGCGCCTTCGCCCTTCGTCTCCTGCTCGAAGATGATCTGGGTCAGCACTTGCCGGGTGAGGTCCTCCCCCGTCTTGGCATCCCGGACTTCGAAATCCCGTCCTTCGCGAACCAGGTCCGACAGGTGATCCAGCGTCACATAGGACGAGGTCGACGTGTCATAGAGGCGCCGGTTTGCGTACTTCTTGATGATGATCGGCTGTGTTGAGCCAGTCCCTTTGACCATTTTCGTTCCTCAGCTTTCCCCACGGGAAAAGCAATTTTTGTGCTATGCGGCACAATCTCGCATAAAATCTGCATGCGACCAATGCGCTATTGAAGTTTCTGCAACAGTAGCTGTAAGCGTGTTGCAGTGCAAAATTTACAGGGAGGAGCACCCATGTCGAAAACGGTTCTGGTTACGGGTGGTACACGCGGTATCGGCCACGCCATCAGCGCAGCCATGGCAAAAGCCGGCTACAAGGTTGCCGCAAACTATGCGGGCAATGATGAGGCCGCAAAGGCCACCGCAGATGAGCTGGGCATCCATGTCTACAAGTTCGACGTGGCAGATTATGACGCCGTGGGCGCCGGTATCGCCGCCATCGAGAAAGACCTCGGCCCGATCGACATCGTGATCAACAATGCCGGTGTGACGCGCGATGCGCCCTTCCACAAGATGACGAAAGACCAATGGCAACAGGTCATCGACATCGACCTGACCTCTGCCTTCAACGTGACGCACCATGT
Source organism: Rhodobacterales bacterium (assembly GCA_014763715.1). Taxonomy (GTDB): domain Bacteria; phylum Pseudomonadota; class Alphaproteobacteria; order Caulobacterales; family Hyphomonadaceae; genus Hyphomonas. Next base: position 696 of record JACXUV010000026.1, on the reverse strand, counting down.
CTGGGAAGGCATGCGCGAGCGCAATTGGGGCCGCGTCATCAACATTTCCTCGATCAACGGCCAGAAAGGCCAGTTCGGCCAGGCGAACTATTCCGCTGCCAAGGCCGGCCTGATCGGCTTCAGCAAGGCCCTCGCCCAGGAAGGCGCCAAGAAGGGCATCACCGTGAACACGGTCTGCCCGGGCTATATCGACACCGAGATGGTGCGCGCCGTGCCTGAGAAGGTTCTCGAAGGCATCATCGCGACGATCCCGGTCGGCCGCCTCGGCAAGCCGGAAGAAATCGCCTCCATGTGCGCCTATCTCGCCAGCGACGATGGCGCCTTCATCACCGGCGCCACGATGACCGTGAACGGTGCACAATACATCGCCGGCTAAGGCGGACTGTCCCATTCCGGAACAAACGCCCTCCCCATCGCGGGAGGGCGTTTTTGTTTGCGCCAGCACCAGCGGCGCCCGTGAAGGCGCTTGGTGGATAGGTCTGGTTTTTGGGTTGAGGTTTCGCGTCAGGTTTCCGGCAGGGGCAGCTTCAAGCCCCTCTCCCTTGGGAGAGGGGTTGGGGTGAGGGAACGCAGAGTCGCCACACGGATTGCACTCGCGGAAACGCCTTTACCCCTCATCCCCAACCCCTTGCTCGGGCGAATGCGGTGCATTCGCTTCCCCTCACAAGCCCCAAGGAGAAGGGGCTGCAGGCGGAG
>JACXUV010000125.1 GCA_014763715.1 Rhodobacterales bacterium | reverse complement strand
GAATGACGCCAGATGTGATCGGGAGCCGGTTTGAAAGAGGGCGTTGCCTGCTGCCTGACTTGGGCTGCATCCACCGTCTGGTGCAGACTTTTTTCATCGTCCAGCGGCACTGGCGGCTCGCCCTCCCGGAGGATCTGATAGGCCAGCCTCCGGCCCTGGTGCAGTAGGGTTACTGTGCCATCGAAGGCCGCACAGACGGTGATCCGGGCTCCCCGCAGGCGGTATCCCCGGCCTTGGCCGGTGAGCTGGTATTCGCGGCTGTGGAACTGGATGGTCAGGTTTTTCGAGAGGGTGCGGGTATGGTGCAGGCAGAGGATGAGGTTGAGCTCCTCCTGGCTGTGCAACACCTGTCGATGGGCGTCGGTCGGGTTTTGGGCGGGGACGGCGAAGCGGGCGTTGTAATCGGCAATAAATCCGGGCAGGAAGGCATTGGCCGCTTCGATGTCCGAGATACCGGTCAGGCGTAGTTCCTTGACCAAGCGGTCCTGGAGCGTCTGATTGGCGCGTTCAACCCGTCCCTTGGCCTGGGGCGTGTTGGCGTGGATGGGCTCGATGTCGAGGGTCTTGAGCGCGCGGGTGAACTGCGTCAGCTCGCCTTCGCGCTCCGGATGGTTGACGCGGAAGATGCTGTGCTTGTCCGAATAGAGGGCGACTGGTCGGCCATGCCGTTGCAGATAACCCGCCAGGGTCTCCATGTAGCCTTTAGTCGTTTCGGCGGGCACAAAGCGCAGGGCCATCAGTGCGCCGGTGGCATCATCGATGAAGACGATCAGGGTGCAGCGTGGACCGCGCCCCTCGAACCAGTCATGCGGTGAGCCGTCGATCTGGACCAGCTCCCCTCGGCAGGGACGGCGCGGTCGGCGCTGATGAATATGAGCCTCACGGCGCCGCTTCGCTTGCCATAGCCCCTCATTGATCATCCACTGGCGGAGGGTCTCGACACTGACTGTATAGCCATGCCGTTCGGTCAGCTTCTCGCAGGCGAGCGTGGGGCCGAAATCGGCATACGCGCTGCGGACGACCCCGAGGATCTCCTGCCGGACGGCATCGGCGATGGCGTTCCCCGGACGCTTCCCCCGATGGCGCGAAACCAGGCCTGCCGCTCCTTCAGCCCGATAACGGGCCACCAGGCGTTTGACCTGACGC
>JACXUV010000087.1 GCA_014763715.1 Rhodobacterales bacterium | reverse complement strand
GCGCGGGGACGCCACCGGTGTCGCCACCGCTGCTTGTGCCGCCGCCTCCGCCGCATGCAGTCATCAGTACCGCGAGGGATACGGCCGTAAGTCTCCAGGCCAATGATTTGTTCATGGCTTCACCATCCGTTCTGGATTGTCGGTTTATCCACCCGCATGCCTGTGTCACGGAGTTTCGTCACCTTAATTATCGGAATGGTTTGGAAAAAAGCAGTCACGCCACTTTTCCGCTTAAATTTACTCTCCCCACAGGCGAATTTTGACCGAAATGCTCGTTTTGGTATCGTAATGAGATGCGCGGCTTATGCCGCCGTCTGACAACCGGGCATGAATGCGCATTTCAGATACGGTTCCGGTACGGTGTGTTTTCTGGAAACCATGATGAACCACGTCATGACTTCTGGAGTGGCCGCCGTTGCCCTTGCTGCGTCAGCCCTCATCGCACTTCCCGCTGCTGCGGACAGCCGGAAGGTCAGCGCCACTTATGTCACCCATTCTGGTGACGCGTCCTCGCTCTTCATAGAGGTCGGGCATGGTGGCGGCGATTATCGTCCGGCTGCTTACAGCTATCGGGGCGCCACGCGCGGCTATGTGCCGAACGCCGCAGACCGGATGAGCCGGGAGGCGATCAGTGCCTGCCGGGCAGGCATCCAGCAGGAAGCCCGGCGACTCGGTTATCGCGATGTGGATTTTGACAGCCGGGCCTGGGCCCAGCCGCTCTGGGGCGACGGTTTCACCGTCAGGTTCCGGGAAGTGGAGTTCGAGGGGCGTCGCCATGAGTTCGAGACCGGTGTCAGCTGCACCGTGCGCCATGGCCGGGTTGTGGATGTTGATGGCATCCCCCGCCGCACTGGCGGCCCGCGTTACGACCCGCACCGGGGCCGCTGGTAGGTCCTGAGCAAGCTACTCCGGAAAGCCCCCCCCTGTAGCAAAGACAAGGCGCGACGCCCCGGACCCTGCATCCGGGGCGTTTGCTGTCCGGTTATTGTCTAGCCAAAGGGACGTAGGGGCAGGTGGGCGCGAGAATCTGTGATTTTTCAGGCCCCCGGCAGGGGCATAAGGCCAGCCCGAACAGTGAAAACAGGGCCGGATCGGCGGTCTCCGGTCCACTGACGCAGGGGCAATCCGCGACGATACCGGCCAAAACGCGGCGACATGGCCGCCACCTTGCCCTTGCCAAGCGATCCCGTGCGATTATCAAGCACTTCGGACAATACATATGACACTCTTTTGGCAAGGAGCCAGGTCGGATGCAGGATCTTATCGAAGCGCTGGAGCAGAAACGCGAAGAAGCACGCCTCGGCGGCGGCGAGCGGCGGATCGAATCCCAGCACGCCAAGGGCAAGCTGACCGCCCGCGAGCGGATCGCGGTCCTGCTCGATGAAGGCAGCTTCGAAGAATACGACATGTTCGTCGAGCACCAGTGCTCGGATTTCGGCATGGAAAAGCAGCGCATCCCCGGTGATGGCGTCGTCACGGGGCAGGGCACCATCAATGGCCGCCTGGTCTATGTCTTCTCGAAAGACTTCACCGTCTTCGGCGGTTCGCTCTCCAAGGCCCATGCCGCGAAGATCGTGAAGGTCCAGCAGGCGGCGGCCCGCGTCGGCGCGCCGGTGATCGGCATTTTCGATGCCGGCGGCGCGCGTATTCAGGAAGGCGTCGACTCGCTGGCCGGTTATGCCGACATCTTCATGGAGAACGTGCTCTCCTCCGGCGTCATCCCGCAGATCTCCGTGATCATGGGCCCGTGCGCTGGCGGCGATGTGTACTCTCCGGCCATGACGGACTTCATCTTCATGGTGAAGGACACGTCCTACATGTACGTGACCGGCCCGGACGTGGTGAAAACCGTAACCAATGAGGAAGTCACCCACGAGACGCTGGGCGGTGCTTCCGTCCACGCGGCCAAGTCCGGCGTGGTGGATGGCGCGTTCGAGAACGACATCGAGGCACTGGTGCAGATGCGCCGCCTGATCGACTTCCTGCCGGGCTCCAACCGGGAAGACCCGCCGGTGCGCGACGTGTTCGATACGATCGAGCGTCAGGACGACAGCCTCGACACGCTGGTTCCGCCGAACCCGAACTCGCCTTACGACATGCGCGAACTGATCGAGAAAGTGGCCGACGAAGGCGATTTCTTCGAGATCAGCCCCAAGTTTGGCGCCAACATCCTCTGCGGTTTTGGCCGCATCGAAGGCTCGACCGTGGGCTTCGTCGCCAACCAGCCGATGACGCTGGCCGGCGTTCTGGACATCGACGCCTCCCGAAAGGCGGCGCGGTTCGTGCGCTTCTGCGACTGTTTCAACATCCCGATCGTCACCTTCGTGGACGTGCCGGGCTTCATGCCGGGCACCAAGCAGGAATATGGCGGCCTCATCAAGCATGGCGCGAAACTCCTGTTCGCCTATGCCGAGGCGACCGTGCCGAAAGTCACTGTCATTACGCGGAAGGCCTATGGCGGCGCCTATGACGTGATGAGCTCCAAGCACCTGCGCGGCGATGTGAACTATGCCTGGCCGACGGCCGAGATTGCCGTGATGGGCGCCAAGGGCGCGGTGGAAATCATCTTCCGGAAAGACATCGGCGACGCCGAAAAGATCGCCGAGCACACGAAGATGTATGAAGACAACTTCGCCAACCCCTACGTCGCCGCCCGCAAGGGCTATATCGACGACATCATCATGCCCCACTCAACCCGCCGCCGCGTCGGCAAAGCCCTCCGCAGCCTGAAGAACAAGCAACTCGAAAACCCCTGGAAGAAGCACGATAATATTCCGCTGTAGGACTGAGTGCGCGTGGCCATTTTAGCGATGACTCAATTTGGTGTGCTGGAAACACCGCTTCGAAACATTCGCTTTGCAGTCGATGGTACGGCGCTCGTTGCCCGACTGATCCCGGAACGCGTAACACTTGAGACTCCCAAACCCGGTGATTTTCCGGAGGCTTTGCACAAGTATTTTGAAAACGCGCGTCTTGTCGTGGAAGGACCCGAAATGCTGGTCCTGACATTCGAACATGTGGTCGCCGTCGCCGTGGACACGGACGTGGATGTCGATTTGTTTGGCGGGCTGCATGCCGGCTGGAAAGAGGCGCCGAAACTGCCGGACAGTAAGTCTTACTACCCGCTGCTTGAAATAGCAGACTCCCACTGGAAGTCTCAGTTGCCGGATTTCCGGGGCCGCGATGAACCCTGGCTCCATCATTTTCGGGCCATCAGTGCGGAATGTTCGTTGGACATATTGGGCACGTTTCCAACGGGGGCTTGGGAAGTGAATCCTGCGGCACAATGATAGTAGACTAGGTTAAGCGAAGCCGATCCCCACGGGCAGCCTCGTAGTATGGCGTCCCGTGCCCCCCTCCCACCTATACAAACCTGCCCCATGCCCTACACATTCCTCCACAAACAGGAGGAATGCGCATGACCATCACGAACACCGGAACCGATCACCTGCTGGCCGCGCTGGACGGCGGTGTGCTGACGCTCACCATGAACCGGCCCGAGGCGCGCAATGCCATGTCGGGCGAGATGAATGCGGCGCTGGGCGTGGCGCTGGCCAAGGCTGAGCTCGACCCCGAGGTGCGCTGCATCGTGCTCACCGGCGCGGGCAAGGGTTTCTGTGCGGGCGGCGATGTGAAGGGCATGAACGCGCGCAACACGGGTGAGGGCCGCCAGACCACGATCGACGAGGCGATCCACACTCAGCGCGTCAACCAGCGTGCCACCGCGGGCAAGCTCTACACCATTCCGAAGCCGACCCTTGCGGCCCTGCCGGGCGCGGCGGCGGGGGCGGGCCTCGCTTTGGCGCTCGCCTGCGACATGCGCATCATGTCGCGCAGCGCGATCATGACCACGGCCTTCGCGCGCGTCGGCTTCTCCGGCGATTATGGCGGCACCTTCTTCATGAGCCAGCTGGTCGGGCAGGCAAAGGCGCGCCAGCTCTATTTCCTGTCAGAGCGTGTGAGTGCTGACGAGGCGCTGACCCTCGGCCTCACCAACTGGGTGTGCGACCCGGAAGACCTGTTGGCGCAGACGATGGACATCGCGCGGCGCCTCGCCTCCGGCCCGTCGGTCGCCTATCGCTACATGAAGGAGAATTTGAACCGGGCCATGTCGTCCGGCGATGTCTTCGACTGTATGGACCTTGAGGCCACCCATCACGTCCATTGCGGCCAGACCGAAGACCACCGCAACGCCACCAAAGCCTTCGTCGAGAAACGCGAGCCCGTCTTCCAGGGGCGCTAGGGCAGGCGGCGGCAAGGGGCTTGATGTGCGGCTTCACGGGCGCCACATCGGGCAGAGAGGACCCGCCCCATGAAAACCGCCATTATCGGAGACGTGCACGGCGCGCTGGCGCCGCTGGAGGCGCTGGTGGCGAAGCTCGCATTCACCGCCGGTGACCGGCTGGTGTTCGTGGGCGATCTTGTCGACAAGGGGCCGTCCCCCGCAGGCGTGGTGCGGTTCGTCCGCCAGCTGAGCGAGACAGCGCCCTATGAGGTGATCCTCATCGAGGGAAACCATGAAGACCGGCACCGGCGCTATTACATCAACACGGCCCAGCGCCCGAAAGTGGCGCGGGTGATGGCCGCCGAGGCGCCAGAGCTGCCCGCGCTGGATGCAGAACTTACGGAAGCCGACCGCGCCTACCTCGCCACCGCCATTCCGTTCCTGCACCTGCCGGAATGGGGCGCGCTGGTCGTCCACGGCGGCATTCCCGGCACACAGCGCAGCTTTCCCGAAACCATGGAACAGGCCAGCCAATGGCATGGCCGCCGGGCCAAGGCGTTCCGCAAAATACTTCGCACCCGGTATGTCTCGGCGGAAACGGGAAAGTATCTCTCCCTTGGTGCAAACCAGCCGGGGGACCCGTTCTGGGCGGAGATCTATGACGGACGGTTCGGCCATGTCATTTTCGGTCACCAGCCCTGGCTGGATGGCCCGGCCTGTTTTGCGCATGCCACGGGCATCGACACGGCCGCGGTCCATGGCGGCGCCCTGACGGCGCTGGTCCTGCCGGAAGAGGGCGCGCCCTGTTTTGAAAGCGTCGCCGGTATCGACTATGCGCCCCGCAAAAAAACGGACTGGCCAGACCATCCGGGCGGGGCATTGACGCTGACGCGCGGGGCGGAAACGTGCTAGTTGGCCGAGGCTGAGGTTTCCGAAGGATAGATGTCGCGGATGTTGGCGCCGTGCTTGTCCAGCAGGCTGACGACCTGTGCGCGCTGTTCGATGGCCAGCCACATGCCGTGGACCTCGACATCGACCAGCCGCCAGTCGCCGTCACGGCGCAGAACGCGCCAGCGCATCAGCATGGGGTCGCGCAGGGGCGAGGAAACGCGGGTGACCACGATGGAATCGGTGTCACTGCGGTCGACCGAGGACAGCACCTCGACATGTGCATCGGCCAGTTCTGCGGAGCGGGAGGCCAGGAAGTTGCGCATGAACCTGTCCAGACGCGACCGGAACAGGTCGAGGTCTTCCTGGGAGGCGTCCCGGCCATATTTTCCGAGCACGAATTTCGACACGCGCGGCATGTCGACATAGTTCACGATGAGGTCTGCCTCACCGGCCTGCGACGTGTGGTTCATCTGGTCGATCAGGGTGCGAATATGGGCTTCAGACTCCGGCCCGGCACTGGCGGGCGCCGCAAGCAACCCGAAAGCGATAATCGTCAGGAGCGATTTCTTCATGGATTGAAGCCCTTCCTACCTTGCGGGTCTGGCGTAGCGGGGCTTCCTGACAACAAGCTGACCGGGGCGTTTTCCACGCCTTTTCCGGCCGGGGTCTGCCGTCATCATTGAGGGGGCAATAAATCCATCCGACACCTCCGTGGCCGGATGTATAGTC
>JACXUV010000003.1 GCA_014763715.1 Rhodobacterales bacterium | reverse complement strand
CTGCCGCATGAGAATGTCGAAGTGGTGTCGGAGACCGGCTATTCCGGCATGCCGGGCGGCGATACCGGGTTCACCGGTACGGTCGAAGACCTTGGCGAGCGGAGCGATTATGCGAGCCCTGGCTGGAAACGCCTTAAGGAAAACGCCGGGAAATACCAGAGCACGGGCGCGCCGCGCGATGCTTCCAATCTCACTGCCACCAGTGGCGGGCCGGAGACCTTCCGCAAAGGCCAGCGCGTTTTTCATGACAAGTTCGGCTATGGCCGCGTTGCTTTCAGCGAAGGCAACAAGCTGACCGTGGATTTCGAAAAGTCCGGTCGCAAAAAAGTCATCGCGACCTTCGTCACGCTTGCCTGAAGACGCTGGTATTGGGAGGGCAGCACCGGGGCCGGCCTGTCAGGGGGGCGAAGCCTGGCCGGGCGCCTAAGGGTAAGGGCGGCGTGATGTGCCCCGGCGCTGCAGGACCCTTTTCTCACGCGCTGTCCAAACGCTCCCCGAATGGTCCGTTCATATTCCAGTCAGGTTGAGGGGGTGGCTATTCGGCTGCGGGCAACGCTGAATCCGGCTTGTCGCTGTCGGCCTTGTCATTGGCCGCTTCGCGATTTGCCAGCAGTCGCACCTCGTCAGCCGGGCGCTGTCCTCGGACGCTCGCGCTGATCCGCCGGATCATGTTGCCCGTCCGGTGCGGTACCAGCAGCCAGACCGGCGTGACCAGAAGGATCATCATGGTCGAGAAGGCGAGGCCGAACACGACGGCCGTGGCCAGCTGCACCCACCATTCGGCTTCTGCCCCGCCGAAATTGATGGCGCCCTGACCGAAATTCACGCTCATCTCGAACACCATCGGCAACAGGCCGCAGATCGTTGTGCCTGTGGTCAGCAGGATCGGGCGGATCCGTTGGGCGGCTGTCGCAATGGCGGCTTCCTCCGGTGAGCGGCCGTCCTTGCGAAGACGGTTATAGGTGTCGATGAGAACGATATTGTTGTTCACCACGATGCCCGCCAGCGCCACAATCCCTGTCCCGATCATCAGGATCGACATATAGGGTAGCACCAGCTGAATGCCGACCAGAACGCCTGACGTGGAAATGATCACGGCCGACAGGGTCAGCACGACCTGCCAGAAATTGTTGAACTCCCACAGGAGAATGACAGCCATCATGAAGAGGGCTGCCATGGCTGCGCCACCGAAGAATTCATTAGCCTCTTTCGTGTCCTCATCAGCGCCCTCGAAACGCACTTCCACGTCAGACCCAAAGCCGGCCTGGTCTATCCAGTCGCGAACTTCCTGCACGATGGAGGCGCCTGCCCCCTGTTCCACGGCGTTGCCGCGGACATAGTAGACGCGCTTGCCGTCCAGGCGTTCAATCTGGCTGACGCGCGGGGCGGGCACGCGGTCGATGAACAGGTTTAGCGGGACATTCCCGTTAACTGTTGCCACGCGGAGCGTATCGATAGCGGATGCGCTGCGGTCATCCTTCGGAAAGCGCACACGTATGTCTACTTCGTCGTCGGCATCGTCCGGCCGGTAACGGCCGACCAGCACACCGTTCGTGACCAGCTGTACCGCCGCGCCGATCTGGGCCACGTCGAGACCATATTTACCGGCTTCGGCGCGATCGACTTCGATACGGTATTCGATGCCGGGCAGGGGGCGTGTATCGTCGATTTCGCGCAGATCCCCGCGGCTCTCGATATAGGTCCGCAACTGCCTAGTTGCCTCTTCGAGGGTCGCCTGGTTATCGGACAGCAGCGCGACCTGCAGGTCCTTGCCAGCAGGTGGGCCCTGTTCACGGGCCTGGATCTGGAAGCGCAGGCCTGGCACTTCCTGCAGACGCTTGCGGACGGCTTCCAGCGTCTGGCGACCGTCATGCACGCCGTCGGCTGTTGCAAGGTCAAGCAGCAACCGGCCAATCGTGTCGATCGGTTGATCGTTCGCGCCGTCGAAGCTGACGCCTCCGCCACCGGAAGACCCGGAGCGTGAAGAGATGGATTCAATCCCGTCGATATCGGCAACGGCGGCTTCGGCGCGCTTGACCAGGTCACGCTCTTCTTCCGCCGACAAGGCGCCTTGCGCCTGGATAAAGACAAAGGCCTGCTCTGGCTCGATATCGAGGAAGAACTCGGACCGGTGCCCTGTAGAGCCGAACCAGATGAAGATCAGTATCACCGACCCGATGGCTGCGCCCGTCACCATCCAGGGGCGTGCGATCAGCGATTTGACCAGCCGGACATAGGAGCCCAGCCAGCCGGTCGCCTGTTCCGGGTCGGCATCTGCAGCGAGGGCGGCGAGGTCCGCGTCTGTGCCTTCGGGGCGTGCGCCCATGACTGAGCCCAGAACCGGCAGGAATATCAAGGCCATGATCAGGGAGGCCGTCAGCACGCAGATCAGCGTCAGGGGCAGGTAGGCCATGAACTTGCCCGGCATCGAGTTCCAGAACAGGAACGGCACGAAGGCGGCCAGTGTGGTGAGCGTGGAGGAGACGACCGGCCAGAACATGCGCTTGCCGGCCATGGAGTAGGCTTCCTTGCGGTTCAGGCCTTCAGCCATTTTCCGGTCGGCATATTCAGTCACGACGATGGCGCCATCGACGAGGATACCCACTGCGATGACCATGCCGAACATGACCATCATGTTTATCGTGAAACCAAAGGTGCCGAGCAGCAGGAAGGCCATCACGAAGGAAGCCGGGATTGAGATGCCGACCAGCAGGGCGGAGCGCCAGCCGAGCGCGGCGACGACAATGATCATCACCAGCAGGACGGCTGTCACGATGGAGCTCTGCAGCTGGCCGAGCTGGTTACCGATCTGCTCGGACGTGTCGGACGTCACGGTTGCCTTCACTGTGGCGGGCCAGTTCTTCTGTTCCTCGGCAATCGTGTCCCGTACAAAATTTGCGGTGTCCAGGACGTTCGCGCCGGAACGCTTGACCACTTCGATCAGCAGGGCAGGCTTGCCATTGAAGGTCGCGTAGCCGGCCGCGTCCTTATAGGTGCGGCGGATCTCGGCAACATCCTGCAGGGTAACGACAGCGTTTTCTGTGCGCTTGATCGGCAGGCTCAGCGCGTCTCTGGCCGTGCGGATCAGGCCCGGCACCTTGACGGCGAAGCTGCCGTCGCCGGTGTCGATCTCACCGGCCGGTACCAACTGGTTGTTCGCCGAAACGACGTTGTAAATTTCCTGATAGGAGATGTTGTAGGTTTCGAGCTTGGCCGGATCGATGACGATCTCCAGCACATCTTCGCGCTGGCCCTGAATGCGGGCTTCCAGAATGCCCGCGTTGCGTTCCAGCTTGTCCTGAAGGTCTTCCGCAATGTCGTTCAGGCCACGCACAGGTGCTTCGCCATACAGGTTCACCACCATGACCGGGAATTGCGAGGCGTTGAACTCCTGGATCACCGGTTCGCGCGCATCCTGCGGGAAGAAGCGCTTGGCAAGGTCCACCTTGTCTTTCACGTCCAGCACGGCCTGGTCGACATCGACATCGATCTCGAATTCCAGCAGCAATGTGCCGGCCCCTTCGGAGCCGTAGCCGTTGAAGGTCTTCAGGCCCTCGATGGACTGGATTTCCTGTTCGATCGGACGCACCAGCAGGCGTTCGGCATCTTCCGGAGTCACACCGGCCAGCGGCACAGTGATCACCACGAAGGGAATCGGAATATCCGGGTCTGCTTCCTTGGGAAGCTTCACATAAGTGATCGTGCCAGCAATGACCGCACACAGCAGAATGGCGAGCACCATGCGTGCCCGCCCGATGGCGCCGTCAACGATACTCGTCATGGCTGGGCCCCACTGGCAGGCACAGGCTTCACTGCCGCGCCTTCAGACAGATAGTCCTGGCCAAGAGAAATGATGTTGACCGTCTCCGGCAGACCGCTGACCCAGGTTCCGTCGGCCGTTTCGTCCACCACGGAAACTTGCGCGAAGCGCACAGTGTTCGTGTCATCGACATAGCGTACGCCCAATTGTCCGGCATCGGAAAGGGTCAGCAGGCCAGCGGAAATCTTCGTGGCAGGCACGTCACCGACCGGGATGATCAGTTGGGACGTCACGCCGGCTGCAACGACGGACTCGCCCGTTTCCAGTTTGGCTTCGACAAGGAAAGTGCGCGTGCTGCCCGAGGCTGTGCGCGCCACATAGCGCAGCGTGGCGGGGAAGCGGCGGCCGTCGGCCAGCAGGGCTTCACCGGTCATGCCTACTTCCAGCTTGCCAGCCTGGGCCTCCGAGACCTGGACCGACACAATCACCGGGTCCATGTCGACCAGAAGGCCACAGGCCTGACCAGCCGAAAGGAAGTCACCAGCCTCAGCAAGGCGGGTTTCGAAAATCCCGTCAAACGGCGCACGGATCTGTGTTTTGCCCAGTTCTACCTTTGCAGCGTTCACAGCGGCTTCGGCGGCATCCAGCTGTGCCTTGGCTGCGGTCGCCTGATTGGCCGGACCCAGACCTTTTTCTGCGAGGCTGGCGGCGGCTTCATAGCTGACACGGGCCGAGTCTCGCTGGGCTTCGGCTTCCTTCACGCGGGCCGAGCGGGCCTCGACATCCAGGCTGCATAGCAGGGTGCCGGCCTTTACGAAGCTGCCTTCGCGCGCCGGTGTAGAGACGACCGTTCCCGTCGTGCCAGCCTTGACCGTGACGCTCTTGTCAGGCTCGGTCCGGCCCTTGGTGCTCAGGCGCAGCATGTGGGGTTCAGCGCTCAGCGTCTCGATGACAGCGGACGGTACATCGTCGCTGCGCTCAATGGCAGCTTCTTCCTTGTGCGAAGAGATGCTCCCGCGCATCAGGCTGCGCAGGCCGAAATAGCCCACAATAACAACGAGAATCGTTGCGGCGATGATGGTCGAACGGTTCACTTCGGGCTGTCCTTCCCCGGGACGAATAGCAAATATAGGGCGGCAGGTCGCATGAGAAACCTCCGCGCGCAAATTTCCTTAACACCGGTGATCTTGCTATCCGGCAAACAGTCAGACCCAGTTTACCAACAACCGGCAAGCCCCGGTTAATATCTAACGTGAGGAAAAGACGTTTCCGTCGCTGGATCAAATCCAGCGTTGCCAGCGCAGCAGCAGCAGAGTGCCGATCACAGAGACTGCCAGTGCAAACACGAGTGTGGCAAAGGCGGCAGGGCTGCCAGCCCCCGGGATTCCGCCCAGATTGACGCCGAAAAGCCCTGTTACAAAGCTGATCGGAAGGAAGACGGCAGACAGGATGGCCAGGACGAACAGGCGCTGGTTGGTCTCTTCCGTGCTTTCCTGGATGGCCTCTTCATACAAAACGCTGGATCGTTCCCGGATGTTTTCCAGGAGTTCCGTGAGACGTGTTACACGATCTGCGGATTCCCGCAGGAACATCATGTCATGGTCAGTGAACAGGCCGGACTGCGCCCCGTCGCGAACGAGCGTGGCCAAGGCCTCGCGTTGCGGCGTGATGTGACGTCGGACCTGCAGGACACGGCGGCGAAACTCCGGCAGGACAGAGCGGTCGAGCCTGACTTTCGGATCGAGCAGTTCGTCTTCATACCTGTCGGCTTCGTCATCGAAGTCTTCCAGGACCGTTTCCATACGATCGGTCAGCTGGTCGGCAATGCCGGCCACAAGAGCCCCCGTGGAGGTTTCGATTTCCTTGGAAAGAACCAGTTTCTGGACATCGCTGACAGACCGGACAGGTCTGGCCCTGAGGGTGATGAGAATATGCTCGCCTGCCCACATGCGCAGCGAGACAAGGTCTTCCACATCGGCGCCCTCGTTCAGGTTTGGGCCGCGCAGGTTTATCAGATAGCCCTTGCCGTGGCGGGCGGCGCGCGGGCGGGTTTCTTCCTGCAACAGGGCCTGTACGGTCAGACGGTCCAGGCCGCTCTTGCGGTACAGCCAGCCCTGCGCCTGGGCGGAGTGCCGGTCAAGGTGAAGCCAGGCGCGCTGATAGACGCCCAGCTTGCCTTCCAGCACATCATCCCAGGTAAGGGAGTGCGCGGCGCCTGTCGCGTCAAAGCCAAAGCCGAACAGCAGGGGTTCGTGGCTTTCGTGCGATGTTTGAGGCGCCGCCTGGGTGTCCACTGATCAGATCCCCATCTAGAACGCCGAGACTGGGGGAACCTTGCCAACCCATGGGCGGGCCTGTTCCAGTTCCAGTGCCAGTTCGAACAGAAGTTGGTCGTCGCCGCGCTTGCCGGAGAACATTGCGCCGACCGGCAGACCGTCTTCCGTCCAGCTGAGCGGCACGCTCATCGACGCGGCACCGGCAACGTTCATCGGTGCAGTAAAGGCGGCAAAGGTGACGACGCGTTCGTACAGCGTGTCATAGGCAACTGTCGGGGCCTGCTCGCCGAGCTTCACGGCCGGGCTTGCCGTCACCGGCGTCAGCAGCACGTCGATGTCGGAGAAGCCGGTATCGTAGACAGCCTCGAAATTCTTTAGCCAGGCGACCGTATCGTCCATCTCATCCTTGCGGGACATGAACATGTTCGTCAGGCCGAGGGTCCACGGTTCGAGAATATCCGGACCGATCGGCTTGCCGCTGAACGCGCTCGCCTGTTGGGCGAATTCTGCAGCGCCCGCGGCCCAGTAGAGCAGGAATTTGTCGAGGAATTCCGTACCCGAATAGGGCGGGGTATAGGGCACGATCTCATGGCCGAGTTCAGTGCAGAGCTTGGCGACATTTTCAGTGGCCGCTTTTGTTTCTGCCGCGACCGGGGTGCCGGCATAGGCGTCCGTGGTGAAGCCGATCTTCAGGCGGCGGCCCACTGGCTTGAGGTTCGCAGCAAGCGGGGCATAGGTACCGTCATTGGTCTGCGTATCGCGGAACAGGTTGATGGAGTCGCGCACCGAGATCGTCACGGCGTGCTGCACGGAAATGTCCACCGGCGGGGCGTCTGGTCCGTGGGCAGGCAGCTGCCCGCGTGAAGGCTTCAGGCCGAACACGCCGCAGGTGCTGGCCGGGATCCGAATCGAGCCGCCACCATCGCTGGCGTGCGCGAACGGCACCACCCGCGCGGCCACCAGCGCGGCAGCGCCACCAGAAGAGCCGCCGACGATGCGCGTCGTATCCCACGGATTGCAGGTCTCGCCGGTCACCAGCGCTTCGGTTGAGGCCATCAGGCCCATTTCCGGAGAGGTCGACTTGCCCAGCACAACCACGCCCTCGGCGCGCCACTTCGCCGGCAGTGGATCGTCCTTGCCGGGCTGATAGCCCTTGAAGGCGCGATTGCCATACCATGTCTCCGCGCCATTCCAGTTGTGCAGGTCCTTGATAAAGGTTGGAACGCCCTGGAATGGTCCTGCGGGTGTGTGGCCGGCTTCGGCGCGGGCCTCATCGAAGATTTCGGAAACGATGGCGTTGATCTGGCCGTTGACGGCATTGGTCCGCGCTATGGCTGCATTCACTTCGGCGAGGGATGTCGTCTCACCGCTGGCGATACGGGCTGCCATTTCGGTGCCGTCAATCCAGCCGGCAGGGGCCTGAGCCGTTGCTGGCGTAGGCGCAGCAGACGGCGCCGGGCCCGTGACGGCTGTGGTCTCTGGAGCTGTCTGCGTGCCAGTTTGCCCGCAGGCAGCCAGTGCGCTGACCGCAGCCCCACCCAGGAGGACACCGCGCCTCGTCATCTGTGCCATATCGTTTCCTTCCGATTCTTTTTTGGTTTTTCCGCGCGCAAAGTGTATCGGAGCGCTCCGCAGCGCAAGGGGAGAGCCGAGGAGTAGCGCCTGCCTGCTGAGAGGCGGTATTTAGGGGGCTGCTGGAGACGGGCCGGCACGACCATCCCCGTCATGCGAGGATGGGTGCCGACACGCTCCGCAGGCTGAGCGAAGACCTTACTTGACCACGCCGCAAGCGACCCGGGCGCCGGCGCCGCCGATCGGCTGGGTCATGTGGTCGTCTTCGCTTTCATGGATGATGATGGCGGAGCCGTCCTCGTCAAGCAGGGCGCCCAGCGTGTCGAGCGTGGTGAAGGCTTCATAGCCCGCCGAACCATCCGCAGCGGCCCAGATGTTCGGCAGGTCGCCATTCTCAGGGCCTTTCGGGTTCAGCAGGCCGTGGCCGCCATCCATCTTGCCGACATGGCCGCCGGACATCTTGTACATGCCGATATCTGAACAGTCGCCCGTGGCATGGAGGTGGATACCATGCCAGCCGGGCGTCAGGCTGCCAGGAGCAAGCTCAAGGCGGATCATCAGCCCGTTCGGGCCATCCAGCAGGTTTGCTTCACCGATGCTCTGGCCTTCCAGGCCGATCATGTCGGCACTGCCATGCGCCATGGTGGGGAAAACGCCCTCTGCCGGGCCGGGCATTTCATGTGCTTCCATCGGGGCCGCTGCTGCCGGGGCTTCGGCTTCCTGAGGGGCGGCCTGGGCGACGCTGGCGCAGGCACCGAGGGCAAGGGCGGAACCGAGAAGGGCTATGCGGCTGATCATGGGGAGTCTCCTGTTGTCGGGTCTTTGCTATAGCATGGTTACAATACCTGTCAGGAAGTCCGGTTCCATGAAAGATCGCGCAGATCGCCTACTTGTGAAGCTTGGCCTGTTCGAAAGCCGTGCCAGTGCGCGCGCTGCCATCGAAGCGGGCCTTGTGCGCGTGGATGGTGTGGCCGTTTCCAAGCCTGCGCAGGAGATTTCAGCCGGTTCCGTCATCGAGGCTGACCCGGCCCATCCCTATGTCTCGCGTGGCGGGCTGAAGCTGGCACACGGGCTGGAGGCGTTTGATATAGATCCGGCGGGCCGGGTCTGTCTCGATATCGGCGCCTCTACGGGCGGTTTTACCGAAGTGCTGCTGCTGAACGGTGCGAAGCAGGTTGTCGCCGTGGATGTCGGACGGGGGCAGTTGCATCCACGCATCGCCGGAGATGCACGCGTGACAAACTATGAGACGACCGACGCGCGCAGTCTGACGGCGGACATGCTGCCGGAGGCGCCTTCGCTGCTCGTCTGCGATGCGAGCTTCATCTCGCTGGAAAAGCTGCTGGCCGTGCCGCTGTCGCTCGCCGCGCCGGGGGCGGACTTTGTCGGCCTGTTCAAACCGCAGTTTGAAGTGGGCCGGGATCATGTCGGCAAGGGCGGCATCGTCACCGATCTTGCCGCCTCCGATGCGGCTGCAGAACGGTTCAGCGCCTGGATGATGGAAAAAGGCTGGCCCATCCATGCCTGGACGGCCAGCCCGATTTCAGGTGGCGACGGCAATGCCGAGCGCCTGTTTCATGCGGTTAAGGCTCAATAGCCGCCGTAGAGTTCTTCATCGTTCTCGCCGACGACTTCCCAGTCGCCATTGTAGCCCTGACGGCAGGCCGTGACCGGATCACGCATCACGGAGCCATCGGGCAGGGTCACTTCACGCCAGACTGTGCGGCATTCCTCGGGCTGAGGCGCCGGGGCGGATGCGCGCGGGGCAGGGGTGGCCGGATAACTTGGGTAGGCAGGATAGCTGGCCGGTGCCGGGGCAGCTGCCTGCGGATGGCTGCGCAGGTCCTGTGGCCGGCCATAGAGCCCATCGGTCGAACTGGGGATCGAACCGGAATATTCGGTGGCAATGTAGGGATAGGACCCGTAATCGGCCCGGAAGCTGCCGCCATAAGGCGTTGCCGTCTGGCACGGCGTCGAATTGCCGGAGGCCATCGCATTGCCCGCCACGCCGCCAACGATCGCGCCAAGGATAGCCCCGGCGACGACTTCGCCGTCATTGTTGCCCTTGTCCCAATAGCCGTAGCGGCCGTGCCGGCCATACCGGTTGTAGTGCCAGCGGCTGTCATTATCGCCGACATTGTTGCCAATTGCGCCACCGGCGGCGGCCCCGACAATGGCGCCGATGATCGTGCCGGTTGCCTTGTCTTTGCTGTTCTGCTGTGCGCACGCCGAATTGTAAGACGTGCCATAGCCATAGGCCGGGGCTCCATAAGGCTGAGCGCCATAGGCCTGAGCCGAGGCGGCCAGCGGGGCGGCGCTCAGGGCCGCAAGGGCGATGCCGCCTGTCAGAAGAGACTTCACCATCTCGTTTTCTCCTTTTCCGGCAGCCGCAAGGCGACCAGTCTGGCCAGCACAGTCGCAAAGCCAACCTGAACCGGACCTGAAGGCTGGACGCCTGACGGCAGGCGCCACATATTCACGGCATGGGACTGTTCGATCGCGCCTCCCTTGCTGCTGGACGTGCCCGCTACGCTGCGGCGCAAGGCCTGCGCTCGGCCTGGTATGGGGCGCAGATGCGGGCGGCGAAGTCCCGTACGACCGGGTTTTACAGGCCGGACGATCCGGACTTTACCCCCACGCGGGGCAAGCCGGACATGGGCCAGCTGCGCAAAGCCTATTTCGACCTTTTCATTCAGGACCGGCGCAATGTCGAGGCGGGGCTCTATCCCGCGCCGCGCGATGTGCGCCTGGCCCAGCTGCCCCATGCGCTGAAATCCGCCCGTGCCTTTCAGGCAGATGTCGAGGAGGTGGAACGCCGCCGTCAGGCCCGCGATGCCACCGAAGTGCAGGCGGAGCTGCCCGAAGGCTCAAACCGATACCCGGAATATTACCGCCAGAACTTCCACTACCAGTCCGGCGGCTGGTTCAGCGACGAGAGTGCGGAACTCTACGACACGCAGGTCGAGGCGCTGTTCACCGGCACGGCCGACGCGATGCGCCGTGCGGCACTGGCGGAGATCGCGCGGGAACTGAAAGGGCGAGACCAGCGCGGTGTCTCCCTGCTGGATGTCGCCTGCGGCAATGGCCGGTTCCTGGAGGCAGTGATGGGTGTGTGGCCGCGCCTGAAGGCTGCGGGGCTTGATCTGTCCCCGAACTATACAGAGGCGGCCTGCAAGCGGCTCTCACCCTGGCCTCAGGTAGAGGTCTTCCATGAGGCGGCGGAGGCGATGCCGTTGCCGGAGGCATCGCGGGACATCATCGTATCCATTTTCCTGTTCCACGAACTTCCCCCCGGGGTGCGTGGGGGCGTGCTGGCGGAAGTGTTCCGTGTGCTGAAGCCGGGAGGCCTTTTCATCCTGGCCGATAGTGTGCAATTCGGTGACCATGATGGCATTGACAGCGTGCTGGAATATTTCCCGCATGGCTTTCATGAGCCCTATTATAATTCCTACCTCTCCTGGGACGTGACTGGTGCGGCAGTGGCTCAGGGCTTCCGGAAAGAGCGCGAAGCGCTGGCGTTCCTGACCAAGGTCACCACATGGCGTCGTCCGTCTGATGGGTCGGGCCTTTAAGTCTTGTGATTTATACGTGACCTGATTGTGGCGGCGTTGTGGCCTAGGAATGCGCAAGCGATTCCGCCACTCAAATTTCAGTAGATTACTGAGGTTTCACAAAGTGTTGTGGCGCCGCCACAGAGGGATCACACTCGCTTCAGATGGTGTTTTCGTAAGCTTCTTTCTGTTCGCAACGGGCCTAATTCAGGGCCACGCAATCTTGCGAACAAAGGAGTATAAACATGAAACTTGCACTTGCTTCGCTCGCCGCCATCGCTGTTGTGGCGCCTGCTTTCGCTGAAGGCAATATCGAACTCGGCGCGGGCTACTCGCACTTTGACGCCGATGGCGCAAACCTCGGCGCCCTGACCGCACGCGGCACCTACTTCTTCACCCCGCATGTTGGCGTGGAAGGTGAAGCCTCGATCGGTATCGATGATGATCAGGTCGGCGCTGCGACAGTCGAACTCGACAATTCGGTGGCTGCTTTCGGTGTCGCCCAGATGCCGGTTGCTGAACGCGTCGACGTGTTCGCCCGCGCCGGTTACGCAAGCAACGACTACAATGTCAAAGTTCCGGGTGTTGGCAGCGCCTCCGGCAGCGATGATGGCTTCGCCTACGGCGTTGGCGGCAAGGTCTTCCTGAATGAGAAGTTCGGCCTGCGCGCAGATCTGACCCGCTATGAAGGCGACGACACCGACGCTGACGTGATCTCCGTCGGCGGTGTCATGAAATTCTAAGATACCCCACCTCTCCAATGGGTGCCTTGGCCCCCGGTGCTTCGGTGCCGGGGGCTTTTTTTAGGGCATGGCAGCGCCGTGTGGTCGGCCGATTGTGCGATGTTAATACATTGTCAACGATGTGTGCCCGCACAACCACATGGTGTGCCGAAATGTAATCATCGGTAGTTTTTGGGCTTCCGCGCCTGCATTTTGCTCGTTAGGTCCCTCGCACGCATTTTGCGTGTTTTTGGGAGACATATAAAAAATGAAAATTGTTCTTGCCTCGCTCGCTGCGATCGCAATTGCTTCGCCTGCTCTCGCCCAGTCGGCGACCGAAGGCAGCAATCAGGGCTTTTCTGCAAGCGTTGGCTACTCGCACTGGGACGCGGACGATGGCAGCCTCGGTGCTGTGACGGCGCGTGGCCGCTACATGTTCACCAACTATGTTGGTGGTGAAGTGGAAGCGTCCTTCGGTGTGAAGGATGAGTCCGGCTACGGCTACAAACTCTCCATTGACAACTCCTTTGGCGGTTTTGCCGTTCTCGACGCTCCGGTCACAGAGCGTTTCGATGTGTTCGGCCGTCTCGGCTATGCAACCACCAGCCTTGATGCTGAGTACTTCGGATATAGCGGTTCGGCAGACATCGACGGCGTCGCTTATGGCGTCGGTGCGAATTACTTCTTCACTGACAGCTTCGGCGTCCGTGGCGATTTCACGAAGTATGACGGCGGTGACGATATCGCCGGTGAAGCTGATGTGTTCTCGATCTCTGGCGTGGTCCGCTTCTAAGGCGTGAAGCCTCCAGAAGTCTTGACCCCGGAGCGTTTCGGCGTTCCGGGGTTTTTCTTTGCGGAGGTTGTCAGCGCCCGGTCTGGCCGCGATGGCGCAGTTTCGCGTCCGCCAGCACGCAGGCCATCATCGCCTCGGCCACAGGCACGGCGCGGATGCCGACGCAGGGGTCGTGGCGGCCTTTGGTGCGCACGTCCACATTCTCGCCGTCGCGGGTAACGGACTGCACCTCGTTCAGGATGGAGGAGGTCGGTTTGATGGCAATACGGACAATTACATCCTGCCCGGTGGAAATACCGCCCGCCACGCCGCCATTATTGTTCGACAGGAAGAGGGGGCCATCATTGCCGGCCCGCATCTGGTCGGCGTTTTCCTCGCCCGAGAGGCTGGCTGCGCCAAAGCCTGCGCCGATCTCGACGCCCTTCACGGCGTTGATGCTCATCATCGCACCGGCGAGCTCTCCGTCGAGTTTGCCATAGATGGGCGCGCCCCAGCCTGCGGGCATGCCGCTGGCCTGTACTTCGACGATGGCGCCAGTAGAGCTGCCCGCCTTGCGCGTGGCATCCAGGAATTCTTCCCACTTGGGCACCATGGCCGCGTCCGGGCACCAGAACGGGTTGTCTTCGACAATGTCCCAGTTCCAGTTGGCGCGGTTGATGGCATGCGGGCCGATCTGTACGACGGCGCCGCGGATCGTGATCCCGTCGCCCAGCACGCGCCGGGCCACGGCGCCTGCTGCGACACGTGCAGCCGTTTCGCGTGCGGACGAGCGCCCGCCACCGCGATAGTCGCGCACGCCATATTTGGCGTCATAGGGATAGTCGGCATGACCGGGGCGATAGCGGTCGCGGATCTCGCCATAGTCTTTTGAGCGCTGGTCGGTGTTCTCGATCATCAGCGAAATCGGTGTGCCCGTGGTGACCGGACCACCTGTGCGGTCATCCTCGAACACGCCGGAGAGAATTTTCACCGCGTCCGGCTCCTGGCGCTGCGTGACGAAGCGCGAGGTGCCGGGGCGGCGTTTGTCCAGGAATTGCTGGATGAAGGCCTCGTCCAGCGAAAGGCCGGGCGGGCAGCCATCGACCACGCATCCGAGGGCCGGCCCATGGCTTTCGCCCCAGGTCGTCACGCGGAAAAGGTGGCCGAACGTGTTGTGAGACATGGCTGCCCTTTGAGGCCGTTCGCCGCTTAGCTGAACAGGTGTTCGACGGCAGCGCGCTCTTCACGCAGCTCGGCTTCGGTGGCGTCCATCTTGGCACGCGAGAACTCGTTGATCTCGAGGCCCTGGACGATCTCGTACTTGCCGTCCTTGCAGGTGCACGGATAGCCATAGATTACGCCCGGTTCGATGCCGTAGGAGCCGTCCGACGGGATGCCCATCGAGACCCATTCGCCTTCCGGCGTACCGAGGGCCCAGCTGCGCATGTGGTCGATGGCGGCCGAGGCAGCCGAAGCGGCAGACGAGGCACCGCGGGCCTTGATGATGGCTGCGCCGCGCTGCTGCACGTCCGGAATGAAGGTGTCCTGATACCAGGCATCGTCGACCATCGGCTTGGCGGCAGCACCTTTGACGGTGGCGTGGTGGATGTCCGGATACTGGGTGGCCGAGTGGTTGCCCCAGATGATGACGTTCTTGATGTCGGTGTTGTGCGTGCCGGTCTTCTCGGCCAGCTGGCTCATCGCGCGGTTATGATCGAGGCGGACCATCGCGGTGAAGCATTTCGGATCGAGGTCCGGGGCGTTCTGCTGGGCGATCAGGGCGTTGGTGTTTGCCGGGTTGCCGACCACGAGCACTTTCACGTCGCGCGAGGCGTGATCGTTGATCGCCTTGCCTTGCGGGCCGAAGATGCCGCCGTTTGCGGACAGGAGGTCCTTGCGCTCCATGCCTTGCTTACGTGGCATGGCGCCGACGAGGAGGCAGAAATCTGCGTCTTTGAACGCGACATTCGGATCGTCTGTGGCAACGATATTGTTCAGCAGCGGGAAGGCGCAGTCGTTCAGCTCCATGATCACGCCCTCAAGCGCGCCGAGCGCCGGGGTGATTTCGAGCAGCTGCAGGTCGACCGGCTGGTCCGGTCCAAGCATGTCGCCAGCGGCGATGCGGAAGAGGAGGGCGTAGCCGATCTGGCCAGCGGCCCCGGTGACGGCAACTTTGACAGGCTGTTTCACGAGGGAGGTCCTTCTTGCAGAGCTGAATTCTGTGGCCTCCACATGGCGAATTTGTTGCCCGAGGGCAAGCCGTGCTGCGCCGATGCCGCAGGTGGGAGAGCCGGTCTGCCTGAATTATTCGTCCGCGACAGGCGGATAATACCAGATCCGGCGGATCGTCCCATCTCCCGTCACCTGGTAGACCGTCAGGCGTTTCTGGCCGTGGGCACTGCCATCGGGGCTGGTCCAGCGACTGGTTTCGATGGCGGTGACATAGTCGTCCAGACGGCTCCAGCCGCTCAGTGCCAGTGTGGGCGTTTCGGGGTCTTCGATATGGTCCAGCCAGTGGGAAACGATGGCCCAGTAGCCTTCCGAGACCATTTCCGTCCCGGCGGCTGTTACGTCCATTATCTGGATCCCGGGGTGCATGAGGGCTTCCATCAGCTCCACATCCCGGTCGTTGAAGGCGGCCGTGTATTCCGCCACCACCGTTTCCGGGTCGATGTCGGCAGGCGTGTCGTCTGACTGCCCGAAGGGCGTGTTGATCACGGGCTGGGCGAGTGCACCTGCAGGGGCCGAAAGGGCCAGCAGGGCGGCGGCAACACAGGCTTTGGGCCAGGTTTTCTGCATGAGGTGCCTCTCGAATATGATCAGGTCCTTGCGTATAGGGGTATCGCCGGAGTGTCACCTTATCGCGGTTCCGCTACCGGGCAGGCGCACCTATACTAGGCATCCAAGCTGATACATTCCGAGGGTCCCATGACCAAACAGCCGTCCGACACGATCATCCCGCCCAGCCCGTCCGCCGCCGATTATGCGACAGACCCGACGGGCAAGCCGCTGATTCCGAACGCGGCGGATCCCTATGCCCTGTTCAATGACTGGATGGCCGAGGCCCGCGCGAAGGAGCTGAACGACTCCAACGCCATGTCTCTCGCCACGGTGGATGCCGATGGCGTGCCCGACGTGCGCATCGTGCTGCTGAAGGAAGTGACGCCTGCGGGCTTCGTCTTCTTCACCAATCTGGAGAGCAACAAGGGCCAGCAGCTGAAGGCGAACCCGGTCGCGGCGCTCGGCTTCCACTGGAAGAGCCTCCGTCGCCAGGTCCGCATCCGCGGCACGGTTTCCCGCGTGACCGATGCCGAGGCCGACGAATATTTCGGCACCCGCGCTGCGCAGAGCCGGATCAGCGCCATCGCGTCCGACCAGTCGCGCCCGCTGGCCGACCGCGCCGCCTTCGAGCAGCGCATTGCGGAACTCTCCGAAATCTATGGCGACGGGCCGGACATTCCGCGTCCCGAATTCTGGGGCGGTTTCCGCCTGACCCCGACCGAGATCGAGTTCTGGCAGGACCAGGCCTTCCGCATGCATGACCGCCTGAAATTCACGCGGGCAGGCGATGGCTGGGAAACCGGGCGTCTTTATCCGTAGGTGCCAGGACTGAAGCTTCAGGACTGGCCCGTCGGAAGTTCCGCCAGTGGAAGCAACCGTGAATCCTCGACCGCTGCCGTGCGGTGGCCGAGGATCTTCATGTAATCCGGGTCCTGCTCGAAGGCGAAGAAGGTTTCCATGTCCTTCTGGCGTACCAGCAGGGCAAGGTCCCAACGCTCGTCTTCCGGGCCGATCAGCCAGCTGCCGCCTTCGGCCAGGAAATCCAGCCTGCCGCCACTTTGCTCAAGGTAGGGCAGCGTATGCGCGATATAGAGATCATACGCCGCCCGCCCGCTGACCGGGCTCTCCGGTGCAAGGTCCGGAAAGTCCGAATAGTCGGCCACTGTCCGCAGACGGATCAGGTTCAGCATGATGACATTTCCGGTCAGTCCCCGCATCACGAAGCGCCTGCCGAGTTCCTGTGTCGGAGCAAGATAGGCCATCAGACCAGCCCGATCGATGTGCGTTCCACCACGAGATGCGGAACGCCATCGCTGGTCTTCGAGAAGGAAACGCCAGCGGAGGAGACCGTCGCGGTGACCCGCTTGCGGAAGGCCGAGAAGCTGTCGAACTCGACCACGTCGACCGGTTCGTCGAATTCGAGGGTCACCTCGAATGCCGAGCCGCCCGCCATTTCACGCACTGCCAGGACGCGGCCATCGAAGGCCTGCTTCAGGTAACGGCCAGCCACCTGGTCGCCGACCTGCAGCAACACTTCCGGCAGGTTCGACAGGCGGGCCGAAGCCGTGTTCCAGTCGCGATAGCCAAGTTCCTTCGCGACATGTTCCAGCGCTTCGGAATGAGAGATGGGCGTACCGGCCGCTGCCAGTTCCGCCCGCAATTCACGCGCACGGGCCTTGGCCTGGTCGCGATTTGAGATCGATATGTAAGACATCGGAATCATCCTTGTCCGGGCAGTCGCTTTTCAGCGGGGCTCGCCTTGCCGCGGGACTGCCGGGTGGACCGGTGTTCCGTCTTTGCCGTATCGCGGCGCTGTCGCACCGGAGGATCTTCACCGTAAGACAAATGTCTCGCGAGCGGCAGGTGTCCTTAACCTGCGCGCCACATAATCCTTCCGGGACGCAACGTCAATCATTGCCATGCGGGTGCAGTGGCGGCTATCTATTGGCATGTCGCGTGGCAATACTTGGCCGCGCATCAGGGGAGGTATTTCATGAAACGTGGCCTGCAGATCGCGCTCGGCGTCTTTTCACTTATTCCGGTAGCGTTTGCGCTGCTGGGGTTCCTGGCCGGGGCAGGGCGCCTGTCGCCGGAGGGTGTCACCGTCGATCTCGACAATCAGTACCGGTACTTTTCGGGCATGTACCTGGTCGTCAGTTTCATGATGTGGTCCATCATTCCGGCCATTGAAAAGCATGGCCGCACGCTGCTGCTGGTCAGCGCGGCCATCTTCATCGGCGGTCTCGGACGTGTCGTTTCCTACATGACGCTGGGCGCGCCCTCACAGGATCTTGTCGTCGGCATGGGCATTGAGCTTGTCGTGCCGGTGATCTTCGTCCTGTGGCAGCGCGCGGTGGCGGTTAAGGCCTAACGCCCGCAGGCCTCGCGGCCAACATCGTCTGCCTTGATCAGGTCCGCCACACGATAGGGCTCGTCCGTCGCCAGAAGGACGAGGCCGTCGGCGGCGAGGGCGTCATATTCCGAGCCGTCGCCATCGGCGAGATAGACATCGTCCAGCCGTTCGCCGGCCCGTCCCAGCGTGCCGAAGGCGGCTTCGACGCCGACCTTTTTCAACCGTCTCCAGGCGGCTGGTCTCGTCTTTTTCGTGCCGGTCCAGCCGATGAGGCGGGTGCGGTCCACGCCCCGGGCTTCCAGCTTGGCGACATCCTGATCGCCATAGGCAGTGGCGGTCATCATCAGGCCGGGATTGATGGCGGCGATCTCGGCGGCCTGGTCGTCATCATAGGAGATGAAGATCACATTCTCTTCCGCGCCTGCGGCCTTCACGGCAGCGGCGATGTTGCGGAAGCTGGTGGTCGGCTTCTTGTCCAGCTCCAGCACGGCGCCGGTCTTTTTCGCCCACAGCAAGACATCGGTGAATTTCGGCGGATGGAAGCCGGTGCGCCGCCCGTCATTGTCTTCCAGTTCCAGGCCGCTCATCGTCTCCCAGTCGGTGTCGGAGACATAGCCGCGGCCGGTTGTGGTGCGGTTCAGGCGGTCGTCATGCATCAGGGTCAGCACGCCGTCCTTCGTTTCGGCGATGTCGATCTCGAAGACGCGGATGCCGCGGTCGAAGCCATGCTGGAAGGTCTCGATGGCATTCTCGGGGAAGCCTGTATCCGGTCCGCCCCGGTGGGCGGCAATGGCCATGCCCTTATTCTCGCGAAGGCAGTCAAAATATTCCGGAAGGGGCAGGACGGAGGGGGTAATGCTTGCTGCATCCGCGGGGGCATCCGGGCCGCCCGCCTGGGGCGCTCCACAAGCCGCAACTGCAATAGATATCACGGAAAATGCAAATCTTTTCATGGTGCGACCCTCAATTCCTTGCCTAGCGTCACCCGCGCGAATACACACACTTCGGTTACAGGACAATGACGCCAAAGCGGCGGAAGAGGAGGATACGGCATGAAAGGCCTGATGCAGGACTGGCAACTTACCACGAACAAGATTCTGGAGCATGCCAAACGGATCAACCCGACCCGCGAAATCGTCACCCGCCGCGTGGAAGGCAACATCGAACGGATCACCTATGCTGACCTGTTCGACATGTCGAAACAGGTTTCCACGGCGCTGAAGGATGAGGGCATCGGCTTTGGCGACCGTGTTGCCACCCTCGGCTGGAACTCCGAGCGTCACATGGCCTCCTGGTATGGTGCCATGGGCATCGGTGCCGTGCTGCACACGGTCAACCCGCGCCTCCACCCGGAACAGATCGCCTGGATCATCAACCATGCCGAAGACAAGGTGCTGATCTTCGACAAGAGCTTCCTGCCGGTTGTCGAAACCATCAAGGACGAGATCCCGACGGTGAAGTCCTTCGTCATCTATGCCGGTGCCGACACGATGCCGGAAAACACGCTGGGCGCTGTGCCGTTCGACATCTGGATCGACGGCCGCTCCACCAATGTGCGCTGGGGCGACTTCCCGGAAGATACCGCCTGCGGCCTCTGCTACACGTCCGGCACGACGGGCAACCCGAAGGGCGTGCTCTACTCGCACCGTTCCAACGTGCTGCACACGTTCATCACCATGCAGAAAGATGCCATCGGCATGGGCGCGAACGATGTGGTCCTGCCTGTGGTGCCGATGTTCCACGCCAATGCCTGGGGCCTGACCTTCAGCTGCCCGGCGACCGGCGCGAACATGGTGATGCCGGGCGCACAGATGGATGGCGCCTCGATCTACGAACTGCTCGACACGGAGAAGGTGACGATCACCGCCGCCGTGCCGACCGTGTGGCTGATGCTGTTGACCCACCTGCAGCAGAACGACCTGAAACTGCCGCACCTGAAAAAGGTCATCATCGGCGGCTCGGCCGTGCCGGAGCGGATCCTGCGCGCCTTCGAGGAAGACTATGAAGTCGACGTCGTCCACGCCTGGGGCATGACGGAAACCTCGCCGCTCGGCACGCTGGGCACGCTGCCGCCGCACATGGTGAATGCAGACATCGACACCCGCATGAAGCAGAAGCTGAAGCAGGGCCGTCCGCCTTTCGGCGTCGAGCTGAAGATCGTCGACGACGAGCATCAGGACGTTGCCTGGGATGGTGAAACCTCCGGCCGTCTCCTCGTGCGCGGCCCCGGTATTGCCCGGGCCTATTTCAAGGGCGCCGGCGGCACCGTGGTGGACGAGAACGACTGGTTTGACACCGGGGACGTGGCGAACATGGACCAGTATGGCACCATGCAGATCACGGACCGCGCCAAGGACGTCATCAAGTCCGGCGGGGAGTGGATCTCCTCCATCGACATCGAGAACATCGCCGTCGGCCACCCGAAAGTCGCGAACGCGGCGGCCATCGGTGTCTATCACCCGAAATGGGATGAGCGCCCGCTGCTGATCATCCAGCCGGCCGAAGGTGAAAATCCGACCAAGGAAGAAATCTTCGCGGCGCTGGAAGGCAAGATCGCCAAATGGTGGACCCCGGATGATATCGCCTTCGTCGATGCCATTCCGCTGGGCGCCACGGGCAAGATCAACAAGCTGGCCCTGCGCGAGACGTTCAAGGACTACAAGCTGCCGACGGCGTAAGCGCGATGGATCTTGGCCTGAAGGATAAAGTGGTCTTTGTTGCCGGCGCGAGCCGCGGCATCGGCCTTGGTATCGTCGAGGCCCTGCTGGCCGAAGGCGCAAAGGTTGCCATGGCGGCACGCGGGGAAGAGGCGCTGGAAGCCCAGCGTGCCCGGCTCGCGGCCGAATATGGCGAACACCGCGTCTGGGCCCGGGCAGGGGATTTGCGCGACAGCCGCACCATCGACGACATGGTCGAGGCGATCGAGCATGAGTTCGATCCTCTCTGGGGCGCGGTGGCCAATGTCGGGCTTCATCCGTGTCCGCCCGGATATGAGGTGGACGACGATACCTGGACGGCGGGCCTGCAGCAGAGCCTCGACAGCGCCTTCCGACTCGCCCGGTCGTCCTTGCGCAAGATGGAGCCGCGCGGCGAAGGCTCGATCCTGATGATCTCGTCGATTGCCGGGCTCGGCGCGCTTGGCACACCGGTCACTTATGGCACGTCGAAGGCGGCAATGAACCATCTCGCCAAGGAACTGGCCCGTATTGCCGGCCCTTCCGGCGTGCGTGTGAATGCGATTGCCCCCGGCAACATCATCTTCCCCGGCGGGGATTGGGAAGAGCGCTCCACCGGCCCGCGCGGCGATGCGTGGACCCGCTGGATCCGCCGCGAAGTGCCGCTGCAGCGTTTCGGCCGGCCGGACGAAATCGGCTCTGCCGCCGCCTACCTGCTGAGCCCGCTCGCCAGTTTCATCACCGGCGCCGTGCTGCCGGTGGATGGCGGCCAGACGAGGTAAGCGTGGAGGCGCTGCGCCGGCCTCAGCCCTCGTCGGAGACGTGGATAGCTGGGTCTGCTTCCTGAATGCTGATCAGGTAGCTCAGCAACAGGTCGGTGCTTTTCGGCCCGAACTGGAATTGCGGCATTTCCGGGTGGCCGACTTTCAGTCCGTCGCGGAAATCCTCTGCCAGGGCGTCGCCATCATAGTCGGCCAGCACGTGGCGCAGCGCCGGGGCTTCCGGCCGCCGGGAGTCTTCCTTGTCGAGGCCATGGCAGTCGGCGCACTGGGATGACGCGATCTGGCGGCCAAGCTCGATTTCCTCGGCCACGGGCAGGCCGGTCAGGCCGAGATTTTCTTCCGGCGAGACTTCGATCTCTTCAATCTCTTCGGTCACGCCCGGCGGGGTCTGGGCGCAGGCCACCAGGGCGAGGGGCACAAGGGCAATCATCAGGCGGCGCATGGCGCTCTCCTCTTCGGAACACGGCTCCAATGATCGCCCGATGCGGCCCTGCGCGCAATCGGCGAAAGTCACGCAGGGCACGCTTTACGGGCAGGGGCTCAGCCTTCGGCGGGCTGCGGCTCCTGAATGCTCTTCAGGTAGGTCAGCAGCACATCTGCGCCCAGTGGGCCGAAATGGAATTGCGGCATGTCCGGGTGGCCCACTTTCAGGCCTTCCTCGAAATTCTCATGCAGCGTATCGGCATCGTAATTGTTCAGCACATAACGCAAGGCCGGGGTATCGGCGCGCAGGGCATCCTGCTGGTCGAGGCCATGGCAATTGGCGCAGACGGCAGAGGCGACACCGCGCCCTTCCGAAATTTGCTGCGACAGCGGGGCTTTTTGTGACTCCCGGACTTCCATCCCCTCACACCCCGCCAGAACCAGCGGCACGATGAGAAATACGAAACGGCGCATTCTGGACCCTCCTTTGTTGGGTCCCTTCAATGTCCCAGAGAAACCGGTTGCGGGCAAATATAAAAATTCGCGGGGTGGGGGATAATTTCGCGCTTATCCCTCGCCCTCCACATGCGGGATCGCTCGTCTTTCAAAGGAAAGTGGCGTGCGAGGGCCGTGCTCTATCCTCCCGGATAGGTCCTCATGCCACGCTCTGCCCCATGACAGACCTCACCGATTTTCTCTCCCACGCCAGGAAAACGCTTGCCTACGCCATCGCGAAAGTTGGCGTGCATGCGGACCTGCATCAGGTGCCGGAGCGGATCTCCAAAACTGTGAAACGGCGCGTCTCGGCAGAACTGAAGCGGCTCGCCATTCTGCTCCGCCGTCTGATCTTCCTCATGGCATTGCAGGTGGAGCTTGCGCCGGTAAAGCCGCGCATGGGCTCGAACTATTTCGAAAAGACTGAAGGCGAGGTGAAGAAGAAGACCTGCACCTTCTCGCTCGTGCCGACGGTGGCAGGTGAAACGCCGTGCTTCCTTAGAGGCCCGCAGACGGTGCCGGATCAAGGCCCCGTTCTGGCTGAACCGCTGATCGACCGCTGGCAGGCCATGCTCGAAACCTTGAAGAATGCACAACGCCGGGCGAAGTGCCTTGCCCGTACGCTGCAGCGTCAGAAGGCTGAGGGTGAGCCGAAGCCTTACATCGTTCCGATCCCGAATACGCACAGCTTTCCTGCTGATCTCGCCCTCATCTCGGGTGGCCTCACCGTGCAGCTGACCGAAGCCCTGAAAGATTGGCCGGATTCCAGCTGACCTCATCCACAATCAGGTGCATTTGCCGGAGCGCCAGAGGCGTTTCCGGGCAAACCTGCTGCGCAAAGCGTTACGGCCGGATCACGCACTCTTGATCCTGAAGGGGCGACAAGCGGGCCGGGGCAGGCTATGCCTCAGCACAACAGCAGGGAGGGTCCCCCATGACCAATACGGACGAGAATGGCGGCTGGCGCGGCCGGTTTTCGGCTTTTGCGCTGGCCTTTGCGGTCTTCGGCGCATTGTGGTTCTTCATCGCCGCCGGGGGCACAAAGCTCGGCCTCTGGGGGTGGCGGGTCGGCTTCAGCAAGCTGGCCATGGGCTGGGGCCCGAAGATCGTTATGACGGCGCTCGCCATTTCGGCGCTCGCGATCATCGTGTCGCTGGTCATGGCCCCGCGCAAGCGGCCCTTCATGCTGGCGCTGGCAGCCTTGCTTGTCTCCGGCCTCTCCATGGGGCGGCTCTATGCGACGAAGGAAAATGCGAAACGCCTGCCGCCGCTGCACGATATCCAGACCGACTGGACCCATCCGATCATGCCCACTGCGGCGCTCCTTTCCGCCCGTGCGTCGACAGATGCCGGGAATGAGATCGAGGAAGCCCCGGTGATCAGCGACCGGGCCAAGGGCAGCTGGCCCGGCATGGAAGGCCGCCTCGTTTCCGAAGTGCAGGAAGAGGCGGAGTTCAATCCGGAGCGCCAGAAGAAGGAAGTCTCCGCGCCGTATCCGCATCTGGAAACGCTGGTCCTGCCATCCGTTCCATTCGATATGGCCTACCAGGCCGCGCTCGACACGGTGAATGCCAAAGGCTGGACGATCGTCACAGCCGAGCCTGAAGAAGGCCGCATCGAGGCGACGGAAACCTCCTTCTGGTTCGAGTTCAAGGACGACGTCATGATCCGTGTGCTGCCGGAAGGCGAAGGCGGATCCCGCATCGATGTCCGCTCCGTCAGCCGCGTCGGCCTGTCGGATCTTGGCGCCAATGCCAAGCGGGTGAAACTTTTCCTGGAAGATCTCGAAGCGCGGATCGGCTAGGTCCGGGCAGGCTCAGCCTGTGTTGTCTGGGGCTCCGGCGTATCGCCGAGCTTCAGCCAGCGCGCCGCCTGTGAAATCGTCCAGCCCTGCGCAATCAGGGACACCGTGACGATGACGAACACGATGTTGAAAAAGCCGACCGTCACCGGCCCCGGCGCAATGACGGGGTAGATGGCCAGCAGCACGGGAACGGCCCCGCGCAGGCCGACCCAGCTGAGGAACATGTTTTCCTTCAGCGAAAAGCCCATCCAGCCCACGCTGGCGAACACGGCCAGCGGCCGGGCGACCAGCATGAGAACGCCGGCGCAGGCAATCGCCGGCCAGAAATCCTTCAGCAACGCGCTCGGCGTCACCAAAAGGCCCAGCATCAGGAAGAGCACCATCTGGCACAGCCACTGGAACGCCTCGTTGAAATCCTCAATCCGGTCGATCGGCCGGCGCAGATAGGCCTTCAGCATGAACCCGGCGAGATAGACCGCCAGGAAGCCGCTGCCGCCCAGAAGTGTGGTGCCCGCATAGATGGTCAGCGCGCCGGAAAGCGTCATCGCCGGATAAGTGCCCATGGGCAGGCTCAGCCGGTCCGTCAGCCAGGCGAGCAGCCGTCCGCCGCCAAGCCCCGCCACAAGGCCGATCCCGGCCTGCTGGGCAAGGAAGAGGGCAAAACCGGCCAGGTCAGCTGTCGCGTCTGCAGGCTGGGCCGCGACCAGCATGGTGAGGGAGACAGTGAGGAAGATGGCCATCGGGTCGTTGATCCCGGATTCCAGCATCAGCGTGTCCCGCAGTTTCTGGCGCAGGTTCACGCCGCTCTGCTGGACCAGAAGGAACGTCGCTGCGGCATCGGTCGAGGCAACGGCAGCGCCCAGCAGCAGGCCCTGCAGCCAGGGCAGGTTCAGGATGAAGGTGGCGGCAATCCCGGTCACCGCGCCTGTGATCAGCACACCGAGTGTGGCCAGGCTGACAGCCGGAATGCCTGCTGTGCGGAAGACCGAGCGCTCGGCCTCCAGCCCGCCGGCAAACAGGATGACCGCAAGGGCCACGCTGCCCAGATCAAAGGCCAGGCTGAAATTGCTGAACTGGATCCCGCCGGGGCCATCCTCTCCGAGCAGCATGCCGATGAGCAGGGCCAGCAGCAGGAAAGGCGCGCCCGCCCGGCGCGCCAGCGGCATCATGGCAAAGCTGGTAAAGACGACCAGGCTGCAAAGAAACAGGAATAGCGCCAAACGGGCCGCCTCTTGCATGAATTTCGGGATGCAGAAGAGATGGGGCGCCGATAGAAAAAACCAATCCCGTCAGGGGCGTTTCAGGTCAGTATGTGCCCGGCAGGACACAAAAACTTACAGCTGAAGGCGCTTTCGGATCCAGCGCCTTCCGGTCGGCGCCATCAGTTCGTTGGACGGGTAAGTGTCAGCTCCTGGGCCAGTTCCTTTGCGAAGGCTGTTTTGCGATGCGAAATGCCGATTCTGCGTGTCCCTGTCTCCACGTCTCGCAGAGGCAAAATCGTGATGTCGTCACGTCCATCACCATGGGAGCGCGGTACAAAAGCGATCCCAAGCCCGGCAGCAACCAGCTCCAGAAGTTGCGTATCATTCATGGCCTGCGCAACCGGGGCGGCGAGAGAGGGGACCAGCTGCATATGATCCGCATTCGGGCAATAGGGCCGGTGTATCAGCGGATACTCCCGCAGATCGTCCAGATGTAACCGGGACAGGGAGGCGAGCGGGTGGAACCGCGCGACAGCGACGCAGAAGGGTTCTTCAGCCAGGGGAATGAACGTATGATTGCCCGGAACGCAGGCTTCCGACAAATAGGCAATGTCGCTGTCTTCTGCGGTGTCGGTGAAGCTGAAGGTCAAAGTCGCGGATTTCCGGCGCACGCGGCTCAGGTCCGGAGCGATCCCCTGAACCAGAATGTCGGGGGCGCAATGAAAGCGGACCGTCTGCTGCGGCAGGTCGCGCAGGCGGGCTTCCAGCGTCGAGAGGTGGCTGACGCTCTGCTCTGCATCGGAATAGAGCCTGCGTGCCAGCGGTGTCGCCGTCAGGCCGGATTTCGATCGCTGAAACAAAGGCCCGCCCAATGTCTCTTCCAGTTTCTGGATTGCTGCGGACACGGTCGGCTGGCTGACGCCGTTTGCGCGGGCGGCCTGGCTGAACGTGCCGGTCTCGAAGGCGCTGGTGAAGTAGCGCAGTGTGGTCAGGTCAATCATAGTTTTTGACTATATCAAATATAAATAAAATAGCAATTTCCTAAGTTTTGGGGCGGTCGCATATGGGGTGCATCACAGCGAAAGGAGCTTTGAACATGCAACCCACCCACACCGGGACGGCGGAGACGACCATCGGACAAGTGCTTGCCAGGTTCGCTGCCGGCGATTTGTCGCTCTTCGAATTGATTGCGGACGACGTGGATTTCCGCATCGACCACTTCCGCGATGAGGCGGATACAAGTTGGCAGCTGGCCACTTCCCGCGAGGCCTTGATGGGCGTTATCGGGCGGCTCGGGCAGGATGTCTTCCCCAAGGGAACTGAAGCGCTGGGAATTGATGTCTTCGCGTTGGGAGATGGCTGGCATCTGACGCGCTTCCATCAGCGGTTCTTTTACGGTGAGAGACAGCGCGACGTGACGAGCGTAACGTTCATCATCTCACATGAGGCAGATGGTTTGCTGGATTACTTCCGCGAGAACGTCACGAATATTGTGGACGTTTAACGGTCCTTCGGGTCCAGCGCGTCGCGCAGGCCGTCGCCGATGAAGTTCAGGCAGAGCAGGGTGACGGCCATTGTGCCGGCCGGAGCGAGGAGCATCCAGGGCTTCTCTTCCATCCGGGCGGCGCCATCGGAGATCAGCACGCCGAGCGAGGTCAGCGGCTCGTTCACGCCGAGGCCGAGGAAGGACAGGAAGCTTTCGGCAAGGATCACAACCGGAATGGTCAGGGTCACATACACCGCCACCGGGCCGATCACATTCGGCAGGATGTGGCGTAGGATAATCGCCGGGCGGCCGACACCGGCGGCGCGGGCGGCCTCGATGAATTCCTTGTTCTTGATGGCAAGGGTCTGGCCGCGAACGATCCGCGCCATGGTCAGCCACTCGATCGCGCCGATAGCTGCGAAGATCAGGAAGATGTTCCGCTCGAACACGGTCAGCAGCAGGATGACGAAGAAGATGAAGGGCAGGGCGTAGAGCACGTCCACGATGCGCATCATGAAATTGTCGACCCGCCCGCCGAGATAGCCGGCGGTGGCGCCCCAGGTGACGCCGATGACGAGACTGACGGCCGTGGCAACCACGCCGACCATCAGCGAGATGCGCAGGCCAATCATCAGGCGGGCCATCAGGTCCCGGCCCTGCAGGTCTGTGCCCAGGATGTGCCAGTCCTGCAGAGTGGGCGCGATGGCGCGCGCGTCGGAAATGGTGCGGTAATCGTGCACCCAGACCATCGGGCCGATGATCGCGATCGCGACCAGAACGCCCAGTACCCACATGGAGGCGACAGCAGCCTTGTTGTGGAACAGGCGTGCGCGGGCATCATCCCAGAGGGAACGGCCTCCGGCGATCGCCTTGTTAACGGACTCCACGCGGCCGGTGGGATCGAGAAGCGGGTCTGCCTGGCTCATCAGTCGTACTTCACTTTCGGGTCGAGCACCGCGTACAGGATGTCGGCGACGAGGTTCAGGATCACGATGAGGGCGGCGTAAACGATGATCGCGCCCATCACGAGCGTATAGTCACGGTTCAGCGCGCCATTGACGAAGTAGGAACCGAGCCCCGGCAGGCCGAAGACCTTTTCGATCACGACCGAGCCGGTCATGACCCGCGCCATGGCCGGACCGGCATAGGAGATCAGCGGCAGCAGCGCCGCCGGTAGCGCGTGGCGGGCGATCACCTGGCGCTCCGACAGGCCCTTGGAGCGGGCGGTGCGAATATGGTTGGAGCGCATCGTCTCGATGATCGAGGCGCGCATCAGGCGGGAGATGATGGCAATCTGGGGCAGGGCCAGCGTGATGACCGGCAGGGTCATGTTGTACCAGCTCATCCCGATATTCGGGTAGGTGCCGAGCCCGCCGACAGCGAACCAGCCGGCGCCGAGGGCGAAGATCAGGATGAGGATCGGGCCTGTCACAAAGGTCGGGATGGATATCCCGAACATGGCAAGGCCCATGACGCTGTAGTCAGCGCTCGAGTTTTGCCTGAGCCCCGCAAAGACGCCGAGCAGGGTGCCCAGTGTGATGCCAAGCACCATTGCCAGCGTACCGATGGTGAGGGAGATCGGCAGGCCGTCGGCGATCAGGTCGTTCACGCTCTTGCCGAGCGTTTTGTAGGACGGACCGAAATCGCCCTGGAGCACGCCGCCGACATAGTCGAAATACTGCTCGTGCAGGGGCTTGTCGAAGCCGAACTTGGCAGCGATCGCCTTTTCCGTGGCCGCCGGGAGTTTGCGTTCCCCGTCGAAAGGTCCGCCTGGGGCTGCGCGCATCATCAGGAAGGCCATGGTGATGATGGCCAGCATGGTCGGGATGGCGATCAGCAGACGCCGGGCAGTGTAGGCCCATGGGATCCGGCTGAGGGCGCGCTGCAGGGTGGACAAGGGCAAATTTCCGTCGTTGTTGCAGGGCCATAGCGAAAAGGTGTTCCGCCAAAACCTTGGCAGAACGCACATCCTTCCTTAGCTAGGTATCCGAATCGATCAAGACCGTCTCAACAGACAGGACCCTCCCACATGGCCGATATTCGCCGCGTTACCGACGCTTTTGCCGTTGCTCCGCAAATTTCCGAAGAGGATGTCGAACA
Organism: Rhodobacterales bacterium; assembly: GCA_014763715.1. Lineage (GTDB taxonomy): Bacteria > Pseudomonadota > Alphaproteobacteria > Caulobacterales > Hyphomonadaceae > Hyphomonas. The sequence goes on along the minus strand of JACXUV010000003.1, from coordinate 146,511 downwards.
AATCGCAGCAGCCGGTTTCAAGACCATCATTGCCAACCGGCCAGACGGGGAAGGCGGCATCGAACAGCCGCGCATGGGCCCCATCCGGGCAAAGGCCGAAGCCCTTGGGCTGACCTTCGTCGCACTGCCGTTTTCCGGCGCACCGACGCCTGAAATCGTCGAGCGGATGGGCAATATCCTCAACGAAGCGCCCCAGCCTGTGCTGGCCTATTGCCGCACCGGGACACGCTGCATTACCGCGTGGGCGCTGACCCATGCGGGGCAGGGATCAGGCCAGGATATCGTCGACGCAGCTGCAGGGGCGGGATACGATCTGTCGAGCATCGAATCGCTGCTCTAAGGGCAGTTCCTTATGGTCGCAGATCACATTCACGCCGCATTAAGTGTGTTGTCAGTGAGCTGGCGGCATGCGAGGCAGGTAACCGGCCGCGAACGGCGCTGTGAGGCACGGTTCGCCAGTCAGGAGAATACGGAATGACAGACCGGTTGTGGCTGACCGATTTCAAGTATGACGACGGCGCGATGCTGGTGAAGAAAACCGGCGCCCGCATTCCGCTGACTTTCTCCCTCCTGAACGACGTTTCCACCTGGCTGGCCTTCTACTGTGCCGCCCAGTCCTGGCGCATCTGGCGCCGGATCGAGGGCCACAAGCGCCCCACCATCGCTTTCTATCCTGACAAGCCGCGCCCCTGGTATTTCATCTGGCCCGTCATGCATGTGGCCGGCGCGAAGCTGATCGACGATGTGACCAAGGCCGACATCGTGATGCAGTTCGACGACTGCACCGAGACGCACAACGAGATCCCGGCTGTCAAGGAAGGCGCGCGCCTCGTCAATTTCGCCTGCGATGACGTGTCGAAGTCGAAAGTGGCGGCTGCCTTCGAAGTGGCTGCAGGCTATTCGCTGGCGGTCGATCCGACGACCTATACCGGCCGGATGGTCGAGAAGTCCGAACTGAACGCCGCCCATGATGGCCGCGTTCTGGAAGGGCCGCTGGATGCGCCCATTCCAGGCAAGACCTATCAGGTTCTGGTCGACAACGAGATTGAAGGCGGCTTGGTCGAAGACCTGCGCTGCTGCCTCGTGAACGGCTCTCCGATTGTCGTCTTCCGCAAGCGCCGTCCGCTGGAACGGCGCTTTGCCAATGAGAACGTCGAAGTTCTGCTCGATGAACCTCGCAATTGTTACACGGCGGATGAAATCACCGTGATTGAGCGCTTTGCGAAGGAAATGGGACTGGACTGGGGCGGTGTGGACTGTCTACGTGACCGCAACAGCGGACGACTCTATATCGTCGATGCGAACAAGACCGACATGGGCCCGCCGGTGGCGCTGAAGCTCAGCTCGAAGCTGAGAGCAACCCGCCGCATGGCACAGGCATTCGGAACAAGGTTCGCACCCAAACGGCGTTAGGGTTTGTCTGCAGGCTGAATTTCGAGAGACTGCACATGGCCATTCCGTACATCAGGGAAATCGAGTTTGAATACGGCGTCGTCCAACAGATGACACCGCTGATCCGCCGGGTGATCGCGAACAATCCCGGTCCTTTCACCTATGTCGGTACCGGCGTCTATATCATCGGGCATGGCGAAGTCGCCGTGCTTGATCCGGGGCCGGAACAGCCGGAACATTTCGAGGCGTTGAAAAAGGCGCTGGAAGGTGAGACCGTCACGCATGTGCTGGTCAGCCATGGCCATTCAGACCATTCGCCGCTGGCCCAGCCGCTGGCCGAATGGGCAGGCTGCAAGACCTATGCGAAGAATTGCGGTGTGCCGACGGCCAAGGGCGAGCTGGGCAGTGCGGACGATCTGGGCTTCATGCCGGATGTGAAGGTGGGCGATGGCGATGTTATCTCCGGTCCCGGCTGGACGCTGGACGTGATCGAAACGCCGGGGCACACCTGCAACCACCTCTGCTTCGGTCTGCGCGAAGAGAACACCTGCCTGTCAGGCGACCATATCATGGGCTGGTCCACCACGGTCGTCGCCCCGCCGGATGGCGATATGGGTGACTATATGCGCAGCCTGGAAAAGATCCGTGTCATGAATTTTGACGCGCTCTACCCGACGCACGGAAATCCGGTGAAGGGCAGGGAGTTCGTCAATACCTTCATCACCGAATATGCCGAGCATCGCCGCGCGCGTGAGCGGGCGATCCTGCATCATCTGTCCCTGGGCGAACATTCCATCCCGGATATGGTGAAGGAGATGTACAAGGACGTGGATTCGCGCCTGCACCCGGCGGCTGCCATGTCCGTGCTGGGCCACATGATCGACCTGGTGAAGACCGGCCGCGTCACCACGCCGGACGAAAAGCCCACCGTGCGCTCACACTTCGAACTGACAGGCTCTGCTGCCTGAGCGCAATCAGCGTACGCTGAGGCCGATCCGCCGGCCAGCGGAAAGATAGTTTGCGGCAGCGACGATGGCGTCGGCGTCGATCATGAAGTGGCGGTAGAGGTCGCCGATCGTGCCGGTCTGGCCGAAATGCTCGACGCCCAGCGGCGCGGTGCGGTGGCCCATCACAGATCCAATCCAGGCCAGCGTGGCCGGGTGGCCATCCGTCACCGTGATCAGCGTGGCATCGCGCGGAACATCCGCCATCAGACGTTCGATCTGGCTGGTTGCGTCCCGGTGGCCGCGTGCCCGTGCCCGCCGCGCAGCGGTCCAGCCGGAGTTCAGCCGGTCGGCGGAGGTGATGGCCAGCACGCCGATGTCACGCCGGTCGTTGCCAATGCGTCCGGCGGCCTCGATGGCCTCCGGGGCGACACAGCCCTGATAGGCGATGACGACTTCGCAGTTCGGCCCCGGCTTGCGCAGCCAGTAGGCACCGTCCACAACGCCCTGGCGGAACTCTTCATCATCGCGCGCCTTCAGGCCCAGCTGTTCCAGCGGGCGTGTGGTGAGGCGCAGGTAGACCGAGCCTCCGGTCTCGTCGCGCAGCCATGTGCGCTCGTCCGGGTCGTTCTCGCCGCTGCGCTGGAGATAGTCGAAGCTCCAGTCCATGATGATGGACAGCTCGTCCAGATAGGCAGGCTCGAAGCTGACAAGGCCGTCCTGGCTCATCCCGATCAGCTGCGCGCCGATGGACTGGTGCGCGCCGCCTTCCGGGGCGAGCGTCACGCCGGAGGGCGTGCCTGCCACGATGAAGCGCGCGTCCTGGTAACAGGCATAGTTCAGCGCATCGAGGCCACGGGCCACAAACGGGTCATAGACCGTGCCGATGGGGATCAGCCGCTCCCCGAACAGGGAGTGCGACAGGCCCGCCGCGCCCAGCAGCAGGAACAGGTTCATCTCCGCAATGCCGAGTTCGATATGCTGGCCTGCGGGGGAGAACTGCCATTTCTGGGTCGAGGGGATCTGCTGTTCGCGGAACGTGTCACCCTTTTCCGTCCGGGCAAAGAGGGAACGGCGGTTCACCCAAGGCCCGAGATTGGTGGAGACCGTCACATCGGGGGAGGTGGTGAGGATACGGTCTGCGATCGGGCTGTCGCTCTTGGCCAGCGCATCGAGGATCTTGCCGAAACCTGCCTGTGTGGACAGGACGCGGTCATCCAGGAAGATCGGGCCGGGGCTCTGCACTTCCGGCGCTGTATAGCGGCGCGGGCCAGCGGCGAAGAATGGCACCTTGCCGAGGAAGGCCTGCAGGCTGGCCGGGTCGCTGACGGTTGCCAGCGTGTCCCATTCCTCGCCCTGCGGCACGCCCATGCGGGCCTGGAAATCTGCCATCTGGGCCGGGTTCATCAGGCCCGCATGATTGTCCTTGTGGCCTGCCAGCGGCGTGCCCCAGCCCTTGATCGTATAGGCAAGGAACACAGTCGGCCGGTCATCGGTGATGCTGTCGAAAGCCTCGCTCAGGGTTTCGAGGCACTGGCCGCCGAGATTGTTCATCAGGGCATCCAGCTCTTCGTCACTGCGTTTGGAGAGCAGGGCCGTGACATCGCCCTGGTCGCCAAGATCATCCATCAGGCGTTTGCGCCAGGCTGCGCCGCCCTGATAGGTCAGCGCCGAATAATCCGCATTCGGACAGGACTGGATCCAGGCTTTCAGCGCCTCGCCGCCGGGTTCCTCAAAGGCGGCCCGCTGCAGCGCGCCATGGCGCAGCACAACGGTACGCCAGCCGAACGCCTTGAAGATCGACTCGATCTTTTCCCACAGGCCCTCATGCACCACGCCGTCGAGGCTCTGGCGGTTATAGTCGATGATCCACCAGGTGTTGCGCAGGTCGTGCTTCCAGCCTTCCTGCAGGCACTCATAGACATTGCCCTCGTCCAGCTCCGCATCGCCGACCAGCGCCACCATGCGGCCGAGCGGGCGGTCCGCCGCCCAGTCCTTGGCTTCCAGATAGTCCTGCACGATGGAGGCAAACGCCGTCTCCGCCACGCCGAGGCCGACCGAGCCCGTGGAGAAGTCCACATCGTCCACGTCTTTCGTGCGGCTCGGATAGGACTGCGCGCCGCCATAGCCGCGGAAGTTCTTCAGCTTCTCCAGCGTCTGGTTGCCCATCAGGTATTGCGCCGCATGGAAGACGGGGGAGGCGTGCGGCTTCACCGCGACACGGTCTTCCGGGCGCAGCGTGTGGAAATAGAGCGCCGTCATGATCGACACCATCGAGGCACAGGAGGCCTGGTGCCCGCCCACTTTCACATCGCCCTCGCCCTTGGGGCGGAGGTGATTGGCATTGTGCACCATCCAGGCGGAAAGCCAGAGCAGGCGCTGCTCGATGGTTTTCAGGTGGTCCAGCTCGCTCGGCATTCCCGGGGCTCCTTCTGCGCTTCCTCCTGGCCGGTCTGGCATTGGATGCCGCCGGCCCTGCGCGGAGATTATCACCGGCCCATGAGAAAATCCCACCTATTCACATTGCTGTTCGTGGCGATTGTTGTCTAATTCACCATGAAAGCGGACATGTGAGGTGAAAATGACTGCGTTGGACAAAACGGACATCAGGATACTGGATGTCCTGACGGAGCAGGGACGCATCAGCATCTCGGACCTCTCGGCCGCCATCGGGCTCTCGCAGACGCCGACTGTGAACCGCATCCGGAAACTGGAAGAGACCGGCGTGATCAAGGGCTATCAGGCGCACCTGTCCGAAGCGCTGCTGGGCGGGGCGATCTCCGTCTTCACCTGGGTTTCGCTGGTCGACCAGAAGCGCGAGACGATGTCAGCCTTCGAGAAGGTCATGGAGGCGTCGCCGGAAGTCATGGACTGCTACCTGATGACGGGCGACGCCGATTACCTCCTGCGCATCGCCATGAGCGGGCTGGGCGAATTCGAAAGGTTCCTGACCGAGCGGCTGGCAGGGCTCTCGGAAGTGCGCAGCATCCGCTCCAGCGTCGCCCTGCGCCCGGTCGTGCAGAAGCGGCGCCCGCCCGAGCTTTCCCGGCAGGTGCAGGCTTATCCGGTAAAGCCAGGCAGGTAGGGCCGGCCTACATCGGTGTGGTGCGCAGCTCCGACAGGTCCGGATACTCCGCATCGCGCTTCTCGGCGCGGGCCTTGAAGGCTTCGGCCATGTGCGGCGGCGGGAACATGGCGGCGTTCCAGATGCCGATATAGTCCAGCGTGTCGGCGGTGGAGTGGTCGCGCCCGTAATTGATCAGCACCTTGCAGCCGGTAACGGCCAGCGGGCTGTTGGCGGCGATCTCGCGGGCGACGCCCATCACGGCGGCCATCATTTCCTCATGCGTGTCGAACACGTCGTTCACGAGGCCGATCTCTTTCGCCTTCGAGGCGGGCAGGCGCATGCCGGTATAGGCCATCTGCTTGGCCCAGCCTTCGGGGATGTAGCGTTGCAGCCGCGGGAAGGTGCCGACATCTGCCGTCATGGCGATATTGGTTTCCATGATGGAGAAGAAGGCGTCCTTGGTGCACCAGCGGATGTCCCCGGCGGAGATCATGTCGACAGCGCCGCCGATCACGCCGCCATGGCAGGCAAAGAGGACGGGCATGCGGGCTTCTTCCAGGCAGGTGAAGCTCGACTGGATCTGCTTGATGTTGGAGCGCAGCGCTTCGGCCAGGATGTAGCGGTCATGCTTCGGCGCGTCGCGGTCGCCGGTGAAGACGGTCGTGTCCATGCCGCCGGAGAAGTGCTTGCCGGTGGAGGAGATCACGATCACCCGCGCGCGGGCATTTGTGTCGATGTCCTTCACGATTTCCGGCAGCTCGTTCCAGAACGCCTTGTTCATCGTGTTCAGCGCCTCAGGCCGGTTCATCCGGATATGGGCGATCTTGTCTTCGATGGTGACTTCAAAACATTCATACGCCATGGCGCGCTTTCCTCCGCTTTTCAGCGAAGTCTAGCAGCAGGCCCCGCGACGGCCAGACATGACGGAACGTCAGGCGGTGACGGCCTCGGCCTTGTTCGGGCGCATCAGCAGGCGGACAATGGCCTCGTCCACGCTGATCTCCCCTTCGATCACGGCGGCGACGGCATCGGAGATCGGCATTTCCACGCCATGCTTCGCGGCCAGCTTCCGCAGCACCGGCGCCGTGGCGACGCCTTCAGTAACCGCATTGCGCGCGCCGAGAATGCTCTCCAGCGTCTCGCCTTTGCCGAGCGCCATGCCACAGCTCATGTTGCGGCTGGTCTCCGAGGAACAGGTCAGCACGAGGTCGCCCAGGCCCGACAGGCCGGACAGGGTTTCCCGCTCCGCGCCCAGCTTCAGGGCGAGCCGGGTCATCTCGGCGCTGCCGCGTGCGATCAGGGCGGCATGGGCTGACCGGCCAAGCCCCTTGCCAAGGGCGATGCCGCAGGCAATGGCCAGCACGTTCTTCACCGCGCCGCCGATTTCCGCGCCGAGCAGGTCATGCGCGAGGTAGGGCCGGAAATTGGGGGTGGAGATCGCCGCGATCAGTTCGGTGCCGAGCTTTTCATCCTCAATGGCGAAGGTCACCGCCGTCGGCAGGCCCTTTGCCACGTCGATGGCGAAGCTCGGGCCGGACATGACGGCCGGCACAGCCTCCGGCAGTTCGTCCTTCAGGATGTCGGTCATGAACTCACCCGTGGCCAGCTCGATCCCCTTGGAGCAGAGCACGACCGGCGTGCCGGGCTTCAGCTTGCCCTTCAGGGCACGCAGGGTGACGCGTGTGTGCTGGGCCGGGGCGACCGCGAACAGGGCGTCCATATCGTGCAGGTCCGCGAGGTCGCTGGTGGCCTTCAGGGCGGGTTTCAGCGGCACGTCCGGCAGGAAGATGGTGTTCTCGTGCGCCGTATTGATGGCCTCGGCCACCTCCGGCTCCAGGCACCAGATCAGCACATCCTGCCCCTCACGGGTCAGCATCTGGGCGATGGCGGTGCCCCAGGCGCCGCCACCGATCACACCGAACTTCTTGAAATGCGTCGTCATGCCCGGAATTTGGGCGAAACCGTCATGCGGGGCAAGCCGCCGAAGTCATAGCGCGATCAGGTGAAATCGAACGTGCCGGTTTCGCCTTCCACCAGGATCTTCACGCTGCGGCCGACGGGGCTCTCATCCTCGCGCAGCACGGCCAGCGCGGCCGGGCTGGCATTGGCAAGGGCGCGGCGGCCATCGGGCAGGCGGGCGAAGATGATGCCTTTGTCGGGGCCTTGCTTGCCATGCGTGACCGTGAAGGTTTCGAGCTTTGCGACGCAGCTGTCTGCACACAAATCGACTTCCTCGGTCGGGCGGGCATAGCGGGCAACCGGCGTGAACTCTGCCGGTTTGGCGGTCGAGTAGACGCCGACGGCTTCCTTGGTCATCCAGCCGCCATTGGCGAGGACCAGGCCGAACGAACCGGCATCGCCGCGCAGCTTTGCCACCATCTCGGCAATTCCGTGCAGGGAGTAATTGTTGCCGGGACCGCCGAAGAAAGGCAGGCCGCCCGTCAGGGTCAGCGGGCGCTTGTCGGTCTTCCAGTCAAGGCCGAGTGCCTGGGTTGAGGAGAACACGGCGCAGGGGAAGCAGGAATAGAGATCGAAATGCGCCATGTCGGCGGTTGCCTTGCCAGACTGTTCCAGCGCGCGGGAAATCGCGGCCTCCATGGCGAAGGAACCATCGAGGCGCGGGCGCAGGGAGATGAAGTCATCCGCGCCTTCACCGGCGCCGTGCAGGTAGACGCGCTTGTCTTCGGCAATGCCCAGCTCGTCGGCCTTGGACGAACTCATCACGATGGCGGCGGCGCCCTGGTTCACGGCATCCTGCGCGATGAACCATTTCAGGAACGGGTCCGCATATTCGTAGTTCGCCTTGGATGGTGTGGAGAGAAACTCGACAGAGTGCTCCACCGGGAACTGGGAATACGGGTTCTTCGCGGCGACGGCGGAGAAGGGCTGGAACAGCTCCGCCATGGCCTTGCGGTGCTGACTGCGCGAGCGGCCTTCGCGGGCGGCGATGGCATTCTCGAACAGGGCATAGAAATAGGCCGGGGCGACGATGCCGTGCTTGATCTCTTCGCGGCTCAGCATCATCGGGCCGGAGCCGCGATCGTCATAGTCCGCATCGGCACTGTCGGCCCAGTTGATCTCGACGCCGTGGCGGCGCGCGCCCTTGGAGGCGCGGTTGGCTTCCGAACCGGAGATCAGCGCGCATTCGATTTCGCCTTCGAAGACTTTCGCGGCCATTTCGTTGACGAGGGCCTGCGGGCTCTGCCCGCCGACCACTTCATAGATGAGGTGCGCAGGCGAGGCGCCAAGGTCGCGGGCCAGCGTGCCGGGCAGGTTCGTGTTGTGCCCGTGCGGGTGGGGCGCCCCGCGCACGGAGTCCTCGAAGATGCGGACAACGGCAATCGTGTCGATGGCGCCTGCAACATTCGACGCGCCGGTATCGGCCAGCGCCTGTTTCGACGCATTCACCATCAGCGACAGCGGAGAGGGGGCCCCGGCCGGACCCGCTGAACCGTCCCACTGGCTGAGGCTCTGGCCTACGCCGACAAGGACAGGAAGATCACCTTTGGCCATTGTTCGCTCCCGAATATATTTTTGCCTTTCCGCCTGCTTATCGCGGGACGGCACGGGATTCGAGACGGGACGCCGGGGAAGGCCGCAACGTCAACGTGTTTCACTGCGGCTCAGGCGGAAACCTTCATAGTCATTCGCGGCCACGGCATCGCATTTTTCGCGATAGGTTCCGGCCCCGCCCACATAAGGCATGAACACGCGCGGCTTGCCCGGCACATTGGCGCCGAGATACCAGGAGTTCGCCTGCAGGTAGAGCGTTCCGGCGGCCACTTCGTTGACATGCGCCACCCATTCCGCCTCCGCCTCCGGCGTGGCCTCGATCGTGGTGACCTGCCGCTCACCCAGGTCGCGGAGGCAATCCGAGATCCATTCGACATGCTGTTCGATCGACATCAGCATGTTGGACAGAACCGACGGGCTGCCCGGCCCGGTCACCAGGAACATGTTCGGGAACCCGGCCACCATGAGGCCCAGATAGGTCACCGGGCCTGCATTCCATTTCTCGCTGAGGCGCTGGCCGTCCCGGCCGCGAATGTCGATCCGGTCCAGTGCGCCGGTCATGGCATCGAAGCCGATGGCATAGATCAGGACATCCAGCTCATAGTCGCCTTCGCGTGTGCGGATGCCTGTCGGCGTGATCGTCTCGATAGGCGTTTCATTCAGGTCGATCAGATGGACATTGTCCTGATTGTAGACCTCGAAATAGCCGGTATCGACCACGACGCGCTTGGCCCCGTAGGGGTAGGTTGCCGGGATCAGTTTTTCCGCCGTGTCCGGATCCTTCACGATGCCGCGGATCTTGTTGGCGACGAAGTCGACCAGCAGGTCATTCGCGGCCCGGTCGGTACCGACATCCTGAAAGGCCGCGCCGAGGCAGAAGCCGCCCTTGGCCCAGCGGGCCTCGAATTCGCGCTCGCGCTCCTCGGGCGAGACCTCCAGCGCCGAGCCCTCGCGCGGGCTGACCGCCAGGATGCCGACGCCGGATGTGCGCTGCTGCTGGCGATAGGTTTCGCGGTTGGCCAGCCAGTCTTCGCGCACGGCCGGATCCAGCGGATGGTTGTGGGCCGGCACGCTGAAATTGGGCGTGCGCTGGAATACGTAGAGTTCGCCCACGTCCGGCGCGATGGTGGTGATTGTCTGGATGCCGGAGGAGCCGGTGCCGATAATGCCGACGCGCTTGCCGGAAAGGTCCACGCCTTCGGTCGGCCATGTGGCCGTGCTCAGCGTCAGGCCGGTGAAGCTGCCCGCGCCCGGAATGTCCGGTGTCTTGGCGGCCGACAGGCAGCCCGTCGCCATGACACAGAACCGTGCCGTTATAGTCTCGCCATGATCCGTTATGATCCGCCATAGTCCGGTATGGTCATCATATGATGCTGCGGTAATGCGCGTGTTGAAGCTGATATCGCGGCGCAGGTCGAACCGGTCGGCGACGTGATTGGCGTATTTCAGCAGCTCCGGCTGGGCGGCGTACCGCTCGCTCCAGTGCCAGTCTTCCTCCAGCTCCGGCGAGAAGGAATAGGAATATTCCTGGCTTTCCACATCCACACGCGCGCCCGGATAGCGGTTCCAGAACCATGTTCCGCCCACGCCGCTGCCCGCTTCATAGACATGCGCGCTCAGGCCCATCCCGCGCATCTTGTGCAGCATGTACATGCCGGCGAAGCCAGCTCCGACGATAACGATGTCATATGTTGCTGTTTTTGCAGGCTTTTCGCCTGCACCGGCACCTTTGGCTTCCGGCATGTTTTTTCCTCCCTGTGCCTTTCGGCACCGGGAAAGTATCACAGGATTTCAATTTGAAAGCGGGTAACGCTGCGGCAGTCCGGTTACAGCAGGTCTTCGCGGCCGGCTTCGCGCAGGGTCGAGACAACCTTGCCGACATCCTGCGTGCGCTCTTTCGAGGCGATCAGGATACGGCCGCCTTCGACCACGACGCACAGGTCCTGCACGCCCACCAGCGCCACGACATGGCCTGAATCCGACAGTACCGTGCAGCCCTCCGCGTCGATCGAAATCGGCGCATTCGCGCTCTCCTGCTGACGGATCGCCCCGATCATGCCCCAGGTGCCGATGTCGTTCCACTGGCAGTCCAGCGGGGCGTAGATGGCCGCCCGTGCGGTTTGCTCCATCACGGCATAGTCGACCGAGGTGGAACGCACAGCGGCGAAGCATTCCGGATCCAGCAGGATGTTGCCGTCGAGATCGCCCGCCGCATCGAGCGCCGCAGAGGCGGCATCCAGAATGTCCGGTGCGTGTTGTTCCAGCTCGTCCAGCATCAGCGAAGCAGGGAACAGGAAGATGCCCGCATTCCAGCTGAAGGCCGGATCGGCGATGTATTTCGTGGCCGTCTCCAGGTTCGGCTTTTCCTTGAACTCGGTCACCTCATAGAGCGACCCGTCGATCGTGTTGCCGCGCTGGATATAGCCGAAGCCGGTTTCGGGCCGGTTGGGCTTGATGCCGAAGGTCGTGATATAGCCGGACTTCGCCATCCGGGCGGCCTCGGTCACGGCGCTGACGAAGACGTCGGGCTGGCCGATGAAATGGTCTGACGGCAACAGCAGGGCCAGGCCATCCGGGTCTGTCTCGGCGATGTGCCGGGCGGCGACAGCCGCAACAGCCGCGGTATTGCGGGCCATTGGCTCAAGGATCACCGCGCCCGGTTCCACACCGATTTCGGCCAGCTGTTCGCGGATGAGGCCCGCATAGCGCTGGTTGGAGATCACGACCGGCGCAGCGAAATCATCCCCCTTCAGGCGCAGGACAGTGTCCTGGAACACTGTCTTGTCGGTCACCAGGCGATGGAACTGCTTCGGATGCGCCTGGACAGACACGGGCCACAGGCGCGTGCCTGCGCCGCCGCACATGATTACGGGATAGATCCGCATAGTCTTCCTTTCGCCGTCCCCTGCCTTGGCCCCAACCCCGGCTGGCGCCTTTTATCAGGCGCCGAGGAACCCATGCTCGCGCAGGTAGTCAAGAATTTCCTCTGCCGCGTCATCGGGGCTCCGGTTCACCGTGTCAATCCGGAGTTCCGGATTCTGCGGTGCCTCGTACGGGCTGGATATACCGGTGAAATTCTTGATCTCCCCTGAACGGGCCTTCTTGTAGAGCCCTTTCACGTCGCGCTGCTCGGCCACATCGAGCGGGGTGTCGATGTGGATTTCGATGAACTCGCCGTCTTCCATCATGTTGCGGGCCATCTGCCGCTCTGCCCGGAAGGGCGAGATGAAGGAGACCAGCGTAATCAGGCCGGCATCGGACATCAGCTTCGCAACGTTTGCGACGCGGCGGATGTTTTCCACGCGGTCGGCATCGGTGAAGCCGAGATCTCGGTTCAGGCCGTGGCGGACATTGTCGCCGTCCAGCGAGAAGGAGTGTTTGCCTAGCGCGAAAAGACGCTTCTGCAGTGCGTTGGCAATTGTCGACTTGCCAGACCCAGACAGGCCCGTGAACCAGAGCACGGCCGGCTTCTGGCCTTTCTGCTCAGCCAGGGCATGGCGGTCCACATCCATGGCCTGCCAGTGGATGTTGGAAGCACGGCGCAGGGCAAAGTCGATCAGGCCGAGGCCAACCGTGTCATTGGTCATCCGGTCGATCAGGATGAAGCCGCCGAGATTGCGATTGGCATCATAGGGGTCGAACGCGATCGGCTGGTCCAGCGAGATGGTCGTCACGCCGATATGGTTCAGCTCAAGCGTCTTTGCCGGCACGTCCGACAGGGTGTTGACGTCAATGCCGTATTTCGGGGCATTGACGGTCGCGGTGACGGTCTTCGCGCCGATCTTCAGCAGGTAACGGCGGCCCGGCAGCAGGGGCGCTTCGTTCATCCACAGGATACGTACCTGGAACTGGTCCGACACTTCGGTCGGGTCATCCGCTGTGACGATGGCATCGCCCCGCGAGGCGTCGATCTCATCAGCCAGGGTGAGCGTGACAGACTGGCCTGCCACGGCTTCGGGCAGGTCGCCATCGGCTGTGACGATCCGGGCGATCGTCGATTGCTTGCCGGAAGGCATGGATTTGACGCGGTCACCTGGCTTTACCGTGCCGGAGGCGATCTGGCCGGAGAATCCGCGGAAATCGAGGTTCGGGCGGTTCACCCATTGCACAGGCATGCGGAATGACGTGCTCAGCCGGCGGTCGCCCACGGGCACATTTTCCAGATATTCCATGAGGGCAGGGCCCTCATACCATGCGGTTTCGTCGGAACGGCTGGTGATGTTCACCCCAGCCAGTGCGGACATCGGGATGGGCTGGATTTCCAGATCGGTCGCCAGTTCATCGGCGAACGCATAGAAATCGTCGACAATATCGTTGAAGATCGTCTCGTCATAATCGACGAGGTCCATCTTGTTCACGGCCAGGACCAGGCGGCGGATGCCCAGCAGGGTCGTGATGAAAGAATGGCGGCGCGTCTGGGTCAGGATGCCCTTCCGCGCGTCGATCATCAGGATGGCGACGTCGGCCGTGGAGGCACCTGTGGCCATGTTGCGCGTATACTGTTCGTGGCCGGGCGTGTCGGCGACAATGAACTTGCGCTTGTCGGTGGCAAAGAAGCGGTAGGCGACATCGATGGTGATGCCCTGTTCGCGTTCGGCAGCGAGGCCATCCACGAGGAGCGCGAAGTCGATATTCTCGCCCTGCGTGCCGACTTTCTTGGAATCTGCTTCCAGCGAGGCGAGCTGGTCCTCGAAGATCATCTTCGAATCGTAGAGCAGGCGGCCGATCAGCGTGGATTTGCCGTCATCGACAGATCCGCAGGTGATGAAACGCAGCAGCGACTTGTTCTCGTGCTTTTCGAGATAGGCCGCGATGTCGGTGGCGATGAGGTCGTCAGTGAGGCGCATCAGAAATAGCCCTCCTGCTTTTTCTTCTCCATGGACGCGGACTGGTCGACGTCGATGACGCGGCCCTGGCGTTCGGAGGTGGTGGTCAGGAGCATTTCCTGGATGATCTCATCCAACGTTGCGGCGGTGCTTTCGACCGCGCCGGTCAGCGGGTAGCAGCCGAGCGTGCGGAACCGCACGGACTTCATCACGGCCGTTTTGGCGAGCTCTTCCGGCATGCGGTCGTCGTCGACCATGATGTCGACGCCATTCCAGTTCACCACGGGGCGTTCGGCGGCAAAGTAGAGCGGCACGATCTCGATGCCTTCCCGGCGGATGTATTGCCAGATGTCGAGTTCGGTCCAATTCGACAGGGGGAAGACGCGGATGCTTTCGCCCTGATTGATGCGTGTGTTGTAAACGTTCCAGATTTCCGGGCGCTGCCGCTTCGGATCCCAGCGGTGTTCAGCCGAGCGGAAAGAGAAGATCCGCTCCTTGGCACGGGACTTTTCCTCGTCGCGGCGCGCACCGCCGAAGGCTGCCGTAAACTTGTACTTGTCGAGTGCCTGTTTCAGCCCCTGCGTCTTCATCACGTCCGTGTGCACGGCCGAGCCATGGGTGAATGGGCCAATCCCTTCGCGTACGCCGTCCTCATTGATGTGGACGAGGAGGTCCATGCCCATCTCCGCAGCCTTGCGATCCCGGAACTCGATCATCTCGCGGAACTTCCAGGTCGTGTCGACATGCATCAGCGGGAAGGGCGGACGGGACGGATAAAACGCTTTCATCGCCAGATGCAGCATCACCGCCGAGTCCTTGCCGACGGAATACAGCATCACCGGATTTTCGCATTCGGCGGCCACTTCCCGGATGATGTGAAGACTTTCGGCTTCCAGCCTGTCGAGGTGGGTCAGTTGGGGCAAGGGGGCGGGCTCCGTTCTGCTTGAGGGGCCTATATGCAAATGGCGGGCTAAGTTGGAACTTAATCCAGCATTCAGCTGCACTTATGAGAGTCTGTATCGCAGCGATGCGGGGTGTCCGGCTACTGGTAGAGGTGAAGATTCAATTTCAGGGTGTACTGCTTCCAATCTGTCCAAACGGGTAGATTACATGAGGAAATTGCAGTTTACCCCTGTGGCGATGGGGGAGAGCTTTGTCGCAATTGCTCACAAAGTTTCATTGTTCTGCCGCTTTGGCAGGGTCTAAGAGCACGGCAGGCAGAAAGCGGAGTAGACTATGTGCGGAATTGTTGCGATTTCTGGTGATGGGCCCGTGGCAGATCGGTTGATCGATGGGCTGAAGCGGCTGGAATATCGTGGCTATGACAGCGCAGGGATCGCCGTGACGGGGCCTGGTGGGCTGGAACGGCGCCGCGCAGCGGGCAAGATCGCCAATCTGGAGGCTGTGCTGCGCGAATGTCCTATGGACGCGACAACCGGCATTGCCCACACACGCTGGGCCACGCACGGCCAGCCGAATGAGACCAATGCCCATCCGCACATGTCGGGCCGTGTCGCGATCGTCCACAATGGAATTATCGAGAATTTCCGTGAATTGCGTGAGGTGCTGCAGGCAAATGGCCGTCACTTTGAATCGGAAACTGATTCCGAAGTGATTGCGCAGCTGCTCGACCAGAAGGTCAGCGAGGGGCTGGACCCGGTCGATGCATTCGAGGCG
This sequence comes from Rhodobacterales bacterium, assembly GCA_014763715.1. Lineage (GTDB taxonomy): Bacteria > Pseudomonadota > Alphaproteobacteria > Caulobacterales > Hyphomonadaceae > Hyphomonas. The sequence goes on along the minus strand of JACXUV010000003.1, from coordinate 131,092 downwards.
ACGCTCGGGGAACTGCATGGGGCTTTCGCGCTTGCTGTGGTCTTCGATGGTGAGCAGGGGCTGATGATGGGCGCCCGCCGTGGCAGCCCGTTGGTGCTCGGTTATGGCGAAGGGGAGATGTTCCTGGGCTCCGATGCCATTGCGCTGGCGCCGTTCACCCGTGACGTCACCTATCTGGAAGAAGGTGACTGGTGCATTCTCACGCCGGACAGTTTCGACATCCGTAATGCCCGGGGCGAGCGGGTGAACCGCAAGCGTGTCACGTCCGCGGTTAACGATGCCCTGATTGAGCGCGGCGAGTATGACCACTTCATGCTCAAGGAAATCCATGAGCAGCCGGAATCCATTGCCCGGTCGATCCTGCCTTATGTCGATCAGGTGACGGGCACACTGGACATTGGAACGGTCGCAACCGCCGCGCTCACAGTCGCGGACCGCGCTGTCGCGATTGCCTGTGGCACAGCCTATTATGCAGCTTTCACGGCGAAGTACTGGTTCGAACAGGCTGCGCGCCTCGCGCTGGAGACGGACATCGCCTCCGAATTCCGTTACCGCCAGCCTGTTTTGCCCCAGTCTGGCCCGGCGCTGTTCATCAGCCAGTCCGGGGAGACGGCCGATACGCTTGCCGCTCTGCGTTATTGCCGCGAGAACAACACGACCGCCATTGCCGTCGTCAATGTGCCGGAAAGTTCAATCGCACGGGAGGCTGGCGCCATTGTGCCAACTCATGCCGGGCCGGAAATTGGTGTGGCATCGACCAAGGCGTTCACCGCTCAGCTGTCTGTGCTGGCTGTGATGGCCTTGGCAGCGGCGCGCGCCCGTGGCCACCTGCTGCCGGGAGATGAAGCCAGCGCCGTCAAGAACCTGCTGGCCCTGCCGCGCAAGGTGACAGAAGCCCTGCAGTCAGAGGAGCAGATCAGCGAGATCGCGAAAACGCTGACGCAGACGCGCGATGTGCTGTTCCTGGGCCGGGGGCGTTATTATCCGCTGGCCCTGGAAGGGGCACTGAAGCTGAAGGAAGTTTCCTATATCCATGCTGAAGGCTATGCGGCGGGCGAACTCAAGCACGGGCCGATTGCCCTGATCGAACAGGGGCTGCCTGTCGTGGTTGTGGCGCCGAAGGATGAGCTGTTCGAGAAAACCATCTCCAATGTCGAGGAAATCCGTGCGCGCGGTGCCAGGGTCATCCTGATTTCCGACGATGCCGGTATTGCTGCGGCCGGAAACCGGGCCGACCATGTGATCCGTATGCCGGATGGCGATGACTTCACCCTGCCGATCCTGGCGTCGATCCCGTTGCAGCTGCTGGCCTACCATGTCGCCGTTGCAAAAGGGACGGATGTCGACCAGCCGCGGAACCTCGCAAAATCCGTTACAGTAGAGTAACGCCTCGCGAGTTGCGGTCGTATCCGGGCATGTTATAGCCGCTTATGGGCTGCGGGGGGCAGTCGACTTATCAGGGCATGGTATGGCCACATTCGAGACATTTGATGGATTGGAGGGCGTTATCCTCATCCATCCTGTACGCATTGAGGATGAACGCGGCTTCTTCGCCGAAACTTTCCGGCAATCCGAATTTGCAGACAACGGAATCAATTGTCAGTTCGTGCAGGCGAATCATTCCCTGTCGCGTCCCAAGGGGACGTTGAGGGGGCTGCATTTCCAGAAGGCGCCTTATGAGCAGGCAAAGCTGGTGCGTTGCACGAGTGGGCGTATTCTGGACGTGGTTGTCGACATCCGGCCCCAGTCGCCGACATTCGGGCATCATGTGTCGGTTGAGCTTTCCGCTCAGACGGGCGACCAGCTGTTTGTGCCCGCCGGATTTGCGCATGGGTTTTGTACGCTGGAGAGTGATACGGAGATCATCTACAGCGTCAGCCAGTATTATACGCCGGAAGCGGATTCCGGGCTGGCTTTTGACGATCCGGATCTGGGGATTGAATGGCCGTTCCCTGCGAGTGAAATGACCCTTTCCGACCGTGACCGGATGTGGCCCGGCCTGTCGGCGCTTCGGTCCGGCTTCGGAGCGGCCATGGAAGGCGTTACATGAAGCGGTGTGTCGTAACAGGTGGTGTCGGTTTCATCGGTTCGGCATTGTGTCATCTGCTGTTGTCCGATCCGGAAACGGAGGTGACGGTCATTGACCGGATGACCTATGCGGCCAATCCGGCCACGCTGGAGTCGCTGAAGACGAAAACGGGGTTTCGGCATATCAAGGCAGATGTGTGCGATGCGGCACGTATGCATGAGATCATGGCCGGGGTCGCACCGGACGCTGTCTTCCATCTGGCGGCTGAAACGCACGTGGACCGTTCCATAGACGGACCGGCGGACTTCATTTCAACGAACCTGGTTGGCACATATGCCATGCTGGAGGCAGCGCGGAATTACTGGGTGGGCCTTGGTGGGGCGGCTGGAGATGTGTTCCGGTTTGTTCATGTGTCTACGGATGAGGTGTTCGGGGCTCTCGGTGCTGAAGGCGTGTTTACCGAAACCTCCAGATATGATCCGTCTTCCCCTTATTCTGCCAGCAAGGCCGGGGCTGACCATCTGGCGCGCGCCTGGCAGCGCACCTACGGCCTGCCGGTCGTTGTGTCCAATTGTTCGAACAATTACGGGCCGCGCCAGTTTCCAGAAAAACTCATTCCGCTGATGATCCTCAATGCCCTGGAGGGGAAGCCTCTTCCCGTTTACGGCAATGGGCTGAATGTGCGTGACTGGCTGCATGTGGAAGACCACGCCCGCGCGCTTCGCCTGATGGCGCAGCGGGGCGTGCCGGGAGAGGTTTACTGTGTCGGTGGCGGGGCCGAGCGCACAAACCTCCAGATCGTACAAGAAGTTTGCCGTATCCTTGACGCCCGCCGGCCAGCACACGCGCCGCATGAGGCATTGATCGAGTTTGTCGAAGATCGCCCGGCACATGATTTCCGTTATGCGATCGACCCGGCAAAGATCAGCCGGGAGCTGGGCTGGAGCCCCACACAGGATTTTGAAGCCGGACTGGAGGCGACTGTCGACTGGTATCTGGCGAATGAAGACTGGTGGCACCCTGAGCGTGAGAGGGGCTATCAGGGGCAGCGCCTTGGGCGTGGCAGATGAAGCCCGTTCTCGTCATCGGAAAAAGTGGCCAGATGGCCCAGGCCCTGGCTCATGTCGGCGGGGATGGCGTCGTCTGCATAGGTCGTCCGGAGGTGGATCTTCTGGACGGGAGCTCGCTGATGCGTGCAATTGAGTCCTGTCAGCCGGGGGCTGTTATCAATGCCGGGGCATATACGGCCGTGGATGGGGCGGAAAGCGATCCGGCGATGGCCCACGCGCTGAATGTCACTGGCCCGGAAAATCTGGCAGGTGCCTGTGCGGCGCATGGCTTGCCGCTAATCCATTTGTCCACGGATTGTGTGTTCGACGGAGAAAAGCCTGAGCCTTATGTGCCGGACGACAAGACATGCCCGCTGGGCGTTTACGGGCGGTCCAAGCTTGAGGGGGAGGTGGCCGTGCGCGGGCGAGCCCCGCATACTCTTGTTGTGCGGGTTTCCTGGATCTTTTCCCGGTTCGGGAAAAATTTTGTATGGACCATGCTGAAGCTGGCCCAGACCCGGCCTTCACTCACTGTGGTGAGGGACCAGCTCGGGTGCCCGACACATGCGCCCGCATTGGCGGAGGGACTGCTCGAAATGGCCCGGCAGGCAGCAGCACCGGGTTTTGAGGCCTGGGGTGTCTACCATCTGGCAGGTCGTGGTGAAATCAATCGCGCGCTGATGGCACAAAAGATTTTCGAATACAGCCGGGAGATCGGAGGCCCTTTCGCTGAGGTGATTCCAATTCAAACGGCTGATTATCCCACCCCCGCAGAAAGACCGCTGAATGCGCGTCTCGACATGTCGGAAACGACCCGCGTGTTCGGTGTGGAGTTGCCGGACTGGGAAGCCGGCCTGAGAGAGACTGTCGATGGTTTGGTTGAGGAGTTCCCGGCGTCATGAAGGGCATTATTCTGGCCGGGGGGAAGGGCAGCCGCCTTTATCCGGCAACGCGGGCTGTCTCGAAACACCTGCTGATGATCTATGACAAACCTCTGATCTATTACCCGATTTCCACTCTCCTGTTGGCGGGCATCACGGAGATCCTGATCATCAGTGCCAAGGGACAGATGCAATCCTATAAGGCGCTGTTGGGAGATGGGGCTCAATGGGGGGTGACGTTTTCTTATCTTGAACAGGAAACCGCCGCCGGGATCGCAGAAGCTTTCCTGATCGGTGAGGACTTCCTTGCCGGAGATGCCTGTGCCCTGGCGCTTGGCGACAATATATTTTATGGCGCTGGCCTGACAGGTATGCTTCAGGATCTGGCGGATACACGCACGGGGGGCTCCGTGCTGGCTTTCCAGGTTCACGATCCCCAACGCTTCGGTATAGTTGAGCTGGACGCCGGGGGAGCCCCGCTGTCGCTTGAGGAGAAGCCGGCAAACCCGCGGGCCAACTGGGCGGTGACAGGGCTTTATTTCTATGGCCCCGATGTAACGGAAGTTGCCCGCTCGGTGACGCCATCGGCGCGCGGTGAATTGGAAATCACTTCGGTCAATCAGGCCTATCTGGACCGCGATGAGCTGAATGTTGTGCGGCTGCCGCGCGGGGTCACCTGGCTCGATGCGGGGACGTTCGACAGCATGTTGGAGGCGTCGCAATTCGTTCAGACTGTTGAGAAGCGGCAAGGGCTCAAGGTTGCCTGCCTTGAGGAAATTGCCTGGCGCCGCGGGCTGATCTCGGATGATCAGATGCGCGCACTGGCAGCGTCCTTCAACAATGAATACAGGGACTATTTGTTGTCCCTGTTGAGGCAACCCGGCTAAGCTGGTCCTGAGACTGGTGGAAAAGGAGCGAGCTTTGCCTGCAAGCGATCTGGAGGACATTGAAAGCCGTGTGGTGCAGCTGATTGCGGCCAAGGGGCCGATGATCGGCAAGGAGCTGGCGGCGGAAATGCCTGATGTGCCGGTGTTGGCGTTGTGGCAGGCCTGCTATCGGAGCCGCACGTTCCACGTCTCTCATTTTGCCAGCTATTACCTGCGGTTTGACATCACGCGTGAGGACCTGGTGCGTCTCAGCCCATCGATCCAGAGGGATTTTCTCTCCTTTACCCTGTTCGGGTTGCCGGGGCAGCGAGACCAGATGATTGAGCGGCAGGGAACGCTGGCCAATATGCACCGCGAGATCAGCCGTGAGAAAATCGGTGTGGCTCAGCAGGTGATGAAGAATTTGTTTGTCAGTCTTGGCCGCGAAGTCCGCAGCCAGCTTTGTGCCTTCATCGCGGGGGATCTGGCTTATTTTCTGGCCCACAACGAGCCGCGTGAGCATGAGGCAAGCGGGGAGATGGTCAAGGGGTCCGATATTGATATTGTTATCATCCTTAGCGAGTCCCTGCCGGACGAGATCAAGACCCGTATCGATGACGAAATGATCGCGCTCAAGAGCTTGTACCTGCGGCATCCGCAATACCGGCACGAGATCGATTTCATCTGTAAGCGGAAGTCGGTCATGGAGCGGCAGTTTCAGTACACAGATATACATGACAAAATTGCCAGCAAAATTGCCTATGAATCCATGTTTCTGGGTGGGTCTTTAACGCTCTATATGGAAGTGCGAGATGCAATGTTGCGAACGGGTGTGGACCGGCTGATCGAGCAGGACTTTGATCACGCGTTGAAAGACCGCAAGAACGCGATGCACGCGCTGTTGAATGTGCCCGGCGATGCCATTGATGAAGAAACAAGATCCCTGTTCCGGTTCTCGCAGGAACGCGTCGAGTTTTCGTGATCGTCTGAGTCCCTGTGGTCTGTCCGTTCATATCTGAACGGCAGACCGGGGAGGTGTGGGGCAAGAGCGCGGCCACCATCAATGATGTGATGATCGTCCGGTGGTTCGCGTCAGTTGGCGAGGCGGGCCAGTTCACCCGCGAGGTCGGTTTTTTCCCAGCTGAAGGCGCCATTGTCGCCCGGCTGGCGGCCGAAATGTCCATAGGCGGCACTGGGGCCGTAGATCGGACGGTTCAGCTGCAGATGCGTGCGAATGCCTTTCGGGGAGAGGTCGAACATCTCCCGTAGGGCCTGTGCAATGCGGTCTTCGTCCGCCTTCCCTGTGTCATGCGTATCGACATAGATTGACAGGGGCTGGGCAACACCGATGGCATAGCTGACCTGGATGGTGCAGCGTTCGGCAAGGCCAGCAGCGATAACGTTCTTGGCGAGGTAGCGCGTGGCGTAGGCGGCTGAACGGTCCACCTTGGACGGGTCCTTGCCGGAGAAGGCCCCGCCGCCATGCGGGGCGGCCCCACCATAGGTGTCGACGATGATCTTGCGGCCGGTCAGGCCAGCATCGCCGTCTGGTCCGCCGACATAGAAGCTGCCTGTCGGGTTCACATAGAACTTGTCTTCCGGCGGGAACCAGCCTTCGGGCAGCACTTCCTCGACCACGGGGCGGATGATCTCGCGCAGTTCGTCCTGGCTGACATCCTTGCCGTGCTGATGGGAGACGACCAGCGCGTTCACGCCGACCGGGCGGGAGCCTTCATATTGAAGTGTCACCTGGCTTTTGGCATCCGGCTCCAGCTGCGGGCGCGCACCGGAATGGCGCAGCGCGGCCAGTTTCTGGAGGATCTGGTGGGAATAGACCAGCGTCGCCGGCATCAGTTCCGGCGTCTCATTGGTAGCGTAGCCGAACATGATGCCCTGGTCGCCCGCGCCTTCTTCCTTGAACAGGCCCTGGCCCGCTTCCACGCCCTGAGCGATCTCGGCGGATTGGCCATGAACGAGATTGTCGATCGTCAAATTCTTCCAATGGAAGCCATCCTGTTCGTAGCCGATCCGCTTCACCACGGCCCGGGCGGTCTCGTTCATTTCCTCGTCGGAGACCACCGCGCCATTATTCGTACGCACTTCGCCAGCCAGCACGATCTTGTTGGTCGTGGTCAGTGTTTCCACGGCGACCTTGGCCGTCGGGTCCTTTGCCAGAAACAGGTCAACGATCGCATCCGAAACCTGGTCTGCGACCTTGTCCGGATGCCCTTCGGAAACGCTTTCGGACGTGAATTCGTGGCTGGAGAGTTTCATGGCAGTTTCCTCTGAGGGCTTATCTGGCGAAGACGATGGTCCGGCCTGCATGACTGAAAACACGGTGCTCTGCGTGCGCCTTGACAGCGCGCAGAAGGGCCGTGCCTTCCAGGTGGCGGCCGGTCTCGATCATGTCGGCGGGCGTGTAGGTATGGTCGATGGTTTCGGTAACCTGGGTGATGATCGGGCCTTCATCCAGGTCTGCGGTGACGTAGTGGGCGGTGGCGCCGATGACCTTCACGCCGCGGGCATGGGCCTGATGATAGGGGCGGGCGCCCTTGAAGCTCGGCAGGAAGGAGTGGTGGATGTTGATGCAGCGGCCTTCCAGTTCCCGACAGGCATCATCGCTGAGCACCTGCATGTAGCGGGCAAGCACGATGAGGTCCGCGCCGGTCTCCTCAACCACATTGAACAGGCGCGCTTCGGCTTCGGGCTTTGTCGCGGCCGTGACCGGGATGTGGAACCAGGGCAGGCCGAAATGGGCGAACTGGTCTTTCAGCGTCTCATTATTCGACACGATTCCGACCACGTCGATCGGCAGCTCCTTGCGGCGGGACGCGTAGAGCAGCGTGTTGGCACAATGGTCTGACTTCGAGACCAGCAGCAGCGTCCGCATGCGCTGGCCAACCGGGGCAACGCTCCAGTCGGCTTCCAGCTCCTCACCGGCTTCCTCGATGTCGCCCAGCAGGCTGAGCGGCACGTCTCCGCCCTCGGGCGCGCGGAAGACGAGCCGGGCAAAGAACTGCCCCGACTCGGTGTCACCAAAGGTGCGCGAAGACGCGATGAAGCAGTCATGCGCTTCCATCAGGCGCGCCAGTGTTGCGACAATCCCGACCCGGTCCGGGCAGGAAAGCGTCAGGATATGGTCCCCGGTTGTCATGCCTTATGCCCTTAGTAGCGGTAGTGTTCGGGCTTGAACGGGCCGACCGTGTTCACGCCGATATAGTCGGCCTGTTCACGCGACAGTTCCGTCAGCTGAACGCCAAGCTTTTCAAGGTGCAGCATGGCGACCATCTCATCGAGATGCTTGGGCAGGGTGTAGACCTTGTTCTCGTAGTCGTGCCCGCGCATCCACAGCTCAATCTGGGCCAGCGTCTGGTTCGTGAACGAGGCCGACATCACGAAGGACGGGTGGCCTGTGGCATTGCCGAGGTTCACAAGGCGGCCTTCCGACAGGAGGATGATGCGCTTGCCATCCGGGAAGGTGATCATGTCCACCTGCGGCTTGATGTTGGTCCACTCGAAATTCCGCAGGCCTTCGACCTGAATCTCATTGTCGAAGTGGCCGATATTGCAGACGATCGCCATGTCTTTCATGGCGCGCATGTGGTCGACCGTGATGATGTCGCGGTTGCCCGTGGACGTGACGAAGATGTCGAATTTCGGTGCGGCCTCTTCCATCGTCAGCACTTCGAAGCCGTCCATCGCAGCCTGCAGGGCGCAGATCGGGTCGATCTCGGAAACGGCCACGCGGGCACCGGAGCCGGAGAGCGAGGCGGCCGAGCCTTTGCCGACATCGCCATAGCCGGCGACGAAGGCTTTCTTGCCGGCCATCATCACGTCCGTGCCGCGGCGGATCGCATCGACCAGGCTTTCTTTACAGCCATATTTGTTGTCGAATTTCGACTTGGTGACGCTGTCATTGACGTTGATTGCCGGGAAGGGCAGCTCGCCGCGTTTTTCCATTTGATACAGGCGGTTAACGCCCGTCGTCGTCTCCTCGGAGACGCCCTTGATGCCGGCCTTGGTCTTCGCGAACCAGCCCGGGGAGGCTTCCATCCGCTTCTTGATCTGAGCAAACAGGGCAGTCTCTTCTTCCGAAGACGGCTTGGCCAGGACGGACGGGTCGGCTTCCGCTTTTTCGCCGAGGACAAGGTAGAGCGTCGCGTCGCCGCCATCATCGAGGATCAGGTTCGGGGCGGTGCCGTCATGCCAGTGGAACAGGCGGTCGGTATAGTCCCAGTACTGTTCCAGCGTTTCGCCCTTATAGGCCCAGACCGGGGTGCCATTGGCGGCGATGGCTGCGGCGGCGTGATCCTGTGTGGAGTAGATATTACAGGAGACCCACTGAACGTCGGCGCCGAGCGCTTCGAGCGTCTGGATCAGGACAGCCGTCTGGATGGTCATGTGCAGCGAGCCGGCAATCTTCGCGCCTTTCAGCGGCTGCTCGGCGCCGTATTTCTCCCGCGCAGCCATCAGGCCCGGCATTTCGGTTTCGGCAATCGCGATTTCCTTACGTCCGAAATCCGCGAGGGTGATGTCCGCGACGTGATACGTCTTCGCCATATCAATATTCCTTTATACGTTTGTACGCGGGTAACATGGCGCCCGGAAAAAGGCAATGTGCCTTCCTGTGACGCAGGTGCGACCCGTTCCCGGACACCATCACGAACACACTCAATACACCCTCTATGGACCCTCTATAGTGGCCGGTATGATGCGCTTAGGGAGCTTTCCGGGGGGGGGGCGGGTCAGGCCCGCAGCAGGTCGCCGAGGATGGCGAGGCCCCGGTCGGCAGCGTCCTTCGAGGCGTGACTGAAGTTCAGCCGCATCGAAGGCACCGCAAGCGACTCGTCCGCATAGAAAGGCCGTCCGGGTGTGAACAGCACATTTCTCTTGATCGCCTCCGCCAGGAGCGCGTCCGGATCGATATGCTCCGGCAGGGTGAGCCAGAAGAAGAGCCCGCCGGGAGGACGTTTCCACTCAACAGCATTGCCGAGATGCTGGCGCATGGAGGCGTCAAACGCATCCCGCTTTTCCCGATAGGCCGAGACTAGGAAGTCCCGTCTGGCATCGCGGTCCTGCGAGGTGAGCTGATGGATCACCATGTGCTGGCTGAGGCGGTTGGAGTGCAGGTCAGCCGCCTGTTTCAGCAGGAGCAGGTGCGGGAAGAGATCGCGGGAGGCGACCATGAAGCCGAGGCGCAGGCCCGGCGCCAGCGTCTTGGAGAAAGAACCCTGATAGATCCACGATCCGTTCTTCATCCAGGAGACCGCAGGGCGCCGCTGGCATGGCTCATACGCGAGATCACGATACGGATCATCTTCGAACAGGATCACATCCGCGTCTTCGCAGGCACAGGCGAAAGACTCGCGCTCGTCTGCTGTCCAGCAGCGCCCGGTCGGGTTCTGGAAGGTCGGGATGACATAGGCCATGGCCGGGTGATCGGCCCGTGTCCAGCTGACAGACAGGCTCGGGTCCAGGCTTTCAAACCGGGCGCCGAAGAACCGGAACACCTGCAGGGCAGCCAGATAGGTTGGCGATTCAATGGCGATCCGCGTGCCGGCGTCGATCGTCAGCTTCGCGGCAAGATCGATACCCTGCTGGGAGCCCGACAGGATGAGCACCTGGTCTGCGGCGCAGTCCAGTCCGGCGGCCTGCAGTTCCGCCGCGATCAGGCGGCGCAATTCCGGTTCTCCCTCGGATGGACCGTATTGCAGGGCCGCTTCAGAATTTGGCGGCAGGACGGGTGACACGAATGTATCCGGTGCAGGCAGGCCCCCGGCGAAAGAGATGACATCCGGCTTTTGGGAAGCTTCGAGCATGGCCCGGACAGGAGATGGGCGCAAATCCCTGAGGCGCTGTGTGAGCAGGGGCAATGTCAACTCCCAGATACGTCAATCATGTTGTCCTATCGACAAATATTCCTCAGAGTGCCTATAAGTCAATATGGTTGACCCAGATTCAGATGATCGGATGCTCAGCGCGATTGAGCTGATGTATTTTGCCTATCGCGAGTTCACCTCCCATGCCGACAAGATCCTCGACAGGCGTGGCCTCAACCGCGTGCATCACCGCCTTCTCTACTTCATCGAGCGCAATCCGAATCTGAAGATTGGCGAGCTTCTGGAGACGCTGGCGATCAGCAAACAGGCGCTGAACGCGCCGTTACGGCAGCTGATCGAAATGAATCTGGTCTGCCCTGTGGCCGATGAGGCTGACCGGCGTGTCAAACGCCTGTGCCTGACGGAGAAGGGCAAACGTCTCGAAGCGGAACTGACAGGGGCTCAGGTCAGGCGTCTGGGCCGTGTCTTCGAGGTGGTCGGAGCCGATGATGCAAACCGATGGTTCCGCGTCATGACCGAGCTGAGTGGCCGGTCCTAACCCTTTCCTTTGGCCTCGCCGCTCTGGCGCATCTCTTCAGCGCGGCGCTGCAGCATCAGGGCGATATTGCTGTCGTTGATGCGGCGTCCGTAGACTTCCGTGTAGACTGTTTCCAGCCAGGTCCGAAGAAGAGTGTCCGTGACGGTGATCGCCTGCCCGCCGGTGTGAAAGAGAAGATCCAGCACAGGCGGCTTCTCTGCGCTGACCATAGGCATGATATAGTCCAGCTTCTCAACCTGCTGGCAGCCAAGCCGGCAGTAAAAATTCTTGCGGCGTAAACGGAGGGGCGTGTCGGCTGTCTTTTCGCGTTCGGATTCGACCTCCACAAGCATCACCCGGCCCTCCATGCGAGCCAGCGCCATTGCGAACAGTCGCTTGCCCAGCCCCGCATTCCGCAGCGCTTTCGATGTGGCCATGTATTCGAGCAGGCCGACAGGCGCCGTGTTCGACGCAAAGACGATGGCAAAGGCGACGACCTGTCCGTCACAGGACAGCCCGAGAATGGCAGAATCCGACCGCTTGCTGAGTGCGACGATGGCCTCGCGCGGCTTGCGTTCGCCGGCGGGTAGCGCCTCCTCATAGATCGCGAAGAATTGGTCGAAGGCCGCACTGCAGGCATCTGCAATGACGATCTCTTCGAAAGGATCTGTGTTCATGCTCTTTGAGTGTCAGCCGTTGAAGGCCCGTACTGCGTCGATCACGCGGTCCTGGTCTTCTTCCGGGAGATAGGGGTGCATGGGCAGGGCGATGACATACTGGCTGGCCGCTTCGGTGACTGGCAGGCTGCCTGCGGGCGGAGCCCATTCTGCGGCAAAGTCCTGCATGTGGATCGGCACCGGATAGTAGACCATGGACGGGATGCCCTGGCTGGAAAGGTGCGCCTGCAGACCGTCACGATTGTCATGCTCGATGACGTATTGTGCCCAGACGCTCTGGCCGCCTTCGATGATGTACGGCACGCGGCGGACATGATCCTTCAGGCCTGCGGAATACCGGCCCGCCACTTTCTGGCGCAGCTGGATCTCGTCCGCGAAGATCTTCAGCTTCTCCAGCAGGACGGCGGCCTGGATCGTGTCGAGGCGGGAGTTCATGCCCAGGCGCAGCGACAGGTATTTCGGGTCGTGATGAAAGTTGCGTTCGGCCGCATCGGTCGGCATGACCTTGCCGTAGACGCGCAGCGATTCGACGAGTTCGGCGAGCCGGTCGTCATTCGTCACCACCGCGCCGCCGTCGCCATAGCAGCCGAGGGGTTTGGCCGGGAAGAAGCTGGTGGTCGCGATGTCGGCCCAGTCGGTTGTCGCCTTGCCGTTCAGGGTGCAGCCGAAGCCCTGCGCATTGTCAGAGATGAGTTTGAGCCCTTCGCGGTCGCAGATCGCCTTGAGGGCCGGATAGTCTGCCGGCTGGCCGAACAGGTCCACCGCGATGACGACTTTCGGCGTCAGCTTGCCTTCCGCCTTCACGCGGGCAATCGCAGCTTCGAGGCTGGCTGGATCCATATTGTAGGTTTCGGGCAGGATATCGACGAAGACCGGCGAGGCGCCCGTCCACGGCACGACCTGCGCCGTCGCAACGAAGGTGAAGGAGGGGCAGAAGACCGCGTCGCCGGGGCCGGTTTCCCACGCCATCAGCGTCAGAGCGATGGCGTCCGTGCCATTGGCGCAACTGACCGAATGCTTTGCGCCGCACCAGGCGGCAAGCTGTTTCTCCAATTCGGTCACTTCCGGGCCGAGGACATAGCGTCCGCTTTCGACAACGGAGAGAATGGCGCTGTTAAGTTCGTTCTCGATCCGCTTGCGCTGGACCTGAAGGTCGATGAAGGGTAGGGACATTTTGGGGCTCCGAAAGTCTACCCAGCCCCGATAGGACCTGTCGCCAAGGTGGGCAAATCACGCATGGTTACTGTCTGCTGCGGCGCCCTGTAAACGGGCTATGGCAGGATGGTGCGAGCGACAGTCCTGCCTTTGCACCATACGGTTGCCGGACGCCGTGCCGCAAACAGGTTGCCTCGCCTCTCAGGGCTCTCTAGAAGACTGATGCAGCAAGCGTCGCGCGCACGGGACGAACAGGCGGCGCAGTCAGGTAAGTTCCGGCATCGCGGAGTCAAATCAGGAGACGGGATCCAGAATGTGCTGCTTTATATCAGAGATTTCATGTGAACCGTCGCTTAGTCTGACGTTGAATCAATCTCGGTCCCTCCCGCAATTATACATAGATTAGGAGTTCCGGTGACGAAGCGCATAGGTCTTGTCGGTTATTTCAAGTGGGGAAACTACGGCGATGAGCTGTTTCGGCAGGTCCTGGCGGACCTGTTTGCTGGCGATGAGGATATCGAGGTGGACGTAATGCATGACATGACCGTCGCTCCGTATTTCTCGACGTCCGTTGAGGAGCGGGTCGCACAGTTCGATGCAGTCATCATCGGCGGCGGCGACCTGATCATACCGTGGATGCTGAGCCCGCTCTACTGGAAAGAGGAATACCTAGCCAAGCCGGTCTATATTGTCGGCGTGGAAGTGCCTAGATGGGGCGGATGGGACGAGAATGTCTGCAAACAGATGGCTGCCTTCTTCCAGCACGAGAATGTGAAATTCATCCATACCCGCAGCCAGGTCAGCGCAGAGTGGATCAAGAAGCATTTGCGTCCGAGCGTTGACGTCTATCCCGGCGTGGACATCGTCTGTGCAATGGATTTCCCGTTCAACTCCCCCCAGAACAAGGTTCTGGGCCTGATCACACGGGCAAACCAGAACCTCAATCCGGTCAATATCAACGCCTTCCTGCAGAAGGCGGTGGATGCCGGCTGGAGTATCAAGCACATCCCGCTGGGGACGGCGCCGACGGCAGACGATGACATTGCCGAGGCGCACGAGCACACGTTCACGCCCCGGTCGATCACGGTTGCGAACACGATCGAGGAGCTGACCCGGGAGATCCAGAGCTGCCAGTTGCTGCTCAGCATGAAGTTCCATGGCTGCGTCGTGGGCCACATGTCGGGCGTGCCGACGATCACACTCAGCCGCGCCGACAAGTTCGTGCACTTCTATAACCGGATCGGCCGCGAGGCGCACATGGCTGTAGCGCCGGACGAGACCCTGCCTGAGCGTTTCTATCCGGGCATGGCGGGCGTAGACCGTGACGCAGTCTTTGCCCTACGCGCCGAGTCCAAGAAGGAACTCGGGATGTTGCGGCAGCAGGTCCTTGAGGAATTGAAGTAGGCACGCCGCCGGGCCAGAACAGTCACTAAGGAAGTTGGGAAATTTGATATGCTGATGGGTGCCGTCGATCGCTTCGATCGCTCAATCGTCTCGGGCTGGGTCGTGGACCTGTTTGACAAGGACAGGACCGTTCTGATCCAGCTCCTGGCGGATGGCGAGGTGGTGGCTGTCGCAGAGCCGGCATTCCTGCGGCCGGATGTCGATGCCGAATATGCCGATATGCCAATCGGCTTTGAAATCGACATTCCGGAAGATGTCGACGTTTCGAGCACGCTGACCCTGGCCATTGAAGATGACGAGTTCGACTTCGACGGCCAGATGGTCGCGCCAATGGCGGACCAGTTGGGATCGAGCCCCCACCTGCGCAATCAGGTCTTCAAGTATCCGAACGAGTTGTACCGGTCCGAGAATTCCCGGATCATCAATTTCAGCAACCTCATGGAGCGGGTGCATTCCGCCTTTTCCAGGGGGCAGCATGTCTTCGTGATTCCGCCCTTCATCGACTGGAACGTGCCCCTGTTCCAGCGGCCGCAACATATCGCGGCGGAGATGGCCGCGCGGGGCGCGCTGGTCGTCTATTTTTCCGGCAGCAAGGTCTACGACAAAGGCGACGAGACCATCGAGATCAGGGACAACCTGATTGTCTGCAAGCAGACCGCCTTCTTCAATGAGTTCGTCCAGAAGGCGCCGCCATGTTTCATCGATGTCTACAGCACCGCTTATGACTACAACGCGACGATCCTGAAACGGTGGAGATGCCTCGGTCACTACCTAGTCTACGAATATGTCGATCACATCGATGCGGCGATTTCAGGCGCAGATGGGGCAAGTGCGGCGCAGAAGACGTTTGAGGCCCTATCGGCGGACAATTGCGACATCGTCGTGCCGACCGCGCGCATCCTGCACGAAGAGGTCAGGCAGAGGTTCCCGTCGGATTTCATTGCCCTTGCGCCGAATGGCGTCGAGATCGAACGGTTCACAACCATCAAGGACTCACATCCCGAGATTGACCGGATCCGGGCCGAGCATGGCGGCAAACCGATTGTAGGATATGTCGGCGCCCTGGCGGACTGGCTGGACTATGATGCGATTGCGAGCCTGGCGCGAGCGCGTGAGGACCTGACCTTTGTGATGGTCGGCCCTGTGTACAATCCGGAAATCAGGCTGCCCGCGGCAGATAATCTGGTCTGGCCAGGCGCCTTTCCGTACCCTGAGGTTCCGCGCCTCCTGAACGCGTTCGATATTGCGTGGATTCCCTTCAAGGAAGGCAATATCGCCAAGACGACGTCTCCGCTGAAGCTGTTCGAGTATTTTGCCGCGAACTTGCCGGTGGTCGTGAATGCCGACATGCAAGAGTGCGTTGCCTACAAGGAAGTCTTCGGCGCCAGCAATGTGCAGGAGTATTCTGCCGCAATCGATGCTGCGCTGAAGAAGAAGGGGGACGCATCCTACAGGAAGCGCCTTCAGAAGCACGCTCAGGACGCCAGCTGGAAGGAACGCGCCGGCGTCATGCTGGAGCGGTTTGAACCGGCCGTCACGCGCCGGCTAGCACATGTGATGCGTAGCCCGATCCCGCTCCGGTATTTTGAGGCGGGCGTCGTGAGGGACGAGACTGATGGTGCCAAGGGCTCCGATTTTGCGATGGCTCGCACGGCGATGGGGCTTGAGGTCATCTACAAGCCGCGGCCAGCCGAAGTCGGGGATTACAAGTACATCTCACTGGACGTAGCTGATCTGGGCCTGCCTGCCGACAATAGCTGGACTCTGATCCTGCAGATCCATTCTTCCGTCGCGCCGCCGCGGAACGTCTTTATGGTTGATGTCATGGTCGACGGCAAGCTGTGTTGCTCGTTCGATGCAGAGAAGCTGAAGTACTCGATTGACGTTCGTGTGAGCGGTGCATTTGCAGCCGGTAAGAACGTCAGGGTCTGTATCCGTGCTACACGGTTCGATGCCAGGAAGTACTGGAATACTGTTGGCCTGGTCCTGACGGACGCTGCTGTGGTTCAGGGTACCATGCATGAAAATGTCATCGTATCTGCAGCAAACTCCATTTATGCCTAATTCTAGCGAGGTTGCAGAGATGACGAATCAGGGGCCCAATACGCGCGTTGTGACGACGGTCGTTCCGACAGACAAGCTGGAAGAATACCTGCATTCCCAGGACGTTTGGCAGGCCATTTTCCCCAAGGCAATCTTTGACGTCTTCGAGCCTGTCACGCCGGAGAAGGGCGTCGGCAGGTCTTCGCATCTCGAGGGAAAGCTGCATGCCTCGATGGGGATTTTTGCCTTCAACCTGATTGTGAACAGCGAACGGAGCACCGATGGGCTGCAGTTTTCCGGCGACGGGAAACTTGCGAAGATTGCGCCGGTTTCGCTGAAAGGCACGGCGGTCGATCAGGGCAGCGAAACCCTGGTGTCCATTCGTCCGAGCCTTGAGGGTTTGCCGGGCCTCCTCCAGCGCATGCTGGCGGGGGTGGAGCAGAAGCTGGCCCTGTCGATCCGCGACGGGATCGAAGCTTATCACACAAGCACGGCCGGATAAGGCTCAGCGCGCGGCGGCAGCAATGCTGCCGCCGTCAGGATGCCACCGCCAGTTTGCGGTCTTCCATCGCTTTCAGTGGCTGGGCCGCATCGCGGATACCCCGCATCATCGCAATCTCAAGCAGGTTGCGGGCGACATCTTCGTCACGACCCGGATAATTTCTGTCCGCTAGGATCAGTCCCTGATGGTAGATGCTCCACGGGTCATCGGTCAGGGAAGTGTGCCGGAAGTAGGGCAGCGCCTGCGCCAGGTTTTTCTCCGCGCCGCGCCCATAATAGTAGATGGTGCCCAGCCGGTAGGATGCCCGTGCCGCATTTTCCTTGGCGTAGAGCATTTCGGCGATCTTGCGTGCCGAGGCATAGTCCTTGGCGAACCAGGCCTCGTCCATGAGGCGCACCTGGTCGTCAATGTAAGCCTGGCGGATCTTGGCGGCCTCTTCCCCTTCGTTGGGTTTCCCGCTCGCGCCAGCCTGACCATAGCGGCGCATCTCGGCTGCATATGCCTCCGAGACATCCTTGGGGTCGCCCACAGCGATGATTTCCCCTTTGCGCATCCAGGCGAGCTTGTTGCAGTTCTGCTGGAGGATGGACGTCGTGTGGCTGGCGAGGATAACGATGCCGGATTGCTCCACCATGGTCTTCAGCCGGTTGCTGGCCTTACGGACAAAGCCTGCGTCGCCGGCGCCCAGCCATTCGTCCAGGATAAGGATGTCGCCCCGCAGTGCCGTACAGATGGCGAAGGACAGGCGCGCGCGCATGCCGTCGGAATAGGTGCGGACCGGCAGGTCGAGGAACTCACCCAGCTCGGTGAATTCCGGAACGGTCTTGTGCGCTTCCTGGACTTCAGCCGTGGAGGCGCCGAACAGGCGCAGCGGTAGCTCGATGTTCTGGCGTCCGGTGAGCTCCGGATTGATGCCGAGGCCGCGGCTGATCAGGGGAACGACCCGGCCCTCGAACTCAACCGTTCCCGTTGTTGGGTGCGCGATGCCAGCCATCAGCCGAAGCAGGGTGGATTTACCGGCTCCGTTGTGACCGATGAGGCCCAGGCGGTCACCCGATTTCAGGTTCAGCGAAATGTTGTTTAGGGCATGGACCAGTTCGGTGGAGCCTGGCCCGGTCTCGCGCCGGCCACCGGCACGGCCCGCGAACACCGCATTCTTGAGCGAGCGGCTTTTCGCGTTGTAGATGGGATACGAAAAGCTCGCATTCTGAACGTTTATGAACGGCATAGGTTACCTAAAGCCAGAAAATTATACGTTTGCGACTATATTGCCAGACAATCAGGGCGACAACCAAACTGCCAAGCAACATGAGGCTCGCGGCGACAAGCGTCTGTTTCGCGGGAAGATGGCCCATGAGCGGGGCACGTATGAGTTCAATCAGGTGATAGAAGGGGTTCGCGCCCGTGATCAGCGTGCGGCCGCCCATCTGCCCCGGTTGCCAGATGATCGGTGTCAGGAAGAAGGACACCTGCATCATGTTGGAAATGATCTGCTGCAGATCCCTGAACCGTGCACACAACGGGCCGGTAACGGAGATGACGAAGAACAGGATCATGCAGGTCATCGCCAGCCCCACCGGCAGGAACAACAACGCCAGCGTCAATTTGACCTTCGCGTAGATGAGTACGCATACCACAACCAGAATGTTGTGCAGGAACACGACGATGTTCCGGTAGATCACGCGCGCGGCAAAGATGCTTATGGGGATCGGGGCGCTGCGCAGGTGGCCGGCATTGTCGATGACCGAAACGCTGCCTTCGCCGATCACGGCGGAAATCAGGTTCCAGGCCAGCAAGCCACAGGACAGGAAGACGAGATAGTCGAGGAAGGGTTGTTTCAGGATCTGCGAATAAAGGATCGAGATGCCGGCGATCCAGGCCGCCAGCGTCAGGCTGATCCAGAAGGGGCCGATGATCGACCGCTTGTAACGCAGCTTGATGTCCTGATTGCCCATCAGGAACCAGATGGGCCAGGTTTTGATCACATTGGCCAGCTCCGAGAATATCGAGGCTGACGTTTTGGGGGAGACTATACTCTGCATCATAGATTAGATTTTGTTTACGCCCGTATGGGTTCCAAATATCCGCGAAAATATACCTCAATAGGAGAGAAAATCCCTGATGGACAGAACAATTCTCATCAGTGTTGCGAATCTCAACCACGGTGGGTTGGAGACACGAATTGCTGGTGAACTCCGCTATCTTCGATCTCGCGGCTATAAAATTATCCTTGCTACGGCCTCGGAAAAGGCCGCTGCGGACGAGCTGGGACTTGCATACGATCATGCAGTCTTCGGGGTGCCTTTTGACAAGGCATTGACCCCTGACCGCCTCAGGGAAATGGTCCTGCTACTTTCCGATACCATACAAGAACGCGGCGTAACAGAGGTCTGGGCACATCCGTTTCCTTCCATACTTCCGGCTGTTCTCGCTGCCGAGAGGCAAGGTATCCCGCGCCGCGTATTTCTTCATGGTCCTCTTTCCCTTGCGGAGCAGGGCTATGGAGCGCTTTGGATGCTTGTGCTGAGGCAGTTCATCTTGCCGGCGGCAGAAGAGGTTGTTGTTGTTTCCGAAGAAGTGAGGGAGGTCGCCGCAGCGGCGGCCCTGTCGCCTCTGAAGCGGGTGTCTGTTGTTATGAATGGCGTCAATACGGAAGTGTTTCAGCCGCAGCCGGCGAGTCTGCCGCCCCGAAAGCGCATCCTTGTTGTCAGCCGTCTCGACAGGCCAAGGGTCAAGGTCATCATGCCTTTGCTGAAGGCCGTGGCTGCTCATGAGGGCTGGGGCGTGGACATTGCGGGCGATGGGACGGCTCGCACACAGTTGGAGAGAGCTGCGCGTATGTACGGTCTGACGCCGGATCGTGTGGACCTGCTGGGCGTGCGGCATGACATTGCCGAACTGCACGGCGATTATGATATTGTCGCCGCCAATGGCCGTGCCTTCCTGGAGGCTGCAAGTGGAAATAAATTATGCATTCATTTGGGACCGGAGGCTTCGCCTTTCCTGGTTTCCAAAGCTGATTTTGAAGCCCTTCGGACATGCAATTACAGCGGCAGAGACATTGGCGAGCGCACAGGTGATGTTATTGCGCTGCTGGAGCGCATGACGGATAGTGAGGCCCAGACCTACCGTTTGAGAGATGTTGTGATCGCCGGGGCAGATGAGCGCCGCATTCTTGAAAGTTGGGGAGTGCCGGACCTTTCATTCGTGTCTTCTCCGGTCGCAGGGCTTTTGGCTCTGCTGGAGGAAGATGTGGTCCCGGCGGATGTTTCGATAAGTAATCATCCAGGCTTCCTCACCAGGATGAGGCGCCTTGCCTGGCCGGCTCCCGGAAAGCTGGCGTTTCAGGACTTCTACATCGATTTTCTGGAGATTTCCCGTAGTAATCTTAACGACCGTACCTGGCGTGCGGAGCAGAAACTGCGTCAACTGCAGCGGGAAGCTTAAGGCGTGGTTGTACTGTCGGGAGCGGGCGTCTAATTCAACGGTTTGCGAGACGATTCTTTTTCTTCCGGCATTTATCGAGGTTAGCGTGAAAATTCTCAGTATTATCGGCACGCGGCCGGAGGCCGTGAAAATGGCACCGGTGCTCAGGGCTCTCAATGCGCAAAGCTGGTGCGAAGCGCCGCTGCTGCTGACGGGCCAGCACCGCGACCTGGTGGACACGGCCTTGCGCCAGTTCGACATCAAGGCCGACCATGACCTGGACCTTATGATGCCGGGCCAGACCCTTGGCGCGCTGACCGGGCGCACCTTCCTGGCGCTGGAAAAGACGCTGAACGAGATCAAGCCTGACATCGTGCTGTCGCAGGGCGACACGACGACAGTGATGGTGTCGTCCATCTGCTCGTTCTATCTCGGCATTCCCTTCGGCCACGTCGAAGCGGGCCTGCGCACCGGCGACATCCGCAACCCGTTCCCCGAGGAACTGAACCGGGTGATTACGGGCAGGGTGGCGGACTTCCACTTCGCGCCGACGCCGTCTTCCGCCGATGCGCTGCGCCGCGAGCTGGTGCCGGAAGAGAAGATCTTCGTGACCGGCAACACCGTGATCGACAATCTTGCCTATTACATCGACCGCGTCGCGCCTTCGCAATATGCCGCGCCGGAGGGCAAGCGCCTGATCCTGATGACATCGCACCGCCGCGAGAATTTCGGCGAGCCGATGCGCCAGTATTTCGCCGGCCTGCGGGAAGTGATAGATGCGCGGCCGGACGTGTTCCTGGTGTACCCCGTGCACCCGAACCCGAACGTCGTGAGCGCCGCGCAGGAATTGCTGGGCGGGCATGACCGCATCCAGCTGATCGAGCCGCTGCCCTATTTCGAATTTGTCGCGGCCATGAAGGCGGC
This sequence comes from Rhodobacterales bacterium, assembly GCA_014763715.1. GTDB lineage: Bacteria > Pseudomonadota > Alphaproteobacteria > Caulobacterales > Hyphomonadaceae > Hyphomonas. The sequence continues at coordinate 109,779 of JACXUV010000003.1, read as the reverse complement.
AGACCTGATCGTCACAGATTCCGGCGGCGTCCAGGAAGAGGCGCCGTTCCTGCGCAAGCCTGTCCTCGTGCTGCGCGAAGAGACCGAGCGCCCGGAAGCGGTTTCCGCCGGCGTTGCCCGCCTTGTCGGCCTGAAGCGCGAGAAAGTACGCGATACAGTCCTCGACGTGCTGGACAATCCGGAGACATATGCCGCAATGGCCAGCGGGGCATCTCCCTATGGCGATGGCCTGGCCAGCGACCGGATCGTCCGGATCCTCGCCGACTTTGCGGGCAAGACTTATGAAGGCGAGCGGATTGAGCCGTTCAAGGGATAGTGAAGCAGGCGGCCTGCCCGTACACCGGGCGCCGCGCCGTTTTCTCCTTTCCCTGTGGAAGCCTTTCTGGGTCCATATCGACCGCTGCGATGCGAGCGGCGTGGTCGGCTGGGTTGCGCCGCTGAAAGCGCTGCCTGCTGACGAAACCTTGTCTGTTCTGGACGGCTGGGCGGCGCCGGTAAAGGCGCGGTTGAAGCCGGGCGGTGCCCTGCGTGCCGCATGGCAGACGCGCCCGCTCTACCGGTTTCATATTCCGATCCCGGTCGCGGCCGCCGCGCAAGGAAGGCCCTGGCGCATGTCGCTCGGCGGACAGGAGCAGCGTGTGTCCATGCCGGGGGCGCCGCAGGACGCGCCCGCGCCGGAAGCTCGCTTCGTTAGGGGCGGTGAGCGTCCGTTCGCGGGCAAGCGCGTGCTGGTCGTTCTGTCGTCCATCGACTGGAATTTCCGCCGCCAGCGCCAGCAGCAGCTGGCGCAGGGGCTCGCGCCGGCCTACGATCATGTGCTCTACCTCGGGCCGGGCAGCCTCGACCATGCGGCGGGCAACCCTGCCGCGCTGTTCGATGTCGCGGATGGCATTGCCGCTGTCGCCTTGCCGTCGGCCAGCACGGCCGACATGGCGGTAGAGCGGGTGCCGGCAGACGACGCCCGTCAGATGGCGGAGCAGTTGAACGGCTTGCTCGACGGCGCCGCGCAGGCGGATGTGCTGTGCATGTTCCCTGGCTGGCAGCCGATTGTTGCCGCCTTGAAGCCCGGCAGGCTCGTCTACGATATCCTCGACGATCATGGCAGCTTCGATCATATCCGGCAGGACATTCTGGACGAGGAACAGGCGCTGATCGGACAGGCGGACCTTGTCACCAGCCCGCACAAGGGCCTGCTGGAGCGGGCCGGCCATGCGGCCGCGCAGGCGCTGGTACCAAACGGCTTCGACCCTGCGGCACTGTCTGCTGCGGATGCCGATCATCCGCGTGCGGCGCGGGCAGTCTATCTTGGCGCCATCGAATCCTGGTTCGACTGGCCGCAGGTAATCAAGGCGGCGGAGGCCCTGCCGGCCATCGCGTTCGAGATCATGGGGCGGGTGGATGTGTCTCCGCCGGGGCCGCTTCCCGCGAATGTGGTGCTGAAGGGGGAGGTGCCGCATGCCATGGCCATGGGGCATCTGTGCGATGCCTCTGTCGCGCTTATCCCGTTCCGCGTCACGCCGCTGACGCGGATGGTCGATCCGGTGAAGCTCTATGAATACATGGCGGCCGGCCTGCCGGTGGTGGCGACGCCCTTTCTCGATGCGTCCTGGGGGCAGGTCGAAGGGGTGGACATCGAGGGCCAATCCGACAGGTTTGCGGCGGCGGTGAAACGCCTTGCCGATGCGGCTGATCCAGCCCTCCGCAAGGCACTGATGCACCGTGCACAAACGGCGAGCTGGGCGGCCCGCGCCGGGGCCCTGCTGGACGCGCTGGAGGGTGGCGCGCCGGCCGGTCAATCCCGGGGATAGATTGCGGCTCTAGGGTCCGGGGGTCAGCTACAAGGGGACCCCAATGGACTTTTCCGCACATCTCGGCCTGCCTTATCTTCAGCCCTCGCAGGCGCAGAAACATGTGACTGTCAACGAGGCGCTGGAGCGGATCGACGCGCTGGTGCAGCTGTCGGTCATCTCCTGTCCCACGGATGTGGCAGGGCTGAGCCCTACGGAAGGCGACCGCTACATCGTTCCGGCCTCGGCCACTGCCGCGTGGAGCGGTTAGGACGGGCAGGTCACGGCGTGGTACGCTGGTGGCTGGGTCTTCGTGGTGTCGGGCACGCGCTGGCAAGCATGGGTGGCGGACGAGGGCGAGCGTTTCGTCTTCCTCTCGGGCGCGTGGGCACCGAGCTTCGCGGAGCTTGAAGAGGTCGCGAAGCTGGGGGGCAATGTTGCGGCGAACGATACCCGCCGGCTGAGCGTTCAGTCCGACCAGTCACTCTTCACGCATGATGGCGACGACCATCGCATGGTGATCAACAGGAATGCGTCTACGGATGTTGCGAGTCTGATCTTCCAGCAGGACTATTCCGGGCGCGGCGAGGTGAGCCTCGGAGCCGACAGCGCCTTCACCCTGCGCACCAGTGTGGACGGGGCGGCCTGGCAATCGCGCGCCTCACGGCGGCGCCTGGCGAGAAGCAGGTGAGCTTTCCCGGCGTCTGCAGCGGCCTTGTCGAGATTGCAGGCGGCGGCGTCGCGACAGTGGTCCCGCCAGGCAGCGGAGGGTTCCTGATGGTGACGATTGTCGATCCGGCCTATTCGCAGGCGCACCATAGCGGTCTCTTGGCCTTCGATGCGTGCCCCTCGCCAGGGTTGATCTCGTTGACCATCGGCACGGTCATCGCGAATGCGGACGTGGCCGCGCCCGGCGCACTGACCGGGGAGGCCAGCCGCTCCAACATCGCTGTCGATGCGACCGGCATTCACATCAAGAACCGCACGGGCGATTCGCGCGTATACTCCTACACCTTAATCGGATAAGCCGTGGCCAGCCGGGGGCGGACATGCGCCTCATAGGCTGAAAGTCCAAGACAGGAGGTGACGCGCGTTAAGCCGTCCTCTCCCGCCTTGCGGGCAAGGTCCGGATCGCTGAACAGCTGTTTCAGCTTTCTGGAGGCGATGGCGATATCCGGTTCGGCCCATTCCTGCCCGGCATAGATCTGGTCCTGATCCTCCACGGGCACCATGCTGACGGGCACGGCGCCGAAATAGTCAGTACTCATGAAATCTATATTGCCGGACCATGCCGTCGCGATGACGGGCTTCCCGCGCTGCATGGTCTCCGCGATCACGAGGCCGAAGCCCTCGGCGCGGTGGAGGGACAGGAAAACGTCGGCGCGCTGGATCAGTGCGTCGACTTCGGCGCGTGACCAGGTATCGTTGGTGATCAGGATGCGCGGGTCTCCGGCGGCGGCTTCTCTCATCCGGACAGTAGAGTCCGGATACTGATCGCCACGCTGTGTCTTGATGACCAGCATCGCACTTTCCTTGTCCGGGAAGGCCTGCCGGAAGGCGCGGATGGCGCCGATCGGGTTCTTCCGCATGAGGGAGGAGCGCATGTCCAGCATGGATAGGGCGACGAAAGCGTCCGCCGGCAGATCCAACGGGCATGGCGCGGCGGAGGCGGCCTTCATGTCCGGCAGGGGATGCGGCACGACGTGGACGGGGCAGCGCGCGGCGGCCATCGCATCCGCCACGAATTGCGACGGCACCCAGATTTCATGGCAGAGGCGGCTGCGCCGAATCCAGCTTTCAGGCGCCTTCGGCAATTCCCAGGCCCAGTAGCCGATGACCCTCGCGCGCGACCTGTGCGTCAGGCCGAGCTTCGCCAGCGCGAACGAAAACTCCGGCGCATTCACATGGATGATATAGGTGCCGGTCAGGTCGTCGGGCGGGCTCTGCGTGTTCAGAAGGGCCATGGCCGATGGTGGGCCAAGGTCTATCCGTTCCACCGGATAGCCGAGATGTTCCAGCGCGTTGGCGCACCGGATGGCCGAGGCGGCGATGCCGTGGGATTCGGAGAAAAACCCGGCGACGTACAGTTTCCCCTCGTCCCAGCCCTTACTGCGGCGGCGGAGAGTGAAGCTGACCTGTTCGATGGCTTTCCAGCTGTACTTGCCGACGCCGCGGCGCACCTGCATCGGAATGGGCAGCGCCTTCCAGACCCCGCGGGCCGTTCGCAAGAGGTCTCCGAAGGACGGCATATGTCAGAGGGCCGTCTTGTTGAGGTTGGTGGCGGACATGCTGCCCGCAGCCGGCCGCTTCTGGATGGGGCGCACGTGCACGCGCCGCTGGCTCATCCGGAAGGGGTTCCACGCCATGGCGCGGGCCAGTTGCCAGAGAGATGCGTGATGCTTGCGGTCGTCATTGCCGGCCTTGCGCATCCGCATCGCGCCCTTCATCCCATCGCGCATGCCGCGCCAAGTGGCCGGGAAACGCCCGTTCAGTACACTGCGTGCCAGCACATAGGATGACAGCACCACATGCCCCGGGAGGGTCGGCCAGAACAGGAGGGACGGCATGTTTCGGGCATAGGTCCAAATCCGGTTGCGGTTGCCGTGATAAGTCGAGAACTCGCTGGCCCGGCCGGAAAGGCCGCCGCCGACATGGTGGATCACCGCGCCGGGCAGGAAGACGCACTTCTCCCCCGCAAGGCGCATACGGAAGCCCAGTTCGACATCCTCGCAGAAGCAGAAGAATTCCTCGACGAAGCCGCCGCTGCGCAGGAAGCGCTCGCGGTTGAAGATCGCGCCGGCGCCGCACGGGCTGAAGGATTCGCCTTCATCCGGCATCTCTGTCGCCGGGCGGCCGAAGCCTCCGCGCCAAGGCAGGCCGAAGATGAGGTAGGCGTCGCCTGCACCGTCGAGAATGCTGGGCATTTCCATGCGGTACTGAGCAGATGCGAACATGTTGACGGCCGGATTGCGGGCGATGCCGCTGGCAATCTGTTCGAGGTAGGCGGGGTCTGCGACCGCGTCGGGGTTCAGACAGACGATCCACTCGCCTCTTGCCTGCGCGACGCTGATGTTTGTGCCGCGGGCATAGCCATGGTTTTCCGTTTCCGCGAGTAGAGTGAAGGCTGGCAGGCCCGATGTTTCGAGATTGTCGACCGAGCCGTCGCTGGAGGCGTTGTCGATGACAATCACCTCGAAATCCCGCCGGGTCTGGCGCGTCAGCGAATCGAGCGCCGCCTGAACATAGGCGCCGCCATTGTAATTCACGATCACAACGGAAAAGACGGGAACTGCCGCTGTCTCGTCCGGTTTCGGCGTGCGGTCGATGCTTTGTGCTTCAGTCATATTGCGTACACACTTACGTCCGCCCCCGTTTCCAGAGTGTTACTGCCACTTTCTCAATATCCCGTCGACCCGTTGCAGGTGAATTGAACTGTGGAAGCCAATTCGTTACATATGTAACCAATTGGGGCTGCGATACGAGTGATTTGATGACTGCGACAACTCTCAAGAACCGCTATCACGCCGCCCTCCGCGCGGCGGATTTTACCATCGATCAGGCTTGGGAGACCTATCCGGCCGACGAGCACGACCGGTGGGACCGGCTGTTCCGGCGCCAGAAGCAGGTCACAAGCGGCCGGGCCTGTTCGGCCGCATTGCAGGCCATGGAGGCGCTGGAACTGTCGCCGTCGGGCATTCCGCATATGGGGCGTCTGTCGGACAAGCTGGAAAAAATCACCGGCTGGCGTGTCGTTCCGGTTGCGGGGCTGGTGCCGGACGAGATCTTTTTCGATCACCTGGCCAACCGGCGTTTCCCGGCCGGGGCTTTTATCCGTCCGGAGGCCGAGTTCGACTATCTGCAGGAACCGGACATCTTCCACGATATTTTCGGCCATGTGCCACTGCTGGCCAATCCGGTATTTGCGGATTTCATGGAGGCATATGGCAAGGGCGGGCAACGGGCGATGCAACTCGACCAGTTGCACAATCTGGCGCGCCTCTACTGGTACACGGTGGAGTTCGGCCTGATCCGCGAAGAGGACGGCCTGCACATCTATGGCGCGGGCATCCTGTCCAGCCCGCAGGAAACCGTGTTCGCCCTGGAAGACGACAGCCCGAACCGCATCGCTTTCGATGTGCGGCGCCTGATGCGGACGAAGTATATCATCGATGACTTCCAGCAGACCTATTTCGTTGTCGACAGTTTCGAAGCGCTGCTCGATGCCTGTTACCAGGATTTCGGATCGGTCTATGCCGATGTGAAGGGGCTGGCGGACTATGAAGCTCATGAGTTGGCGCCCGGGGATCCCGTCCTGCACCGGGGCACGCATGCCTATTTCGATGCAGGCGGCCGCAGGAATGGCCTGGCCGGAGTGAGCTGAGCGGAGGGGGAGGCGTGCCTTCCATGCTTGACCCCTGTGAAAAAACAGAAGATCGACAGGGGATGCATTACGCTCCCCGTATCCTCGTTACCGGCGGTGCCGGATTCATTGGGTCCTTCCTGTGCGAGCGCCTGCTCGAATCCGGAGCGGAAGTCCTGTGTGTGGACAATTTCTTCACCGGCCGGCGCGCCAATGTGGCCCATCTGCTGGAGAATCCGCGGTTTGAGCTGATGCGCCACGATGTGACGTTTCCGCTCTTTGTGGAGGTCGACCAGATCTACAATCTGGCCTGTCCGGCGAGCCCCATTCACTACCAGTTCGATCCCGTCCAGACGACCAAGACCAGTGTGCATGGGGCCATCAACATGCTGGGGCTTGCCAAGCGCACCAAGGCGAAGATCCTTCAGGCGTCGACCTCGGAAGTCTATGGCGATCCGGAGATGCACCCTCAGCGTGAGGAGTACTGGGGCAATGTAAACCCGATCGGCATCCGCTCCTGCTATGATGAGGGCAAGCGCTGTGCCGAGACGCTGTTTTTCGACTATCACCGCCAGCACAATGTGGCGATCAAGGTTGCGCGGATCTTCAACACCTATGGCCCGCGTATGCATCCGAATGACGGGCGGGTCGTCTCCAACTTCATCGTACAGGCGCTGCGCGGTGAGGACATTACGCTTTATGGCGATGGCCAGCAGACGCGTAGTTTCTGCTTCGTCTCCGATCTGGTTGAAGGGCTCATCCGTCTGATGAATTCGGACGATGATGTGACCGGTCCGATCAATCTCGGCAATCCGGGGGAGTTCACCATGCGCCAGCTGGCTGAAACCGTGCTGGAGCTGACAGGCTCGAAATCGAAGATCGTGCACCGGCCATTGCCGTCGGACGATCCGCGCCAGCGCCAGCCGGACATCTCACGCGCCCGCGAAATCCTTGGCTGGGAGCCGGGTATTCCGCTGGCGGAGGGCCTGAAGCCCACGATCGAGTACTTCGAACACGAGATTCAGGCCCTGTAGCCATGTGGCCGGGCCTGCGGCGGCCCAGTGACGGCGGCTGTGGCAGGGGCGATCAGGCGTCTGCTGAAATCAGCACTTTCATGGCCTTTTCCTTGGCCGCGTTCGAGAACACCTCATACGCCTGCATCATATCTTCCAGCGCGAAGCGGTGCGTGATCAGCTTTTCCGGATGGAACGCGCCGGATTGCACGGTCTGCAACAGCATCGGGGTGCTGTAGGTCGAGACCAGGCCGGTGGTCAGCGTGATGTTGCGGATCCACAGGTCTTCCAGATGCAGTTCCACGCTCTTTCCGTGCACGCCGACATTGGCGATGTGCCCGCCGGGCGCGATGGATTTCTGGCAGATATCAAATGTCGCCGGGATGCCGACGGCTTCGATGGCGACATCCACCCCGACACCATTGGTCATGGCGAACAGGGCTTCGACGGCGTTTTCCTCTCCGGAATTGATTGTATCGGTTGCGCCGAACTGGCGCGACAGAGCCAGGCGTTCCGGATCAAGGTCCACCATGATGATGCGGCCGGGCGAATAGAGCTGTGCGGTCAGAAGTGTCGCCATGCCGATCGGGCCGGCGCCGACAATGGCAACCGTATCGCCGGGTTTGACCTGTCCGGCCAGCACGCCGATCTCGAAGCCGGTCGGCAGGATGTCGCTCAGCATCAGCAGGGCTTCCTCGCTGACACCTTCAGGTAGCGGGTAGAGGCTGTTGTCGGCATGTGGAATGCGGACATATTCCGCCTGCGTTCCATCGATCAGGTGGCCGAGGATCCAGCCGCCATCTTCGCAGTGGGCGTAGAGCTGGCGTTTGCAATAGCTGCACCGTCCGCAGGAGGTGACGCAGGAGATCAGAACCCGGTCGCCGGGTTTGAAGTTCGATACGCCGGAGCCGACCTCTTCCACGATGCCGATGCCCTCATGCCCCAGAATGCGCCCTTCGGTGACGGCCGGAACGTCCCCTTTCAGGATATGCAGGTCGGTTCCGCAGATCGTCGTGTGCAGAATCCGGACAACGGCATCTGTCTGTTTGTCCAGTTCGGGGCGGGGAACGTCTTTCCATTCTTTCTGGCCAGGACCACCATAAACAAGCGCTTTCATCAGAGGCTCTCCTTCGTTGGATTGTGTCTGCTGCTGCAGGCAGAACGGTTTCATCAAAATGGCTATCAGCTGCTCCGGAGCGAGGCCATGAGACAGATTGACGTTAGGAGAGGCTGTTTCGCCAGCGGCCCGCCGCGGACCAGAGCAGCAGGCGGCTGCGCAGGGGCTGTGAAGGTGCTCCGGTGGGCAATGGCGGAGGTGAGAGGTGAAGCCCCGAACCGACACCCGCGCCTCGGGTTGGTGGGTGGCAAGGCGCAAATAAAAATCGGTGGGCCCGGAGGGACTTGAACCCCCGACCAAACCGTTATGAGCGGTCCGCTCTAACCAACTGAGCTACAGGCCCACCGAAGCTTTCGTTTAGGCGGGTGCTGCGCACCTTGCAATGGGGCTGATGAATCCCGCCGAAACAGGTAACGGAGTCTTACCGCTCTTGTGGTCAATCTCTCTGAAACCGGGCACAATTCCTGCTAGGTAGGGGACATGACACGCGTACTAGTGACCGGCGGTGCCGGATATATCGGATCGCACACCTGTGTGGAGCTCGTCTCGCGCGGCTACGAGCCCGTGATCGTGGATAATTTTGTCAATTCCTCACCCAAGGCGATTGAGCGGGTGGGGCAGCTGACCAATTCGCAGATCGACTGGTATGAGGCCGATGTGCGCGACACGGGCCGCATCGCCGAGATTCTCGCAAAGCATGAATGCGAAGCAGCCATCCATTTCGCCGGCCTGAAGGCCGTGGGGGAGTCGACGGAAAAACCGCTCGAATATTACAGCGCCAATGTCATGGGTACGCACAGCCTGATTCAGGCGATGCTGGAAACCGGGGCCAGCCAGATCGTCTTCTCGTCCAGTGCGACGGTTTATGGTGAGCCGGAATTCCTGCCCTATACCGAATCCCACCGCCTCCGGCCAACGAACCCTTATGGCAACACAAAGCTCGCGGCGGAAATGCTGCTGAACGATGTGGCCGGGTCAGGAAAGCTGACGGATGTGGCGATCCTGCGTTATTTCAATCCAATCGGTGCGCATCCGAGCGGCATGATCGGGGAAGACCCGAACGACATTCCGAACAATCTCATGCCTTATGTGGCGCAGGTTGCCGTGGGGCGGCGTGAGCATCTCAACGTGTTCGGCAATGACTATGACACGGCCGACGGCACAGGCGTGCGTGACTATCTCCATGTCGTGGACCTTGCCCGCGCCCATGTGCTGGCGCTGGACCGGTTCCGCCATACGCATGGCCCGTTCACGGTGAACCTCGGCACTGGCAATGGTTCGTCCGTTCTGGATGTGGTGCGGGCTTTCGAGGCCGCTTGCGGGCAGTCCATCCCGATGGAATTTGCGCCGCGCCGGGCAGGCGACATCGCCGCCTTCTGGGCGGATCCGTCGCTGGCGCAGGAACTGCTCGGCTGGCAGGCGGAGCTGACGCTGGAAGACATGTGCCGCGACCAGTGGGCCTGGCAGAGCCAGAACCCGCAAGGCTATGAAAACGCCTGATTTGTCATCGGCCTGAGACACAATCGGAACAAGATTGCCTCCCAGAGTATTCGGTAGAACACTCAGTCAATTACCAATGGGAGATCCTGATGCGTCGTATGTTACCCCTCTTTGCCTCGACGGCCGCTCTGGCCCTGATCCTGCCGCAGGCTGCCTGTGCCCAGATGCAGGGCCCGGCACTGGGCCTGTCCCAGCAGGCCGCAACCGGCCTCTATCAGGCGCCGAACTCGATCCAGCCGGAAACGACACTGTCCATCTCGGCTGAAGCTACCGTGAAGCGCGAGCCTGATATCGCCTACATCAATGCCGGCGTGCAGGAAGATGGCGATACGGCGACGGCAGCCATGGAAGCGCAGGCCAAATCCATGACAGGCGTGTTCGATGCGCTGGAAAAGGCCGGCGTCGCGAAGAAGGACATGCAGACGTCCAATTTCTCGCTCTGGCCGCGCTACACCTATATCGAGACCAAGCTGAAAGACGGTTCCTCCCACGGGGAGCAGAAGCTGATCGGCTATACCGCCTCGAACCAGCTGACCGTGAAGGTGCGTGATCTCGACAATCTGGGCTCGACGCTCGACAGCCTGGTCAAGGCGGGTGGCAACACGTTCAATGGATTGACCTTTGCCCTCGATGACGATGCCGATGTGCGTGACGAAGCCCGCCGCAAGGCCATGGCTGATGCCCGCGCCCGGGCGGACCTCTATGCCAAGGCGGCAGGCCTGCGCGTCCTGCGGATCGTCACCATCAATGAAAGCGGCAGCTATTCCCCCGCGCCGATGGCGATGGGCCGGATGATGGAAGCCAAGATGGCCGATGCCGTCTCCACACCCATGGCGGGTGGTGAAGTCGGCTACAGCGCGACGGTGAATGTGGTCTTCGAACTCGGCCAGTAGGGCAGAGAACGGGTCTGGGGCTCAGCCGGATCAGACATAACCTTCGGCAAGCAGGTCCTTCATGTCGATGATGCCGACCGGCTTGCCGTCCACCGTCACGAAGGCGTTCGAGATCCGCTGCTCGGTGAAAGTCTTGATGACTGCAGACATGCGGTCGTCAGGGCCGAGCGCCTTCGGCTCGGGGGTCATGACGTCGGCGGCAGTGCCGGTGAGCTTTCCGGCCAGCATGGCACGGCGCAGGTCGCCATCGGTGACCATGCCGACCAGCTTGCCGGACGCATCGATCACGCCGACACATCCCTTGCGTCCTTCGGAGACAGCCAGGATCACGTCGCGAACATCGGCTTGTACGGAGATAATCGGCATATGATCCGTTTTAGTCTCGATATAGTCGCCTGCAGTCTGCAGGGAGCGGCCCAGTTTTCCGCCCGGATGACGGAAGCCGAACTCCTCCCGTGAGAAGCCGCGGCGGGCCATCAGCACGATGGTCAGCGCATCGCCCAGCGCCAGCGCCATGGTTGTCGAAGAGGTCGGCGCGAGGCCGTTCGGGCACGCCTCTGCCACGACCGGCATCTCCAGCAGCACATCAGAAGCCCGGCCCAGCGTCGAGTCGGCAGAGCGGGTCATGCCGATCAGCGGGATGTTGTTACCTTTGCAATACCGTAGCAGATCCACCAGTTCGCGGCTTTCGCCCGAATAGGAAATCGCGATCACGACGGAGCCCGGAACGACCATGCCGAGGTCGCCATGGCTGGCTTCGGTCGGGTGCAGGAAGAAGCTGGGCGTGCCCGTCGAGGCGAGGCTGGCGGCGATCTTCTGGCCAATATGGCCGGACTTGCCGACCCCGGCGACGATGACGTGACGGTCTGTCGCCATGATCTTGTCAGCCGCTTCCGCGATGGAGGGGCCGATGCTGGCCTCCAGCTGCTCCAGCGCGTCCCGCTCTATGCGGATCGTGTTGCGGGCGAGTTCAATGTCGGATTCATGGGCCACGGCGCTGCTCCTGCAGGATCGGAGGCGTTTTCCGGCAAGCCGGACGCGGTGACAACCCTACTTGGCCAGTTGGCGTCGGCGATACTCTTCCGGTGAGAAGGCTGGCTCCTCCAGAACCGGCGCTTCGGCATAGTAGCGTCCGATAGAGGTTTCGGCCGGGTCCATTTGCTGGGGCTCTTCTGCCGGGGCCACAACTGCCGGCAGGGTTTCCGCAGCAAGAATGGGGGCAGGCTGGGCGTCGTCTGCATCGCCTTGGGCCGATTCTGCGGGAGTATTGTCATTGGCGGCGACCTGCGCCGCTGCAGCTTCCGCCGCCAGGATCATCGACAGAGGTTTGCCGTTCAGCATCGGCTCTGCAGCCGCTTCCGGGCTCAGCGGCTCTTCCAGCATCGCAAAGGCCAGGCGGCTGCGAAGGGCCGGGTCATCGGCGGGAAGAGCGAAGGAGCTGAAGGCTGCCTCAAGCAGGGACTCCACATGGCTGTCACGCGCACGGGCCGTGGTGCCGCCCAGCATGACGGCAATGATGCGATGCCCGTCGCGTTTGGCCGAAGCCATCAGGTTAAAGCCCGAAGCGCGGGTATAGCCGGTCTTGATCCCGTCCACGCCATTGACCTCGCCGAGGAGGTTGTTGTGGTTCTTGTAGGTCTTGCCGCCCCAGGAGAACTGCTCGGTCGCGAAATAGTGATAGTAATCGGCATGATTGCTCAGCATCGCCTCGGCGAGCAGAGCCATGTCGCGCGCCGTGCTCAGCTGGCGTGTATCAGGCAGACCGGATGCGTTGACGAAACGGGTGTTCTCAAGACCAAGTGCCTTGGCCTTGACTGTCATCAGCTGGGCAAAACGGCTCTCTGTTCCGCCCAGACGCTCAGCCACGACAACGGCCACATCATTGGCGGACTTGGTGATCAGCGCGCCGATTGCGTCGCGCACGGTGATGCGTGAGCCGGTTTTCAGCTTGAGATTCGAGGGGGCCTGGCTGGCAGCGTAGCGGGAGACGACCAGACGCTCGTCTAGGGAGACCTCGCCGCTCTTAAGGGCGTCGAACAGCATGTAGAGGGTCATCACCTTGGTGAGTGAGGCCGGATAGCGCGGCTCGTCAGCGTGCCGGTCGTGAAGCACTTCCTGCGTATCGGCGTCGATAACGATCGCGGCGTACTTCTCTGCCAGGGCAGTTCCGCCACCAAAGGCCGTTATCGCCAGGAAAGCTGCGGCGCCAACGGCTCGGGTGAGGGCTGCGAATGCGCGCAGGAACATCCAAAGTCTCCCGAATAGTTAACCCCGGCCCTCCGGAGCTTAATCTAGAATCCTCCAAATCCCTTGACCACACCTTAACGGCAACTTGGGCCCCGGATTGCGGAAACGTAATAAAGACGATGCAAAATGCGTGCTGAACGCCTTATGTTGCGGCGCACAAAAAATTATTGCGAACGCGAAGAGGAAAGTGTAATAATGTTTTCGTAGGGTAAGTGCAGGGCAGTACAAAGGAACGACCGATGACGAAGGCAAAAACGTCCACCACGAAACGTGCGAAAGCCGAAGCGAGTGCAGCCATGGATACGACGACCAAAATGCTCGATGAGGGCATGGAACAACTTTCCGGTTTCGCCGGCGTTTTCGGTGAGTATGCCGAATCCGGCATGAAGGCGCTCAGCGAGCGGACCGCAGCCTCGACCGACGTGGCGCGCCAGCTGGGCAGCCGGAACATGGACTTCTTCACGAAAACTCTGGAGCAGGGCGTGGAAGCCACTCAGGCTATCACCTCCGCAAAAGACGTCCGCGAAGTCATGGAAATCCAGGCTGGATTTGCAAAATCCATGTTCTCGGCCTATACGAAAGAGATGAATGCCCAAGCAGAGATCTGCATGTCTGCATGGCGCAGCGCTGCCAAGCCGTTCATGGCTTTCGCCGCGAAGTAAGTTTCTCGAGATCGGGCCAACCGCCTGATGGTAGAGTGTGGTAGATTACGGAGAGCCGGGCCTAATTGGCCCGGTTCTTTTGTTTCGGGACCGCAGGTGCTTGTTCTGCCTGGCTTTATGGCACGGCACTTCCCTCGAGACGCGTGACCGGAAAACGGGATTGGCGATGCGGCAGGAACGCGGTTAGATGCCCACATGCCGCGCATGCCAGACCTGATTGAGTTTCCCGCCCTGAAGCGTCCGAGCCGTCCGAACAACTGGCTGGTCGCGCCGGCCGGTTTTGCTGGCATGGCAGGCGTGAACGAGGATGCGCCTGTCTTCAGCAAGTCACCCAAGCAGGTGTTCGATGTCGTCATGGACCTGGTTCTGGAGCGAATCGAATGGCGGCTACGTGCCTCTGACCCGGATACGCTGCGGATTTCCTTCGTCGCCGTTACGCCGCTGATGAAATTCAAGGATGATGTTTATGTCCAGGCCGTTCCGGTGGAGGGCGATCCAGCCCGCTCCAGCGTGGCTGTGTATTCTGCTTCACGTATTGGGTATTCCGATATGGGAACCAATGCGAAGCGGGTGAAGGAACTACTCGAACTGATAGGTTCCCGCTGATCGCGTATGCCCTAAAAGCAGGCAGTTCATGAAATTGCCGCGTGATGCATCTTCAATCTCGCCATGAACCGTATATCTTAGGAAGTATGAGCAAGGGTATCCCGCATTTCCGAATGAACGATCCCGAGCCGCCGGCACCGCCCGGCGACGGGGGCACAGGCGATGACGGGATCGAATATGGCCTGTCCACACAAACGCGTGTGCGCACCAAGAAGCCCTCGCTTTATCGTGTGCTGTTGCTCAACGATGACTACACGCCGATGGAATTCGTCGTGTTCATCCTCGAACGGTTTTTCAACCGCTCGCGCGAGCAGGCGACCCGCATCATGCTTCACGTGCATCAGAAGGGTGTCGGATTGTGCGGGGTCTACACATATGAGGTGGCCGAAACAAAGGTTGCCCAGGTGCTTGACCTTGCGAAGCGGCACGAACACCCTCTCCAATGTGTCATGGAGAAAGACGACTAGACCTCTAACCCCGGAAGGCTTCCACATTGCCACGCTTGTCCCCCTCCCTGGAAACGGCTCTTGAAAAGGCCCTCACCCTGGCCTCCGAACGGGAGCATGAGTATGCCACACTTGAGCATCTCCTGCTGGCTCTGACAGAGGATGAACATGCCCGGGAAGTGATGGGGGCCTGCAAGGTCGATATAGAGGTCCTGACCGCCGAACTGGTTCGTTACATTGATGACGAGTTGACCAGCCTGATCGTCGAAGACGGGGAAGGCCGCGTTCAGCCAACCGCCGCGTTCCAGCGGGTTGTCCAGCGCGCCATCCTGCACGTCGAAAGCTCTGGCCGCGACGAAGTCACCGGCGCGAATGTGCTGGTGTCGATCTTCTCCGAGCGTGAGAGCCATGCCGCCTACTTCCTGCAGGAGCAGGACATGACCCGCTATGATGCGGTCAATTTCATCTCTCACGGCGTGGCCAAGCAACCGGGCATGTCCCGTCCGTCCAGCCCGCGCGGAGCCGAGCCGGCCGAAGAGGAAGCGGTGAAGCAGGGGCATGAGGCGCTCGACGCCTATTGTGTGAACCTCAACGCCAAGGCCCGTGCCGGCAAGATCGACCCACTGATCGGCCGCGACATGGAAATCAACCGCTGCATCGAGGTGCTCTGCCGGCGGAACAAGAACAACCCGATTCTCGTGGGGGATCCCGGCGTCGGCAAGACGGCTATCGCCGAGGGCCTCGCCAAGAAGATCGTTGATGGCGAAGCACCGGAGATCCTGGATGAGGCCATCATCTGGTCGCTCGACATGGGCGCGTTGCTGGCTGGCACGCGTTATCGCGGCGACTTCGAGGAACGCCTCAAATCCGTGATGAAGGAGCTGGAGCAGCAGGAAAAAGCCATCCTGTTCATCGATGAGATCCACACGATCATCGGGGCAGGCGCCACGTCCGGCGGGGCGATGGATGCTTCCAACCTGCTGAAGCCGGCCCTGCAAAGCGGTGGCCTGCGCTGCATGGGTTCGACCACGTTCAAGGAATACAAGCAGCACTTCGAGAAAGACCGGGCCCTGTCCCGCCGGTTCCGCAAGATCGACGTTGTGGAGCCGACCGTGCCGGACGCAATCAAGATTTTGACGGGCCTCAAGTCCCGCTTCGAGGATTTTCACGGCCTTCGGTACACGAATGATGCAATCAAGTCGGCGGTCGAACTGTCGGACCGTTACATCACCGACCGCAAACTGCCGGACAAGGCCATCGACGTGATCGATGAGGCCGGCGCCGCCCAGTGGCTGCTGCCGTCCAGCAAGCGCAAGAAAACGGTCGGCCAGAAGGACATCGAGGCCGTCGTGGCCAAGATCGCCCGCATTCCTCCGAAACAGGTGTCGAGCGACGATGCCGAGGCGCTGCGGTCGCTGGAGTCCGATCTGAAGCGCGTGGTCTATGGTCAGGACGAGGCCATCGAGGCGCTGTCTGCCTCGATCAAGCTCGCCCGTGCAGGCCTGCGCGAACCTAACAAGCCGATCGGTTCCTACCTGTTCGCCGGCCCGACCGGCGTCGGCAAGACCGAAGTCGCCAAGCAGCTCGCTTCCATCATGGGCGTCGAGATGCTGCGCTTCGACATGTCGGAATACATGGAGCGGCACACCGTCTCCCGTCTGATCGGTGCGCCTCCGGGCTATGTCGGTTATGATGAGGGCGGCCTGCTGACCGATGGCGTCGACCAGCATCCGCATTGCGTCCTGCTGCTCGACGAGATCGAGAAGGCTCACCCGGACCTGTTCAACATCCTGCTGCAAGTGATGGACAATGGCTCGCTGACAGATGCCAACGGCCGCAAGGTCGACTTCCGCAACGTGGTCGTGATCATGACCACCAATGCGGGCGCATCGGATGCCGCGAAGAACGCCATTGGCTTCGGCGCCGGCAAGAAGGATGACGAGCAGGACGAAGCGATCAAACGCCTGTTCACGCCGGAATTCCGCAACCGCCTCGACGCGGTGATCACCTTCGGTGGCCTGACGCCGGAAATCATCGACCGCGTGGTCGAGAAGTTCATCCTGCAGCTGGAAGTGCAGCTGGAAGACCGGAATGTCTCGATCGAGATCACCAAGGCGGCACGCGATTGGCTGGCCAAGCGCGGTTTCGATGCCGACATGGGCGCCCGGCCGCTGGCACGGACGATCCAGGAACACGTCAAGAAGCCGATGGCGGAGGAACTTCTCTTCGGCGAGCTCCAGAAAGGCGGCGTGGTCCATATCGACATCGACAAGGGCGATGATAGCAAGCTCTCCTTCAAATACGAAGCCGAGAAGCTGAAGAAGAAGCCAAAGCGTAAGGCGAACCCCACCGAGGAAGCCGCCAGCTAACCGGCAGACCCTGCCGCGACGTTATGGGGCCGTGCCGCAAGGTACGGCCCTTTTCGTGCTCGCATCCCGCGTGCGCGGTGCTTATGCTCCCGGCAAAACATACCGGGAGGAAAACAGATGACGGCAAACGTCGACGGGCGGTGCGATCCGCGTTTTGAGGAAGTTAAGCGCGAGTTCGAGAAGAATTTTGCAGAGCGCGGCGAAGTCGGCGCATCGGTCTGCCTGTCTGTGAATGGCGAAACGCTGGTGGATCTCTGGGGCGGCATGGCCAGTCCGGAAACGGGCGATCCCTGGCGGGAAGACACGATCTCCATCGTCTTCTCCTGTTCCAAAGCGGCCACAGCATTGTGCGCGCATATACTGATCGACCGGGGCGAACTTGATCCCGACGCGCTGGTCTCCGAGTACTGGCCGGAGTTTGCCAAAAACGGGAAAGAAAAGACCACGGTTCAGATGATGCTGAACCATGAAAGCGCCTTGCCCACACTACGCGATCCGGTGAAGCCGGGCGGCTTTGCCGACTGGGACTATATGATCCGCCGCCTGGAAGATGAAGAAGCCTTCTGGGAACCGGGCACACGCAATGGCTACCACATGATCAATTTCGGCTGGACTGTCGGTGAGCTGGTCCGCCGCGTATCGGGCAAGTCGCTCGGCACATTCTTCCGGGAAGAAGTGGCGGAGAAGACTGGCGCGAAGTTCTGGCTGGGCCTTCCGGAAACGGAAGATGTGCACATCGCGCCGATCCGTCCCTATGCCCCGCAGCCAGGTGATGAAGCGACGGAATTCGGTATCAAGCTGATGACGGAGCCGGACTCGATCCAGCACAAGAGCTTCATGAACACGGGCGGCTGGGACTTCAACGACCGGAAGATGCAGGCCGCTGAGATCGGCGGTGGCGGCGGCCTCTCCAATGCGCGCGGACAGGTGGCGATGTATACGCCGCTCGCCACCAATGATGGCTCTCTGGTTTCGGCGGAGCGCCTGCAGAACATGACCATGGTGTCGACGGCAACGCATCGCGATGCGACCCTGCTGATACCCAGCCGTTTTGCCTCTGGCTTCATGAAGTCGATGGACAACCGCCGGCGCAAGATGGGGCCGGGGACCAGCGCCATCATGGGCGAACGGGCGTTCGGCCATGTCGGGGCAGGGGGCTCCATCGGATTCGCCGATCCGGATTGCGGTCTCGCCTTCAGCTATACGATGAACCAGATGGGTAATGGCATTCTGCTGAACGACCGTGGACAGAGCCTGATCGACGCGGCTTACCGCTCGCTCGGTTACCAGACGAATGCGCCGGGTGCCTGGGTAAAAACGGCCTGATTTCCGGTTTTGCATCATGCATGTTATCTTCCCTCCGAGGGCGGAGGAGGACCAGGCGTGATGCGCTATGCCGGGCTGTGCTCAATCTTGTTGCTGACGCTCACCGCGTGTGATGACGCGGTGGGGGTGGCTTATCCGGCCCATGATGTGGGTGCTGAAGCATCATCGGACATGCCGTCTTCAGACGGTTCTGCAACGGATATTGCAGATGATGCAGACTCTTCGGAGGACAGGGCCGCCGATCTCGGCCTGACGCAGGAGATGGACTATACCTGCGACAGAGCCGGGAAGAGCGCGCATGTGGTGCTATACGGGCAGGAAGAGATCGCAGCCATCCTGATTCCCGGGAAAGTGAACGTACCGCTTTATCTCGATTGCTCGCCCACAAGGATCGGGCCGGAGTGCGCAGATGGCCATTTCACGGCACATCTGAACACTCTGGATGATACGGCGCTCTTTGCTGCCCTGGAGGATGCCGCACCGCTGTTGTGTGCGCTGGTGCCACCGGAGCCTGTGCCCGGCGACGAGTAAAGGCCACGCCGTCAGGCGGTTAGCCCTCGTCGTCTGCCTCCCCCATGCCCCGGCGGCGTTTGACGTCCTTCATCCGCAGCTGCGCACGCTCGAAGCCTTCGCTGCGCGCAGGTGGAGCCATGATTTCCGGCGGGTCGGTTTCCTGCATGTAGATCGTCTGGCTCGGGAAGGCGAAGCTGGTGCCAGCCTTTTCGATGATATCCATGACGACAACGGCGAACTCTTCCTTGATGGCCAGCCACTCGCCCCAGTCCTTCGTCTTCGTGAAGGTGTAGATGAGGAAGTCGATGGAGCTGGCATTGAAATTGTCGACGCGCACAAACAGCGCCGCTTCGGGCGGTTTGACGAAGCGGTCGTCATTCCACAGCCAGGCTTCGATCTCGTCGCGGATGAATTTCAGCTGGTCGACAGTGGTGCGGTACTCAACCCCGATGACCCATTTGATCCGCCGGTATGTCATGCGCGAGAAGTTCGTCACGGCAGCATCCGACAAGGCGCTGTTGGGCACATAGACCGGGCTCTTGTCGAAGCGGCGGACCAGGGTAGAACGGAAATTGATTTTCTCCACGGTTCCTTCGACCACGCCTTCCACCTTGATCCATTCGCCTGGCAGGAAGCGTTTCTCTGTGATGATCAGGATGCCGGAGATGAGGTTCTTGAACAGGTCCTGCGCGCCGAGGCCGACAGCAATCCCCAGTACGCCCAGCCCGGCCAGAAGCGGTGCGATCTGAATGCCCCATTGTTCAGCCACCGCGCCGAGACCCAGCACGACCAGCAGGACCTGAAGCGCTTTCACCATCCAGTCCACAGCGGCGGATGACAGGGCATTGCGGAGCGTTCCGAACATGAATTCGAACGCGTTGACCGCGCGTGCCAGAGTCCAGAAGACCGCCAGGGTAATGACCGAACGCAGGATCCGGTTGGCATATATTTCCGCGTCCCCGGAAATGTCTGTGACCTGAAGGGCGATATAAATACCGATGATGACTGGCACGACCTTCAAGGGTGTCGAGATGGAGTTGATCAGGGCATCGTCCAGTCGCGTCTTTGTCCCCGACGCCACACGCATGATGGAGGCCACGATGACCCGTGCGAACAAGCCGCGCACCATCAGCGCAACCATCACGATGAAGACCGCCATGATGATCTCGCCATAGGTTAGGCCGTAGTCGCCCTGGTTCCATACGGAGGCAATGTAGCTGGCGGTGTCCTGCGCCCATTGAGGTGCATTCTGATCAAACCAGCTGCCGATGGACTGGAGCTGCACGGTATTTTCCATTCTGTATTCCCCCGGGGTTGGTCTGCCCTCTGGTGTCAGTGGCGCAAGCTGCCACGGCTCCTCTGTTTCGGTGGTGGCGGCACCTGGCCGTCCTGCCATTCACCCGGCTGCAACTTGCCGAGTTCCCACGCTCCGATGCGCACCCGGATGAGGCGCAAGGTCGGGTGCCCCACAGCAGCAGTCATGCGGCGCACCTGCCGGTTCCGCCCTTCGGTAATAGTCAGTTCGATCCAGCTGTCAGGAACGGATTTGCGATACCGGATCGGCGGGACGCGCGGCCACAGGTGCTCGAGGTCGGGCAGGGTGCGGGCCTTTGCCGGGGCGGTGAGGCCGTCGGACAGCTCGACGCCCTCTCGCAATTTCTGCAGGGCAGCTTCATCGGGAAGGCCTTCCACCTGCGCCCAATAAGTCTTCGGCATCTTGTTTGCCGGATTGGCGATCTGGTGCTGCAGGCGGCCGTCATTGGTGAGGATCATGAGGCCTTCGGAGTCTTGGTCCAGCCGCCCGGCAGGATAGACGCCCGGCACGTCGATCAGTTCCGACAGGGTGCGCCGCTTCGAGCCGGCATTCCCCCGGTCGGTAAACTGCGAGAGCACACCATAGGGCTTGTTCAGCAGGATGACGCGCGTTTCCTGTTCGGCTTTCCGCATCACGCGGAGACGACCTCGTGCAATGCCTTCAGTGTCGTCAGAAGGCCCTCGGCATCCGTAATCGGAAGGCAGCTGGGGCCGTCGCACAGGGCCTTGTCCGGATCGGTATGGAATTCAAGGAAGACGCCATCTGCGCCGGACGCGATGGCGGCCTTGGCGATTATGGCGACCCCGTCGCGGCGTCCGCCCGTCGAAGCGCCGGCTGTGCGTGGGTCAGCGCCCGGCAGCTGCACGGCATGGGTCGCGTCGATGGTGACTGGGCAGCCGAGCTTCTGCATTTCCGGAATGCCCAGCATGTCCACGACCAGATTGTTGTATCCGAAGCTGGAGCCGCGCTCGCAAAGGATCACGCCGACATCGGCCGCTTCGCCGATCTTGGAGACGATGTTTTTCGTATCCCAAGGCGCGATGAACTGGGCCTTCTTCACCTGCACGATGCCGCAAGCTGCCGCCGTGGCGCGGGCCGTGGCCACGACGAGATCCGTCTGGCGGCATAGGAAGGCGGGGATCTGGACGATGTCCACCACTTCGGCGACCGGTTCGGCCTGTGCGGACTCGTGCAGGTCTGCGCAGATCGGCACGCCCAGTTTCGCCTTCACGCTGGCCAGCGTTTTCAGGCCCGCTTCCATGCCGGGGCCGCGATAGGACTTGATCGAGGAGCGATTCGCCTTGTCAAAACTTGCCTTGAACACATAGGGCAGGCCCAGCTGGCCGCAGATGCGCTTCAGCTCGCTGCCGATTTCGAGGGCAAGGCCCTCATCTTCCAGCACGTTCAGGCCCGCGATGACGGAGAGCGGCTTGCCTGTCCCGATGGTCCATCCGGAAGCGGCGTGTGTGAGGACGGTCATGGGCTGGTCTCCGTTCTGGCGTTTGCAGCCAGATAGCCGAATTGAGCGCCCGCGCGAACCCGTTTCCGCCACCGCCGGGTGCGTATGGGCTGAAAGTCCTGTCCGGAATCAAAGAAGCCGCCCTGATGAGGGCGGCTCCCGTGAGTCCGTTGAGGACAAAGGTCCCGGCGGCATTGCAGCGCGCCGGCACAAATCTCTAGGCGCTGGTCAGAGGCTGCTCCAGCCAGACACCATAGGACTTGGACCGTTTGGCCTCACCTAGAATCTCACTTGACATGGATCACCTCCTTTCAGGCGCGCAACAGGCGCGTTCTTTTGCCCGGGACCATCCCAGACAATCCGGAGTTAAGCATGATTTGCGCCATTCAAAAGTTAAGAACGCGACTTTTTGGCCTGATTTCTCCGGATGAACGAAAAACGCCCGGACGCGGGAAGTCGTCCGGGCGTTCACCAAGCGGGCAGGACGCCCGATCAGCCTAATCGTAGGCGAGTGCGCCAACGACGAGGCCAATGATTGCGCCTGTAGCCACCGAGGCGAGGATCGCGTCACCACGATCATAATCGTGGACCCAGTAGTATCCTGGGGGTGGGGCATACAGGCCGTAACGACCATAATCACGGATATAAACCGTGCGCGGGTGCGGGTGGTAATATCCGCCAATCCGGTAAGGCGAGACATAGCCTGTGCGGAAATAGGGGCCAGTCCGGTAGCCATAGGTCACGTAGGAGCTATAGCGCGGCGGGGCCACATAGTGCCGGACGGGCGGGCGATAGGCATAGCGCGGCGGATGGTAGCTGCGACGGTAATCGTAGCGGTCGTGGTATTCGTAACGGTCACGGTGCTCATAGCGGCGCTGGTCTCCGCGATAGTCATGGCGATCACCGCCGCGATAGTCGTGTCGGTCACTGCGGTCGCGGTCATGGCCGCGATCTCCCCGGTCCCAGCTTCCCCGGTCACGCCCACGATCCGGATCGGCGCTGGCGATGGGAGCAATGGTCAGGCCAGCGACGGCAAGCGCAGCCATGGCTTTTCCGAATGTATTCATCAGTTTCATGGCAGGCATGGCCTCCGTCGAAATGGCCTGCCATTGAATATCTGGCGGGCCGTCTGGTTGTCGCGCATTGCGCATTGGGCCAAACCTACAAGTCGCGGCCTGAACGGTCTCTGAACGGGGAGTTAAGCTTTATCCATGTCCGATTTTGGCGACCTTCGCATATCAGACACGCTTGTCGTGCCGGCTTGGGAGTTGTCGGAAGCGTTCGTCAGGGCCTCCGGGCCGGGCGGGCAGCATGTGAACAAGGTCTCCACTGCCGTGCAGCTGACCTGGCATGTCGAGGCATCGTCCTTGCCCGCAGAGATCAAGGCGCGCTTCGTGAAGCTGTTTGGCAGCCGCCTGACAAATGACGGGCGGCTGATCCTGGAAGCGGGCAGCCATCGCAGTCAGGCCCTGAACCGGGAGGATGCGCGCAAGCGGCTTGCCGAAATGATCCGGAAGGCCAGCATCAAGCCGAAACGCCGGATCAGGACGAAGCCGACGCAGGGCAGTGTCCGCCGCCGCATCGCGGCCAAGAAACGGCGCGGAGAGATAAAGTCCCTGCGCGGCAGCGTCGACGGGGCGGAAGATTAGGGCTTAACGCGCTGAATCGAGTGCGCCTCGCAGCTTGTGCAGAAGCGGCAGGAGCTGTTGCCATTCCTTCGTCGAGAGCGTGGCCAGTTCACTTCTGGAAGCATCAAGCGCCAGCACAGCCTGTTTCCGGGTCAATGCCCCGGCAGGGGTGACCGAGACACGCCGGATGCGCCGGTCATCCGGACCCGGTACAAGCGTGACGAGCCCTTTCTCTTCCAACCGCTTCACCGTGGACGACATGGTTGGCTGGGACACCTGAAGAGCGCGTGCGAGTTCCCCGATCGTCTGTTCCACGTCCAGCCGCAACAGATGGTTCAGCACAGCAAATTGCGCTGTGGTCAGACCATCCGGAAGATGCCGGGCAAAGGCATTGTCGGCCAGATGGGCGATGATGGAAATCTCCGTCATCGCCGCAAACTCGACCGGGTCGCCGGCGAGGCCTGCCGGCCGGCTCATGTGATGATCCGCGATTCGAGCGGCCAGCGGGGGGCAGGACCTTGCCCGCCCGCATAGCCTAGCCGGAACAGACCCTGGACACGGCCGGGCAGCGATACGCCAAAACGCTTATGGATCTCTGCGAAGGGACCGGCCATTTCGCTGTATTCCTCAAGGACTTGTGACAAAGGCTGGAAGCCGACGCCCACGGCGGACGCCGCGAGTTGTAGCCGGATCCAGACAGCGCCGCTGTCCAGCTGTTCGGTGCGCGAATTGCCGGGTGTGGAAAACCAGACGAAGGTCGGCGCGCTATCGATCAGGCCGTTATACATGGAGAGCGTCGCTTCCCATGCGGGCGAGCCGATTGTGTCCATGTTCTCCTGTGTCAGCATGCCGGACATGCGATAGACTTCCATCATCTGACCAGCGAGGAAAATGCCATCGGGATTGGCATTGATCTGTTTCGCGCCGATGCGCGTCAGGTAAGAACTCTCGTGGCAGGTCTCTGGCTTGCGGAGTTCGATTTCCCAGGCGCGCTTGCAGATGTCCTTCAGCCAGCTGACCATTCCGGTTTCACTACTGCCGTCCACGCGGATCGTGTCGAGACCAGGCCGGGCGGTTGAGATCTTCATCAGGGCCGCCAGCCTGTCGGATGGTACCGGCCGCCCCGGATCGAACTTCAGCCGCGCCGTGCGCCGCCGGAGAGCGTGGCCGAACAGCAGATCGCGCTCAGTGCTGTCATCTTCAATAAAGCGCACATGTGCGATGGGGCGCTCATCCAGGCGGTCGCCGGGTTCCCCATCCGGGAAGGGGGTGATCTCCAGCCTGTGTCCCTGTTCGGCGGCTGCCTGACGTAGAAGTTCGAGAAAGGCGCCAAGGCCAATCGTCGTTTGCCGGTCCGGCGGATCTGTTTCAGGCAGGCGCCGGGTGAGGTCGCAGAAAAGGGTGAGGCTGTCTTCCCCCTCCATCTGGATCATCCAGGGCTGGAGATTGTGTGGGCTGGGAGCAAGGATTGCATACGCTGCGGCATTGAAGCGAACGTCGCCGAAGCCCCGCGTAGCCTGACGCCACGGCTCACGCGCCGGTGCGATATTGCTCATCGCTGAAAGGCTGGCATAGCCGCCGCCCAGGACGAGAATACTGGCGCCGCCAGTCACCAGAAGTGCGCGCCGGGAAAGCATGGGTGCCTCCATCTGTAACAATATATAGATGTCTATATATTGTTACATGGAAAGGCAAGCCGGAGAACTAGCTAGTCTGAAAGGATCAGCCGCAGCAGCCGCCGGGGGAGGCAGGGGCTTCGTCTGCACCGGTTGCGGCGAACACATCCGGCGCGGCACAGCCGGGGAACAGGCCGTAATGTGTGGCGCCGTCGCCGATGACGTCGAAATAGGGAGCAAAGCGGGTATCCCTCAGCATGGCCAGCGTGTTGCCACAGACGGGGAAGACCCGGCCCGCTTCGATGCTGTGCTCTGCATCAAGCACGAACACCTGCTCCATGCCTGGAATACCGCCCCTGTAGATCACGGCCTGTCCATAGTCCTCGCAGGCCGCATCCAGCTCATCCAGTTTTATCAGCCGCGCAGTCACGGATGCAAAGCGGATCGGGCCGAGCTTGTCCTTGAGGACAGGGTCGATAATACCGAGGCGGCGATGGTTCACTGTGCGCGGATCGGTAAAGCCGGCGGCTTTGGCGATGGACTGGAAGTCTCCCCAGTAAAGCGCGCCGGAGAGGCATTCGCCATAAAGCACGGGATCGGCAGCAAGATCTGCCGGGATGCGCCGGTCGGCATAGACGTCGGAGAAATACAGCTCACCGCCGGGCTTCAGCAGGCGGTGGGCCTGACGGAACACTTCCGGCTTGTCGGTACACAGATTGATAACGCAATTGGAGATGATCAGGTCAAAGCTGCCGGGCTCAAGGTCCAGTTCGCCGAGCTTTTCGAGGTATCCCTTCACGAAACGGGTGTTCGGCGCGTCATAGCCGAACTGTTCAGCATGCCAGGCCTCATGCTGGCGAGCGACATCCAGCTGGGCATCCGTCATGTCGACACCGGTGACATGACCTGCCGGGCCAACCAGTTTTGCCAGCGCGTACACGTCGCGCCCGGCGCCGCAGCCAAGATCCAGAACCTTCAGCCCGTCCAGCACTGACGGGATGGCGAGGCCGCAGCCATAATAGCGGCCGGCCACCTCGTCATGCACGGCGGCGAGCGCTGCGGAGACATGCGGCGGCGGACGGTCTGCTGTGGTGCAGGCATCGGTTTTCAGATCGTTCGAGCCAGACAGGGTCTCCCCGTAATAGGTCTTCACGATGTCCTGAATCTGATTCATCCCGATGCTCCTGCTTATGTGCACACCTTCATATAAAGGCTGGCACTCTCAGACGAATAACATTCCGGTGTGCAGGGCTCAGCCCTTGCTGCCTTTCTTCGAGGGCGGTTTATTGAACCCGCCCGGCTTTCCGGCATAGGGGTTCTTGCCTTGGCGGACGAACAGGCGGATCGGCACGCCGTGCAGGTCGAAATCGCTGCGCAGCTCATTGATCAGATAGCGTTTGTAGGTCTCCGGCATCTGGTCACCGCGCGACGCAATCAGCACAAAGGTCGGCGGGCGCGACTTCATCTGCGCCATGTAGCGCGGCTTGATGCGCTTGCCCTGAACCGCCGGGGGCGGATGGCGCTCGATCGTGTGGCGCAGCCAGCGGTTCAGGTCGCCGGTCTTCACGCGGGCCGTCCAGTCCTTGTGAACCTGCAGCACGGCGGGCATCAGCCGGTCGACATGTTTCCCCGTCAGGCCAGAGAGGTACACGACCGGCGCGCCGCCCGCATTTGGCACAAGACGGTTGGCGAGATCGCGGATGTGGCGCGCGGCGCCATCCTGATCCTTCACCGTATCCCATTTGGACACGACGAGGACGAGGCCACGCCCTTCGCGCAGGCAGAGGTCTGCAATCTGCAGGTCCTGTTTTTCCAGCGCGTCGTGCGGGTCCATCACCAGCGCGACGACTTCGGCATATTTCAGGGAGCGGATGGTTTCGGCCGTCGACATGCGCTCCAGCCGTTCCTGCACCTTGCTCTTCCGGCGCAGGCCCGCCGTGTCGACCAGGCGCACACGGCGGCCTTCCCATTCCCAGTCCAGCGTGACGGAGTCGCGCGTGATGCCGGCTTCCGGGCCCGTCAGCAGGCGGTCGGATTTCAGCAGCTGGTTGATGAGGGTGGATTTGCCGGCATTCGGGCGGCCGACAATGGCCAGCTTGACTGGCTTGTCCAGGCGCGGAGGCTCCGGTTCCACATCGACATCAGCTTCCTCGATGGCGGCGACAAGGTCGTCGTCGGAAAGCGTGTCATCATCAATGTCGATATGGGCGAGCTTTTCGAGAATGTCTTCGCCGCCGGAACGCGCATAGTCAGGCTCCGGCTCTTCCATGGCTTTCTCGAAAGCCTCCGGGCCAAGGGCCTGACGGATCGCTTCGAAAAGCTCGGCAAAGCCTTCGCCATGCTCAGCTGACAGGCCGACCGGTTCGCCAAAGCCGAGCCGCCAGGCTTCCAGTACGCCAGCTTCGCCCTGGCGGCCTTCCGCCTTGTTGGCCGCGAGCACGACCGGCAGGCCGGATTTGCGCAGCAGCATGGCAAAGGTCTCGTCGTCCGGCGTCAGGCCGGTGCGGGCATCGACAAGAAACAGGCAGAGTTCGGCTTCGGCGATGGCGGCCTCGGTCTGTTCGCGCATGCGCGACTCGAGGCTGTCATCATGGACGCTTTCATAGCCGGCCGTATCGATCAGGATCAGCGGCAGCGAGGCGAGGTGGCCCTCGGCTTCCTTGCGATCGCGCGTGACGCCCGGCTGGTCATCGACCAGGGCGATCTTCTTCCCGGCGAGGCGGTTGAAGAGGGTGGACTTTCCGACGTTCGGTCGTCCGACAATAGCGAGTTTGAGCGGCATGGCAGGCCCGTGACGTAAACGGGGGTTCGCGCCTGCCGGCGCCGCCCCTTACTTGATTGCGATCAGTTTTGCATCATCCGTCAGGACAAGGAGCTTGTCCTGCACGGCGATAGGTTCGAGGTAGACGCGGTCACCCAGTTTTAGCGAACCGACTTCTTCGCCGGTTTGCGGAGAGAAGGCGAGAAGGTGCCCGGTTGAAGACACGACCAGCACGCGGTCGGAGGCGACAATCGGCCCCGAATACGAGATGCGCTTCTTCTTTTTCTCTTCTTTTTCGAATTGCTGCAGCTGGGTCACCCAATAGGCTTCGCCCGTCGTGGTCTTGAGGCAAGCCAGCTTGCCATCCGTTCCGATGACGAACATTTGCTCACCGGTCACTGCCGGTGCCTGGGTCGAGCCGATGGGCTTGGACCAGATGCGCTGGCCGCTACGCCCGTCAATAGCAATGGTAATGCCGGACTGGCTGGACGCGAAGACGATGCCGCCAGCCAGAACCGGACGAGACCCGATATCGTTGATCTCGGAAATCGGCGTGAACCGCCCTGCGCTGGAAATGGCGTCGGTCCAGAGGCGGCGGCCATTGGAGGCGAGATAGGCGATGACTTCCCCGGAAGAGAAGGGCGCGATGACGAAGTCTTCCACGGCGGCCGGGCTGGGGCTGCCCAGAACGCGGGCCGTTTCGGAGATGGCCTGGTCGGTCCACTCGATTTCGCCGGTTTCCATCGACAGGGCAAAGATCTCGTTATTGTTAGACTCGACGTAGATACGGCCATCCTTGATGGTCGGCGCGCCGGTCATCGGCGAGCTCATCGGGTTCTTCCACTTCTCCGCGCCGGTATTGGCGTCGAGAGCAGCGACATAACCGAAGCCGCTGGAGACGATCAGCGTGTCGCCCTCAACAGCGAGACCGCCGCCGAGTGCGGCCTTGTCGCGCTTGGACAGGCCTTTCAGCTTTTCGCGCCACAGCGTGCGGCCGCTCGCCAGATCCGTGGCGACGATCTGTTGTTCGGCATCGAGTGTGAAGACGGTGGTCGTATTGGCAACCGGCGGCGTGGACAGCGCGGATTTCTTGCCGGAGCCCTGGCCGACATTGGTGCGCCACGCAATGCTCAGCGTCTCGGCGGCGCTGATGTGGCCGATCACTTTCTCTGCATTGGCGCCAGCCTGGGTCCAGGTTTCGAGGGGCTTGGCAGGGGGCAGGGTGATGGTTTCCGTTGCGAGGTCCGGGCTTGCTGCCAGCTCGTCATCGGACAGGACCATTGTGATCCGCCCGGCCTTTTCAGCCTCGGCCAGTTCCTTTGCCTTGTTGTTCCCGAACTTGGGCAGGCCCGCACATGCGGTCAGGCCGAGAAAACCGAGGGCGGCACCGGCCAGCAGGAACTTGCGCATTGGGGTCATTGACCGGTCTCCTCGGTGGTTTCGGCAGCCTCAGCAGGCACAACCTCTTCAGCAGTCTCATCTGTGGCAGCGTCTGCCGGGATCGGAATGGCCGCGAGGGCGATTTCCGCACGCCGGATCACACCCTGCGGTGCTGCCGCGTCGAACTTCAGCCGGTTGAAGGCCGTCCGTGCGCGGGCTGCGTCTCCCTCGGCATAGGCTTTCGCGGCGATCAGTTCCCGGGCGAGGGCACCAAGCCCGGATTCCTCTTCCTTGAGATCTCCCAGCAGCGTTTCCAGTTCAACCAGAGAAGCCGTGTCCGCCTTGGCATAGGCGGCTTTCAGCAGGGCAACGCGCTCAAAGGGAGAGCCGTCTGCCTTGCCCGCAGCTTCGAGGACTTCGGTCGCACCAGCCGCATCGCCGCTGCCTTCGTAAAGGGCCTGCGCCAGATAGTTGGCGGCCAGAGGGGACAGGGCGGTTTCGCCGTTCACCAGCTCCCGGAAGCCGGCTTCGGCATCGGCATAATCCCCGTCGGCAAGTTGTGTTTCCGCCTTCTCGAACTCCAGCGCACGGGCGGCGCGTTCCCTGGCGAAGTGCGGATGAAGCACAAATTCGTTCAGGGCCACGCCGCCAATCAGAAGCGCCGCACCGCCATAGACGAACAGGCGATACCGCTTCCAAGCGGTCTCGATCTTGTCCTGGCGAATGCTTTCGTCGACTTCTTCAAAAATGTCGCTCAAGGGGCCGCTCCGGTAGGGGTTCTGAACTCTGGCGGGAACCTAGACGCCGCCGCCGCTGGCTGCAACGTGCCAGCGCTGTTCGCTTCAAGGTTTTCGCAGGCTGTAGGTTTCGGCTTTTCCGGGGAAATTACGGGTCCGCACGTCTTCGGCATAGGCTTTGATGGCGCTTTCCGAGGCGGTACGCAGGTCGGCATAGCGGCGCACGAATTTGGGCGCCCAGTCGAACAGGCCCAGCATGTCCTGGGCGACCAGGACCTGGCCGTCGCAGGCGGCGGAGGCGCCGATGCCGATCGTGGGGCAGCTGACTTCGGCGGTGATCTCGGCCGCGAGGTCTTCGGCAACCCCTTCGATCACGATGGCGAAGGCCCCGGCGCGGTCGGCAGCGCGGGCCTCGTTGATGACGATTTCGCGCTCAGTCTCGGTCCGGCCCTTGGCGCGGAATCCCCCGTCAACATTGATCGCCTGCGGGCGCAGGCCGACATGGCCCATGACCGGGATGCCGCGCTCGACCAGATGCGCGATCTGCTTGGCAGCATAGGCACCGCTTTCGATCTTCACGGCCTGGCAGCCGGTTT
The DNA here is from genome assembly GCA_014763715.1 of Rhodobacterales bacterium. Classification (GTDB taxonomy): domain Bacteria; phylum Pseudomonadota; class Alphaproteobacteria; order Caulobacterales; family Hyphomonadaceae; genus Hyphomonas. Next base: position 79,448 of record JACXUV010000003.1, on the reverse strand, counting down.
CCTTCATGATCCGGGCGGCGTTGAGGAAAGCCTGATCTTCGCTCGTTTCGTAGCTGCCGAAGGGCATGTCGACCACGACGAAGGCCTCTTCGGAGCCGCGCATCACAGCCTGGCCATGCAGGATCATCATTTCCATTGTGACGCCGACCGTGGAGGGCAGGCCGTGCACTACCATGCCAAGGCTGTCCCCGACGAGGATCATGTCCACGTGCGGGTCCATCAGTTCGGCCATGGGCGCGTCATAGGCTGTCAGCATGACCAGCGGCGTACCGCCCTTTGCCCTGGCGATGTCCTTGACGGTCTTGCGGGTGATCTTGGTTTGCTTTGACATGCGCTGCGGCTTATCTGCTCCAGCAGTTCCCGGCAAGAATAAGTGTTAGGATTACAAGGAAGTCATCCCGGCGGTCAGATCACCGGACGTCCATTGCTGAACAGGATCGGGTGCAGGTACCAGGCAATCGCGACATAGAGGGCGACCCCGGCGACGACCGAAACCGCATCTGCCCAGATAACGGTCGGCGTATCGGGGGCCGGGCCGTTGTCGCCGCGGCGCTTCAGCATGATCCGGTCGAAGATTGCGAAGGTCAGGAAGGCGGTGAAGAGGAGGAAGGCGTTCAGCTGGCCGGTGGCGAAAAAGTGCCCGAAGGCCCAGAGCTTCACGGCTACCAGCATCGGATGCTTCGCCCATTTCTTGATGCGGCCCGTAGGCAGCTGCGAGGCGACCAACAGGATCAGCGCCGGGGGCATCAGGGCGAAATTGATATGCCTGCCCCAGCTGGGCGGCGAGTAGACGAGGCCCATTCCGCGTGTCGCGTCGAAACCGACGCAGATCATGTAGAAGCCGACGATCGAGACGAAGGTATAGGCCCCCATATAGGGCCCGTAGCCGAACTTCTTCTTGAGATCTTTCTCAGGATCTCGCGAGCGCACAGCCGAAAAGACGTGCGCGCCGAAAAAGATCACCAGACCCAGAATGAATATCGCCATGAAACGGCCCTCCCTGCGGGGAGCTTACGGCGAGTTGGAAAAAACCGGAAGGGGGCTCAGCCCTCGCTGCCGTCCTTGATCCAGACTTCGACCTGGCCCTTCAGCTTGAGGGTCAGAGGCTTGCCCTTGCGGTCGAGCGCCTTGCCGGCGGCGACTTTGATCCAGCCTTCGGAGATGCAGTACTCCTCGACATTGGTTTTTTCCACGCCGTTGAAACGCACGCCGATTTCCTGCTGCAGCAGGTCGGCATCGTGGAACGGGCTGTCGGGGTCGACACAGAGGCGGTCGGGAAGCGTGTTCGTCATGGGGCGGTTTTAGCGTGGCCCGCGCCCGGGGCAAGAGGGGATGCGCTGCAGGTTCCAGCAGCTGCGGCGCCCGTGAAGGCGCTTGCTGGATGGGATTGGTTTTCTGGGGAGAATGGCCCGCGTCATGTTTCCGGCAGGGGCAGGTTTTCCTGTAGAAAGGCAGCCAAGGCCACATGGCGCAGACTGCGCTGCCCTGCACCAGCCGCTGCGGGGCAGGCATCGCGGGAGAAGATTGTCACATAATCGGGCGTAAAGGCCCGGCCATCGCAGGCCGCCGCGAGACGATCATTTGCATGTATGGAAGGTTTCAGGATTGCCGGCTCGGATTTCTGGCGGGGCAGCCAGTCAATGGACGTCAGGAACACGCGGCCGTTCGGCGTCACGCTCCAGTGATATTGCGTCCCTTTCCCATAGGCGGCCCGCACCGCTGCGCGGAGCAGCAGCACCTGGACCCAGATCAGGGGCCAGAACATGACAAGATGCGGCGGGAAGCCTTCGGGTGGATGCAGGAGTGACATGGCGGCAGAGTGCCCGGCCCGGCACCCTGTCGGATAGGGAAGGGCGAGGGTGTAATGCCTGCAGCAGATCGCGGCATTTGCGCGTTGGACAGGCCCGGGCCTCTCCAACAAGTTAAACACATGCTTAACCAAGCGCTCAAATTCGCCCGAACAATCCACCGAAGATTAGTTTTTCCGGTTTAGTCAAAAGCGACCAACCGGGCGGAGAGCATGCTCAGCAAGACGGACATTCAGACATACCGGAAGATGCTGCAAAATGCGCGCACGCCGGAAGAAGCCGTGATGATGGAGCAGCTGCGAGCCATCACGCAGAACATCCCCGCATTGTACCTGATGCTGGTGATTGCTGTCATCGCGCTCGGCTCGACCTTCCTGCAGCAAGCTCCGGACGTCCTGACAATCGGCGTGCCCACTGTCTTCGTCCTTTTGGGGGCGATCCGTTTGCTGATCTGGCATCACGGCCAGAAAGGGATGCTCCACCCGGAAAAGGTCCAGCGGAAACTGCTGCAGGTGGAACTGCTGACGTCGCTTCTGTTTGCGAGTCTCGGGCTCTGGGTCTGGGCGCTTCTGCCTTATGCCTCCGACCAGGAGCGTTTGTACCTGTCCTTCTTCACGGCATTCACCGGCGCGTCATCGACGATTTGCGGCATATCCCGTCCGCGCCTTGTGGGCATGTGCCTATTCCTGACACTGAGTGTTTTCTGCATTCTGTTTTTCGATCCGGACGAGCAGTTCTATTATTTCGCAACAGCGCAGATTGCCGTCACCTATCTTGTGTTCTTCCTTGCGTCCCAATCCTACAAACGGCGCCTCGCGCAGTCCGTTGTTCTGCTGAACCGCTTGAACGCGGAAAACCGGCGCGCTTCGGAACTGGCCGATACCAACCAGTCCATGGCCCTGACGGACATGCTGACCGGCTTACCGAACCGCAGGAAATTCTTCCAGGATGTCGATGCAGCATATAATCCGAAAACGGATAAAAGAACGCCTGTTGTCGGCCTGATCGATCTGGACGGGTTCAAACCGATCAATGATGTGTTCGGCCATACGGCAGGGGATGCTGTTCTGATCGAGACGGCGAAACGGCTGAGACGGGTGCTGGGAGAGGATGCGAGCGTGGCGCGCCTGGGAGGCGATGAGTTCGCTTACATCCTGCCCAAGTCCGTGAGCCAGAAGGACGTCAAGCGCATCGCCCAGCGTATCGTGAATGCGATGAGCGAGCCTGTGCGACTGCCAAACAAGGATACGAGCCGCGTGTCGGCTTCTGTCGGCTATTCCTCACGCGCCTTTCCGGTAAAGTCTGCACGTGACCTGATGGAGCAGGCAGACTTCGCGCTGTTCCGTGCAAAGGAACACAAAATTGGCCGTGCTGTTGAATTTTCGGCCGTGCATGCCGAGTCTCAGATGCGCGAGGCTGTCATTCATCAGGCGATGAAGAAGGCGGATCTCGATGCCGAACTGCGCCTTGTGTTCCAGCCGATCGTGAATTCCACCGATGGCGAGGTGACCCGGTGCGAGGCGCTGGCGCGCTGGGACAGCCCGGAACTCGGCTCCGTGCCGCCTCTGGAATTCGTCTCGATCGCCGAGAAAATGGGCATGACCCAACAGCTGACCCGCGTCGTGGTGCGCAAGGCGCTGGCGCATTTGCGGGATTGGCCGGAACTTGCCTCCATGTCGGTGAACCTATCGGCGCAGGACATTATCAGCCGCGAGACAAGCGATGCACTCGTGGCCATCATCCTGACGGAACCGGAAGAGGTGCGCCGCCGTCTTGTTCTGGAAGTGACAGAGTCGTCCCTGCTGAACGACATGGAAGAGGCGCGCCACAACCTCATGAAGTTCCGTTTCCTGGGGCTGAAGATCGCGCTCGATGATTTCGGTACGGGATATTCCTCCCTGCGCTATCTGCAGGATCTCGAGTTCGACATCGTGAAGATCGACCGCAGCTTCGGTGCTGCAATCGACTCAACGGCGCGCGGCCTGGGCTTGGTGGCGACGATCCAGCACCTCTGCCGCTCCCTGAACATCGAGTGCATCATCGAAGGGATCGAGACGCGTCAGCAGCTGGAAGTCGCCCGCAGTGCCGGTTGCCGGTTCGTGCAGGGGTACCTGTATTCCGCGCCGATGGAAGCGAAGGATGTGCGGGCCTATTTCGCCCGTGAGAAACGTTTCCCCGGCTATCGGGAATTGCTGCAAGACGCCAATCGCGACGTCGCCTGATTTCCCCCGCGTCCGGACTTGTCCCTTTTGCGGGCAAGGCGCATGTTCTCCCCAAAACAAAATGGGAGGACACAATGAAGGATCTCACAGGCAAGGTCGCTTTCGTCACAGGGGCGGCTTCGGGCATCGGGCTCGGCATTTCAACCGCGCTGGCACAGGCCGGTGTGAAGGTCATGATGTGCGACATCGAGAAGGCCGCGCTGGATGAGGCGGTTGCCGGACTGAAGCAGACCAATGCCGATGTCGAAGGCGTCATCGCGGATGTCTCCCTGAAGGAGCAGCTGCAGGCGGCCGCCGAGGCGACCATGGCGCAGTTCGGCCGGGTGGATATTCTCGTCAACAATGCAGGCGTCGGCGGCGGCGGGCGCTATGGCGAGTGGACCGACGCTGGCTGGAGCTGGACCATTGGCGTGAACCTTATGTCCGTGGTGTGGGGGATCGAGATCTTTGGCCCTCTGATCGAAGCGCATGGGGAGGGTGGGCAGATCGTGTCGACAGCCTCCATCGCAGGCTTTCTGCCGGTGACGAACCCGCCCTATAATGTAACCAAGGCAGGGGTTGTTGCGCTGAGCGAAGGGTTGCGGGCCGAGCTGGAGCCGCGTGGGATAGGCGTCTCGGTTCTGTGTCCTGGGTTTATTCGTACAAAGATCATGGATTCTGCCCGCAACGTGCCGGATCGCTTTAAGGGTGCTCGTGATACGACCGGGGAGTCCGCGAACCTCGACCATTCCGAATTCGCCCAGATGGCGCGTGAAGCCATCGCGCATGGTATCGATCCGCTTTATGTCGGCGAACTGGTGCGCGAGGGAATCGAGGGCAACTGGCCCTATATCTTCACCGATAATGAGTTCGAACCGGCGATCATGGAGCGCTTCGCCAATGTGAAAGCGGGCTTCGACCGGATCCGCGACCGGACGCCCAGGCACTGAGGTTACACTGTTTCAATTGCCGCATTTGTGCTAGCGCGTCACCTGTTGATCCGGTCGGGCCGGGCGATCAGGGAGTAGAATTTGACGCTCAAGGTAATCAGTGTCGGCTTTGGACGAACCGGGACGATGTCCCTGAAGCTTGCGCTCGACCAGCTCGGCTACTGGCCATGCCACCACATGATCGAGGTGATCGAGAATAGCGACAGGCAGGTGCCGCTCTGGAATGACGCGCTGGCGGGCAAGCCGGACTTCGACGCCATTTACGATGGCTATGCCGCGGCTGTGGACTGGCCAACGGCTGCCTTCTGGAAAGAGGTGACGGACTATTATCCCGAGGCGAAAATCATCCTGTCCACCCGGTCGCCGGAGAGCTGGTACGACAGTATCTCCCAAACCATCCTGGCCAGCCTGTGGGCGCCTGACACCTGGCCACCCCAGGCGGTCGCGTGGTTCAGGATGGTCGAGAAGGTCATCGAACGCAGCCTCGGCGATGCGAGGCAGAAGGATGACCTCATCGCGGCCTACATTGCCCATGACGTGGCGGTGAAGGCGGCCATCCCGCCGGAGCGCTTGCTGGTGCACGAGGCGAGCGAGGGCTGGGAACCGCTCTGCGCCTTCCTCGGCGTGCCGGTGCCGTTCGAGCCCTATCCGCGCAGCAATACGAAGGAAGAATTCTTCCAGCACATGCGCAAGGCCGACGATATGTAGCGCCGTCTGGCGGGCTTAGCCGCCACGCCGCGTTAAGCCTTCTGAACGCGCTAGACTAGAGGATGGCAGGACAGGGGGTAGGCAGGACATGCGAGACAAGCAAATGGCATACGCGGCGGTGGCCGGGATGGCAGCCTTGGCCCTGCTCTGCGCATGTGGCGGCCCACGGCAGGCGGCACCGGGCGTGGCCGAGAGCGTGCCCGCCGGACCGGTCAACGCCTTCAGCTTCGAAGCGACGGGGGTGGCGGTGCGCGGGACGGTACCTGTCGCCGCAGATCTGATGCTCGCGGGCGGATGTGACGGGACGACGCCGATCAATCTGTCTATATTTCTGGGCCGGCCGATGGATGAGCGTTGGTTCAATGTCGCGTTCGTTACCGAAGGCGTGATTGCCCCCGGCGAGACGGGCACATTCCCGCTGCAGAGTCTGCAATGGGACGACGGCGTGATGCGCCCGGAAAACCTTCCTGAGGACTCGCCCGCCCGCGCGCCGGTGCGCTATTCCGGTAAGGGCACGCTGACCCTGGAGACGCACATGGCCTCAATCGAAACGCGCCGCATGGCCGGCACGCTGACAGGTCATGTCGAGCAGTTCGGCAAAGGCCCCGCCGCCGACATCACCGCCCACTTCGACATCAACTTCTCCTGCGGGGTGAGGTAGGGCGCGCTGGTCTCTCGTACATCATCCTTCGACTTCGCTCAGGATGAGTCCGGTTTTGTGCCGCACGTCCGAAGGGCTCATGCTGAGCGAAGTCAGAGCATGCGCGCGGGCGGAGCGGGAAAAATCTGCGTACGGTTTCCCTAGTAACTCTTCGGCAGGCCCAGCACGCGTTCGGCGATGAAGTTCAGGATCATCTCGCGGCTGACCGGGGCGATGCGGGCCAGCATGGCTTCGCGCATCATGCGCTCGACATGGTATTCCTTCGCATAACCCATGCCGCCATGGGTCAGTACGGCAGTTTCGCAGGCGCGGAAGCCCGCTTCGGTGCCGAGATATTTCGAAGCGTTCGCTTCGGCCCCGCAATCCTGGCCCTTGTCGTATAGCCCGGCGGCCTTGTAGGCGAGCAGCTCGGCGGCCGACAGTTCCGCCCATGACCTGGCCAGCGGGTGCTGGATGCCTTGGTTCTGGCCGATCGGACGGCCGAACACGACGCGCTCATTGGCATAGCGGGCGGCGCGCTCCAGAGCTGAGAAGCCGAGGCCGATGCTCTCCACGGCGAACAGAACGCGCTCGGGGTTCAGGCCCTGCAGCAGGTATTTGAAGCCCTGACCTTCCTCGCCGATCAGGTGCTCTTTCGGCACTTCCAGATTGTCGATGAAGAGCGTGTTACACTCCACCGCCTTGCGGCCCATCTTCGGGATCGGGTTCGCTTCGATCCGGTTGCGGTTGAGGTCCGTGTAGAAGAGGGAAAGGCCAAGGTGCGGCTTGGCGCACTGGTCCTTCGGTGTGGTGCGCGCGATGATCAGGATCTTGTCGGCGCGCTGGGCCCCGGTCGTCCAGATCTTCCGGCCATTGATGACGTAGCCGTTATTGGTGCGCTCTGCCTTGGTTTCGAGGCTTGATGTGTCGAGACCGGAATTCGGCTCGGTCACGGCGAAGCACATCTTCTCCTCGCCGGAGATGATCTTCGGCAGGTTCTCCTGCTTCAGTTCGGGATTGCCGAATTTTTCCAGCGGCTTCGGCCCGAAGATGTTGAGGTGGATGGCGGAAGCGCCCGAGAAGCCAGCGCCGGTGCGCGTGACCGTCTGCATCATCAGCGCCGCTTCCGTGAGGCCAAGGCCCGCGCCGCCATATTCCTCAGGGAAGGCGATGCCCAGCCAGCCGCCCTTTGCCATGGCGTCGCAGAACTCTTCCGGCCAGTTGCCGGTCTCGTCCACCTTGCCCCAGTATTCGTCGTCGAACGGCTCCAGCGTCTTTTCGACGGCGGCCTTGATGGCTTCCTGGTCCTCGCTCATCGGGGCAATCTGGTGCATGCGGCGTCTCCTCTTGTCGGAGGCAGACTTAAGCCGGGCAATCGGAACCGTCCAGATGTTGCCCTGCGTCACGCCGCCGGGGGTGGATCGTCATCCGCGCGCAGCCAGCCGGAATAGCTGGCAACATGGCCGCCTAGTGGCAGGTCTACCCGGACGCTGAAACAGGCGCGGCCTTCGGTGTCGACGTACTCCGCCGTCGTGCTGCGGGGCAGGAGGAAACCGGGCAAAGGGATGCCAAGGAAGCTGCCTGAGACAACGGGGTATTCCAGGCGCCCGTCCCGCACCTGCAAGCCGATACGGAACCGCATCAGGCCGAACCGTTCGGTGATCAGGCCGCTGCCAGGCGGGCCAGCGGGCGACAGGAAAGACCGGAAGTGATGGTGCCCGAAGGTGCGAACCCAGGTTTCGGTCTTGCCGTGGCGGGTCATCTCGACGGTAACGGGCACGTCATCCGCAGCGGGAGGGAAGCCGGCAAAGGCGGCGGCGATGCGGGAAAGAAGGCTGGTGCCGCGTTCGATGCGGGCTTTGCCTGTCCAGCGGCGGGCAAAGCCGATGGCATGCAGCTCCCGGATCTGAGCGGGAAGGACGGCATAGCTGGCGCCGAGAATGTCACTGAAGAGGAAAGGTGCCGCCTGTCGGGTGCGGCCTGTGGCGGTGCGCAGGCGGGCAAGAGCGATCTCGGCCTCTTCCAGTGTGAATTCGGCAAGACAGGGCCGGGCGCCGGGGGCAAGCGTGCCGGCGGCCAGCCTGCGGCAGAGGATTTCCGCCGGGATGACGGGAATGTTCGGGCCATCCCCCTCGCGGACGATAAGGGTCCAGGTTCGGCGCTCCGGCGTCCCATCTGCCATGCGGCCGGACACGGACACCCGCATGCCCCCCGTGGACGAGCCGAACGGCTCCAGCCGGTCGGCCATCCATTTGAGCACGGGGGAAAGAGGAGAGAGGCTGCGGATCAGGCCCGCGCGCACGGGCAGGGACAGGAAGGCCAGCCCGCCATGCAGAAGCTTCAGGTCAAGTCCCGCGCGGAAAGTGACCGACCGGGCCTGAAAATGTTCCGGGAACAGGACAAGATCCGGTGCGCCGATCAGGCTGGCCCAGCGATTGTGCACCGCCGTTTCTCCGGACACGTCGAGCGTGACGGTGCGGCGGTCGCCCCAATCTGTGACGGGCACCCATCGTCCGGCCCGGCAGACGGCCAGGGGGCGCCCTGCCTGACCGACAATCGCCTGCACAACGGACAGGCCGCGCGGGGCGCGGTTGCCCGGCAGGATGATGCTTTCGATATGGTCGATTTCGGTGAAGTCTTCCGCCAGGGCCACGACGGCGGCGGAGGAGAGCGCAGGCACGCTGGAGACACCGGAGAGACATGTCAGGCCCTGTTCGAGCGCAATCTCATTCAGGGCATCGATACCGCCTGTAAATGCTCCGTCATCGGAGAGGTCAAGATAATGGGCGTTGCAGGCCAGAGCTGCTTCGGCAACGCGATAGAGCCGGTCATGATGCGGCTGGAACGGGCCGGAGGCATCGACAATGAGGTATGGCTGCAGGGAGGCAATCGTTTCGGGAAGGTCTGCGGCATCTTTGTCCAGAGCCATTGGGCGGCAGGCTTTGCCAGTGCAGAATTGTGCGGCTTTGCTCAGGTTGCGTCCGGCCACAACCACATCGAAGGCGGGATCTGCTGACAGGTCGTCGGCCAGCTTACCGCCGAAGACGCCATATCCGCCAATGATTAGGACCGTTCTACTCAATCAGGCGCGCCTTCAGTTCCGGGGACGGCATCGGGCAGGCACGCCGCCCGATGCGGTAGCGGTTGCGAGCGATGAACAGATAGGCCGGTTTCGAGATTGCATCCGGCAGCAGGCCCACGATGCTGGCAATCTTCCATGGCCAGCTGAGCGTGCGCATTGCGGCGGCGAAAGCGTGCATATGCGTATATGCCTTCCCGCCGACGATCACGATGTTCGTCTCCATTTCCTCCGGATCAAGATCATGATGCCGGTAGAGCGCCTGTCCGGTGGGGGAGTGAGCGGTGACGAAACGGAAGCGCCGCGCTGTGTCGTGCCGGGTCATGAATTGCGCGAAGCCGGAACAGAACACGCAGTACCCGTCGAACACGATCAGATCGCCTGTCAGCCCGCCTGGCAGGCCATCTGAAAGGGTGTTCGGGGCAGCTGCTGGCATGAGAGGCTCCGGTGTGTTCGTGCAATCTAATGTTGTGGGAGTTTCCATTCCATCAATTTGCGTGCGGCGCTTTGTCAGAGATGGATGTCGCGGGTGACCCTCGCCGCCTTCAGGAAGGCTGGGTCGTGGCTGACCAGCAGGATGGCGCCGTCCCAGGCGTTGAGGCCGGTTTCGAGGGCTTCGATGGCGCGGAGGTCCAGATGGTTTGTCGGCTCGTCGAGGATCAGCAGGTCCGGCGGCTCCGGCCGGGCGAAGACGCAAGCGAGGCCCGCGCGCAGCTTCTCCCCGCCGCTCAGCGTGCCCGCCACCTGCAGCGCGTCGTCATTGCGGAAACCGAACCGGGCCAGGGCGGCGTGCGCGGCATTGGCGCTGAGGCCGGGGTTCAGCCGGTGTATGTTCTCAAGGATGGTCTCGCCGGGGGCGAGCAGGCTGACATGCTGGTCGAGCAGGGCGAAGTTGTCCGTCAGGCGCGTGGCCGTGCCTGCAGTGGGCGTCAGGTCTCCGGTGACGAGGCGGAGCAAGGTGGATTTGCCGGACCCGTTCGGGCCGGTGATCGCGACACGCTCGGGCCCTGTCAGGGTAAAGTCCAGCGGGCCGAACAGGTGACGTGTTCCGAAGGCCATTTGGACATCCCGGAACTCGATCAGGCGCCGGCCAGAGGGCAGGCCGCAGGGTGGCAGGTCCATGGTGATTGGCGCGAGGATTTCGACGCGGGCACGGGCGGCGGCGAGGTTGTCTTCGCTCTCTGACATCTGGCGGGCGGCGAGCGCGCTGCCTTTGCCGCGGGTCGCCTCGGCGCGTTCCTGTCGCTTGTCGAGCAGCATTTTCGGCGCGTCGCCCTTGGCACGGGTGGCGCGGCCGGCCTTGTCGCGGCGGTCCTGCCGCTCCTTTGCCTGCTGGGCACTCTTCCGTGTACGTTTCAGGGCGTCACTGGCACGCGCAAGGTCCGCTTCAGCAGCTTCGCGGGCCGCATCGCGCGCGGCCGCATATTCGCTCCATCCGCCGGAAAAGACCGTGATGCCGATGGGGGAAAGTTCGACGATCCGGTCGACCTGTTCCAGCAAGGCGCGATCGTGACTGGCGATGAGCAACCCGCCGGGCCAGGTGCGCATGAGCGTGGCGATAGCTTCCCGGCCTTCCGTATCCAGATTGTTGGTCGGTTCGTCCAGCAGGAGGAGGTCCGGCGCCTCGATCAACTGGCGGGCGAGGGCAAGGCGCATGCGCTCGCCGCCGCTGAGCGTTGCTACCGGCGTGTCGAGCGCCATTTCGCGCAGGCCCGTGTCGGCCAGGGCCTGTTCCACGCGGGCCGGAAGCGTCCAGTCCGCATCGGTGGCATCGTCCACACTGCCTTCGCCCGCTTCCAGACGGGCGAGGCAGGCAAGGGCTTCGGTGATGCCGAGCGCGCCGCAGAGGTCCAGCGCATCGTCCAGCGATTGCTGGAGCATGCCGACACGGCCAGAAATGTGGATGTTGCCGCTCGCAGGCGTGACGTCGCCGATGATGGCGCGCAGCAGTGTGGACTTGCCACAGCCATTGCGGCCGACAAGGCCCACGCGTTCGCGGCCAAGCGAGAGCGTCAGGTCACGGAAAAGCGGGTTGCCGTCAGGCGTGGAAAGGGAGAGGGCGTCGAGCGTGAGAAAGCGGGTCATGAAGGGGCCGTGAAATGAAGTTGGAACGCAGGGCGAGGCGCAGTGCGTTTTTCATTTCGGGCATCCTTAAGCTTTCGGGCGGGGCTCGCCGAGGCGCCGACTTAGAGGCCGCAGCACCGGAATGCAAGAGTGCCGGGCAATTTTTTGGGGAAACTTCGTTCAGGCCGCTTCGAAGACACGTGCCGGCGTGAAGCTGGCGTGCAGCGCACTGAGGGACTTGCCGAGCATCATGTCCGCAATGATCCGTGCCGTGATGGGCGCCAGCAGGATGCCGTTCCGGTAGTGGCCAGCGGCGACGAACAGGCCCGGCGTGTTGGTTTCTCCGATCATGGGGGCATGGTCCGGCGTGCCAGGGCGGATGCCAGCCCAGGTCTCAATCACCGGCAGCTCAGCCAGGACGGGGCAGAGGCGGGCGGCGCGGGCGTGCAGCGCCGCGATGGCCTCAGGGGCTGGTGCATCCGTGGCTATGCCGGGTTCCATCGTGGCGCCGATGATCACACGGTCCGCCTTGGGCGCGATATAGATGGACCCGCAGCGCAGTGTCGTTTCCGGCGAGCCATAGCCATGCGCGACTGACAGCATCTGGCCGCCATAACAGTCGATCTGGTCGAGGGCCGGGGCCCAGTTCACGAGACTGAGCATCTGGCCGTTCTCCTCCACCTTGATGGCGGCGGTGTTCCAGCCTGCTGCGGCAAGGATCAGATCATGACCTTCCAGCGTGAGGCGCCCGCCTTCGCTGCGCAATGGGGCGGCCTCGCTGCGCAAGGTGGCCAGCGGGCTGCGCTGCAGGGCCATGATCAGGGCACGCACAACGGCGCGGTTATCCACCTGGCCGTCGGTTGGCATTTGCAGGGCGGCGATCAGGTCCGGCGCGATGGAGGGCTCCAGCAGGTGCGCGCTGGCGGGTGGCAGTTCCTCATGTGCCACGTCGCGTGCATCCAGGGCGCGGGCCAGCTGGTGCATGGCGGCGGTCTCTGCCATGTCGAAAGCAAGCGCGAGTGAGGGACGGCCACTATAGCCGGAATCGGTATCCGCCGAATGGGCAAGGTCGATGGAGAAGTCGGGCCAGAGCTCGGCGCTCTCCATGCACAATTCGAAGAGGTGAGGATGCACGCCCTCTTCGGCAGCGGCCTCGAAAGCGGGCGCCAGCATGCCGGCGGCGGCCCAACTGGCCCCGCGGCCCATGGGTGCCGGATCATAGAGGGTCACGGGAACGCCGCGCTTGATGGCCAGTTCGAAGGCGGTCGCCAGACCGACGATACCGGCGCCGAGAATGGCAACCTTTGGCGTGAAGCTGGAAATCGGTGGCGGCAGGGGTGGGCTCATGGCCCTCCCTTAGGCGGTTTGTGCCTGAAGGTGAATGACTCGCTTTGACGCGGCGGCAAAGCGCGCTGCGTTCAGGTGCAGATCAGGCCGCGTGAGCCTGGTCTTTCTGGTCTTCCCAGAAATTCACAAAGGCGTCTGCCCATTTGCGGTCCTGGAAAATCACCGTTTTCGAGACTTCGCCATCCGGCGTGAAGGCCGTACGAAGCATCATGTCCGGGGCCTCGCCTGTGTTGCGGTTCCGTCCCAGGAACTGCTGCACGAATGCGTCCACCACGGTTGCCAGAAGCGCGACTTCTTCAGCCGACTTCAAACTAAGATCCACCACAATGTCGGTCGTCATAACCACCAACCCCCATGTTCCCCGGGTTAACGTTAGTAAAACGGAAACCAGCGGAAATTTGAACTCCATTCTCCCGAAGCGGGAGATTTGTGGTTCGCAGGTGCAAAAAACGGGCAAAAGGTCGCTACAACGCTTTGTTGCGAATTATTCTCAACTATGTTTGATGACCTGAGAAGCAGAAAACAGGCCCGGATATGACCAGAATTCGCCTATGGCTCACCGCCGCTACCGTCCTTCTCGCCTCTTGCGGGAACCAAGGCACGCCCGCCTCAAATTCGGGCAATCCTGTAACGGAATCAGGGGACAAGCCGCAAAACGCCGGAGTCCTCAATGTTTACTCCGCCCGGCACTACGATTCCGACAAGGACATGTACAAGCAGTTCGAGAAGGAGACCGGCATCAAGGTCCGTTTCCGGGAATCAGGCGCGCCGGAATTACTAGAAACGATGAAGGCAGAGGGCGATGCGAGCCCTGCTGATGTCGTGATTTCGTCCGATGCTGGCACGCTGTACCGTTTCGAGGCAGCTGGCCTTCTGCAACCTGTGAAGGATGAAACGCTGGATTCGAAGATACCGGAGCACTTCCGGCAGAAGGATGGTTACTGGTTCGGTCTGGCCCGCCGGGTACGCGTGATCGCCTATGATCCCGAGCGTGTAACGCCTGACGAAGTGGCCCATTACAGCGACCTGGCCGATCCGCGTTTCAAGGGCGAGGTCTGCATGCGGTCCTCCACCAATATCTATAATCTCTCGCTGATGGGCGAGCTGATTGGCCGGATGGGTCATGATGAGGCGCAGGCCTGGGCTGATGGCGTGGTCGCAAACTTCGCCCGCCCGCCGCAGGGCGGGGACATCACCCAGGTCGAAGCCATCGCAGCCGGGGAGTGTTCTGTTGCGCTGACCAACCACTATTACTATGTCCGCATGGCCACCGGCGCGCCGAGCCAGCAGGCCGCCGCGGCGAAGGTGAAGCTGAGCTTCCCGGAGCAGGACACGACGGGTACGCATGTGAATGTCACCGGGGCAGGCGTCGCGGCCCACGCGCCGCACCGCGAGAATGCCATCAAGTTCATCGAATGGCTGGCCAGCGTTGATGGCCAGACCTGGCTGACCGGCGCAACCAAGGAATACCCGATGATCGAAGGGGCGCCGCTGCCGGAAGGCCTCGCGGACTTGCCTGACTTCAAGAAAAGCGAATTCCCGCTGGAAGAGCTGGGCACCCACCAGTCCGAAGCGCAGGAAATCTATGACAAGGCTGGCTGGAACTGAGGCGAACGCACTTGGCCGGTCTCCCCCTTCTTGCACGGGTCTCCTTCCCGAAACGCCTGAGCTTCCGGCCGGGTGACGGGCTGGCCATACTGGCCGGGCTGATCATTGCCGTGCCGGTTGTGTCGGTGCTGGTGGCTGCCCTGCTCATGGGCGGCGGCGAAGCCTGGCAGCATATCCGCGACACACTGATGCTGCCCTATCTTGGCGGCACGCTGGGTACGCTGGCGATGGCGGCCTTCTTCATGCTGGCTTTTGCCGTGCCGGCCGCATGGCTGGTGACGATGCATGATTTCCCGGGGCGGCCTGTCTTCGAATGGCTGCTGATCCTGCCGCTGGCGGCACCGGGCTATGTTCTGGCTTATGCCTGGGGTGACCTGATGGGTGTCGGCGGACCGGTCCAGGCTGCTCTTCGTGACATGACCGGCTGGTCGGCGCGGGACTATTGGTTCCCCTCGATGCGTTCTGTGCCGGGGCTCGCCTTCGTACTGGCGAGCGGCCTTTATCCTTATGTGTACCTGACGGCGCGGACGGGATTCGTGTCCCAGTCCATCTGTGCGCTGGAGGCGGCTCGGAGCCTCGGCGCCTCGCCGCTGCGCAGCTTCTGGAGTGTCGTGTTGCCGTCGGCCCGCCCGGCGATTGCGGCAGGTCTTGCGCTGGCGCTGATGGAGACGGCAGCGGATTATGGCGCGGCAGAATATCTTGGCGTGCCGACGCTGACCTTCGGCATCGTCCGGGCGTGGAAGAGCTTTGGAGAGCCGGCTGCCGCTGCGCGCCTCGCTGTCATCCTGCTGGTGCTGGTCGTCGGCCTGCTGCTCACCGAACGCTGGAGCCGTGGACGCGCAGGCAGCCAGCAAAGCTCCACCCGCTGGCGGGCTGTCTCGCGCTCGAAGCTCACCGGTTTCTGGGGCTGGGGCGCGGCCCTGTTCTGCCTCGTCGGCTTTTCCATTGGTTTCCTTGTACCTGTTTCACGGCTCGTCTGGCGCGCGCTGGAAGCGCAGGAATATGTCGCGCCGATCGGAGAAGCCCTGAAAAATACGCTGGTCCTGGCCGGGGCCGGGGCGGTCTTTGGCTTCGTTCTGGCGCTGGTGATTGCGCTGGCCGGACGCGGAAAGGGGATCGGCGCTGCCTTTGCGCGGCTGACGGCCTCGTCTGCCTATGCCATTCCGGGGGCCGTTCTGGCGCTGGGCGCGCTGGTCGTTCTGGGAGGGCTGGGTTTGACGCTGACAGGGATTGTGCCGGTGCTCGCACTCGCCTGGGTCTATGCCAGCCGTTTCACGACCACAGGGGCAGAGCCGATGGTTGCCGCGCTGGCGCGCGCGCCTGCCTCTCTGGGCCATGCAGCGGAAAGCCTAGGCGCCTCGCCATTGCGGAAGGCCTGGGAAGTAGATTTGCCGATCGCCCTCTCAGGAGCCAGTGCAGGCGCATTGATCCTGTTTGTCGAGTGTTTGAAGGAACTGCCGGCCACGCTGATGTTGCGCCCATTCAACTGGGACACGCTGGCGGTGCGGGCGAATGCCTATGCCAGCGATGAGCGTCTGGCCGCTGCAGCCTTGCCGGCGCTGCTTATCACGCTGGCGGGGCTGGTGCCGGTGATCCTGTTGTCCTGGCGCCTGTCTCACTCCCGCCCCGGCGAGCACACGCATGAACAATAGCCTGTCCGCCATCGGGGTCAGCCGGTCCTATCACGGCGTGCGCGTCGTCGATTCCGTGTCACTGACACTGAAGCCGGGCGCGATCACCGCGCTGCTTGGCGGCTCCGGCGCGGGCAAGTCGACCCTGCTGCGCCTGTTTGCTGGCCTGGAGCCGGTGGACGAGGGTGAGATCCGTCTGGGCGGCCGGGTCTTGTCGTCCACCAGGACGACACTGGCGCCGGACAAGCGCCATATCGGCCTGATCTTCCAGGATTTCGCGCTCTTCCCGCATCTCAACGCCTTGCAGAACGTTGCGTTCGGCCTGAAGCCGCTGGGCAAGGAAGCGGCAAAAGCTGAAGCGATGGCCTGGCTGGGGCGGTTGGGCCTGACAGCGCGGGCCGAGGCCTATCCGCACGAGCTGTCCGGCGGGGAACAGCAGCGCGTCGCCATCGCCCGCGCGCTCGCCCCGAAGCCGGCCGCCATCCTGATGGACGAGCCTTTCTCCGGTCTTGACCCGGCCCTGCGTGCCAGCGTGCGCGATGCGGCGCTGGAAGCCGTGCGCGCGGCAGGCATTCCGGCACTGCTGGTGACGCACGATCCGGTCGAGGCGCTGGAGGCGGCAGACCATGTGGCCATCATGCGCGGCGGCAAGGTACGTCAGGAAGGTCCGGCGGCCGAAGTGTACATGAAACCGGTCAGCGCGGATGTGGCTGCTTCGCTCGGGCCGGTGAACCGGCTGGCGGCGGCGGATGTGCCTGCGGGGCTGGCGGACGTTCAGGACGGAATGGAACTGGTCGTACGCCCGGAAGGGATTTGCCTGGATCAGGCCTCGCCTGTGCAGGCGAAAGTGCTGGCAAGTCAGGTAACCGGCGCGATGAACCGGCTGGTTCTGGAAGCTGGCGGGCAGCGGCTGGTGGCACTCGTGCCGCGTCATGAGGCACCGAAAGCGGGTGAAAATGCCGGAATCCGGCTCGATCCGGCGCTTTCGTTCATCTTCCCCTCAGCAAAAGCCTGACATTTCTGTTATTCTGTAGCTTCCCCCTCGCCTTTGCGGGCTGTGGCCCGTAGATTCAGGGAGACTAGCGGAAAACGGAGACAGGACCCGCATGGCCCGTACTTTCCTGCGATATATCGCAATGGCAGCAGCCTCGCTCACTGTGGCTGTGTCAGCTTCAGCGCAGAGCCTGATCCGTGATGCCGAGATCGAAGAGACGTTGCGAGAGTGGACCGATCCGATCTTTCAGGTGGCCGGGCTGAACCCCAAGGATGTCGGCCTCTACATCATCAATGATCCCAGCCTGAACGCCTTCGTGGCCAACGGGCAGAATGTTCACATTCATACGGGCCTGATCATCGCGGCGGACTCGCCCGGGCAGATCAAGGGCGTTCTGGCACACGAAACCTGCCATATCGCCTGCGGTCACACAGTTACACGCAGCCGGGCTGCCGGTGTTGCCTCGCGCCCGGCGCTGATTTCCATCGGTCTCGGTATTCTGGCCATCGCAGCGGGGGAGGGCGGTGCAGGGGCTGCCCTGATCGGCTCATCTTCCCAGTTCGCCGCCCTGAACTTCTACGTCCACACCCGCTCCGAAGAGGCCATGGCGGATACGGCAGCCGTGTCCTATCTGACCGAACTCGGCGAGTCGCCGGAAGGCATCGTGGAGTTCTTCGAGAAATTCCGCGCGCAGGAAGTGATCTCGCAGGCCCGTCGCTATCCCTATTTCCGTTCTCACCCGCTGGCCTCTGACCGGATCCGCAATGTGCGGATGCTGGCCGATGAGTCCCCCACGCGTGACGTTCCGCCTACAGACCGGGAGCAGTATCAGTATGAAATGATGCGCGCCAAGCTGATCGGCTTTCTCGATACGCCTGGAAAGGTGCGCCGCGAATATCCTGACAGCGATACGAGCGAACCGGCGCGCTATGCCCGGTCTATCGCAGCCCTGCAGGCCTCCGACATTCAGGTGGCGTTGGACGATGTCGACTCGCTTCTGGTGGACGAGCCGGACAATCCATACTTCTGGGAGCTGAAAGGGCAGATCCTGTTCGAGGGCGGCCGCGTGGCCGAGTCGGTCGAACCTCACCGCAAGTCACTTGAGCTGAAACCCCGTCAGCCGCTGCTGTTGATCAACTACGCTCGCTCGCTGAATGCACGTGATGAGGCGGGAGATGTGGAGGCCGCCGAGTCTGCCCTGCGGGATGCACTGATCGCCGAGCCGGACAATGCTTTCGCCTGGCAACAGCTGGCAATCACGCTGGAGAAGCAGGGCCGCCGCGCCGAAGCCCAACTGGCCACAGCCGAGTCCGCCTATGCTGTGGGCGATCTGCAGCGCGCCAATATCTTTGCCCACCGTGCCCGCGACCAGCTGGAGCGTAATACGGTAGACTACCGCCGGGCTGACGACATCCTGCTGATCACCGATCCGAACAATCCGGACAACCGGGATTTCTACAACCGGGCGGCCCGGCGTGGCTTGGGTGAGTTCGCGCTTACTGTCGGCGAACACTGAATCCGTTCAACTTTCTGTCAGGACCGATGGACGGGCCTGCCCGTGGCTTTATAGTTGCCGCCAAACGAAGCAGCCCGTGACGGGCCTGGAAAGGTATTACGAATGATCCGCCCCCTGCTTGCGACCGCCGCTTTTGGTCTGGTCGCCCTGACCCCCGCCTGTGCCGAAGGCGGAAAAGCCCCGGTTACCATGGAGCGTGCCGAGCTTGAGACGGTTATCCACGAATATATCGTGACCCATCCTGAAGTGATCGAAGAGGCGATTATCGCCCTCAACGCGCGTGACCGGGCCGAAGCTGCCAAGGCGGCCAAGGAAGCGATCAGCCAGAATGCGGACGAGCTTTACGATCTTGATACGGATCACTTTATCGGCCCGGCTGACGCGCCCGTCACGGTGGTGGAATTCTTCGATTACCGTTGCGGCTATTGCAAGCGCTCCATGCCATTCGTGCAGGGGTTGCCGGAGCAGTATGACAACAAGGTCCGCGTTGTCTTCAAGGAATACCCGATCTTTGGGGGGATCAGCGAGACGGCAGCGCTGGCGGCGCTCGCGGCCGGCAAACAGGGCAAGTATTACGAAATGCATGTCGCCCTGATGGAGCTGAAGTCGAATGACGAGCTGACCGAGAAAAAGATCGATGAGCTGGGTGAAGAGATTGGTCTCGACGTGCGCAAGATGCGCGCGGACATGAAATCGGTCAGCCTTCGCAAGCAGCTGGACGATATGCAGAAACTCGGACACGCACTGAACCTTACCGGCACGCCGGGGTTCTACATCGGTGACACAGCCATTGAAGGGGCTGACCAGCCGGGCATCGAAAAGGCCATCAAGGATGCCCTGAAAGGCTAAGCCTTCAGATCAGATCGGTCTCGACGTGTCGTAAGGACTGTCGAGTGAGAAGGCGGGGATCTGGGCAACCAGTTCGCCGCCTTCTTCATTTATGAGGTCATAGGTGCCGCGCATCATGCCCGAAGGCGCAGACAAGGGTGCGCCTGACGTATAGCTGAACCGTTCGCCGGGCCCGAGTGTCGGCGTCTGGCCAATCACGCCTTCGCCATCGACCGCCTGCAGACGCCCGAGTGCGTCGACGATTTCCCAGTGGCGGCGGATGATCGTCCACGTCCACTCGCTCTCGTTTTCCACGTCGACCGTGTAGGACCACATGAAGCGCCCGGCCGCCGGCTCGGACTCGTCATACATGAACTTCGGGCGCACGCGGATGCGCACTCCGTCGGTGACGTGTTCGTACTGGGGCGGGGGCGACCTTCGAGCCATTCGATGAAATTGCCCGGTGTTTGTTTACACCTTGTTAAGCGCCTGGATCACGTCGGCTTCAAGGTCGTCAGCGTCTTCGAGGCCGACCGAGAAACGGATCCATGAACGATCGAGCCCCATGGATGCCTGTTCCTCATCGCTGAGCGCACGGTGCGTCGTGGTCGAGGGGTGGCAGGCAAGGGATTTCGTGTCGCCGAGATTGTTGCAGATGTCGACCAGTTCCAGCGCGTTGAGGAAACGGAAGGCCGCGTCCTGTCCGCCTTTGACGGAAAGGGCCAGCATGGTGCCGCCCAGGCTCATCTGCTTCTTGTGGATCTCATAATGTGGATGATCCTTGCGGTGCGGGTAGCGCACGGCAGCAATGGCGGGGTGGTCCGCAATCGCATCGGCAATGCGTGCCGCAGTCCGGCTTTGTGCCTCGACGCGCAGCTGCATGGTTTCGAGCCCCTTCAGGACGACCCAGGCATTAAACGGCGAAGCGGCCGGGCCCATGTGGCGCAGCCACGGGTCGTAGATCTCGGTCATCCGCGCTTCATCGCAGAGAATAGCGCCGGCCATGACGCGGCCTTGGCCATCCATATGCTTGGTGGCGGAATAGACGACGACATCGGCGCCCAGTTCCAGAGGCTTCTGCAGGACCGGTGTGGCGAATACATTGTCCACCACCAGAAGGGCACCGGCCTTGCGGCAGAGCTCTGCCACCGCGGCAATGTCCACACCGTCCAGCAGAGGGTTTGCGGGCGTCTCGATGAGGACGAGCTGGCAGCCCTTGCCGATCTCACGCTCCCAGGCCTCCATGTCATCGCCGTCTACGAAGGTGCCCTCAATGCCATATTTCGGCATCTGGTTGGCGATGATCCAGCGGGAGGAGCCAAACAGCACTTTCGAAGCCACAACCCGGTCGCCTGCCTTCAGTGGGGCAAGAATGGCCGAGGAGATGGCCCCCATGCCAGACCCGGTCACGCGGCAGGTTTCCGCGCCCTCGATCAGGGCGAGGCGCTGTTGCAGCATCTCGCAGGTCGGGCTGCCATAGCGGGAATAGACGAAGCCTGGCTCCTCGCCAGCCATGCGGCGCATCGCCTGTTCGGCGCTGTCATAGGCATAGCCGGAGGTCAGATACAGCGCTTCGGCGATCTCCCCATGCTCGGAACGCATGAGGCCGCCGCGCACCGCTTTGGTGGCAGGGTTCCAGCCTTTTTTAGCGTCTCCGCCCGATGCGTCGGCCATGGCAGCAAATTCCTTGTGTTTCCAGCTTTCGCCCTTATGCCTGAGAGGGCGAGGGGTGCAAGAGATGGCACAGGATACAGGTGTTCTTCCCGACCGGGAAATCGAGGTGCTGGTGGCATCCGGCGCCATCCGCACGGATACGCCGCTGGATGAGGGGCAGGTACAGCCAGCCAGCCTCGACCTGCGTTTTGCCGAGGATGCCTACCGTCTGAGGGCGAGCTTCCTGCCGGGCAAGGAGCGCACGGTCGCCGAGACCGGTCCCGCGCCTTCGACGAGGTGCCGACCGGTTACTCCGGCCCGCTCTATCTGGAAGTTTCGCCGCGGACGTTCCCGATCATGGTACGCCCGGGCGACCGGCTGGCGCAGATCCGGTTCAAGCGGAAGAAACCGGAGCCGCTGAAAGAGAAAGTCGTTTCCATCGACCTTGAGCCTCCAGCAGGCCAGCCTGCAGGCTATCGCGCGAAGCATCATTCCGGCGTGGTGGACCTGCGTGGCCTTGGCGCACATGATGCCTCCCAGTTCTGGGAACCGGTCTATCCGCGCGACGGCCGCATCGTGCTGAACCCGGAAGAGTTCTACATTCTCGTGTCCCGCGAGACGGTGAAGGTCGGCCCCAATGAGGCCGCCGAGATGGCGCCCATCGCGCCGGAACTGGGGGAGTTCCGCGCCCACTATGCCGGCTTCTTCGATCCGGGCTTCGGCATGAATACAGGCGGCAGCCGCGCCGTGCTGGAAGTCCGCTCGCGCGATGTGCCCTTCATCCTGGAACACGGCCAGCCGGTGGCGAAGCTGATCTATGAGCCGATGCTGGCCAAGCCGGCCGCCCTCTATGGCGGCAAAGGCTCCAACTATCAGGGCCAGGGCCTGAAATTGTCGAAGCACTTCCGGCTGTAAGAAAAGCGGCGGGCAGCCATGGGCCGCCCGCCTTTTCAAGGGATCAGGCCGGCACCGGTTCCGGCATCGGCCATTCCGGCCAGGTCACGTGGTCGAAGTAGCGCGCTTTCATCCGGTCGATATAGGCGGGCAAGTTGGCATGCTTGCGGATGAGTCCGGTGAGCGGTGTGTCGAAGAACTCCGTGGCGCAGGAGATCAGCACAGCGGCTACCGCCGCGTCGGCGCAGGTGGGTTGGTCACCCAGAAGGTAGTCCTGATCGTCGAGCTGCAGGGAGATGGTGCTGATGTCCCAGTCTGCCAGTTTCATGCGTTCAGCTTCGGTGAAACGGCCCGTGCCCTCGCCAATATGCGTCATGGACACGCCGTCGCGGACCTCTTTCAGAACGGCAGGCCGGGCAGGTTCCGGAACGTCAGAAAAGAAGTGGGCCGGGCCTTTGTTGAAGTTGTCATCCTTCATCCAGCGCTCATAGGCCATGATCTTCGCCAGCTGGCCTTCGGCCATCCGCTCCAGCGCCCAGCTGAGCGCAATCTCCTTGCCGCTCATGCCATCATAGAGGCCTTTGCCGAGTTTCGCTTCATAGTGGTTCCGGATGAAATTGCTGTCCTCAATCAGCTGGCCGTCATCGATGACATAGGGCGCCTTGTGCTTCGGCACACTTTCAAGATCGGCAATGGCGCGGGTGAACTCGACGCCCAGCATCTGCAGCTGGATGTCGGCTTTCATGACAAAGGGGCTGGGCGAGGGGCAGCCGAACATGGGGCCCCATCCGTAAAGCGTGATCATCGTCTTTCTCCTTAGCGGGTTGCGATGAGGGCTTGATAGCCGGGGCCTGCTGACAGCATGGTGTCAGCAGCGTGGCAGTAGGCTCCATTTCATGAGACGCACCGAGAGATTGTTCCAGATCATCCAGATCCTGCGCCGGAAGAACCGGCCGGTGACCGGGCGGGAACTGGCTGAAGAGCTGGAGACCAGCCTGCGCACGCTCTATCGCGACATGGCGGAGCTGATCGCCCAGCGCGTGCCGATCCGAGGGGAGGCGGGTACCGGCTATGTGCTGGACGCTGGATACGATATGCCGCCGCTTATGCTGACGACGGACGAACTGGAGGCCGCCGTGCTTGGGGCGCGCTGGGTGGCGGCGCGCGGCGATGCGCGGCTGGTGCGCGGGGCGGAAGACCTGATCGCAAAACTGTCAACGGCTGTGCCGCTGGACCTGCAACCCGTCATCATGGATGCTGGCCTCGTGCCGGTCAGTTTCCGCAAGCGGCCGGAAGATTCCTTCGATGTGGCGCTGGTCCGCGAGGCCATCCGGACACAGAGGAAGCTGGACCTTGGCTATGCTGACGAGGCCGGGAATGTCACCCGGCGCACGGTCTGGCCATTTCTGATCGTCTATGCCGACGACATCCGCATGATGTGCGCCTGGTGCGAGTTGCGGGAGGGCTTCCGCCACTTCCGTACCGACCGGGTGAAACAGGTGGAAATGCTGGAGACGCGTTTCCCGGAACGCGTCGCACGCCTGCGCAAACGCTGGGAAGCCGTGCGCGAGGAAGAACGTTGCCGGGAGGCTACTCGTCCAGGTTCCGGCGCATCTCAGTGATATAGGGCGCAAATCCTGCCTTCTCATAGGCGCGGAGGGCGGGTTCGTTCGTGGAATAGACCGTCAGCCGGATCTCGCTAAGCCCCTTGGCTTTTGCCCAGCCGGTCAGATGGTCGATCAGTACCTTGTTCAGGCCGTGGCCACGATATTCCGGGCGGACGAACATGAACCCCAGAAAGGCGTGATACGCGTGCTGGATGTAATGCCGGGAAGGCTTTTTCTGTGCATAGCCGGAAGCGACGATCTCGCCATCCACCTCAACAACGGCAACTTCCGCCTCGTCTGAATCGATCAGCTCCCCAAGGTCGTAATAGCTGATCGGGTCCGGTTTCAGCGTGTGGTCATACGGCCGCTCAGCCGTGATGATGCCCTGTTCGAAGTCTTTCAGGAGCGGCAGGTCTTCGCGGGTCGCGGACCGGACGGCTGGCTCACCTGCCATCAATGCGCGGCAGCGAGGTCACGGTAGTTGATGACCTGGCCAGTGCGTGTCTCGTCCTTGCTGACCAGCTTCACCAGTTCGGCGGCCACATCATCTGCTGACGGAATACTCATGGGATCTTCGCCCGGCATGGCCTCAGCGCGCATACCGGTGCGGGTGCCGCCTGGATTGAAGAGGTTGGCGCGGAGCGGTAGGTTCTCCTGCTCGTCCGCCCATCCGAGCACCATGGCCTCAAGCCCGGCCTTCGCCGCCTGGTAGGGGCCCCAGAAGGCGCGCGGGTGGCGGGCCACGCCGGAGGTAAC
This sequence comes from Rhodobacterales bacterium, assembly GCA_014763715.1. GTDB lineage: Bacteria > Pseudomonadota > Alphaproteobacteria > Caulobacterales > Hyphomonadaceae > Hyphomonas. The sequence continues at coordinate 55,164 of JACXUV010000003.1, read as the reverse complement.
AAACACGGTACGCGGGGCGTCCGACTTGTGCAGCCAGGGGCCGAGGGCGCGGATCAGATGGAAATTGGCGGTGAGGTTTACCGCAATGGTTTCCTCAAAACTGCGCGGGCCACAGGTTTCCAGCGGGCCGAGCGTGCCGAGAATGCCGGCATTGGCGACGAGGCCGTCGAGGCGGCCGAATTGCTCGCCGATCACTTTGCCCAGCGTCTCGATCCCTTTGGTATCCTTCAGGTCCATCGGCACGAGAACAGCCTCGCTGCCAAGGGCACGGATCTCGTCATCCAGCTTTTCAAGGGCCAGTTTCGAGCGGGCCACCGCGATGACGATATCTCCCTGACGGGCAAGGTGCAGGGCGGCGGACCGGCCGATGCCGCGCGAGGCACCGGTAACGAGGATGAGACGAGGCTGGGTCATGCCGCGCGTCTAGCGCAGGGCTCAGGCGTCGTCCAGCAGGGAGAGCTGACGCTCCTTGTCGCTCTCGTCATGCTCGTAATCGACCAGCGGGGTCGGGTATTCGCCGGTGAAGCAATGGTCTGCGAATTGTGGCATGGCATCGTTACGCACCGGCTCGCCGATCGCCTTGTAGAGACCGGGGACAGAGAGGAAGCCCAGCGAGTCCACCTTCAGCTCACGCACCATCTCTTCATGCGTGTGGATGGCCGCGAACAGTTCGGACTTGGCGGCCATGTCGATGCCGTAGAAATCCGGGTTCACGATCGGCGGGCTGGCAGAGCGGAAGTGGATTTCCTTCGCGCCTGCCTCTCTGACCATCTGGACGATCTTTTTGGAGGTGTTGCCGCGAACGATGGAGTCGTCGACCAGCACGACGCGCTTGCCTTCCAGCACGGCCTTGTTGGGGCTGTGCTTCTTGGAAATCGCGCTCTGACGGCCCACTTGCGTCGGCTGGATGAAGGTCCGCCCGACATAGTGGTTCCGGATGATGCCCATCTGGAACGGGATGCCGGAATGTTCGGAGAAGCCGAGAGCGGCCGGCACGCCGGAATCCGGCACAGGTACCACGACATCGGCTTCGCACGGGGTCTCGGTCGCCAGCTGGTGGCCCATGCGGCGGCGGACTTCATAAACAGAGCGGCCCTGAACAATACTGTCAGGGCGCGCAAAGTAGACATATTCGAAGATGCAGGGGCTGGCCGGGCGCGCTTGTGCAAAGCGGTGGGACTCAATGCCCTTGTCGGAGATGACGACAATCTCGCCATTCTCGATCTCGCGTACAAAGTCTGCGCCGATAATGTCCAGCGCGCAGGTTTCAGACGCCAGCACATAAGCGTCGCCAAGACGGCCGAGCACCAGCGGGCGCAGGCCGACCGGGTCGCGCGCGCCGATCAGTTTCTTGCCTGTCAGGCCAACAAGGGCATAGCCGCCTTCAATACGCTGGAGCGCATCGGTCAGCCGGTCCAGGAAACGCGGACGGCTGGAGCGGGCAACGAGGTGCAGGATCACCTCGGTATCCATGGTCGACTGGAAGATGGCGCCGTCGCGCACAAGATCATGACGGACCTCGCGGGCATTGGTCAGGTTGCCATTGTGAGCGACAGCAAAGCCGCCGCCGGCAAGGTCTGCAAAGATCGGCTGGATGTTGCGGAACATCGGCCGACCTTGCGTGGAATAACGGTTGTGGCCGATGGCTGCATGGCCGGGCAGGCGGGAGCGAAGGTCACCGCCAAAGTGCTCACCCACCATGCCCATATGGCGTTCGGAAGGGAAACGCTTGCCGTCGAAAGAAATGATACCACACGCTTCCTGTCCGCGGTGTTGCAGCGCGTGCAGGCCAAGAGCGGTCAGAAGGCTGGCTTCGTGATTCCCGAAGATGCCAAAAACACCGCACTCCTCGCGGGGCTTGTCGTCATCGTGATCAAAATGGACCATACGACACGCGCCTCCTGAATGACAGTCTTGCGACACGGGCCTATTGCCCGTTTTCCTCTCCGGAGGAAAGGGGGGCTTGCACTTCTTTTCCCACCTTGGCTGCTTCAATATTCACGAAATCGGCCATTTTCCGCAGTTGCGGATAGGTGAAACCATTCTGAATGAAGCTCGGGATCCGGCTTTCTTCCAGCACGAGCCCAAGAAGGACCACAAAGAAAACAAGGGCTACCATGCCGCGCAGCACGCCAAACACGGCGCCGGCCACATGATCGAACATGCCGATCCCTTCGGCCCCGTGGATATTTTTGGAAAGTCGCTGCCCAAGCCATGCGATCAGCACATAAACCAGGATGAAAGCGACAATCACGAGAATCAGGTCTGCCGTCCAGGGCGCGAGATCCGGCGGGAGCAGGGCGGCCAGGTCATCATGCAGGAAGACGCGCGCATAATAGGCGGCTGCGAGGGCACCGATGAAGGCGCCGAGTGTGGCCAGCTCCCTGAGGAAACCACGCGCAAACCCCATGATCCCCGAGATCACAACAACCGCCAGGGCGATTCCGTCGAAAGCTGTAATGGACTCAGGCATTCAATGCGTCCGGGGCGAGTAACTCAACTAGGTCGATAAGCCGTTTAATCGGGGTCACGGTCAAGCCGTCCACTGCGGTCGGCGCACCTTCCGGCACAAAAGCGCGCTCGAAACCGAGCCGCGCGGCTTCCTTCAGCCGCTGTTCCATCCGGCTGACCGGACGCACAGCGCCGGACAGGGCCACTTCGCCAAAGAACACGCTGCGCTCCGGTGCGGGATTGGCCGACAGGGAGGTGAGCAGGGCCGCGGCGGCGGAAAGATCCCCCGCAGGCTCCATGATCTTGTAACCTCCGGCCACGGAAAGATAGACGTCCATCCCCGCCAGCGTGACGCCGCAGCGGGCTTCCAGCACGGCCAGCAGCATGGCGAGGCGGCCGCTATCCCAGCCGACCACGCTGCGCCGGGGCGTGCCATAGGCGCTCTTGGCGACCAGCGCCTGCACTTCGGCCAGAACGGGGCGGGAGCCTTCCATGGCTGCGAACACGGCTGCGCCGCCTTCACTCTCGCCATCAGCGCTGAGGAACAGGGCCGAAGGCTCCTTCGCCGGAGCGAGGCCGTATTGGTGCATTTCGAAAATGCCGATCTCGTCAGTCGGGCCGAAGCGGTTCTTCACCGCGCGCAGGATGCGGAACTGGTGGCCGCGTTCGCCTTCGAAATAGAAGACGGCATCCACCATATGCTCCACCACGCGCGGGCCGGCGATGGTGCCTTCCTTGGTGACGTGGCCGACCAGCACGAGCGCCGCGCCGGACTTCTTGGCCCAGCGGGTCAGCTCCTGCGCACAGGCCCGTACCTGCGCGACCGAGCCGGGGGCAGCCTCCAGGCTGTCGGACCAGAGCGTCTGGATCGAGTCGATCACGACAAAGTCCGGTTCGGCAGCTTTTAGTGCGCTTATGATCTTGCGTAAGTCCGTTTCCGTCGCGAGCTGGACAGGACTTTCGGCCACTTTGAGGCGCTTAGCGCGATCCTGGATCTGGGGTGCAGCTTCCTCGCCGGAGACATAGACCGTCTTCAGGCCATTGCGGGCAAGACGCGCCGCCACCTGCAGCAACAGCGTCGATTTGCCGATGCCGGGGTCACCCCCGATCAGGGTTGCGGAGGAGGGCACGATGCCGCCGCCGAACACGCGGTCCAGCTCGTTCACGCCCATCACGATCCGCGCAGGCGCCTCGGCCGTATCGTTCAGCGCAACAAAGTCCACTTTGCCGGACCGTTTGGAACCGGTCTTCGGCGCCGCGAGGCCGCCGGGCACGTTGCCCACGACTTCCTCGACCAGCGTGTTCCATTCCCCGCAGCCATTGCACTTGCCACTCCATTTGGAGTGCACTTCCCCGCAGGACTGGCAGACATAGGCAGTGGTCGCTGTTTTGGCCATTCCGTCGCAATACCGGCGTTTGCAGGGTGGGGGAAGGTTTTAAAGTGCGGGCTGGATCGGGCCGTCGGCGCGTCCGTGTACGAACTGGTCGACATAGGCGTTGCCGCTATTGTCGACCTCGGAAGCCTTGCCGCGCCAGATGATCCGGCCTTCGAACAGCATGGCGACTTCATCGGCGATCTTGCGGGCCGAGGCCATGTCGTGCGTGATCGTTACCGTTGCTGCACCAAGGCCGCGTACCTGTTCGATGATCAGGTCGTTGATCGCGTCGGCCGTGATCGGGTCCAGGCCGGTTGTCGGCTCGTCGAAGAAGATCAGGTCCGGCTTGGAGATGATCGAGCGAGCGAGTGAGACGCGCTTCTGCATGCCTCCGGAAATCTCTGCCGGATAAAGGTCTGCCACGTCCGGGCCGAGGCGTACCTTGCGCAGGGTTTCGACGGCCTGTTCCTTTGCCTTGGCTCGGCTGAGCGTTCCGGAGTTGACGAGCCGGAAGGCGACATTTTCCCAGACGGTGAGAGAGTCGAACAGGGCGCCGGACTGGAACAGCATGCCGACCCGTTCACGCATACGCGCGCGTGCCTTGCCCCTGGCCTGGGTCACGTCTTCGCCATTGAACAGGATGTTGCCGGAATCGGGCGTCATCAGGCCGAGCGCGTTTTTCAGCATGACCGACTTGCCTGAGCCGGAGCCGCCAATCACGACGAGGCTTTCCCCCGGTGCGACATCCAGCGTCACACCGCGCAGGACATGGTTCTTGCCGAAGCGCTTTTCGACATTCTGCAGGCTGAGAATGGGGGGCGTCACAGGCCAACCTCCACGAAGATGGTCGACATGACATAGTTGGCAGCAAGGACGAGAACGGCCGCGCCAACCATGGACAGCGTCGCCGCCCGGCCCACGCCCGTTGCGCCGGCCTTGGACTTGTCACCCTGGTAACAGCCCATCAGCGCGATAATCCCGCCGAACACGAAGGCCTTGATGATGCCTGTCAGCACATCGTTGCGGGTCATGAAGTCCAGCGTGTTGCGCAGATAGACCGTGGAGTCGAAGCCAAGGCCGTAAACCGACACCAGCCAGCCGCCCATGACGCCGATAATGTCTGCCACCAGGACAAGCATTGGCACGGCGACTAATGCGGCCAGGAAGCGCGGCGCATAGAGATAGCGGTAGCGGGAGGCCGACAGGGATTCCAGCGCGTCGATCTGCTCGGTCACGCGCATGGCGCCGATCTCGGCGGCGATGCCTGCAGAGACACGGCCGGCCAGCATCAGGGCGGTGATACTGGCGCCCAGTTCGCGCGTGATGCCGAGGACGACGATGTTCGGCACGAATTGCTCTGCGCCAAAACGACCGCTGCCCTGATAGATGTTGAGGGCGAGCGCCGCGCCGATGAAGATGGCCGACATGCCGACCACGGGCAGCGAGTAGAAGCCGATCTGGACAAACTGTTTCCAGATCTGTCCGAAATACCAGCGCGGCGAAAAGGCAGCCGCCTTCACTTGGGCCGAGAATGTGGCCAGCCGTCCGATCTCAGCAAAAAAGCCGAGCGTTGCTGCGCCGATCCAGGCCAGCGGATTGGGTATCCCGCGTTTACGGGTAGAAGCGTTCGACACGGGTCCCGAGTCCTGTGAGCAATTCGTAGCTGATCGTGTTGGCACGCGCAGCCTGATCTTCGACTTTGGCATGCGGGCCGAGGAATTCAACGCGGCGGCCTGCTTTTGCTGCGGCCTGTGCCTTTGAGACATCAATGGTGATGAGATCCATCGAGACACGGCCCGTCACCGGGCAGGGCGTGCCGTCGAGCCAGCCGATGAAGCAGTTGGAAGCAGACCGCAGGATGCCATCGGCATAGCCGAGACCGACCGTGGCGAGCAGCATGTCATGCGGGGCCGTGAAGGTTGCATTGTACCCGATGGGGCTGCCTGCTTTCACCGGGAAGACGCTGAGAATTTCTGCTTCCAGTGTCACGGCCTGTTGCAGGCGTATGCGCGCAGGCGGCGTTGTTCCGCCATAGAGCGCGATGCCTGGGCGGGTCAGCTGGAAACCATAATCCCGCCCGAGATAGCACCCGGCGGAATTGGCAAGGCTGGCCGGCACGCCGGGGAAGGCCTCTGCGACTTTCGAGAAGGCGTCGAGCTGAGCCGCGTTGAGCGGGTGTTCCGGCTCATCCGCGCAGGAAAGATGGCTCAAAACCAGCACTGGATTCATGGCGCGCAATGCATCGCCAGCCGTCTCCAGCGCGCTGGTAGGCAGGCCCAGCCGGTTCATGCCTGTATCGAAATGCAGGGCGCAGGGCACGTCTCTCGCGTCGGCCCAAAGCGCCACATGTGCCTCGCTGCTCAGCACGGCTGTCAGGCCATGGGTGCGGAACAGGTGCATCGTCGAGGGGGCGGGCCCGTTCAGGATGAAGATGGCATGGCCCGTGCCGACGGCCTTGCGTACCACGGCGCCCTCTTCAGGGTAGGCGACGAAGAATGTGTCGCATCCTGCTGCCGCGAGCGTTGCGGTGACCCGCTCGGCGCCGAGGCCATAGGCATTCGCCTTCACCACGGCCGCCGTCGTCGATTTCGGATTGAGGGCCGCCATCGTCCGCCAGTTGGCGACGATGTTCTCAAGGTGGACAATGGCGCGTGGCTGCGATGACATAAGGGCAGGGGTTAATCGTCTTCTGGCCAAATGTCAGCCCGGCAAAGGCGGCGCTTGTCAGGCCTTTTTGCTGTGTGCGAGCCAGGCAGAGCCCTTCATGTTCCAGACAGGCGTGAAAAAGACCATCCAGAGGATCAGGATAATCATGCCGCCGGCAGGAACGATGGCGATCTTCTGAGGGCCGAACAGGTCCACCAGAGCCCCCATGATGAAGGCCCCGAACGGGGCCCCGGCCATGAAGCCCAGCTGGTAGATCGACAGCACGCGGGCGAGCTTCTCCTTCGGCGCGGCGTCCTGAACGATCGAACGGCTCATCGCGATGGATATACCGGCGGCCAGGCCCCAGACGAAGACAATGGCGAGGAAGCCCCAGTGCGGGATCGGCCACATCATCAGGAGGATGCTGAGCGAGGCGAGGAATTGCGCGATCAGTAACAGGCGGCCCTGACGCTTGATGCGTTTGAAGATCGAAAGGACAACGGACGAGACGAAGGCGCCCATCCAGAAGGTCACGAACATGTCCCGGATCCCGTCCGGCCCGAAGCCGTAGACATCCCGGTTCACGATTGGCAGCACGACAAGGAAGGCGCCGATCACAAATATGCCCACCCCGAACATCAGGGCCGTCATCGCCCAGAGCTTGCCGTCGGAGCGGACGGCATGGAAGCCGTCGGCGATGTCGGAGAGCGCGCCCTTGACGCCTCGGCCGCTGCTCAGCAGCTGTCGGCCCTTGCCGAGCCAGAGCGCAAAGATCGCTCCCAGAGAAAGGACGCAGCCTTGTATGAGCAGCAGCTTTTCAGCCGGGATCGGGCCGATGCCGAACCCGCCCATCCAGTCAGGCATTTTAGTCATCTTGTCTGCATAACCGCCGATAATGAGGCCGCCGATCTGGGCGACGAACTGGGCCATGGTGGCCAGCGTCACACCCAGCTGCAGCGTCACGCCGGATCCGACGCGAGCGCGGCGCTCGACCACTTCATTCACGATGGAATCCCTGGCAGGCATCATGAAGGCGCCGACCGTGCCGATGGTCAGGCCATAGGCGATCATGGCGGGATAGGTCAGCGTGCCCTTCCACACGAAGGCCGCGAGGGCGAGGGCAGGAGCCGCGGCGAGGAGGTGCAGCAGGATCAGCAGCCGCTTGCCGTCTGCGCGTTCGGCCACAACACCGCCCAGCAGGAGAAAGATCACCGACGGGCCTGACAGCGCCATATTGGCAAGGCCCAAGGCCAGGCCATCGCGGTGGAGGTGGTTCGCGTCGGTAATGAGATAGGGGAACAGCACCATCTGCAGGCCGAACGCCATGAACCAGCTGCATTGTACCAGCAGGTAGGCGGGCAGCTCGATTTTCACGACGCGGCGGATACGCTTTGCCCGCCAGTGTGTGGCCGTGGACAGCAGCGATGCGCCGGCTGTCAGGGCTTCGCTGATGCCGCTGACCGGGGAGGTGACGTCGCCCGCCGCCTCTTCAGCCATTTCATCTGCGATGGATTCTACCGGGTCTTCCATTCTACCTCCCGCTCGCGGGCGGACATTATGTACGCGCGGCGGGCATGGAAAGCCCGCTTCGCCACAGAAAGGTCGGGTTTCAACCAGTTGCGCTGCAGCTTCCCGACCGGTAGCCTTAACCAACCGGCCGGTTTTCAGGGTGGAACATGCGTATATTCCGACATCTCATTAGCTGGGCGCTGGCGCTGTTCCTGATCGCCATGTTCATTCAGTTCACGATCGCGCCGCTGCCGGATCCGCCGGAAGGATCGGTAAAACTGTTCGATGCACCGGGACAGAATATTGTCTTCCAGACGATTGCGGAACGCTCCGGTGTTTCCCTGTTCGAGCCGGCGGGCCGGTTCGTGATCGCGATTGTCGAACTGCTCGCCGCCTTCTTCCTGCTGCTGCCTTTCTCCCGCCGGTTCGGCGCTGCGCTGGCCGCATTGGTCTGCGGCGCAGCCATTGCGTTTCATCTGTCTCCCTGGCTTGGCAAGGATGTCCCGCTGTCGCTGGATCCGTCCAGCACGGCCAATGATGGCGGCATGCTGTTCATGCTGTCGATCCTCATGCTGGTGGCTAGCCTGCTGGTCATGGTGGTGCATCCGGGGCGGATCCGCGCCTAGGCTATTCGGGGCAGGGCATCGTTCCACCCCTCGTTAACTGTTTCCTGCGACTCTCTGGCGGTTCAACAGACACGACCGCGACATGGAAACGATCGAACAGGCTGGCATGCCCCGCACCGGACGCGCCCGGAACACGCTGTTCCGGCGGCTGGTGGATATCGTGTCCATGCCTTCCGGTGGCCGTCTGTCCCAGCAGGATCGCCACATGGCGGCGGATATCCTGCTCGACATGTTGTTTCACGCCGACAATGAAGACCGCGCCATGTGTGCCCGGCGTCTCAGCATGAGTAAGGAGGCGCCTCGCCGCCTGCTGCGTTACCTGGCGCAGTGCCCTTATGCGATCGCCGCCCCGCTGATCGAAGAGAACGAGGCTTTCGATGCCTGCGATCTGCGGGATATCGCCATGGCGGGTACGGCGGATCACCGTTTGGCCATTGCGAAACGGAAATCCGTGCCGGGGCCGGTTAGCGACTACCTGGCTGATGCGGGCGAGGATCATGTTGTCAGGGAGCTTGTAGCCAACCGCATGGCGGAACTGCCGGAGCAGGCGATCGACAAGCTGGTGCGCCGGTCACGCGACGACCCTGCGCTGTGTCCGCTGATTGCCGACAGGCTGGAGACAATTCCCTCGCATGCGCTGACAATTTTCTGGTGGGCTGATGGACCGACCCGGAAGCGGATCCTGCAGCGCTATGCCTCTGACCGCCTGGAAATCATCGACTCCTGCAAGGATGTCTTCGAGATGATGGCCGAGGAAAACTGGGCCGACCCGGTTGCCCGCAAGGCGATCCAGCTGATCGAACGGCGCCAGCGTAACCGGGCCGCACTGGCCCGCAGTCCGTTCGACAGCCTTGAAGGCGCGATCAATGCCGCTGCCGTGAACGGCATGGATGCGCAGACAGCCCAGGAGATCGGCTATCTCTCTGGTGTGAAGCCAGTCACCGCTGCCAAGATTTTGAGCGATGCGGGTGGAGAGGCACTTTCGGTACTGTGCAAGGCGACCGGCGTGAAGCGGGATTTCCTGCCCGTCTTGTGGGTGGCCCTGAAGCGGCCGCTGGAACTGGAGGAGGGGGTGATCAATCCCCAGTTCAAGCATGTCTCTGAAGTTTATGAAATTTTGAGCGTCGCCAAGGCGCAGACAATTCTGCGCTACTGGAACTGGTCTCTCTCGTCAGCCTATTCGCCCGGCGCGGTGCAGGGCGGCAGTGGCTTGCCGATGCCTGCAAATGAAGAGGCAGAGTTCTCAACTGCACAGCGCACAGCGCGTCTGGTTTTTGGCAGATAGCGGTTCAAAACTGCAAAACACTCTGCAACGGGCTTTTCAAAACCTGTTTCCCCCTTTAGTCCCATTCACGGTCAAGGGCGAATGGAAGAGGGCTGCGCGTGGCGTATTTCCTAGGGCTGGTATTAGCTTTGGCGGCGTTCTGGCTCGGAATGTCCGGCCATAACACGCCTCTGATTCTTTCATTGGGCGGCATTTCTGTTCTTGCCACTTCTATTCTGGCTTACCGCCTCGACATCATTGACCGCGAGGGTTCGCCCTATGTGCGTCTGGTCGGTTTCCTCCTTTATTTCCCGTGGCTCGCCAAGGAAATCGTGAAGGCGAACCTGACCGTGATCCGTGCCTGCGTGAAGGCCGATCTCGACATCGCACCGGCGCTGGTGAAGGTGAAAACGATCTGCAAATCCGATCTCGCGAAAGTGACGTTTGCAAACTCCATTACGCTGACGCCCGGCACCGTCACGGTGGAAATCGAAGGCGACAAGCTGCTGGTGCATGGCCTTTACGAACAGGACTCCCAGCCGGAAGCCTTTGTCGAAATGGACCTCCGCTCGGCCCGCGCAATTGACGGAAAGGGAGCTGCTGCATGACCGCCGCCGCGCTGATCGCCATCCTTGTCGGTATGGCGCTGCTCTTGCTGCGCGCCTTTATCGGCCCGACGCTTTACGACCGTATTCTCGCTGTGAACTCTTTCGGTACGAAAACCGTGCTGGCGCTCGGCCTCCTGGGCTTCGTGATGGAGCGGCCAGAGTTCCTCGACATCGCCATTACCTATGCGCTGATCAACTTCGTCTCGACGATCGCGATCCTGAAATTCTTCCGTTACCGTTCGTTCCAGGTTCCGCTGGTGCGCCGCGGCCAGGGAGGCAATGCCGATGGCTGAGCTCCTTGCTAATATCCACGGCCTCTGGGAGGTCGTACGCTTTCCGCTGGGCGCGTTCATGTGTCTGGCCGGTTCGCTTCTGTGTCTTGTCGGCACGGTTGGCGTTCTGCGCTTTCCGGATATCTACACCCGCCTTCACGCCGCTTCGATCACCGATACGTCGGGCGCCGCGCTGGTGCTGATCGGCATGATGCTGCTGTCGCCCGGCTGGCTGGTCATTTCCAAATTGTTCGCGATCTGCGTCTTCCTGTTCCTGACGAGCCCGACAGCGTCGCATGCTCTGGCGAATGCCGCGCACACCGCTGGCATTCAGCCGGTTATCGGACGGGTCGGTTCCTCGGATGCGGAAGGGGAGGACGCCTGATGCACTCCATGTTCAACGGTGATTTCGGGATCATTCTCGTCAACATCTTCCTGCTGGCGATGCTGTTCGCTGCGGCCGTGGCGATTGCCCGGATGCGCAGCCTGTTCGCCATCGTCATGCTGTCGGGCATCTATTCGCTGGTTTCGGCGGCCTGGTATGTTGCCGTCGATGCGGTGGACGTGGCCTTCACGGAGGCCGCTGTCGGCGCAGGCATGTCGACGGTCGTGCTGCTGGGCGCCATGCTGCTCACCTCGCGCACGGCGAAGCCTGAGAAACCCTTTTCCCGCCTCGGACCGTTTCTGGTCTGCCTGGCAACCGGTGCCGCGCTGATCTACGCGACTGTGGACCTGCCTGCGCTCGGCGATGCGACGTCTGCAGCCAATACCGGCGTTGGCTACACCTACCTTCAGGTCGCCTGGTTCGACACCGCCATCCCGAACGTCGTGACCCCGGTTCTGGCCAGCTATCGTGGCTTCGATACCCTGGGCGAAACGACAGTCGTGTTCACGGCAGGCCTGGCTGTGGCGCTGCTGCTAGGCTTTGGCGAGCGCTCGCTGGCGGAGCGCATCCGCAATGAGGGCCGCTCCGGTGATGAGCGCCGTTCCAAGAAGGCGTCTGCTGCCAGCGACGAGGATCCGTCATGAATACCGATCATCACGTTATTCTGCGCGTCATCGCGAAGATGCTGATCCCTGTGATCACCATGTTCGCATTCTATGTTCAGTTCCACGGGGACTTCGGCCCTGGCGGCGGCTTCCAGGCGGGTGTGATCATTGCGGTCGCCGTGATCCTCTATGCGCTGGTCTTTGGCGTGTCGGCTGCCATGCGGGCGGTGCCGCCGGTCTTTACCCGTTCGCTCGCGGCGGTCGGGGTAATGATCTATGCAGGCGTCGGCTTCTGGGCCCTCCTGCAGGGCGGGCATTATCTCGAATACCAAGCCCTGTTCCATGAAGGTCCCGGCGAGCATCACGGCCAGCATATCGGCATCATGGTCATCGAGATCGGCGTGCTGTGCGGTGTGGCCGGTGCGATGCTGACGATCTTCTATGCTTTCGCTGGCCGCGTGGCCGAAATCCGCGACGAGGACTGGTAAGCCATGCTGGAATTCCTGCTCGAACGCGCGAACTATTGGGTCGTCATCGTCCTGATGATGATTGGCCTCTACATCACTTTCGCGTCCCAGAACCTGATCAAGCGGATGGTGGGGCTTGGCCTGTTCCAGACGACGATCTGCTTGTTCTACGTGACGCTTGGCAAGATTTCCGGCGGTACCGCGCCGATTCTGTTCGGTGCTGATGCGGTTGAGCATCACGGCGCCGCACATGAGGCAGAAGGCAGCCATGCGGCGCTTGACGCCGTGCTGGCGGCTGGCGGCGATCAGGCCGGCCGTGTGGCGCATCTGGTCAACACCTATTCCAACCCGCTGCCGCACGTTCTGATGCTGACGGCCATCGTCGTCGGTGTGGCGACGCTGTCTGTCGGGCTCGCGCTGGTTGTGCGGATCCGCGAAGCCTATGGCACGATTGAGAATGACGAAGTGAACGACATCGATCTTGAGACCGCGCTGGCACAGCATGCCGAGGCGGAGAAAGCCGCAAGCGAGGCGACCGCATGATCGACGCGATTATGAACGCTGCGCCAGCTTGGGCGCTGACGCATGCCGCGCCGCTACTGGTCATGGTGCCGCTGTTTCTGGCGCCGGTGCTGGCGCTGGTCCCGAACGGACGCATTGCCTGGCTGATCTCGATTGCGGCCACGGGCATAAGCTTCCTGTTCGCGCTGGTTCTGCTGGGCCTGGTGCAGACATCGCCGATTGGTGTCGTGTCGTACGAAGTTGGCCGTTGGCCGGTGCCGCTCGGCATCGAGCTGCGGGTCGATGCCCTGAATGCCATGATCCTGCTGATCGTCACGACGATCGGTCTTCTGGCATCCGTGTTCTCCTGGCCGACCGTGACGGCCGAGGTGCGCAAGGAAAAGCGCGCACTGTTCTACTCGGCCTTCCTGGTCTGCTTCGCCGGTCTTAACGGCGTGGCGCTGACAGGCGATGCCTTCAACCTCTTCGTCTTCCTCGAGATCTCCTCGATCTCCACCTATGTGCTGGTGGCACTGGGGGCAGGGCGTGACCGCCGGGCGCTGCCGGCGGCCTTCAACTACCTCATCATGGGGACGATCGGCGCCAGCTTCTACATTATCGGTATCGGCTTCCTTTATGCCGCGACCGGCACGCTGAACATGCACGACATCGCGACCCGTCTGCCGGAACTGGCTGGGCATCGCAGCGTGCAGGCAGGCTTTGCCTTCATTCTCGTCGGCCTCGGCCTGAAGGCGGCCATGTGGCCGCTGCACCAGTGGCTGCCGAACGCCTATTCCTACAGCCCCAGCTTCGTGACGATGTTCCTGTCGGCCACGGCAACCAAGGTGGCGCTGTATGCGCTGATCCGGTTCCTGTTCACGATCTTCCGTCCGGACTACGGTTTCGAGATCTCCGCCTTCAGCTCGATCCTTATGCCGCTCGGCATTGCGGCCATGGTGGTGTGCAGCTTCCAGGCGGTGTTCCAGACCGATGTCCGCCGGATTCTGGCTTATTCCTCTGTGGCGCAGGTGGGCTACATGATCCTCGGCGTGTCGATCGGCACAACGGAGGGCCTGTCGGCCGGTCTGTTCCACCTGATCAACCACGCCATGATGAAAGGTGCGCTGTTCATGGCGGTTGCCGGTGTGGTTCTGACCTACCAGGGCACGACTATACGGGACTTTGCCGGACTTGGACGGTCAGCACCGTGGACTATGACCGCATTTGCCATTGCTGCGCTGTCACTGATCGGTGTGCCGCTGACGGCGGGCTTCCAGTCGAAGCTGCAACTCGGCTTCGCCCTGTTCGACCAGGGCCTGTGGTGGGCCGTCGGCTTCGTCGTCTTCTCGTCCTTCCTGGCGGTGATCTATATGGGCCGCGTTCTGGAAGCGGTGTTCTTCCAGCCGCCGGTCAATCCGCGCAAGGCGCGCAAGGAGGCTCCGATCCTGCTGCTCGTGCCGCTCTGGATCCTGGCGCTGGCCAATCTTTATTTCGGCATTGCGGCGGACTTCCCGCTCGGCCTCGCGCGTGACGCGGCCGCCGCAGCCTTCGGCGTGGAGGCGTTCCGATGAGCCCTGAGACCCTGATTGCCGCCGCGCTGATCCTGCCGCTGATCATTGCGGCCGGTATCGCCGCCATGGGCTGGTCGCCGAACCTGCGGGAAGGGGTGACCTTCTCCGGTGCGGGCCTGCTGTTCCTGGTGATCATCCTGCTGACCATGCATGTGGCTGGCGGGGAACGCCCGGAGCTGAACCTCGGCCAGGCCGCGCCCGGCCTCAGCCTTGCCTTCAAGCTGGAACCGCTGGGCATGCTGTTTGCCTTCGTGGCCAGCGGCCTGTGGATCGTGAACTCGTTCTATTCCGTCGGCTACATGCGCGGGAACCGGGAGCGCAACCAGACGCGTTTCTACATCTGTTTCGCCATCGCCATTTTCGGCGCCATGGGCGTGGCGATGTCGGCCAACCTGTTCACCATGTTCATCTTCTATGAGGTGCTGACGCTGTCGACCTATCCGCTGGTTGCGCACAAGGGCGACGCAGCGGCCAAGCGCGGCGGGCGTATCTACCTGCTGACGCTGATGGGCACCTCGATCGGCCTGCTGCTGCCGGCCGTGATGTGGGTCTGGGTGCTGGCAGGCCACAACCTCGACTTTGTGCAGGGCGGCCTGCTCTCGCATGTGGATGTCAGCCCGGCTGTCGCCAGCGCGCTGCTGATCCTATTCGCCTTCGGTGTTGCCAAGGCCGCACTGATGCCGGTGCACTTCTGGCTGCCGAATGCCATGGTCGCGCCGACGCCCGTGTCGGCCCTGCTGCACGCCGTGGCCGTCGTGAAGGCCGGTGTGTTCACCATCATGAAGATCGCCATCTTCATCTTCGGGACGGACATGCTGGAAGCGACCCCCGCGCGGGAGTTCGTGTTGTGGGTGGCCTGTTTCACCATGGTGGTCGGCTCGCTGATCGCCATGACCAAGGACAATCTCAAGGCGCGGCTTGCCTATTCGACGATTGCCCAGCTGTCCTATGTCGTCGCCGGTGCCATGCTGGCCGATCCGGCCGGCTGGCTGGGCGGCAGCCTGCAGATCGCGGCGCACGCCGTCGGTAAGATGACGCTGTTCATGTGTGCCGGTGCGATCTATGTCGCCACGGGCCTGACCAATATCTCCGACATGAAGGGCCTTGGCCGCAAGATGCCGCTGGTCTTCATCGCCTTCATGATCGGCTCCATGTCGATCATCGGCCTGCCGCCGTTTGCCGGGGCCTGGCCGAAATACGAGCTGATGCAGGGCGCCATCGACCATGGCAATGTCTACCTGTCGCTGGTCCTGATCGCGTCATCCATCCTGAACATTGCCTACCTGTTGCCGATCCCGCTGCTGGCCCTGATGCCACCGCCCGGCACTAAGGAACCGAAGCCGTTCAAACGGCCGGGCGGGGCACCGATGCCCACCGTGGTGGCGCCGCTGATCACGGCCACCCTGTGTATCATCCTGTTCTTCGCTGTCGGGCCGATCTCTAAATTCCTTGCCCCGACTGTGGGTGACCGCGTCGAATATATCGCGGAAGGAGGCCAGCCATGAGCGACCCGACGGATAATGGCCGCGACGATTCCGGCCGCTTCGTGAAACGCACGGCGGAAAAGGTGCACAACCTGCACACGCCTTCTGAGGACGGTATTCACCCGCTGTCGCAGATCCTGTTCGGCTGGACGCACCGCAAGGGCATCGCCAACATCATCTTCTGGGTGCTGCTGGTCCTGTCGCTGATCCTGTTGTCGGTCGACTTCTTCGTCGAGCGGCACGACTACCTGAAATTCGCACGTTACACCGGCTTCTACGGTATCTGGGGCTTCGTCTGTTTCTCCTTCGCCGTGTTCATGGGCTGGCCGCTTGGTCACCTGCTGCGCCGGGACGAGAACTATTATGGCGATGCCGGCGGCCCGCCGGAGGGGATCGACCCCGAAGCGCCGATGGCTGACGACATGCCTGCGCCGAAGCATACTTCCGAGGGAGACGCGTAATGCCGACCATGCTGGCAAGTCTCAATCCCGGCTGGGTGCTGATCATTGCAGGCGTTGCTAGCCTGTTCATCACGATGCGCCGCGCGCGCCAGGCGGTGACCATTGCGGCGCCGCTGCTGGCGCTGCTGCTGCTGGTGTTCGCACCGCAGAACGCAGACCTGATGACGACAGAGGTTCTGGGCCTGAAAATGGTCCTCTACCGGGTCGACAGCCTGAACTTCATCTTCAGCCTTGCCTTCCTGATCGCGGCCGTGCTGAACGGCATCTACGCCCTGCATTCGGATGACCGGATCCAGGACGGGGCTGCGCTGTTCTATGCGGGCGCCGCGGTCGCCGCGACGCTGGCAGGCGACCTGATGAGCCTGTTCGTGTTCTGGGAACTGACGGCGATCAGCTCCGTCTTCCTGATCCTGCGGGCGCAGACCAAGGCGGCCTACTTCGCTGCCATGCGGTATCTGGGTGTGCAGGTCCTGTCGGGTGTGCTGCTGCTGAACGGCCTCGCCTATGTGCTGAAGTCGCGCGGGAACCTGTCGCTGGAAGCCTTCACGGACCTGTCAGATCCGGGCGTGCTGTTCATCTTCATCGCTTTCGGTATCAAGGCGGCCTTCCCACTGCTGCACAACTGGCTGCAGGATGCCTATCCGAAGGCAACCGTTGTCGGTTCGGTCGTGCTGTCAGTCTACACGACGAAGCTCGCTGTCTATGCACTGGCCCGCATGTTCCCGGGGCAGGAGCACCTGATCTGGATCGGCGCCACGATGACGGTCTTCCCGGTCTTCTTCGCCGTGATCGAGAACGATCTGCGCCGCGTGCTGTCCTATTCGATCAACAACCAGGTTGGCTTCATGGTGTGCGGCGTCGGCGTCGGCACGCCGCTGGCCATCAATGGCGTCGCGGCCCACGCCTTTGCGGACATCTTCTTCAAAGGCTTGCTGATGATGTCGATGGGCGCCGTGCTCTATCGCACCGGTACGGTGAAGGCGAGCCAGCTGGGCGGCCTGCATCGCTCCATGCCCTGGACGACCGTGTTCTGCATTATCGGCGCAATGTCGATCTCTGCCTTCCCGCTGTTCTCTGCCTTCGTGACGAAGTCGATGATCATTTCCGAAGTGGCCACGGCTGGCTATGCCGTGATCTTCCTGATGCTCATGTTCGCGTCCGCCGGTGTGCTGGAGCACTCGGGCATCAAGATCCCGTATTACGCCTTCTTCGGCCACGACAGCGGCCTGCGTGTGAAGGAAGCGCCGTTCAACATGCTGCTGGCCATGGGCATTGCCGCCGGTCTCAGCATCTTCCTCGGCCTGCCGGCCCTGTTCCCGGGCTTTGGCCATGAATGGCTCTACGGTCTGTTGCCTTACCGGGAAGAAGCGATGGGCTATTCCCATCACCACCTGTTCTCGTTCGAGCATATCATCACGCAGTTCCAGCTGCTGGTGCTGGCCATCTTCGCCTTCGTCCTGTTGAAGCGTATTCACGCCTATCCGCCGGAGAAACGCGGCGTGATCCTCGATACGGACTGGACCTATCGCAAGCTGGGCTACGACCTGGTGACTTGGGCCGGGACGGTCTGGGGCAAGGCAGGGCCAGCCATGTCGGCCGCCTTCTTCCGTCTCACCGGGCGGGCCTACAACTGGATCGAAGCGGCCTTCAGTCCGCGGGGCGAGCTGGCACGCGGCGGTGTGCTGAGCGGTGCAATGGCGATCTGGACGGCGGCCCTGCTGGGGATTGTCCTGCTCTTGTCCTTCATGGCTGTCGGTTAGACAGGGCTGCCTGAATATTAGGCGCTGACGCGGGCCTGGCTGTATTTGCCGGGCCCGCGTCTGCTTTTTCGGGATTTACGTTTTCCTGCCCGGCACTAGGTGCTGGCCCCTGTGGACTGTCAGGGATGGGTGACGTGCCGGAAGAAAAATCAGCTGAGCGCAATCAGGCGAATGTGGTGGTGGAGCATGCCGCCCGGATCGTCGCGGCCTATGTGGGCAACAATCCCGTGAAGGCAGATGACCTGCCGGAGCTGATCCGGCTGGTCCACAAGTCCCTCCTGGATGTCGCGGACACCGATGTGCCGGACGTGCAGCTCAAACCTGCTGTAGCTGTTGAGAAATCGGTGTCGGACAATTTCCTTGTCTGCCTTGAAGACGGGAAGAAGTTCAAATCCCTGAAGCGTCACCTGCGCACGTCGTATGACATGTCGCCGGAAGAGTATCGCGCCAAATGGGGCCTGCCGGCAGACTATCCAATGGTCGCGCCGGGCTATTCGCGGCAACGTTCAAAGCTCGCCAAGAAGATGGGCCTTGGCCGCGCAGACAAGTAAAAGAACTCGGCCACGAATACTTGTTGTTCCGGATCCGAAATAAAATATTCGGGTAATCTTGGTTAACAAAACATCACAAAGACTCTTGATTCGGACGGGCAACTCGCGCGATAGGTGATTCTATCGAATCACCACGGGGGTGGCTGAAGATGACCAAACAGAATGTTTTCAAAGGCGTAACCGCCGTCCAGCGCAGTCTTGTCGACTATTGGTGCTATCTCGCCGAATCGGATGGCGTGCCGCGCCGCGAATCGATCGACCCGGGACACCTGCGTTCCGTGCTGGCGAGCATCTCCATCGTCGAGTTCGACGAATCGGGGGCAGGGCGCTTCCGGATCGCCGGCTCGCGCCTGCGTGACCTCCTGGGCTTTGAGGCGCGTGGCCGCCGGATCGAGGACGTGGCCGGTACGGCCGCCGAGACGTTCTCGCTCGGCCTGTCCGCCGCGATCGACCGCGGGACTCCTGTCGGCGGTGTGATCGAAACCGGCAACCGGCTGCATGCCTGGCTGCGCCTGCCACTGGCGGGTGCGGATGGGCGTATCAACCAGGTGCTGTGCCATGATGAGGAACTGGCTAGCCGCCGCCTGCTGCTGACCCCGCCGGGGGGCGGCGCTATCCACCACAAATCGAACCGCTTCGCAGCCTGATTCCGCCGTGACACCGGGCGCGCTGTTGTCCGGATAGGAAAGTTATCCTACACTGTCCGATCTCGGGTAGTCTTCTGCCTGTTCAGGATAGCAGGAGGATGACTTGTCCCGTTTCGAGCCCCGGAAGTTTGACCCGCAGAAAGATGAAGACCGCGCCTATCTGGCTGGCGCGTTGACGGCCTATGCGTTGGGGCTCAAGGCGGAGGATGTGCTCAGCGGCGGCCGTGGCTCATCGGCCGAGTCGCGCGCCCGGCAGATTGCGATGTATCTGCTGCGCGCCAGTCTCGGCATGAGCCTCAGCCGTGTTGCCCGGGCTTTCGGGCGCGACAGGTCCACCGTGTCCTATGCCTGCCAGCTGATCGAGGACCTGCGGGACGATGCAGACTTTGACATCTGGGTAGACCAGCTGTCCGTGGGGCTGGCCAGTGTTGCCGTCCTTGGTGCTGCGCCACATTACGAACAGGGAGTGGCCTGTGCGGGCTAAGCCGGAACGCATCCTGTCGGGCTTCAGGGCGTTGCGTCTGGTGCGTGCGGGCGGTGTGATCGTGCGCGACGGCGCAGCGTTTCGGGTTCATCAGAGAACAGATGGACGAAGCCGCCGCTGCGGACGCGTGCCAGCCCATGTCGTCGTCCGCCTGAAGGCCGCGCAGGCCGTGATCCCCCATCGCGGCGATCCGGACCGCCTTGTCCGGGCGGGTGGCATGGGGGCGATGCCGGCGCTGAAGCCATTGCCGGTTCCGCAAGACCTTATGGGTGCTCCGTGTCCGTCAGAAACGATTACCGACATTCTGGGGCGAGACGGGGCGCAGGGTATCCGCCTGCGGGCTGCAGCCGGGCGCTTCCTGGCGGACTACCATCTTGCGGCATCGGCCGGGCGGCTGCGGACGGAAACACCGAAACAGCTGGCGGCAGCACGTGCGCGGCTTGAGGCGGTGGAGGCTGAACTCGGACCGGAGGTGACAAGCCTGATCGAGGGGGTGGTGCTGGACAGGTTCACGCGGCGGGCCTTGTTCCACGCGGCGGGGGCGGGGCTGGCAGAAGCGCAAGAGGCGCTCGTCCGCCTCGCCGGTCTGTATGGCCTGCTCGGGACGGCTCAGGACGCAGGCAGGGCTTTCGCGTCGGCCTGAATACGGGCCAGCATGGAGGCAAGCCCGTTGGAACGCTGTGATGTCAGCGCGCCGCTGACGCCGATCTCGTCCAGGAAGGCTTTCGCATCGAAGGCGAGAATCTCTTCCCGGCTGGCGCCGCTGTAGAGCTGGATGAGCAAGGCAATCAGGCCCGACACGATCATGGCATCGGATTCCGCGCGCAGGACCAGTTTGCCATCTTCCCAGCTGGTCACCAGCCAGACCTGGCTGGCGCAGCCGCGCACGCGTGTTTCCTCTGTCCGCTCATGCGGTTCCAGCGGCGGGTTCGCCTTGCCCAGATCAATGATGTGGGCATAACGCGCCTCCCAGTCTTCCAGCCAGGAGAAGTCCTCACGGATGTCGGCGGCGGCTTCGGCAATGCTCATGAGCGCTGACATGGGCCATTCGGGCTCAAAAGAAAACCCCCGGCGGCCATAGCCCCGGGGGTAAAGGTTGAGAGATGGAGGGGGGTTACTGGTAGACCCCACCAATGCACTTGCCGACATCGGCGAGCGCATGCTCCCCGATGCAGAAAGGTACTTCGTACTGCTGGTTCGCAGCGGCCACGCACTGCTGCAGGTTCAGGTTGGCCATGTTCAGGCAGCCGCGGGTTTCGCGTTCCGACATGGCGCTGGACATTTGTGCCGGGGTGGCGGCTTCGGAGCCCATGACGCGGAAGGCGGCGAGGGTCGCGATCTGGTCGGCGACGGGTTCCTTGCCGTATTTCACGCGCTTGCGGTTGAGGTTGAGGCCCGAGGTCACCGCGGCCGGGAAACGTACAGCGCTGGCCGCGCTGGAGACGTTGTCCCACAGCGAAGGCGCGCCAGCGGTGCCGGCCTGTACCAGAACGCCGTCAATGTCAGAGGCGCCAAATGCCGCGAGGAGTGGGGCGCTGGCCGGGATGCCGGCCTTCTGGATCTTGTCGAGGCTGGTGGCCTTGGCGCGGGAGTTGCCGATCTTGGCCTTGGCCCAGCCCGATGCCTGCAGGGAGTAGGCCTGTTCCTTCACGAAGGCAGCGGCGCTGGAGAGGCGGCGGCTGTCGGCTTCGGTAGCGGCGAGCGCCGAGCTGACGGCATTGTCGCCACCATTCAGCGTGCGGGCGTAGCGCACGTCATTGGCGAGGCCCTTCATCATCGCGTCGCGGCCGTAGAAATCTGCGATGTCACGCACGGCGGCGCGGTATTCCGGATCCTGGGATGCGATCAGGGCGGAGTAGGAGATCCAGCCCTTGGACAGCTGGTCGGGGTTATGCCCGCCCAGCGAGTTCAGCGCGTGGTCGATGTCACCTGCCGAGCTCAGCGGCTTCGTTTTCACGTCGGTGACTTCGGATTGGTAAGTGGCGTAAACGGCGGCGGATTCGGAAATCGCATCGCCCGTCTTCTTGTCTTCTGTCTGCCCATCCTGTGCAGAGGCCCCGAAGGCCATACCCATAGCAACAACAAGGGCCCCGATCATTCTGATGGAATACATGTTCGCTCACTCCCTCACGCGACACACGATACTGTCTGCCTGAACTTCCCCAACAGGGGAACCGCAGCTTGCCCGCTTCTTGCATTACAAATACAGCAAGAAACCGCCGACAGGCCCACAATGCCTAATGAATCTCACCGGGGTATTAATATGTTGCCCCAAAAACAGCGTCAGAGATTACGGATTGTCCACCTTGGATGGCTGGCAATGGTGGCTGCGGTTGCCTGTTCTGTTCTCGTGTCACGCGAAAAAGAGGCACTGTCGTTCGCCTGGCTGGGGTTGGCGGCCCTGCCTGGATTGACCGGTTATGCCCTGCTTGGCCGGGACCGGCTTCTGAACCAGTTTGCCCCGTCGTTTCTGGTGATTACGTGGACTGTGTTCGCCGCATTCGCGCTTGCGCTGAGCGGTGCGGCGATGTCCCCGCTGGCAGTTCTGTTCATGATTTCGCCGCTCGTCGCGCTGAACCTCGGCAACACGTCGATGGCGGCAGAAGCGTCGATCTTCGGGGCGGGGGCCTATTTCGTCACCATCCTGTTGTCCGAAATCGGGATTCTGCCTCCCGGAGAGGCTGTTGCGGGCTTTGCGAGTGTGGCCCGGCTGCTGGCTTTTGCAGCGTTGGTGATGTGCGCGCTGCTGGTCTGGTATCTGGCCCGCGGGCAGGAACAGCTGACCGCGGCAGTCGACCAGATTCAGCCGGTGGAAGTCTCCCATCCGCTGCGCGCGACCATCCCGGTTCCGGCCGGGTCCGGCGTGCTGCTGCTGGACGTGACGCCCGACGGCATGATCCGCGGCGCCGATGGCGACCGGCTTGGCCTGCCGTCGATTGGCATCGGCACCCTGTTGCGCGATGTGCTGGACAGGGGAACACCCGCGGCAAGCCTGTTGGGACCGGAAGCGATGAGCGGCGAAGCAACCCTCGTGAATGGCCGCGCCGCGACCTACTGCGCCACGCCTTATGAGGGCGGCACGCACCTCGTGCTGATTGCCTGCGCTCAGGCGAAAGCCGATGAGGTGCCGGCAAAGACGGATGACACCGAAGCGCGCGCCCGCGAAGCGGTGAAGCAGCGCACGGCCTTCTTTGCGTCGCTGGGGCATGATCTGAAAACGCCGCTGAATGCCATCATCGGCTATGCCGACATGATGCGCCACGGCGTGCGCGGCCCGCTGCCGGAAGCCTATCAGGACTATCCAGCGATCATCCATGACAGCGGTCAGGAATTGCTCATGATGGTCGAGGACATGCTGGACCTCGCCCGGGCAGACGCAGACCGCTATCGCCTGGAACCGGAGCCTGTGGACCTGACGGCGTCTGCCCAGTCAGTGATCCGCCAGCTGGAGAACCAGGCCGAACGGGCAGGGGTCACGCTGCGCCTGAAAGCGCGTGAGGAAGTCTGGGCGCAGGCCGATGCCCGCGCGGTGCGCCAGATCTGGCAGAACCTCGTCTCGAACGCGATCAAGTATTCTGACAATGGCAGCGCCGTCGTGCTGGACACGCAGGCAGAGGCCAATGCGACCATTCTCTCTGTGACCGACAAGGGCGCGGGCATGAGCGAAGAAGATGTGCGCCTGGCGCTGGAGCCGTTTGCCCAGGGCGGCAATGCCCGCGGGGTGAAGGGCACGGGGCTTGGCCTTGCCGTGGTCAAACGCTTTGCCGAAATGCATGGCGGCCAGATCGAGATCCGCTCCACGCTGGGCAAGGGCACGCGGGTCACCGTCACCCTGCCGCGTGCGCATGATGCTGACATCGACCAGACGGATGACGTGGCACAGTAAGCTGCGGTTCAGCCAGACGGCTTGAACGCGCCCTAGTAATCCTCATCTTCAGGCAGGTTTGCGCGCAGCAGCAGGAACAGGCCACCAAAGGTGACCGTGCCGATGGCGAACAAGACTATCGATGTGAGGAGGAACAGCACGTCGCCCGGATGGTCCGCGTGCTGCATCAGGCCGGTCAGACCACCGGCAAAGGCAATTGCAGGCGCCATAAGTATCAGGTCGCTGCTTTTCATGCTCTGGCCCCTTCCTTCCATGGTTGCCAGTGCGTTAACACCAATCTGAAAACTGCAATTACTGTGCCAGTCCGAAGGAGTTTCGCCATGATGGACCGACTGCCGACACGCCTCTGGATCGAGGCCCTGATCCGCCGCGCTGAAGTGGCCGGGGCGTCGGGCTTCATCGTGCAGCATGGCGACGATGCGCGCGGGGACGTGCTGGTGAAGGTCTCCCGTCTCGACGGAACAGCGGCGGCCTACATCCCGTCCATCGACATGGATGGGGAGCGTATCTTCATGAATCTCGCGGCCCAGGGTGTCGGCCCGGACGAGCGCGGCGTGGACGAATATGTCGCCCGTGCCCGCAAGCGCGACAGCGACCTCTGGGTCGTTGAAATCGAGGACAAGGAAGGGCGCCATTTCCTCACCGAGCACGTCGAGGAAGGCTCCTGAATTCTGTAGTGGATTCAGGTCAATTCGTTTGCAGCCGGTAAGCCCGCGTTAACTCCGCGCTAACCCCGTACGGGCAGCTTGAAACCGAATTCAGGAAAACGGGGCAAGTGGGGTCATGCTGTTTCTCCTCAACGAACAGATCGTCGACGTGGCGATCCCGGAAATACACCTGTCCAAGCGATGGAAGGTCCTCGGCTGCGGGGATCCATCCAGCATGCGGGCGAGGGATGCGCTGGAGTTTGTCGCCCGTGTTGTCTCGGCGCACGTCCAGGAAGGCGTACCGATGGAGGGGAGCCTCGTCGAAGACCTTGCCGCGCTTATCATCGCGAAGACGGGGGCGAACGCTGCCCTGTTCCCGGTCATGGACAAGCGCGTCGGTGAAGCCCGCCTGACCATCCTGCCGGAAACCATCCTGGCCAGCCTGCGCGAGCGGCACGCCAATGAGGGCCATGCCCCGGATCTGGAACAGATCTGGCCGAAAGCGGCCTGATCGCGCTCTGAAATCCTGCGCCTGACACCGGGCCTTCTATCCGCGGCCTAAATCGGCTAGGGCCTCGGCCTGGAAAAGACGAGCCGTTTCAACATGTCCCACGCTGCAGAAGCCGCCCGCCGGCGGACCTTCGCCATCATCTCTCACCCTGACGCGGGCAAGACCACGCTGACGGAGAACCTGCTGCTGGCCGGCGGGGCCATCCGCGCGGCCGGGGAAGTGGCAGCGCGCGGCGAAGCGCGACGTACGACCTCCGACTGGATGAAGATCGAACGTGACCGCGGCATCTCTGTCTCGGCCTCCGTCATGACGTTCGAGTTCGACAATCTCGTCTTCAACCTGCTCGACACGCCGGGCCACGAAGACTTCTCCGAAGACACCTATCGCACGCTGACCGCCGCTGACTGCGCCGTCATGGTGCTGGACGCTGCAAAAGGCATCGAGCCGCAGACGCTGAAACTGTTTGAAGTTTGTCGCCTGCGTGACATCCCGATCGTCACCTTCATCAACAAGATGGACCGTGAGGCGCAGGACCCGATCGCCCTGCTGGACGAAGTGCAGGAAAAGCTGCAGCTGGATACCGCGCCGCTTTACTGGCCCGCTGCCAGCGGCCAGCGTTTCTCCGGCATGATCGATCTTGCGACGAAGGAACTGATCCAGTTCGAACGCCGCCCCGGCGAAGCCCCGAAGATCGGCTCCGCCCCGCGCATTGCCGGTGACGAAGCAACCCTCAAGGCGAACCTGGACGAGAGCGTCTATGGCGAACTTTCCGAAGGCATGGAGATGGCAACCGGCCTGCTGCCGGAATTCGACAGGGAAGCCTTCCTTGGCGGCCACATGACGCCGGTTGTGTTCGGCTCGGCACTGCGCCATTTCGGCGTTCTCGAGCTGCTCCGTACCCTGCATGCCTATGCCCCGCCGCCGCGAGACCAGAAGGCAGAGAAGAAGGGCGAGCCGATCACGGTGCACGCCGCTGACAACACGGTCTCCGGTTTCGTCTTCAAGATCCAGGCGAACATGGATCCGAACCACCGTGACCGCGTTGCCTTCCTCCGGCTTTGCTCAGGCGAATTCAAGCGCGGCATGCGCCTGAAGACGGCAGGCGGCAAACAGCTGAATATTCATAACCCGATGATGTTCCTCGCGCAGGACCGTGAGATCGCCGAGACGGCCTATGCGGGTGACGTGATCGGTGTGCCGAACCACGGCCAGCTCCGCGTCGGTGACAGCCTGTCGGAGAATGGCGACATCAAGTTCGCGGGCATTCCGAACTTCGCGCCGGAACTTCTGCGCCGCGCCCGCGTGAAAGACCCCATGAAAGCAAAGCACTTGCGCAAGGCCCTCGAAAGCCTCGCGGAAGAGGGCGTGACCCAGCTGTTTAAACCGACCATCGGATCCGACATGATCGTCGGCGCGGTCGGCCAGCTTCAGTTTGAAGTGATGATCGAGCGCGTGGCGGCGGAGTACAATCTGGAAGTCGTCTTCGAACCGGCGCCCTATAACGTGGCGCGCTGGCTCTCCTGCGACGATCCGAAAGTGCTGGAAGCCTTCCTTGAGAAGAACAAGTCCGCCAGCGGAACAGATCTCGACGATGCGCCGGTCTATCTCGCCAAGAATGCGTGGGATGTTGGCTACGCCCAGGAAAAGAACCCGGACATCCGCTTCACCGCCACGAAAGAGCGGGCGCTCTAGAGCGCCTTATTCGCTTTCCGGTCCGCCTTCGAGTTCGGGCTTTGGCTCCGGAAGGAATTTTGCGGCGAGCGTCGGCGAGACGCCGGACGTGGCGAGCGGGTTCGGCCGTGCCTTGCCGCCGCCTTGCTTCAGTTCACAGCGCGCATCGGCGCCCTCGAACGTTGCGACATAGCTCCACGCGATGCACTTGGCATCGTCTGCGCAGCTCGTCTGGCAGGCAGAAGCTGTCTCTACAGGCGTGACGGAATAAGTGGCGCCGAAGCGATAGACACCAGCCTCCTGTCCCTTAGCCGGTTCAGGCTTGTCGGGCTTCATGCTGGGCGTGTCGGCGAAGGCAGGAGCGGCCATAAGGGCGATGGCGCTGAGCGGGGCAAGGAGGGGCACAAGGCGCATGGGTGTCGTCTCCGTCTGTCAGGGCTACTCTAGTAAGACCTGCTTAACGAAGTGTTCGCGGCACCCCGGTTTGCGCCTGACGGATCACTTGGCCAGCGCTTCGCGCTTTTCCTCGATCTCCAGCCATTCCATCTCGGCCATGTCGAGTTCCTCCCTGGCCGTGCCGACGCGGGTGGACTTTTTGTTGAAGGCGTCGGCATCGCGGGCGTAGAGGCCCGGATCTGACAGGTCCTGTTCCAGCTTTGCGATTTCGGCCTGCAGTTTCGGGATCAGCGCATCCAGTTCCTTCTGGCGATGCTCGTCCTTGAAGGAGAGCTTCGTCTGAACTTTCGGGCGTTGTGTATTGTCTGTCTTCGGTTTTTCAGCCTTCTGACTATCGGAAGACCCTTTCTGGCGGAAGCCTTTCAGCTGTTCCTGTGCATCGCTCCAGCCGCCAGCGGTGACGATCCATTCTCCGTCGCCCACAGGGCAGAGGCAGCTCGTGACGGTCGCATCCAGAAAGGCCCGGTCGTGGCTGACCAGGATCAGCGTGCCTTCATAGCCGAGCAGCATGTCTTCCAAGAGGTCCAGCGTCTGCATGTCCAGATCGTTGGTCGGTTCGTCCATGACGAGCAGGTTCGACGGCTGGGCAAGACCGATGGCGAGTGCCAGACGGTTACGCTCCCCGCCCGAAAGCGCGCCGACAGGCTGGCGCAGCTGGTCTGGCGCGAACAGGAAGTCCTTCGCATAGGCAGCCACATGACGCTGGCGGCCCTGCACCATGATGGAGTCGCCGCCATTCGGGGCGAGGGCTTCCCAGATCGTGTCCTTCGGGTTCAGTGTTTCGCGGGTCTGGTCCTGATAGGTCACCTGCAGCGTCTTGGAGTGTTTCACGCTGCCGCTGTCAGGCTCGATCCGCCCAAGGAGCAGCTTCACCAGCGTCGTCTTGCCGACGCCATTCGGCCCGATGATGCCGATCCGGTCACCGCGCAGGATCTTGATCGAGAGATCGTTGACCAGCGTGAAGGGGCCGTCCGGGCCCTCATAGGTCTTGGTCAGGTGCCGGGTCTCGATCACCTTCTTGCTCATCGAGTCCCCGGCATCGACGCTGAGGTCGGCCGTGGCCTTGCGGTCCTGCAGGGCGGCGCGCATCGCGGCGTGCTCGCTGCGCAGGTCTTTCAGCTTGGCGAGGCGGCCCTGGTTGCGCTTGCGGCGTCCGGTAACGCCGCGGGCCAGCCAGTGTTGTTCGTCCTTCAGGTGCGTCGTCATGCGGCGCAGCTGGCGTTCTTCCTCCACCTCGATCTGTTCGGCCCACTCGTCGAACTTCACATAGCCTTCCGGGCTTTTCAGCACCTTGCCCTGACGCAGCCACAGCGTGTTGGTGGAGATGTTCTCCAGGAAGCGGCGGTCGTGGCTGACCACAAGCACGACGCCGTTGAAGCTTTTGAGGCGCGCCTCCAGCTGCTCGATCATCGGCACGTCGAGGTGGTTGGTCGGCTCGTCCAGCAGCAGCACGTCCGGATCGGCCGCGAACGCCTTGGCGAGCGCGGCCCGGCGCAGCTGGCCGCCGGAAAGCGTGGCCGGGTCTGCGTCCGCCTCAACGCCGAATTCCATCAGCTCGGCTTCCGCCATATAGGCACCGTCCAGCCCTTCGCTGGCATAGGCGAGCACGGTGTCGAAGCCTGCAAGGTCCGGCTCCTGCGCGACGCTGGCGAAGGTGATGCCCGGCTGGCGCCAGACTTCGCCGCTGTCGGCCTCCACGCGCTCCGAAATGATCTTCATCAGCGTCGACTTGCCGGCGCCATTGCGGCCCACCAGCGCCACACGTTCGCCCTTGGACAGCGAGAAGCTGACCCCCGTGAACAAGGGCTTGCCCCCGAAAGCGAGGCGGACATCGGTAAGCGTGATCAAAGGAGGCGCGGCCATGGCGGCGATGTAGCCTGCGGGAAGGGGCGGCGCTAGGGGGCGGAACCAGACAAAGGCTTCCTTAAACTTGCCGGGATACAAGCTTGGCAGTCTTTCCATACGGGCAAGATGGAACCGGCGGCAGGGAGCTCCATGTTAAAGCGGCAGATCCTGCATGGCACATCCTGGCTACTCGCCGGACGCCTATTCAGCAATGCCGTCGGTCTTGCCAGCACACTGCTGGCAGCGCGCTTCCTGATGCCGGAAGATTTTGGCCTTGTCGCGATTGCCATGGGCGTCTTCGGGATTGCCGGGGCGCTGGTGGAACTGCCGGTGGGCACGGCACTCGTGCAGCTGAAGACCGCCACGAAAGCTGATTTCGACACGGCCTGGACCATCAACTTCCTGCGCGGCCTGATCGTGGCCGCCCTGATGGCCGCCTCTGCCTGGCCGATCGCCATCGTCTTCGACGATCCGCGCCTTCTGGCGATCATCCTGGCGCTGGCGTCCTATCCCGTGCTGCTTGGGCTGCGGAATGCGTGGTTCGAGCAATATATCCGCGACATGGATTTCCGCTGGGAAGCGCTGGTGGAGACGCTGACCAAAGTCGTGTCGTTTGCGGTGGTTCTCAGCATCAGCATTGCGACCGGCAGTTACTGGGCGCTGCCGCTCAGCCTGATTGCCTCGGGTGTGGCGGCGGTTGTCCTGTCCTATGTGCTTTGTCCGCGCCTGCCGGGCTTCTGCCTGTCGGAGTTCCGCAAATTCTTCGGCTTCTCGGTCTGGCTGGGCCTCGGGCAGATTGCCGACAGCATACGCGACACGGCAGGTACTTTCCTGATCGGCAAATTTGTCGGCACCACGCGCCTCGGTGCCTGGTCGGTCGGGACGCAATTTGCCGACCGTCTGGAACTGGTGCTGTACTCCCCGATGGAGCGCACCCTGTTTGCCGCCTTCAGCTCGATCCGCCACGATGCCGAACACCTGCGCGAGACCTTCCTGAAGGCCATGCACACCGGCTTTGCCTTCATTGCGCCGGTTTGCGTGGGGATGGGATTGCTGTCGCCTGAAGTCATCGCCATCGCCCTCGGCCCGAAATGGTCTGTGGCTGCGCAGGTGCTTGGCTTCATCGCGCCTGCGATGGCGCTGTACCTGCTGGCAGGGCTTGGCACATCGCTGGCGACGGCGCTCGGCCATACGCGGGACGTGTTCCGGGTGAAGGTGATCTCGGCACTGGTTCACCTGCCGCTGATCCTTGCCGGGGTTCACTTTGCAGGGCTGCAGGGCGCGCTATGGGCCTCCGTGGTGACCGCAGCCATCTGGTGCGGCCTCTGCGCGGGGCTTGTCTCGAAGATTGCCGGAGTCAGCCTGTCACGCCAGGGCGCCGCGATTGCCCGCTCCGCCGGTGCAGCCCTGATCATGGCCAGTGTCGTCATTACTGCGCGGGCGATGCTGTTTGCGGAAGGGGACGATACCCTACTTGCGGTTATCCTGCGTGCGGTGACCCTGTCAGGCCTCGGCGCGGTGACCTATGTGGTCAGCCATTTTGCACTTTGGCAGCTGGCTGGACGTTCGGCCGGGGTCGAGGCTGCTGCCTTGGACCTGGTTTACGGACGCCGTGCAGGCGGGTGAGGTCGTAGGTCCGGAAGTCCGGATCGTTGACGAGGCGCACGATCTCCAGCGCAAATGCGTGCAGCATACTGATATATTCAACGCTTGCTGCATCCGTATCGACATATTCCCCAAGACCTAGCGTCTTGTTTGCATCGAAGATGAAGGGCGTGCCGTCAATCATCGTGTAGTCGATCTTGCCGTAGTCAAGATTGAGCTTCCGGCGCATCTCCAGCAGGCGCGGATGTGGATTGAACGGACGGCAGGAGACGTTCTCGTCTTCCGTGATGATCACGTCGGACGAACGCTCGACATTCTCGTAATGATTGTTGCCGAGGAAGATATACTCCCTCAGGATATTCTTATCGCCATCCCGTTCAGGCTGCAGTTGCTGCACGATATGATGTTG
The DNA here is from genome assembly GCA_014763715.1 of Rhodobacterales bacterium. Lineage (GTDB taxonomy): Bacteria > Pseudomonadota > Alphaproteobacteria > Caulobacterales > Hyphomonadaceae > Hyphomonas. The sequence continues at coordinate 24,466 of JACXUV010000003.1, read as the reverse complement.
CGAGAAATAAGGTGCGGGCACATCCGACAGGTGCTCGAAGATCTTGTAGTCTTGCTTGCTGTGGATGAGTGGTGCGCTATCAAGGCCGGCGAGGCGCGTAGCGCGCTGCCGGATGCGCGTCAGCAGGGAACGCGAATTGGTTTCCGGCTGGCCGCCATAGTTCAGCGTCGATTTCACAATCACGCGGCCATCATACGCGCTGTCGCGTGTCAGCAGGCCATCCGCATAGGTATGTTTTCTGATGTCGATGGCATCGGCATTGATCCGGCGCTGGTATTTCCTGGCAAAGCTGGAAACATGCGCAGGCACGACCGACCGGTCATAGTGCACGAACAACAGGTCTGCCGGGACGAACTCGTCCGTGCCATAGAGGTTCACAACCTCCACACCGAGACGTGTCAGCGCATCCTCAATGATGCAGACGAGATGCACGCGTGCACCTTCAGCCATCTCAGGGGTGTGAAGGATCGCAACGCGATGGCGCCTGTAAGACAATGTGACTCCCTGGCCTTCCTGGCCGAACCTGTTCGAAAATTCCGCGTTCTGTCGTGATCGCTGCAGTCGTGAGGCATACGAAAGCTTGCTGAAAATCCGATTAAGCGGCGGTTTCAAATTTACCGGACAGGCCCGTTCAGGCGGCTGGTAGGGTGCAAGAGGGGCTTCCGATTGCCAGCCAGCCCATCCCTGCTACAGTCCCCGAAAAACATAATCGGAGGAAACAGGATGGCTTATTCGGAAACCGAGACGAGCTTCACGCAATTCGAGGCGCGGCGCATGTCTCCAGCCATCGGGGCGGAACTGATCGGGGCAGACCTGCGTAACCCCACGGACGTTCTCGTTTCTGAAGTGCGCGCGGCATTGCTGCGCTATCAGGTCGTCTTCTTCCGCGATCAGAACATTACCCGCGCCCAGCACATCGCCTTTGCCCGCAAATTCGGGGAGCTGGAAATCCACCCCGCCACGCCGAAGGAACAGCCCGACAGGGAAGTGCTGCGCATTGCCCACGGGCCGAATTCACGCGGCACGGAGAATTTCTGGCATTCGGATGTGACCTGGCGCGCAGAGCCCTCGCTCGGCTCCATTCTGCGTGCGATCGAACTGCCGGAAGTCGGCGGCGACACGCTCTTCTCCAACATGGTCATGGCCTATGAGGATCTGGACGATGATCTGAAAGAGCGCCTCTGCCAGATGACGGCCGTCCACGATATTGCCCGTGTCTTTGCCCGGCGCTTGAAGAAGGATGCGACAGAGCTGCATGCGAAATACCCGCCGATGGAACACCCCGTCATCCGCACTCATCCGGAAACGGGCCAGCGTCTGCTCTACGTCAACACAGCGTTCACGGATTATATCAAGGACATGGACCGTGCTGAGAGCAAGGAGCTTCTCAAGTATCTCTACGCCCGCGCGGCTGTTCCGGAATATCAGTGCCGCTTCCGCTGGGAACCGGGCTCGCTGGCCTTCTGGGACAATCGCGCCTGCCAGCACTATGCGGCCAGCGATTACTTCCCGAACATCCGCATCATGGAGCGCGTGACGATCGCGGGCGACCGGCCATACTTCAAGGCGGCAGCCTAAGCGAGGGAGGTGACTTCCTCATCCGTCAGCAGCCGCCATTCACCCTCCGGCAGGTCGCCAAGCGTGAGCGGGCCGAAGGTGGCGCGGTGCAGGGTTTCCACATGGTTACCTGCGGCGGCGAACATGCGGCGCACCTGATGGTAGCGGCCTTCGGTGAGGGTCAGGCGCGCTGTGCGCTCGCCGGTCGCTTCCAGTATGGCGGGCAGGAGGGGCTTTTCCTCGCCGCGCAGCATCAGCGTGCCGCTGGCGAAGAGGTCCGCTTCGTGCCCTTCCAGCGGGCGGGCGAGCGTCGCCTCATAAGTCTTCGGCATTTCGGACTTCGGCGAGATCAGCCGGTGCAGAAGTTTGCCATCATCCGTAAGCAGAAGGAGACCCGTCGTGTCTGCATCGAGGCGCCCGACGGTCGAGAGCGGCGGGGTGCGCAACAGGAAACGCGGCGGCAGCAGCTCATACACAAGCCGCCCCTGATCGTTGCGCGAACAGGTAAAGCCCGCCGGTTTGTTCATCAGGATGACCATGCCGGGCGGCGGGTCCAGCGGCTCGCCATCGAAGCGAAGGTTTTCGCCCTCGCCGGTGACACGGCCGCGGCGGATGGCGGCCTCCATCTCCTTGCGGCTGCCATAGCCGAGATGGGCAAGGTATTTCGCGAGCTGGCGCGCCTCTTTCATCGCTTCCGCTTCGGCTTCTCGGCCTTGATGATCTTGTAGCCGCCTTCGTCTTCCAGCATCTCGTGGCTCTTGAAGCACTCGCTGAGCACGCCTTCATAGGGCAGGTGGCGGTTGGCGACGACCCACAGCGTGCCGCCGGTCTTCAGCGCGTCCGCGGCGGCGCGGATGAAATCCTGCCCCAGCGACGTGCTTTCCGCCCGGCCGGTATGGAAAGGCGGGTTCATCACGATGAAGTCATACTCCGCCTTCGGGGCATCTTTCGTGGCATCGGCCCAGTGGGCGGTCCAGTTGGTGATGCCTTCGAGGTTTTTCTGTTGGCAGGCAAGGGCCCGGTATTCCGCTTCGAACAGGTCCATGCTTTCGACATGGGCGCAGTTCGTCAGCACTTCGCGCGCAAGATAGCCCTGCCCAGCGCCAAAGTCTGCCCCGCGCCCGCGGATCCATTCGGGCACGCTGTCGGCCAGCAATTCGCTGCCGGCATCCACGCGGTCCCAGCTGAACAGGCCCGGACGGCTCCAGAGAGCGCCGTCATCGACTTCCTGCGGGGTGTCGAACGCGATCCACTCTTCCGCCAGCTGAGCGTTCCAGTCTGCGGTCTTTTCGGCCCAGAAGGCGCGGCATTTGTGTTTCGACAGGCTCTGTGTTTCCCCGGCAAGCTCTGCGAGGATCTTCTCGCCCGTCTTGCCGCCCAGCGTGTTGGGCAGGCAGGCGACGATCATGCCGCCGACAGGCGCATCGCGCATGGCGCGGGCAAACAGGGCGCGGGCCTCATCCCGCTGGCGGGGTGGCAGGATCAGGGTGAGCGCGGCGGAAGGGAAGGTCTCTGCCTCTGGCGGAAGGACAGTGAAGCCTGCGGCTTTCAGCGCGTCATGATCCGGCTTGAAACTGTTCTGGCAGGTCAGCCGCTCACGCGGCAGGCGCATCAGGAAGGGCACAGCCTCGGCCCGCAGGCAGAGGATGCTGCCGGTCTCTGGCAACAGGTCCGCCTCTTCCAGGGCGAGGGAAAGCGTATCGAAAACAACGGCATCAAACATGAGGCGCTCTCTACGCGCAGGAACGGGCGGGCGCAATCAGCTGCGTGCTGTCTGCCTATTGCTCCACGCGGTAGCCGCTGCGGCTTGCCAGTGGCTGGCCCGCGGCGATGGAGAAGGCCTGGCTGAGGCCGCGATAGAAGGCAATGCGTGCTTCGGCCTCTTCGCTGATGACCAGGCCGCTCTCGGCGCCGATCAGGCGTTCGGGCGTCTTGCCCGTGTGGGCAATCTCCATCATGTCCGACCAGAGGTCTGCCGGCAGGCCGCCGCCGGTCACTTTCTTCATCGGCTTGTCATCGTCATTGCCGACCCAGATGCCGCCGACATAATCTGCCGAGTATCCGATGAACCAGGCATCGCGCCAGTCCTGGCTGGTACCGGTCTTGCCCGCGACGTTCCACTTCGCGATGCGGGCCCGGCCGCCGGTACCGATGTCCGAGTTCACCACCCGGAACAGCATGGCGTTCATCTCGCGGGCCAGTTCTTCCGAATACACACGGTCACGATCATAATCCGGGCGTTCATAGAGCACGGTGCCGCGCGAATCCTCGATCTTCTCGATCAGCCACGGGTCCAGCCGCAGGCCGCCGGACTGGAACACGCCATAGGCGCGGGTCAGTTCCCAGAGGGAGACTTCCTGGCTGCCGAGCGCAATGGAGGGATAGGGTTCCAGCTTGGAGGTGATGCCGAAACGGCGGGCCGTATCGGCCACGCGGGCAGGGCCTGCCAGCTGCGTCAGCTCCACCGCGACCGTGTTGATGGAGCGGGCGATGGCCTCGCTCATCGTCATCGGGCCGAGATAGGTGCCGGTATAGTTGGACGGGTTCCACTTGCCGATCGTGATGGGCGCGTCATTGAACACGTCATAAGGGGAATAGCCATCCTCGAGCGCCGTGGCGTAGACGAAGGGCTTGAAGCTGGAGCCTGGCTGGCGCAGCGCCTGTGTGACGCGGTTGAATTCCGAGCTTGTATAGTCCGTGCCGCCGACAAGCGCCGCCACGCGGCCGGTCTTCTCGATCAGAATGGCCGCAATCTGGCTGGCGTCCGCCTGCGTGCCATCGGCAGCCATCCTGTCCGCCAGCTGTTTGCGGATTTTCTCCTGCAGGTCCATGTCGAGCGAGACGGTGACGACAAGGTCACCCGGAATGCGCGGGAGCATCGCCTTTACGCGGTCTGACACCGCATCCAGCGCATAGCCGAGCTGCGGGTCGTAGGTGGGCGGATCGATGATGGTGATCTCTTCGGTCCGGGCCTTCTGCTCATCGGCGGCGCTGATGAAGCCCAGCTCCGCCATCTGGCTCAGCACATAGTCCTGGCGTTCTTTTGCGCCTGCCAGATTGTCACGCAGGTTCAGCTTGGACGGGGCCTTGGGCAGGGCAGCCAGCAGGGCGGATTCCGCCACGGTCAGCTCCGCAGGCGGCTTGCCGAAATAATATCGCGCGGCCGCGTCGATGCCGTAGAGCCCGGCGCCGAAATAGACCCGGTTCAGATAGAGCGTCAGGATCTCGTCCTTGCTCATCTCCTTTTCCAGCTCGCGGGCGAGCTTCACTTCCTGCGCCTTGCGCTTCACCGTCTGGCGGCTGTCGAGGACCAGGTTCTTGATCAGCTGCTGGGTGATGGTGGAGGCGCCGGAGACGGTTTCACCCGCGCGCAGGTTCGACCAGGCCGCGCGCGCGATGGCGGCGTCATCTGCCCCGTCATGCTCATAAAAGCGCTTGTCCTCGGCGGCGATGAAGGCCTGGGGCACATGTTCCGGCAACTGGTCGACCGACGTGGCCCGGCCATAGCGGGGGCCGCGCACGTCCAGCGTATTGCCCTTGCGGTCCACGAATTCCATGGCGGGTTCGCGCTTCACACCCCACAGGTCCGCCACTTCGGGAAGCTTCGGCATGCCGGCATAGAGCGAGCGCCACTTCCAGAAGCCCCAGCCGCCAACGCCAAGCATTACGATCAGGAAGACGATCAGGGTATAGCGCACCAGCCGGGGATGGCGGGACGCGAAGCCGCCGCCGGGAACCTTGATCACACGCTGGGCCGGGGCCTTGTTACCCTTCTGCGCCATGTCTGCCCTGCCAATAGAATCGATTTCAGGACAGGGTAGATGCGAGAGGATTACGGCAGGGTGAAGGCACGCCCGGCCTGCGTTACCGTGCGGCCGGGCGAAATTAACCGCCAGAGCCCGATATGGCGGGTCTGAAAGGAAAGAATCTTGCCGGGCTGCCCCGACGTCATACGGGCTCTCCCGTAGTGCTTCTGGCATTTTTCTGATTTCAATAGGACGGTGAAAAAAAGCGCTCTCGGGCGGTCCGTTGGCGCGGCATCAGATGGACGGAGAGCCATGACAGGGACGGAAACGAAAGCGCGGCCTGCAGAGGCCAAGGTAGAACATTTCGATGTGCTGATCGCAGGAGCCGGTATTTCCGGCATTGGCGCGGCTTGGCACATGAAGAACCAGTGTCCGGAAAAGAGCTATGTCGTGCTCGAAAAGCTGGAAAGCTTTGGCGGCACCTGGTTGTGGCACAAATATCCGGGCATTCGCTCCGACTCCGATCTCTATACGTTCGGATACCGGTTCAAGCCCTGGACCGGCACACCCATCGCGACCGCGGAAGAGATCCGCAACTATATGGGCGAAGTGATCGAGGAAAATGACCTCGACAAGAACATCCGCTACGGCCACCAGATCCTGTCGGCCGAATGGTCTTCCAAGGACAGTCTCTGGACGCTGAAAGTCCGCCGGCTTGAGACGGACGAAGTGGTGACCTTCACCTGCAACTTCCTTTGGATGTGCCAGGGCTACTACAATTACAACAAGCCCTATACGCCCGAGTGGCAGGACATGGACAAGTTCAAGGGGCAGATCATCCACCCGATGATCTGGCCGGAAGACATTGATCTGAAAGGCAAGAAAGTCATTTGCATCGGTTCCGGTGCAACGACGGCGACAGTCGTTCCGGCAATTGCGGGCGAGGTGGAGCATGTCACGGTGCTGCAGCGCTCGCCGACCTATTTCATCCCTGGGCGGAATGAAAACGAAATGGTGACCGAGCTGGAACGCATCGGCATTGACTGGGACACGATCCACCGGGTCGCACGCCAGAAAGTGCTGTTCGACCAGCACGATTTCACCCGGCGCTGCCTCGAGGAAGAAGAAACCGTCACGCAGGAGCTTCTGGAAGGTGTGAAGGCCTTCCTTGGCGAAGACTATCCGATCGACAAGCACTTCACGCCCCGCTATCGCCCGTGGCGCCAGCGCATCGCATTCGTGCCGGATGGCGACCTGTTCCAGGGCATTGCCTCGGGCAAGGCGAGCGTCGTGACGGACGAGATCGAGCGCTTCACCGAGAAAGGCGTCCTGACCAAGGGCGGCGAGGAGCTGGAAGCGGATATCATCATCACGGCGACGGGCTTTGACCTGTCGGTTCTGGGGGATATTCCGTTCACGGTAGATGATGAGCCGGTCGACTTCTCCAATACGGTCACCTATCGCGGCATGATGTTCACTGGTGTGCCCAACATGGCCTGGGTGTTCGGCTATTTCCGTGCCTCCTGGACGCTGCGGGTGGACCTGATGGGCGACTTCATCACCCGCCTGCTCAAGCATATGGACGAGAAGGGCGTGACGCAGGTGCGCGTGAAGCTGCGCGAAGAAGACAAGGACATGGAGATCCTGCCTTGGATAGATCCGCAGGACTTCAATCCCGGCTATCTCATGCGCTCCATGCATCTCCTGCCCAAGCGTGGCTCCAAATACATCTGGCAACACACACAGGACTACTGGAACGAGAAAGACGAAATTCCGAATATCGACCTCGAATCCGAGGAGTTCGACTATTCCGGACAGAAGGCGAAGACCCCGGAACACGCCTGAGCCTGATGGCCAGGAAACCGGTACGGCCCCTTCTGCAACCAGCAGGAGGGGCCTTTTTTATTGGGTTTGGTCATGCCGTGCAGGCTGGAAGCCGATGTTCTTATTGCAGGGCATGTGCATCTGGGGCTTGCGCAATCCGCTCAAATGACTATCGGTTATTTAACGGCTTTCAATCGTTCCAATTCAATCTTAGGGAGGCGGGATGGCTATACGGGAAGATTTTCTACGTCCCCGCACAGATCGGGAAAATGCTGCCCGCCGGGCAGCGATTCTTGATGCAGCTGAAGCGTTAATCCGCGAAAATCACCATCAGAGGTTTTCCGTCAACGAGGTCGCAAAGCGCGTTGGCGTTTCACAAAGCACGATTTTTCTTCACTTCCGCAATCGTGAGGAATTGGTCACCACGCTCTACATTCGCGTCGGCCGGGCGTTTTTCGATGCGTTTCTCGGCCGCCTTCATGAGGGCATGTCCGATACGGCATTTTGCGAGGCGTTCATTGATGCCGCGCAGGAGCATCCCTGTTTCCGGCTGATGCGCCCAATGGTGATGCGCGTGGTGGAAGAATGCCTGTCCCACGAGTTCATCCATGTGGCTGTGGCGGACATCGTCGCCTTCCGCTCCGTAGCGTCTGCCAGGGTGGAGGAAGTGCTTGGGCTGACGCCGGGCCAGGGGCCGATCCTGATGAAAGGCTTCGTCAATCAGATGTGCGGTGCGGTCCAGGTGGATATCCGCACGCTCATGGCGGCGGATGACATGTCGGAGGCCGTGGCGGCTGCCATTCGCGCGTCTGACTTCCGGTCTTCTTTCCTCAGCGGTGCTGAACTGCTCGTGAAAGGCATACGCCACGGATAGTGGCTTGAACTGAACATGACGTTCCCGTCATAATTGTGGACTAGAAGGTGATTCATTTTTGAATCGGCTCTTCCGGGTGGATTATGACAAGATCTGAGGTGCAACCATGAGGGTGCACGCGGTCTCCTGTTTCCATCTGGAAGACAGAAGGGGGCCTGATGCCAGTTCGCGCAGATTTTCAACGGGCACGAAACGAGCGCGAGAAGTCCGCGCGCCGTAATGAGATACTCGATGCCGCCGACGGCTTGCTGCTGGAGGCAGGCAATGAGCGGTTCGCCATCTCGGCGCTCGCGGCAAGGGTCGGTGTTTCGAAAAGCACGATCTTTCTCTATTTTGCCAACAAGGAAGAATTGCTGCTGGCGCTTTATGCCCGGTCTTTCCTGAGAATCGTCACGCAGCTTGGCGAGCGGTTGACCCCCGGCATGACGGGGCGGGCCTTCTGTGAGGCCTTCGTCGATTGCGTCATGGCCAACCCGTCCATGCTGTTACTGCGTTCACAGCTCGCCAGCACCATCGAGCGGAATGTGACGCCCGAGGTCATGGTGGCGACCAAGACCGAAATCCTGGAGTACGGGACCGCTCTCACCAACCGGGTTGAGGCGGAACTGGGGCTGCAAAGCGGGTATGGTATCCGGATGCAGATGGCGCTAATCAACCTGATCTCTGGTGCGGCGCAGGCGGACACGTCCCCCTATCTCGATATGGAGTCCCTGCCGGAGGATATCGCCGATTTCTTCCAGGTGGCCGAGACCCGCAAAGTGTTCATGAACGGCGCAGAGTTCATTTTCTGCGGTGCGACCGGCCGGCCGTTCGACTGAGCGGCACCAGCTAAGGACAGCCAATCGCCTTCGCAAGGATGTTCCGGTGCACTTCGCTGGTGCCGGAATAGATCGTGGCGGCGCGCGTCGCGAGGTATTTGGCCTGGGCGAAGTCGCTGTTCGGCGCTGCTTCCAGCCCGGCCTCGGTGATGGCCTGATGCAGCTCCGTCGCCAGCAGTTTCAGCTGTGAGGCCGCCGGGGCCGTGTTCAGGCCGGTCAGGCCATTATCCGTGCACGCATCGAGTGCTTCCAGCGTGTCGATCCGCATGTCCAGTTCAGCCAGGCGCATCTGCAGGGAGGGCGACGTCAGGCCGGCGGCTGCAGCCCCCCTGCGGGCGGCGCGCATGGCCCGGCGCAACAGGCCGGTGGTCGTGTTGTTGCCGCGTGCGATCGCCATCAGCTGCTTTGCTGTTTTCCAGCCGCCGCCGATCTCTCCGATCCGGTTTGCGGCGGGTGTACGCACGCCATTGAAGAACACTTCGTTCGTCTCGTACTCTCCGTCGATGAAACGGATCGGGCGCACCTCGATGCCCGGCCGGTCCATCTCCACCAGCAGGAAGACCAGTCCCTTGCCGCCATGCGTCTCCGGCTCGCATCGGGCCAGCAGGAACATGTGCGTCGCCTGCTGGGCAAAGCTCGTCCAGATCTTGCTGCCCGTCAGGATGAAATCGTCACCATCGCGTTCGGCCTTCAGCGACAGGGCCGACAGGTCAGACCCGGCCTGAGGTTCTGAAAAGCCCTGGCACCATTCATGTTCGCCATTCAGGATGGCGGGCAGGTAGTGCGCCTTCTGCGCTGGCGTACCAGCCTCGATGATCAGTGGGCCAATCGTCCGAACGCCGGAATTCATCAGGATTGGCGCATCGCGCATGGCCGATGCGTTCTCGAAATACAGCCGCTGTTCCGCGCTCCAGCCCGCGCCGCCATGTTCCACCGGCCATGTCGGGGCATACCAGCCGCGCGCGTTCAGCTTCTCGCGCCACACCTTGCAGGCCCAACTGGCGGATTTCAGCCCGGTTGTCGCGCGTCCGGCGGCACGCAGGTCTTCGGTCAGTTCGGTATCGAGAAAGGCGTCTACAGCCGCACGGAAGGCGGCCGATGCCGCGTCTTCATCCGAGGTGTGGGCCGGCAAGCCTTCCATATAGAAACTGCCATCCATGACGCTCTCCCTCCAGCGGAGCAGACGCGCCATTACCGCCCGGCGAGGCCCGAAGGGCAATCAGGGAAACTACGTGGGTGACGGTGCGGGAAGCGCCCCTCCCGCCGCGTCAGAAGCCCTTGGCTTTCACCCGGTCGCGGCCGGCATGCTTGGCTTCGTACAGGAAATGATCGGCCTGTTCGATCATGTCGCGGGTCGTCATGCCGGGCTCATAGCGGACCAGTCCGAATGAGGCGGTAACGTCTTTCAGCGTTTTCAGCGTCCCGTCGATCGGCGTTTCAGAGCTTTTGAAATTGTACTTGATTTTCACCAGCAGATTATAGGCTGAGAACAGGTCCGTCTCCGGCAGGATGATCGCGAACTCTTCCCCGCCATAGCGGGCCACCATGTCCTGGCCCTTGATGTTCTGGGTCACGATCGAAGCGAATTGCTGCAGCACTGCATCGCCGATCTGGTGGCCATAGGTGTCGTTGACGTTCTTGAAGTGGTCGATATCGGCCAGCGCAAGGCAGAGCTTTTCGCCTGTCTCGGCGGCGGCACGCACTTCACGCTCCAGCCGCTCGTCGAAGGCGCGTCGGTTGGAAATGGAGGTCAGCGGGTCGCGCAGGCACTGGGTCTGAACCTCTTCCAGCTCCTTGTTGAGCGTGGCGATCTGTTTCCGGGAGTCCATGAGGCCCTGATTCAGTTCGCGCGTGGTTTCCGCCATGCGCTTGTTGTCTTCCATCAGGTTGGAGACGAGCTTGGCGATGTCATCGCCGGAGACCGAATTGGGCAATTCCTGACGGGCCTTGTCCAGTGACGCGCCGAAATCGTCGCTGTTCTGAACACCGGTCTCGATGATCTTCAGCACGCCCGCGATTTCCTTCTCGATAGCCAGGCCGATCGTATGGCGGGCGGAAACGCCGGTTTCCTCGGTCAGCAATTCCCGGAAGATGGCATCGATATCGAAGGGGGAAAGGCCACCTGTCTGCGCAATTGTCTCGTCCACACGGGTAACCACTCGCGGATCGGTGCCATCAACATAGGCATACCAGACAGCATAGGTTTTCGGATCCGGCGGCGTGCGATGCTTCTGGATCAGGTCGAACGCTTTTTGCGCGTTCCGGAATACCTTTTTCAGCCCCATCGCAGGCGCTGCGCTTGCCTCAGTCCGTTGCGCGACAGCTGCGTCCATGGCTGCGGGCCTCCCTCTTGTCCAACTCTCCAACCAAGGGCCGGAATACACCTGCAGGTTTGATCGACGGTTAACGGGCGATCACTTTAGAGCGTTCATTTTGTTGGAAAGATTCTATTTTTCCTGGGCCTGGTCAGTGAGGCTGGCACCATCATTCGTTAACAAACAATCCGTGTACATTTACCTGCCGCAGGCCGGCCTTGAGGATCATGCAAGACCTGGCCGCCATGCATCCTGTATATGTTGCGGCAGTTTGCGGGGCGCGACCGCGACTATGTCATAACGCCAGCCGCACTCCGAAAGGGCGGGGTGGCGAGCCATCCAGAAATCTGCCGCCCGGGCGATGCGCTGCCAGGCACCCGGCGTAACGGCGCCTGCGGCAATCTGGACATCGGCCCGGAACTTAACTTCCACGAACGCCACGAGGTTTCCGCGTTTCGCGATCAGGTCCACTTCGCCCATGGGCGTGCGCACACGCCGGTCCAGGATGCGATAGCCCTTTGCCTGCAGGAAAAGCGCGGCGAGCCACTCGCCCTTGCGGCCGCGCTTTTCCGCCGCCTGCCGTTTCCGCTCAGCCATCGGCCTTGAGCTGCAGGGCGCGCTGGTAAACCTCGCGCTTCGGCAGGCCGAGCGCTTCGGCCACGGCATTGGCAGCGGCCTTGGTCGGCTGGTCGGCGAGGGCCACACGCAGGGCGGCGTCGAGGCGTTCGGGCGTGATGGCTTCCTCCACCGGCGGGCCGGTCAGCACCACGATCTCGCCTTTCGGGCCACCCGCCTCGGCATAGTGGGCCGCAAGCTCCGCCAGCGTGCCGCGGCGGGTTTCCTCAAACAGTTTGGTCAGCTCCCGCGCCACAGCGCCCGTCCGCGATGGGCCCAGCACGGCGGCCATGTCGGCCAGCGTGTCGGCCAGACGCGGCCCGCTCTCATAGAAAATCAGCGTAGCCGGAACTGTCTTCAGGCTTTCGAGGCTTTGCTTTCTTGCGCCCTGTTTTGGCGGCAGAAATCCCGCGAAGCAGAACCGGTCGCTGGGCAGGCCGCTGGCGACCAGCCCTGCCAGCATGGCTGAGGCGCCCGGCACGGGGAACACGCGGTGGCCCGCTTCCAGCGCCTCATGCGCCAGCTTCCAGCCCGGATCGGAGATCAGCGGCGTGCCGGCATCCGAGACGAGCGCGATGCGCGCGCCTTCGGCCAGCTTGCGCAGGAGTTCGGGTCTCCGTTCCGCCCCATTGTGGTCATGGTAAGGGCTGAGGCGGGCCTTAAGCCCATAGGCGGACAGGAGTTTCCCCGCAACGCGCGTGTCCTCGGCCAGCACCTCGTCGGCTGCGGCCAGCACGTCCAGCGCGCGGAGCGTGATGTCCCGCAGGTTGCCGATCGGCGTGGAGACGACATAGAGACCCGGAGACAATGCCTGTAGCGGTTGCCCGCCCGGCCCGGCCCCCCTAGAGTCGCGCCAGCCGGGAATCGCCTGTGCGCCGGAAGTTTCAGAAGATGTTTCAGGAGACGACATTGCTGCAACCATTGCTCAGGACGATCAAAGCGCCAAGCCTTCTTCTCACGGGCTTCCTGTTTGCCACTGCCTGTGCCAGTGCGCCTGCGCGCCCGCCGGTCCAGATCGGTACGGGCAGCCCGCGTGCCGAACCCATTACAGGCCCGGTCGGCCAACCGGAAGAGGGCGTTGACGTTACAGAGCTGGGCGAGCCTGAAGACCTGACCCAGGTGCGCGGCGATGGCGGCCTCACCCCCGCCTTCATGGAAGGGCGCAAGATCAAGCGCGCCGCTGTCCTGTTGCCGTTCTCGCACCCCAATGCGCAGGTCCGTGCCGAGGCCGAGAGCATGCTGGCCGGGATTGAGCTGGCCCTGTTCGAATATGCCGGTGATGACTTCCTGATCATCCCGAAAGACACCGCGGGCAAGCAGTCGGTCGCCGAAGCGCGTATCGACGAGGCCGTGAAGGAAAAAGCGAACATCGTGCTGGGCCCGCTGTTCGGCGCCAATGTGAAAGCCATCCGCGATCGCGCGCAGGACAAGAAGATCCCGGTCCTCGCCTTCTCGAACGACCGTTCGGCAGCCGGCGGCGGGGCCTATCTCGCCTCCATCTCGCCGGAGGAAGAAGTGCGCCGCATGGTCGACTATGCCATCGGGCAGGGCATCAACAGCTTCGTCTATCTCGGGCCGCAGACCGATTATGGCCGCCAGATCGAGACGGCCCTGCGCACCGAAGCCTTCAATCGCGGCGGCGTGGTGCTGACCTCAGCCTTCTACATGCCGTCCACCGGCGCCACTGAGGCCGCCCGGTCCGTCTCGGGCATCCTGAAGTCGGAGATTGCGACACGCCCCCGCAACAAGGTGGCCGTGATGATCCCGGAGCGCGGCGTGAACCTGCTCTCCATCGCGCCGCTGCTGCCATATAATGGCGTGGACATGACCCATATCACGCTGATGGGCACCAGCCTCTGGAGCGACAGCTCCATCTGGCGCGAGCCGACGCTGGACGGCGCCGTCTATCCCGCCCCGGATCCGGAAAACCTGACCACCTTCCGCGAAGCCTATCGCCGCATCTATGGCAAGGCGCCGACAGACCTCGCCGCCGTCGCCTATGACGCCGCCGCTGTCGCTGTACGCCTCGCTGCGGAAGACAACCTCAAATACAATGGCATCACCGATCCGGATGGCTTCTTCGGCGTGGATGGCCTCTTCCGTTTCCGCATCGATGGCACGTCGGAGCGTGGGCTCGCTGTGATGCAGATCCGCCCCACTGGTGCGGAGATGATCCAGAAGGGCGCCAGCCAGTTCGGCCCGGGCGCATTCTGATTCCCTTAATTCCGCAGGCGGTTTGATTGGCTTTCAGCCCCATTCCGCCTGCATCCGTCCCTTGCGCCTGTGTAATTCGCGCCCCACATGACGCGCAGGGCAGGACTAGAGAGAAACGGCGAGCCATCACTCCATGAGCAAGCGCGACTATTACGAGGTTCTTGGCGTCTCACGCGATGTCGATGAGAAGGCGCTGAAATCCGCTTACCGCAAGCTGGCCATGAAATTCCATCCGGACCAGAACCCCGGTGACCACGAAGCGGAAGAGAAATTCAAGGAAGTCGGCGAGGCCTATGCCGTGCTGTCCGATGCGGACAAGCGCGCGGCCTATGACCGGTTCGGCCATGCGGCCTTCGAGAACGGCATGGGCGGCGGTGGCGGCAACCCGTTCGGCGCGGGCGTCCACCCGGAAGACATTTTCCAGGACCTGTTCAGCCAGGTGTTCGGCGCAGGCGGTTTCGGTGGCGGACGCCGCCGTGGCGGGCCCCAGCGCGGCGCAGACCTGCGATACGATCTCGAAATCACCCTGGCCGAAGCCTATTCCGGCAAGGACGAAACCATTCATGTGCCCCAGGCGGTCGACTGCAAGACCTGCGAAGGCTCGGGCGCCGCACCGGGCACCACGCCTGAAACCTGCGACACCTGTGGCGGCGCAGGCCGCGTGCGCGCCCAGCAGGGCTTCTTCACGATGGAACGCAGCTGCCCGCGCTGTAACGGGCGCGGCAAGATCATCAAGAAGCCGTGCAAGGATTGCGGCGGCGCTGGCCAGGTGCGTGAAGAGCGCAAGCTGAGCGTGAAGATCCCGGCCGGCGTCGAGAGCGGCATGCGTATCCGCCTGGCAGGTGAAGGCGAAGCCGGTGCCAATGGCGGCGGCAAGGGCGACCTCTACATCTTCGTCGATGTCGTCGAGCATGACATTTTCGAACGCGACGGGCCGAACCTCTACTGCCGCGCGCCGGTGCCGATGGTGACGGCGGCCCTTGGCGGCGAGATCGAGATCCCGACCATTGATGGCGGCCGCGCCCGCGTCGTGGTGCCGGAAGGGGCCCAGACGGGCCGCAAGCTGCGCCTGCGCGGCAAGGGCATGCCGTCGGTGCGCCAGTCCGGCCAGACGGGCGACCTGTTCGTCGAGATGTTCGTGGAAACCCCGCGCAACCTGACGCAGCGCCAGAAGGACATCCTGCGCGAATTCTGCGACTGTTCCGGCGCCGACTGCCACCCCGAAAGCGAAGGCTTCCTCGGCCGCATCAAACGCTTCTGGAACGGCGACCACGAAGAAGACCGCCCGAACTAGGCTGGCTTCCCGTTTGTGGCCGCGAGTTCATTTGCCTGAGGGGCAGGGCGGGCCCATCTGAAGGGCATGTTCAAGCGCATGCCTTCCGCCCCGCCGGGGATTGTTGCCTTCGATGCCGAGGGCAAGATCACCGATTCCGATTACAAGACGCTCCTCATTCCGGCCATCGACGCGGCGAAGGCGGCGCATGGCAAGGTGCGTGCCCTGCTGCGCTTCGGCCCGGCGTTTGAAGCCTATGACGCCCACGCCATGCTGGACGACACGATGCTCGGCCTGACGCACTGGAACGATTTCGAGCGCCTCGCCGTCGTCACCGATATTGACTGGATCCGCCACGGCGTGCACCTGTTCGGCCCGCTGATGCCAGCGAAGGTGCGTGTGTTTCCCGGAAACGAACTGGAAGGCGCCCTCGGCTGGACATCCGCATAGCGGATTGCCTGAATGAGCCAGTTTCCAGACGCCAAAGCCCTGTTCAGCGCCATCGCGACGCTGCTGACCTTTGTGGCGTTTGTTCCCTACTATCTGTCGATCTGGAGCCGGCGGGTGCGCCCGCATGTCTTCTCATGGTTCATCTGGGGCGGGGGCACGATGATCGTGTTCTTTGCCCAGCTGGCGGGCGGCGGCGGCATCGGTGCCTGGCCTGCGGTCGTCTCGGCCCTGCTGACACTTGGGGTGGGCGGCTTCGCCCTGTGGCGGTCGCCCGATCTCTCCATCAAGCGGATTGATCTTGTCTTCCTGACGCTCGCGGCCATGGCCCTGCCGCTCTGGTTCCTGACCGAGACAGCCCTGTCAGCCGTCATTGTCCTGACGATTGTGGACCTGCTGGGTTTCGGCCCCTCCGTGCGCAAGGCATACAGCCTGCCGCATGAAGAAAGCGCCTTCTTCTTTTTCATCTCCGTCGTCAGGAACGTGTTCGTGCTGATGGCACTGGAGACGCTATCCTGGACGACGGCCCTGTTTCCCGCTGCCGTGCTGGCGGCCTGTTCGGCCTTCGTCGTGCTGATCTTCCTGCGCCGGGCGATGGTGACCGTCCCGCAGGAAACCCCGGCCTAGCGTCCGCGCTGTTTCACCCCAGGGCATCATAGGGAATGGACAGAAGCGGGCTGCCCATCTGGCGCAGTTCCGTCTCGTATTCCGCCTCACTCAGGCGGCGCAGCTCGCACAGGCACCAGATTTCTCCGCTGGCGGAGATATGCGGCGTGTCCATGCCCCGGAAGAAGACAGGCCCGCTGGGGGAGTGGATGCGGTTGAGGGAGACCGTCATTGCCAGCTCTCCCGAAAAGATGCCTGACAGCTCCCACGCATGTACCTGCTCGTCAGCCTCATCGCCGAAGCGGCCATAGAGGCTGGTGCCCGGCAGCAGGCCATCGGCGGAGACTTCGGCGGCGGCGGCGCGGCTGATCTCCACAAAAATGGCACCGCGGCGCAGCAGGGTGGCCGGCCAGGACGACATCTGTACGCGCAGCCGCGTCAGCGCATCCAGACGGCTGGTCGCAGTCTTCCGCATCATGTCGCGCATGTGCCGCCGGTGGCTGGCGCCGGGCAGGTCCTTGCCGCGCTCCCAACGGGAGATTGTCGTCTGATCTACCGAAAGGTGCTCTGCCAGGGCGCGTTGGGACAGCCCCAGATCATGGCGCAGGCTCGTGACCATCATGGCCCAGTTGGTGGATGGGTGCCGGTTCATCGCGCGGTCTCGCCGGAACAGGTTCAGGGTGGAAGTCTGCCTCTCCCATAAGGGCGGGCGCTATCAGTTTTATGACGTTGAGGTGATTTGAGGTGCGCCGGTGACGGATTCTTCAAATAACCGCGAAAACCATGTCACACCGCAGGGATAGTGCCGCTTCAGACATCTGATGCGGGGTTTGTCATGTCCAGTTTCTCTTTCCGGAATTCGCTTTTCTGCGCCATCTCGGCGGCGGCCTTCAGCCAGGGCCTTGTCGCCCATGCGGAGGAAGACGACGCGCTGAAGATGGACGAGGTCGTCGTCTCGGCATCACGCTCGGCCGTGCCGGTCAGCCAGCTCGGCGATGCCATCAGCATTCTCGACGCCCAGGAGATCGAGCTGCAGCAGCTCACCACGCTCGACGAGGCGCTGGAGCGCACGCCGGGCGTCTCGATCACACGGTCCGGCGGCGTCGGCCAGAACACACAGGTCCGCATGCGCGGTTTCACCAGCAAGCATGTGCTGGTCATGATTGATGGGGTGAAGGTCAACAACCCGTCCGAGGGCGACAACCAGTTCGGGATCGACCACCTCTTCCTCGACAATATCGAGAAGGTGGAAGTGCTGCGCGGGCCGCAGTCCGGCGTCTACGGGGCCGATGCCGTGGCCGGTGTCATCAACGTGGTGACCAAGCGTCCGGAAGGCCCGCTTCAGGTGCGCGGCTCTGCCATGGTGGGCGAGAACGACACGTATGAAGTCAGCGCCGGCGTCCAGAAGGGCACGGACCTTTACGGCTTCTCCGGCACGGTTTCCTATTACGACACGGCGGGCATTTCGCTGGCCAGCCGCCCGCCGGGCAATGTCGAGCGGGATGGCTACAACAATTTCACCGCCCAGCTGCGCGGCGAACTGCGCCCGACCAGCGATACGGAGCTGAGCGGCTGGCTGCGCTACACCGATGCGACGAACGACATCGACGAAGGCTCTCTGCCGGCGGACAATCCGCTCGGCCTGCCGGGCTATATCTTCCAGGACTCCGACGGCCATGTGGACAGCGAGCAGCTGTTCGGCGCCATCAAGGGCGAGTGGACGACCCTCGGTGGAAAGCTGACGCACACTGCGCAGCTCTCCTATGTTGACCTGCAGGGCCTCTACGCCACGCCGACGGCCGAACAGGACAGCGAAGGCAAGACGCTGGAAGCCACCTATTACGCCACATGGCGCCCGAACGAGCGCGTCACGCTGACGGGCGGGGCGGAATACCGCGACGAAAAGGCCGTGTTCGAACAACCTGTGGGCTATGCCTATGCCCTGGTCGATGAGAGCATTTCCAACTCCGCCGTGTTCGCAGAGGCCAATCTGGAAATGGCCGAGGGCTTCTTCCTGTCCGCTGCCGCGCGCTATGACGACAATGAGAAGTTCGGCAGCCAGTTCACCCACCGCCTGACCGCCGCCTACAATCTGCCGGACACGGTCAGCATTCCCGGCGTGGAAACCAAGCTGCGCGTTTCCTATGGCGAGGGCGCCGAGGCACCGGGCTTGCGCCAGATGCTCGGCTCGTCGGCGACCTTCCAGGGCAACCCGAACCTTAAGCCGGAAACGAGCTGGATGGCAGACGCCGGCATCGACCAGCGCCTGAAGAACGGCAAGGCCTCCTGGAGCTTCACCCTGTTCACTGGCGAGGCCGATGACGGCATCTTCTCGATCTACGATCCGGTCACCTGGATCAGCACGCCGCAGAACATCGACAGCCCGGTGGAGATGAAAGGCATCGAAGTCGACGCGGTCTATTCGCCGTTCCACTGGCTGGATTTCAGCGGCACCTACACCTATCTCGAGGCAGAAGAGAAAGCCGCACGCACCCAGCTGTTCGGCCGTCCGAAGCATGAGGCGAGCGCTGCCGTCACTGTCCGCCCGATCGAGGATCTCGCCCTGACAGTCGACACCTACTGGCGCGATGAGTTCTTCAGCGATTATCCGTCCACCTACGTGATGCCGGGCTATGCCCTGTTCAACGTCACCGCCGTCTGGGACATCACCGACACGATGACCCTGTCGGCCAAGGTGCAGAACGCGGGCGACAAGTTCTATGAGGAGAAACTGGGCGACGCCACCTATGGCCGCACCGCCCAGGTGCGCCTCACGGTCCGTTACTAGGGAGAGTGCAATGCGCAAGGCATTCCTGACAATCCACGCCGTTTCCGCCGCCGCGCTGCTGGCGGGATGCGCCATGACAGTTCCGGCAATTGCAGAGGCACCGGCTGAGCCGGCTGTGGCGGCCACGGAAGCGGTCACCGGAACCTTTCCCCTGGTTGCGGACACAGGCGGCATGCCGGGCTTCTTCAACTGCCTGCGCCAGCAGGACGCCATCCTGATCAGCGCCCACCGGGGCGGCCCGGTGCCGGGCTATCCCGAGAATGCGCTGGAGACCCTTCAGCACACGGTCAGTGAAATCCCGGCCCTGCTGGAAATCGACGTCCAGAAAAGCGCCGACGGCGTCATGGTCCTCATGCATGATGACACGCTGGAGCGGACATCGACGGGCGAGGGCGAGGCCAGCAGCCTGACACTGGCTGAGCTTCAGGCCTTCACGCTGGAAGACAATGAAGGCAGCGCCACCTCTTTCCGTATACCGACACTGGATGCCGTGCTGGACTGGAGCGAAGGCCGCGCCATGCTCGCGCTCGACCGCAAGGGCACGACCACCTATCAGGACCTGATCGACGCAACGGCCGAGCATGACGCGTTCGGCCGGGTCATGTTCGCGACCTATTCGCTGGAAGATGCCGCGCTGGTCTACAGCCTGTCCCCAAAGGCGATGATCGTGACGCCTATCGAAAAACTGGAAGACCTGCAAACGCTCCGCGTGTCCGGCGTGAACCTCGCAAACGTCATCTCATGGAGCGGCACGGAAGTGCCCCGGCCGGATTTCTATGCCGGCCTTGAAGCCAAGGGCGTGGAAAGCGCTTTCGCCACGCTCGGCTGGTGGACGGGGTCCTGGGACAGCCGCATCGACATGCTGGACGATGACACGCTTTACCGCCGCATCACCAAAGGCGTGCGCCTGCTGGCGACCGACCGGGGGCGGGAGGTCGCAAAAGTCCTGCCCGGTCTGGCGGCGGCAAAAGCCTGCACGCGGGGCTGACCGCTCAGCGGCAGGCTTCCGCCCAGTTCATCACTTCGGCGATCAGCTCTTCGCGTGACCACGAGAAGGAATGATCGCCGGAGAGGATCACGCCGGTCGTGTCGATGGCCGGGTCTGCCTCATAGGCGGCAATCAGCGGCGTGATGACATTTTCTGCCGAAACGGATGTGTCCTTGTCGCCGCCGATCACGAGGATGCGCTTGCCTTCCAGCTTGGGCGCGAGGCCCTGCAGGCTGAACGCGTCCTTGTTGGCCTCGATCTCCGCGGCGATCTTCTCACCGGTCAGGCCACGCAGCATCTGCAGGCTGTCGCTATAGGCCATGAAACCGGCCTTCGCGTCAGGGTTCGTTTCAAAGACTTTGGCCGATGCGCCGATGTCTGCCGGGGCGATCCCGGCGGCGCAGGCAATGCCGGGGTCACGCGCAGCCGCCTGGAGTGAGGCAAAGCCCCCCATGGAGTGCCCTACAAGCACGATATGATCCGGATTGGTCCGGTACTGGTCCGCATGGGCACGCAGGAAGTCCGTCGCCGAGGCCACATCCTCGATCACATGGGTCAGCGTATAATCGCCCTCGCTGCCCCAGGCGCCGCGATAGTGGAAGAACAGAACGTTCCAGCCCGCCGCGCGCATGTCCTGCGCCAGGTCCAGATTTTTCTCATTGCCGGGAAAGCCATGCAGCAACACCACCGCCGGGTGCGGGCCTTCGCCCTCGGCCAGATAGATCAGGCCGTTCAGCCGGTCGCCATGGGAGTCGAACCACAGTTCCTCGATGGAGGGAGGGAAGGCTTCATCATAGGCAGGCGCGGCCGTTTCCGCATCTGGTGCGACTGGGGCGGCAACCGGTGTTTCATCCGGCGCAATCGCGCAGGCGGCCAGCAGGGCGGCGCCGGTCAGCGCGACGAAAATGGATGTGCGTGTCATGAGAGTCCTCCCGTGTGCGAAGCTTATGCGGGAAGTGGAGCCGGGGAAAGAGCGGGGTGAATCCCCCTCCCGCCGCCAGTGTCATCCCGGAAAGCCCGCAGGGCTTATCCGGGACCCAGGACTGCAGCGGCCACACCGCATCTGGCGCCCGGATATTTGCTGCGCAAATTCCGGGATGACACGCGGAGTAGGCTTGTGAATTCGACAGGGCTGCGCGCGCTTCACACTCGCGATCATGCATCCGCAGCTCCGCATCTATTTCGACTTTGTCTGGCCGCTGTTCTGGCCATGGCTGGTCTGGAACCTGCTCCGTGTCGCCCGGTGGCACACGGAAACGGGACGTGATGCGTTGATGGCGGTCGACCGGTTCGGCAACATCCGCTTCGTCCGGATGTCAGACCCGCCGCCGCCCGATGATCTCTACACTTATGAAGCGCCGCGCGTGCCGCGTTGGGAACGTCCTGCCCTGTGCAGCGACGTTCTCGACGCCGTGCGCGTGATGTCCGCGCTAGTCCGCCATGATCCGCTGAAGTCCGGCATAGTCATCTATAGTCATGACATAGTCCGGATTAGTCCGGTTCAGAACGTGCGTGGTCCGCCCTAGGCACGGCCCAAACCGAACTCAGCTTCCTGCACCGGACGGCACCCGCCGCGCCGGGCAAATGTGCTGGCGGCAACCTAGGCTTCGGCCCAGCGGCGGATCAGATTGTGATAGATGCCCGTCAGGCGGATGACTTCCGGGTCCTTGTGGCCCTTCTCGGCCACCAGCGCCTGGATGGACTGGTCGAGATCGAACAGCAGCGTGCGCTCGCCATCGTCGCGCACCATGCTCTGGAGCCAGAAGAAGGAAGAGATGCGCGCGCCGCGCGTGATCTCGCTGACGGAATGCAGGCTGGAGGCGGGATAGAGCACAAGGTCGCCGGCTTCCAGCTTCACTTCCTGCGCGCCGAACAGCGTCTCGATCACCAGCTCGCCGCCGTCATAATCTTCCGGCTCTGTCAGGAACAGCGTGCAGGAAAGGTCCGTCCGGATACGTTCATGGGAATTCTTGACCGAGCGGATCGCATTGTCGACATGGGCGCCGAAACTGTCGCCCACGACATAGCGGTTGAACAGCGGCGGGAACACTTTCTGCGGCAGGGCGGCCGACAGGAAAACCGGATTGTTGCCAACGGCCACGCTGACCAGCTGCTGCGCCTGGCGGGCGGCGGGGCTGTCTTCCGGCAGCTGCGTGTTGCGCTTCGCCTCGGCCGACTGGACACCCGCCGTTACCCGGCCATCGACCCATTCGGCGGCGTCGATCAGCTGGCGGAGGTCCTTGACCTGTGCCTTGGTTAGCACATTGGGAATACAGATCAGCATGAGGAAACTCTACGGAAAGGATGAAAGGCGGCCCCCGCAAGGGCCGCCTCTCTTTCGGACGATCAGAAGTCGATGTCCAGTGTCACAAGGGCCGAGCGGCCCGGCGCGACATAGGAGAACGGCGTGCCGGAACGGTAGAGCGCATCGTAATAAAGCTCGTCCGTGGCGTTCAGAACGTTGAAGGTGACTTCCATATTGTCGGTCAGCTGGTAGCCGCCGAAGAAGTCGAAGCGCCAGTAATCCGGCACGAAGGTGGACCCGGCTGCGACCGTGCCGCCGAACTTCTCCGAATTGTACCCGGCCGTGCCGCCGAAGTGCAGGCGGTCGGTGATCTGGTAGCGCGAGGTGAGCGTGAAGCTCTGTTCCGAAACGTTCGGGAACATCTCGCCGATCTGGTCCGGATTGGTGCTGTCGGTCACTTCGGTCTCGAACAGGGTGAGGCCGCCGAACAGGCTCCAGTTTTCGGTGATGTTGCCGGCAACGCCGAACTCCACACCGGTCACTTCCTGGTCCTGCGACCCGGCGGTGGTTGCGCCGCGGCCATTGGAAATCGGCACGCCGTCGCGCGTGATCTGGAAGACGGAAGCCGTCAGGTCCAGGTGGCCGCCGAGATTGTACTTCGCGCCGAGCTCGAAGGAATTGTTCTCGACCGGGTCCATCGCCGCGACCAGCGCGTCGCAGCCGCCATAATCCAGAGCGAAGGCATCAAGCTGTTCGCATGGCGGGTTCGAGGCCGAGGAGTAGCTCGCATAGAGGGAGGCATTCTCCACCGGCTTGTAGACGAGGCCGGCATGCCAGTTGAGGAAGTCGGAATCGCTCTCGCGGTTCGGGTCCAGCCCCTTGGTCTCGGCGCTGTAGCTGTCGGCGCGCAGGCCGATGAAGGCTTCCCATTGCGGCGAGAAGGTCAGCGTGTCCAGCACATAGAGCGCTGCCGTTTCCGTCTTGATGGTCGGACGGCCGGTCACTTCGGTGTCGCTGCCCCACGGGATGGAATTGTCCGGATTGTCGAGGTTCAGCAGCGGGTTGGATGCGCTGCCCGTGCACGGCAGTTCGGCGCATTCGGTGAAGGCGCGCGTGCGGTTCAGCGTTTCCTCACGCGACAGTTCGATGCCGGTGACCAGCGTGTGGCCGATCGTGCCGGTGTCGAAGCGGAAGGTGAGCCGGCTCTGGTTCGTCCAGTAGTCGGTCACGGCATCGCGGCGCTTGGCACTGGCGCTGACGGTGCGGGCTTCGGCGTCCGGGCGTTCCGGGGCCGAGGCGGTGTAGGCATTCTTGCTCTGGCCGTAGCGCAGGATGGTGTCGAACTCGACCGTATCGGAGATCACCCATTTTGCGTCGGCGGTGTAGACGTCGGCAAAGGTCTCGCCGAAGTCGCGCGAGAGGACGCCGTAGAAATTGTCCCGGTCCACAGCGAACGGTCGGTTGTTCTCCACATCATACGGGTGGCCCCAGTCGGGCATGTAGTCGGTGGACAGATGGTAGTAATCGAAGCCCAAGGTCAGGGCGTCGGTCGGCGTCCACTCGGCCGCGGCGGCGATGCCCCAGCGGTTGTTGAAGACTTCATCCCGGCCGGCAACGTCGGAATCGTGCGTCATCGCATTGAGGCGCACGGTGAGGGTGTCGGTCACTTCGTGGTTCACATCCAGCGTCGCCCGGCGGGTCGCGTCAGAGCCGAGGGTGAACTCGACATCGCCCCAGTCGCCTTCGCCCGGCTTTTTCGAGACGAGGCTGACGGCGCCGCCGGTCGTGCCGCGGCCGCCGAAAGCGGAGGACGGGCCTTTCAGCACTTCGATCTGCTGGACGGCAAAGGTTTCGCGGGAGCCGACGCCCGGGTCGCGGATGCCGTCGACATAAACGTCGTTACGGGCATCGAAGCCGCGGATGAAGATCCGGTCGCCGAAGGCATTGCCGCCTTCGCCGGTGCCGAGCGTGATGCCCGGCTGGGAGCGGAAGAGGTCGCGGAAGGACTTGGCACCAAGGTCGTGCAGCGTCTCGTCGGTGATGATGGTGATGGTTTTCGGCGTGTCGAGCAGGTCCTCGGTGAACAGGCCGCTGGCCGAACGGATGGCGCGATAAGGCGCGTCCGGGTCGCCATAGGGGTTGGTATCGGCGGTGAC
>JACXUV010000086.1 GCA_014763715.1 Rhodobacterales bacterium | reverse complement strand
AGCTGATCACCCCGATCGCCATGGACCAGGGCCTGCGCTTCGCTATCCGCGAAGGTGGCCGCACGGTCGGCGCCGGCGTCGTCTCGGCCATCAAGGACTGATCCACGGTCGCAACGCGATGATTTGGTCCAGTGGATCAAATCAAGTGGATCAGGAATACTGGGCAAACGCCCTAGAGAATCGAAAAGGCCGCCCCATAAGGGCGGCCTTTTTTGTGTGCGCTGAGCCTCTGAAAATGCGTCATTGGCTGAACCTTCCGGCTTGCGGTGGCGGAGAGTTTCGGGCAAACCCTCGGCAGGCCTGAAGGGGTATAGCTCAGTTGGTAGAGTGGCGGTCTCCAAAACCGTAGGTCGTGGGTTCGAGTCCCTCTGCCCCTGCCAGGCCGATTTCCCAAAAAACCTAGCCTGATCACACCGGATACGGCGTGCGGCCGTGTGTGCGCATCTCTTCCACAGAAATTTCGCCGGGAAGGCGCCAAGCGTAAACGAGGTGTGAACGATTTCTGGTGGATTGATCGGTTCCCGCGCTATTCGCGCGTCCGTCAATTCCAGCCAGAAAGGCGACCGTTCCATGTCTGCAAAACCCCGCACGTCTGCTGCCCCGTCGATTGCGAAGCTGATCGCGACCGAACTCGGTATTACTGAGCGCCAGGTCGAGACCGTGATCGAGTTGCTGGGAGAAGGAGCGACGGTCCCCTTTATCGCGCGTTACCGTAAAGAACGGACAGGCGGGCTGGACGACACGCAACTACGCACCCTGGCAGAGCGGCTGGATTATCTGACGGAGCTGGCCAAGCGGCGCGACACGATCCTCGATGCCATTCGTCAGCAGGACAAGCTGACGCCAGACCTTGAACGGGAGATCATGGCGGCGACGACCAAGGTTGCGCTGGAAGACCTGTACGCGCCTTACAAGCAGAAGCGCCGCACCAAGGCGACCATTGCAAAGGAAGCAGGGCTTGAGCCGCTGGCCGAGCGCATCCTTGCCAATCCGTCCCTTGCGCTTGAGGCGGAAGCGAAGGGCTTCGTCTCAAAAAAGAAGGGCGTGGATACGCCAGATGCGGCGCTGAGTGGCGCGCGCGAGATCATTGTGGAGAAGATTGCCGAGACACCGCGCCTGACCCGCAAGATCCGCGAAACTGTGTGGAAGCAGGGAAAGCTTGGTTCGTCCCTCGTGAAGGGCAAGGAAGCGGAAGGCGCGAAGTTTGCCGACTATTTCGACTTCGATGAACCCTTCGAGAAAATGCCGTCCCACCGCGCGTTGGCTATGCTGCGCGGACAGAAGGAAGGCATCCTGCGGATCAAGGTGGACGTGCCGCATACTGACACGCGTCATCACCCGGCAGTCCGGGAAATCTGTTCGGAGTTCGGCTTCGCCAAGAAAGGCCGTGCAGCGGATGAATGGCTGATGGAAACGGCGGAGGCCGCCTGGAAAAGCAAGCTGGAACCGTCGAGCTCCCGGGAGTCGATCAATCGGCTGAAGGATTCGGCAGACAGCGAAGCGATCCGTGTGTTTTCGCGCAACATGAAGGACCTTCTGATGGCCGCCCCGGCCGGTCACAAGGTGGTCATGGGGATCGACCCGGGCATTCGCACGGGCTGCAAGGTGGCTGTCGTAGATTCGACGGGCAAGCTGATCGACACGGCGACGATCTATCCGCATGAACCCAGGAAGGACTGGGTAGGTGCGCTGACGACGCTCGCGAAGCTGTGCAAGAAACACAAGGTGGAACTCGTCAGTGTGGGGAATGGTACGGCAGGCCGGGAGACCGACAAGCTGGTCGCCGACCTCTCGGACAAGATGCCGGACCTGAAGCTGACGCGCCTGATGGTGTCGGAAGCAGGGGCGTCTGTTTACTCCGCCTCCGAACTGGCGGCGAAGGAATTCCCGGATCTGGATGTCAGCATCCGCGGGGCAGTCTCCATTGCGCGGCGCCTGCAGGATCCGACCATCGCGGCGAACATCGTTGCCTATCGTGACCAGAACGGGCCATTCAAATCCCGTAGCGAGTTGAAGAAAGTGCCGCGCCTTGGTGCGAAGGCATTTGAGCAGGCGGCCGGCTTCCTGCGCATCATGGATGGCAAGAACCCGCTCGACGCCTCCGCCGTGCACCCGGAAGCTTATCCTGTTGTCGAGCGGATCGCCAAAAAGACTGGCCGCAAGGTTGCCGCCCTGATCGGGGACAAGGCTTTCCTGTCGAAATTGAAGGCAGAAGACTTTGCAGACGAGACGTTCGGCGTACCGACGGTTCAGGACATCCTGAAGGAACTGGAAAAGCCGGGCCGTGACCCGCGTCCGGAATTCAAGACGGCGACCTTCAAGGATGGCGTTGAAACGGTTTCCGATCTCAAGCCGGGCATGCGTCTGGAAGGCGTGGTGACAAATGTGACGGCCTTTGGCGCATTCGTGGATGTCGGCGTTCACCAGGACGGGCTGGTCCATATTTCCGAGATGGCGGATACGTTCGTGAAGGACCCGCATACTGTGGTGAAGACGGGACAGGTCGTTCAGGTCAGCGTTCTGGAGGTGGATGTCGCCCGCAAGCGGATCGGCCTCAGCATGAAGCAACAGGGTGGACGTGCCGTGGCGAGGGACAGCAAGGCGGCCGCACCAGCGCCTGAGCGGAAGCCATCTGACAGTCCCTTCGGCGTGTTGGCATCCTTTCGGTAAGGGTGGACGGCATCCGGTCCTTGCTGCCTAATGGCCTCCTTGCCGGGAGGGACATGTGAGCAGTGCGGCAGATCTGGAAGGCGAGTACGATCACATCATCGTGGGGGCAGGCTCTGCCGGCTGCGTGGTGGCCAATCGCCTGTCCGAATCCGGCAAGCGGCGTGTACTGCTGCTGGAGGCGGGCGGGCGTGACAACTGGATCTGGTTTCACATCCCGGTTGGCTATCTTTTCGCGATCGGCAACCCGCGTTCGGACTGGATGTTCGAGACGGTGGCTGAACCGGGCCTGAATGGCCGCAGGCTGAACTATCCGCGCGGGCGAGTGCTGGGCGGGTCATCGGCGATCAACGCCATGATCTCCATGCGCGGGCAGGCGGCGGATTATGATCATTGGAAAAGCCTCGGGCTGCCGGGATGGGGCTGGGATGATGTGCTGCCGGTCTTCCGCCGGATCGAAGATCATTTCCTTGGGGAGAGCGATGTTCATGGCGCAGGCGGCGAGTGGCGCGTTGAGGCCCCGCGCGTGCGTTGGGACATACTGGATGCGGTCCGTGAAGCTGCCAGCGAAATGGGTGTTGCGCCGGTAGGAGATTTCAACACAGGCGACAATGAAGGCTCCTCCTATTTCCATGTGAACCAGAAGCAGGGCGTGCGCTGGTCTGCTGCCCGCGGGTTCCTGAAGCCTGCAATCGGGCGCACAAATCTCCGCGTTGAAACGGGCTGCCTGACAGACAGGCTTGTGCTTGAGAATGGTCGGGCTGTCGCGGTTGAATTCCTGAAGGATGGTCTCCGGTTGCGGGCGAGATGCCGGGGAGAGATTATCCTCTGTGCGGGAGCAATCGGTTCTGTTCAGGTCCTGCAGCGCTCGGGTATCGGACCCGGTAATGTACTGTCAGCGGCGGGTGTGGAAGTGCAGGTCGAACGGCCTGGTATTGGCCGGAACCTGCA
Organism: Rhodobacterales bacterium; assembly: GCA_014763715.1. Classification (GTDB taxonomy): domain Bacteria; phylum Pseudomonadota; class Alphaproteobacteria; order Caulobacterales; family Hyphomonadaceae; genus Hyphomonas. The sequence goes on along the minus strand of JACXUV010000086.1, from coordinate 4,244 downwards.
GGATCACCTTCAGCAACGTGCCATCTACAAAGTGAGCGGCGCGAGAACGCTGAACGAGACCTATCACAATCTGTTCCGACGAGGGCTGATGGGTTTGGACTATGCCCTGCGGCGGCGCGGGCCGCTCACCATGGCGCCATCGCAGCTTGGCATTTTCACGCGATCAGATGCGGCGCAGGACCGGGCGAACATCGAGTTCCATGTCCAGCCCCTCTCACTCGATAAATTCGGCGACCCGCTGCACCGCTTCCCGGCGATCACTGTGAGCGCGTGCAATTTGCGGCCAACGTCGCGAGGGGATGTGCGTATTCCCTCGGCCGACCCGCTGGAAAAGCCACTTATTGCGCCAAACTATTTGTCTACAGATGAAGACCGGAAGGTCGCAGCGGATGCGATCCGTGTCACAAGACAGCTGATGAAACAGCCGGCCATGGCGCCTTATGTGCCGGAAGAATTCCTGCCCGGACCTTCGGTGGGGGACGATGATGCATCACTGGCAAGAGCGGCAGGGGACATCGGCACGACGATCTTCCATCCGGTCGGTACGGCCAGGATGGGCCTGGAGGATGAGCCGATGGCAGTCGTTGACAAGGATCTGCGTGTGATTGGTGTGGGAGGGCTTCGCGTTATTGATGCCTCTGTCATGCCGACTATCACGTCGGGCAATACAAATACGCCAACCATCATGATTGCGGACAAGGTTTCGCGGGAGATGACGAAATGAGCCAGTTGGATCAGCCGTGGTGGCGGGGGGCGGTGCTGTACCAGATCTATCCGCGGTCATATCTGGATACGAACGGCGATGGTGTGGGTGACCTGCCGGGCATCACGCAGAGGCTGGACTATATCGCCTCACTCGGCGTGGACGGTATCTGGGTTTCGCCCTTCTTCGCCTCACCGATGAAGGATTTCGGTTATGACGTTTCAGACTATTGCGCTGTTGATCCAGTGTTCGGCACGCTGGAGGACTTTGACCAGCTTCTGGAAGCTGCGCATGCGCGAGAGCTGAAAGTCGTCATCGATCAGGTCTATGCGCACACATCGGATGAGCATGCCTGGTTCACCGAGTCGCGGCAGACCCGGGATAATCCGAAGGCAGACTGGTATGTGTGGCATGATCCAAACCCGGATGGCACACCACCTAATAACTGGCAGGCCGTATTCGGCGGGGCGGCATGGACCTGGGATGCGCGGCGCCAGCAATACTACATGCACAACTTCCTGCCACAGCAGCCCCAGTTGAATGTGCACAATCGCGAGGTTCAGGATGCCCTGCTGGCAACAGCTCGATTCTGGCTGGACCGGGGCGTGGATGGCTTCCGCCTCGATGCGATAAATTTTGCGATGCATGATCGGAAGTTCCGGGACAATCCGCCCTGGGACCCGTCAGGCCGTACGATCACACGTCCGTTCGATCTGCAGCGCCACACCTACAACCAGTCCCAACCCGAAGTGCCGGATTTCCTGAAGCGGGTGCGGGTGCTGACGGATGAATATGGGGCGCGGTTTACCGTGGCCGAGGTGGCCGCGGACGATCCCTTGCCGGTGATGCGGGCGTATACGGAAGGTAATGACCGGCTGACGGCCGCCTACAGTTTCGATTTCCTCTATGCGGCCTCACTGAGTGCGGCACGTGTGCGCAGGGCGCAGGGGAACTGGTTGGGAGGGGCAGAGGAGGGCTGGCCCTCATGGGAGTTTTCGAACCACGATGCCCCGCGCTGTGTCAGCCGTTGGTATGAAGGGCCGGACAGGCCGCGTTTTGCGAAGCTCACCAATGCGTTGCTCCTGTGTCTGCGGGGCAATCCCATCCTGTATCAGGGCGAGGAGCTTGGTCTGACGCAGGTGGATGTCCCCTTCGAGGCGTTGCAGGACCCGGAAGCGATTGCAAATTGGCCGCGCACACTCGGGCGGGATGGAGCGCGTACACCGATGCCGTGGGCCGATACGGCGCCCTATGCCGGCTTTTCAGAGGCACAACCCTGGTTGCCTGTCGGGGCGGACCATCCAGGCATGTCTGTCGGCGTGCAGGAGGATGATCCTGAGTCCGTGCTGAACTTCACACGCCGTTTTCTGGCGCTCCGGAAGACCAGCCCGGCCTTGCAATGGGGCGATGTTCGCTTTGTGGATTCTCCGGAGAACCTGCTCGTCATGATCCGTTCATCCGGGGATGAAACGGTGACATGCCTGTTCAATCTGGGGGACGTTCCCGCGAATATCCCGGAAGAGGTGCCGCTTGATGGCGCTTTGCTGGCTTGTTCCGATGAGGATATCGATTTTACAGGCAGGATCTTGCCGCCTTACGGTTTCGCCATTCTTGGGAACTGAGGTATCAGGCCGTTGCTGCTGACCGGGCGCATCCTGTTCAGATCAGCCGGATCACTGGACGCCGGGCAGGCTTTTTATCGCCATCATTCACTGGAATTTTCCAATATGCCCGGATTGAACTAACAAGAATGCCGAGCCCCCGAGACGAGCCGCGTGAAAGGATCGCGACATGGCCAAATTTATACCGGTAGATCCATTCGACATTGTGATCTTCGGAGGAACGGGGGACCTCTCCCGCCGCAAATTGCTGCCTGCACTGTTTCACCGTTGGCTTGATGGCCAGATCCCCGAAACCAGTGCGATTATCGGAACCGCACGTTCGGACCTGAACGACAAATCCTATCGTGCGATGGCGCGCGAAGCCTGCGAGAAGGCAACGGGCGACGTATGGGACGACAAGGAGTGGAAGAAGTTCGAGAAGCTGATCCACTATGTTTCCATCGATGCGACAAGCGAAGCTGCCGACTGGCCTTTGCTGGAATCGAAGCTGACCAGAGACAGCGAACGTCCCTGTGTTTTCTATCTGGCGACAGCGCCCAGCCTGTATGTCGACATATGTGACGCCTTGGGCCGGGCAGGCCTGTCAGACGGCAATACCCGTGTTGTGCTGGAAAAGCCCATCGGTACGGATCTCGAATCCGCCCGGGCCATCAATGATGGGGTCGGCGCTGTCTTCTCCGAACGTCAGGTGTTTCGCATCGATCACTATCTCGGCAAGGAAACCGTGCAGAACCTGATGGTGCTGCGGTTCGGCAACATCCTTTTCGAGCCGCTCTGGTCGCGGAACTATATCGATCACGTTCAGATCACCGTAGCTGAGGATCTCGGCCTGGAGGGGCGAGCGGATTACTATGACCGCTCGGGTGCCTTGCGGGACATGGTACAGAACCACATGCTGCAGCTTCTCTGCCTGACGGCCATGGAACCGCCAAACCAGCTTGAGGATGATGACGTCCGTACAGAGAAGATCAAGGTGCTCAATGCGCTGGTGCCTATTCGCGGGGAGGCGGCGAAAAAGCGGACTGTGCGTGGCCAGTACAAGGCCGGCATGAAGGGAGGCGAAGCCGTCCGGGGCTATTCTGAGGAACTTTCCGGCGAAACGAAAAGCACCACGGAGACCTTTGTCGCCATCAAGGCTGAAATTGATAATTGGCGCTGGGCCGGCGTGCCTTTCTATCTGCGTACCGGAAAGCGGATGTCCCACCGCCATTCGGATATCGTGATCCAGTTCAAAAAGACGCCGCACTCCCTTTTCGGGGAGGGCAACGACATGGCCAACCGTCTGGTTATCCGGCTTCAGCCGGACGAGGGCGTGCGCCTGTTCGTGCAGATCAAGGAGCCCGGCCCCGGCGGTCTGCGGGTGAAGTCCATGCCTCTCAACCTTTCCTATGCAGAGAGTTTTACGGTTCGCTACCCCGATGCCTACGAGCGCCTGCTGATGGATGTGGTGCGGGGCAACCTGTCCCTGTTCATGCGCAAGGAAGAGGTCGAAGCGGCGTGGGCATGGGTCGACGGGCTGATTGAAGCCTGGGAGCAGGCAGGCGATGCGCCTGAGACATATCCGGCTGGCAGCGATGGCCCGCTGGCCGCGGCCATGCTGATGGACCGTGACGATCGTGCATGGTGGGAAGGGCAATAGGCCGATGAGACATGAACTCGCCCGCCTTGAAACGCGCGATGAGGCATTCGACTTTGCTGCAAAATTCGTTGCGGGTGGAATTGAGCGCGCGATTACGGATCGCGGGCGGGCGGATTTCATGGCATCCGGCGGGTCTACGCCAGGGCCGCTCTTTGACCGGCTGTCCAAATGGGCTTTGCCCTGGGAGCAAGTCAGTGTCGGCCTTGTCGATGAGCGTTGGGTGCCGCTGGATCATGACTTCTCGAATGAGGCGCTGATCCGTTCACGCCTGCTGACGGGA
>JACXUV010000124.1 GCA_014763715.1 Rhodobacterales bacterium | reverse complement strand
TTGTTTGTCTGAAACACCACTGATATCCATTGTGGTGGTTGCCACATCAAGATTCAAGAAACCGAAAGTTAGACCAACACCAGTATAAGTGTATTTGTTGCCGACCATATTGCCGCGCAAACCTACACGAACATCTGGAATGTACCATGCAGAATTGGTCGCATAGCTTGCGCTTGCGCTCCACCATTGCGTGTCTTGGTTGTTCAAGTCATTGGCTTTGACCAAGTCATAAGAACCGGCGATTGTCCAGTGACGACTTTCAGTGTTCAATTGACCAGTAATGCGATATTGAGGCTTTAAAGTAAAGTCGGATTCAATATAGTTTGCAAAAGCTGTGCTTGCACTTGCTGTGGACAAATCATGGGTCTTAAACTTTGGCGATGTTAGGTTCATACCCACAAAACCAATTGTGTAATTTTCATGAATCCAGTTAACACCTATATCAGCAGTAATAGCTGTTTCACCAGAACCGCTGTTTAGATCAGATAGGTAATCACCCGTATCTTTACTTCCAGTTCCGCTGTTATCACTAACAACTTGGCTAAAGTCGATCATTTTGGTGTTTGATAACAGGCTTAAGTAACGTGCACTTACCCCAACGGAAAGTGTTGAGTTGTTGTTGGAAAATACATCCGTTCCGTAACCTAGTGCAAATTCAGTTAGCTCTTTATAGCTCAAGTTCCAAGCGGCAGCGCCTGGGTTGACACTCAAATCATAGCTTCCGCTTGTATTTAGTGTTGCCGTAACTGCGATTGCCGTAGTTGGGTTGTCTACAACATTAACTTTGGTCGCGACTTGTTTTGATACATCTAGTGAGAGTCCACCTTTGAAAGAACCTGATTTAATCAATAATGGAATCGTTACACCACCAGTTGCGGCAATATTACCTTGATTATAGTTTGTGAAATAGGTATTTAAGTTGCTCTGCAGCTGATTTTTTGCATTGTTAGCATCAGTTGGATTGGTGTATGTTTTTTCTAGAATCGACTGAATATTATCTTTAAAGTAATCGGAATAACCTTCCAAACCATGGGATTCAACGCCAACTTGGAAACCAGCTCCTAACCCGACTCGGTAGCCTTCGGTATCGCTTTTACCGATAGCGTTATAGGCAGGATTTGCTAATGGGCTGTAGATGGTATTGGTGTTGGAAGCATCACCATAAGTAATG
>JACXUV010000123.1 GCA_014763715.1 Rhodobacterales bacterium | reverse complement strand
TTTAGCAAAGATTTTACCCAATAAAAAGCCCCGTTTGTTGCCAAACGGGGCTTTTATTCAAAGTTTAATCAAACTGTACTAGACGAATCTAGGACAGCAGTTGATTAGAACTTGTGAACCATACCTACAGAAACTGCAGAAGTAGATTGTGCTGGAGTAGCTTGACCAGCAGCACCGATCATGTACTTGTCAGCAGAAACATATTCTACGTAACCAGTCGTTTTCTTACCGAAAGAGTAGTCAAGACCTAGACCGTAAGCAGCAGCTGATTTTTGACCAGACAAATCATAGTCAACAGTTGAGTATTTAGCTTTAGGCATGAACGCACCCATTTTGTAGCCAACTTGAGCCTGGATGTTAGTACCTTCAGTAGCACCAGCAGTTGCTTTGTTAGTACCTGCCATATCAAAGTCTTGATACATTGCAGAAGCAACTAAACCGCCAGTTGCATACTGTGCAGACAAGCGCATTTCAGTGTAGTCTTTACCATCAGTAGCACCTTTACCCCAAACGTTGTAAGCACCAGACAGGAACAAACCTTCTTTAGTTGAACCGTACATAGCAGCGATTGAGTAAACGTTTGCCAATGAAGATTTAGAAGCATCTTTAGTTGCAACAACACCATCACCATCTTGAGTGTTCGCTTCAGTAGATACACCAGCTGCAACCAGTTTAATGCCTGCGAATTCTGGAGAAACATAAGCTACTACGTTGTCAGCACGAACTTCACCAGCTTTGCCAGACATACCCAAGCCACCAGCTACAGTTTTCTTACCGATATCACCGTAAGTGCTATCACCGAACAAGTCTTTTGCTTGAGACATTTTGAAAGGCGTGTCGTGACGACCTAGCAATACAGTACCGAAACCACCTGCTAGACCAACATAAGCGTTACGACCAGAAAAACCGTCTTTAGTTGCATCAGAATTGCCATCAAAAGCATCGCCAACTTTAACGCCGAATTCCATCTTATATACAGCTTTCAAACCGTTACCTAGGTCTTCAGAACCTTTCACACCAACACGTGAGTCACGGTCAGAAGTCAACATACCGTGGTCGTTCAAAGAGTCGATAGCTACGTTGATTTGACCGTATACAGTAGGAGCGTCAGCCATTGCTACTGGAGCAGCGATTGCAGAAGCGATTGCTAGAGCAATAATATTCTTTTTCATGTTT
>JACXUV010000122.1 GCA_014763715.1 Rhodobacterales bacterium | reverse complement strand
TCACTCGAGGATTTTCGAGACGACGCCGGCGCCGACGGTGCGGCCGCCTTCACGGATGGCGAAGCGCAGGCCGTCTTCCATCGCGATCGGGGCGATCAGCTCGACGGTGAACTTCAGGTTGTCGCCCGGCATAACCATCTCGGTGCCTTCCGGCAGCGTCACGGTCCCGGTCACGTCCGTCGTGCGGAAGTAGAACTGCGGACGGTAGTTCGCGAAGAACGGCGTGTGACGGCCACCTTCCTCTTTCGTGAGGATGTAGGCTTCCGCTTCGAACTTCGTGTGCGGCGTCACCGAACCCGGCTTGCACAGAACCTGACCACGCTCAACGCCATCACGGTCGATGCCGCGCAGCAGCGCGCCGATGTTGTCGCCAGCTTCACCACGGTCGAGCAGCTTGCGGAACATCTCGACGCCCGTGCAGGTCGTCTTCTTGGTGTCGCGGATACCCACGATTTCCAGTTCGTCGCCGACGTTGATCACGCCACGCTCGACGCGGCCGGTCACAACCGTACCACGGCCCGAGATCGAGAACACGTCTTCGATCGGCATCAGGAACGGCTGGTCAACCGCACGCTCCGGCGTCGGGATGTAAGCGTCGACCGCTTCCATCAGCGCACGGATCGAGTTCTCGCCGATTTCCGGGTCGCGGCCTTCGAGAGCGGCCAGGGCCGAGCCCTTCACGATCGGAATATCGTCGCCGGGGTAGTCGTAGGACGACAGCAGTTCGCGGATTTCCATCTCGACGAGCTCGAGAAGCTCCTCGTCGTCGACCTGGTCAACCTTGTTCATGTAAACGACCATCGCCGGGATGCCGACCTGACGGCCGAGCAGGATGTGCTCGCGCGTCTGCGGCATCGGGCCGTCGGCCGCGTTCACCACCAGGATCGCGCCGTCCATCTGCGCCGCACCCGTGATCATGTTCTTCACGTAGTCGGCGTGGCCGGGGCAGTCGACGTGCGCGTAGTGACGGTTCTCCGTCTCGTATTCAACGTGCGCCGTCGAGATCGTGATCCCGCGCGCTTTCTCTTCCGGTGCGCCGTCGATCTGGTCATACGCCTTGAAGTCACCAAAGTACTTGGTGATCGCAGCCGTCAGAGTGGTCTTGCCGTGGTCAACGTGGCCAATCGTGCCGATGTTGACGTGCGGCTTGTTACGTTCAAACTTTTCCTTTGCCAT
>JACXUV010000121.1 GCA_014763715.1 Rhodobacterales bacterium | reverse complement strand
AGTCCTTGATGGCCGAGACGACGCCGGCGCCGACCGTGCGGCCACCTTCGCGGATAGCGAAGCGCAGGCCCTGGTCCATGGCGATCGGGGTGATCAGCTCGACGTCCATCTTCACGTTGTCGCCCGGCAGGACCATTTCCTTGTCAGCCGGAAGCGTCACGATGCCCGTCACGTCCGTCGTACGGAAGTAGAACTGCGGACGGTAGTTCGTGAAGAACGGCGTGTGGCGGCCACCTTCTTCCTTCGTCAGGATGTAGGCCTCGGCCTCGAACTTCGCGTGCGGCTTGATCGAGCCCGGCTTGGCCAGAACCTGGCCACGCTCAACGCCTTCACGGTCCACACCGCGCAGCAGCGCACCGATGTTGTCGCCTGCCTGGCCCTGGTCGAGCAGCTTGCGGAACATTTCAACGCCCGTACAGGTCGTCTTGATGGTCGGGCGGATGCCGACGATCTCGATTTCCTCACCAACCTTGATGATGCCCTGCTCAACACGGCCGGTCACAACCGTACCACGGCCCGAGATCGAGAACACGTCTTCGACCGGCATCAGGAACGGCTTGTCCAGCGGACGCTCCGGCGTCGGGATGTAGCGGTCAACGGCGTCCATCAGCTCCAGGATCTTGTCCTTGCCGATATTGTCATCGCGGCCTTCAACAGCTGCCAGAGCGGAGCCCTTGATGATCGGGATCTCGTCGCCCGGGAATTCGTACGAGGACAGCAGTTCGCGAACTTCCATCTCGACGAGCTCGAGCAGCTCTTCGTCGTCAACCTGGTCAACCTTGTTCAGGAACACGACCAGAGCCGGCACGCCGACCTGACGTGCCAGAAGGATGTGCTCACGCGTCTGCGGCATCGGGCCGTCAGCAGCGTTCACAACCAGGATCGCGCCGTCCATCTGAGCCGCACCCGTGATCATGTTCTTCACATAGTCAGCGTGTCCGGGGCAGTCGACGTGGGCGTAGTGACGGTTTTCCGTCTCGTATTCCACGTGTGCGGTGTTGATCGTGATGCCGCGTGCCTTCTCTTCCGGTGCCGAGTCGATGTCCGCATAGGACTTCGCTTCACCACCGGACACTGCTGCCAGCGTCATCGAAATCGCTGCCGTCAGCGTCGTCTTGCCGTGGTCAACGTGACCGATCGTGCCGATGTTCACGTGCGGCTTGTTACGCTCAAACTTTGCCTTGCCCATCGGGCCTCTCCTT
>JACXUV010000025.1 GCA_014763715.1 Rhodobacterales bacterium | reverse complement strand
GTTGCCCCTGCCTGGGCATCCGTATCCGCGAACCGGAACGCGTCGGTCGTGTAGGTGCCATAAAGGCTGGCCACATTGTCGGGGATCGTCGTCAATGTGTATCCGTCCGCCAATTGCGGCACATAGCCAGCATTGTTGAACGCGAACGTGCCGCCATATCCCAGAACGTTATCAACACCGAACTGGTCCGGGCGGACCTGAAGGTATTCCCCCTTCCCGGCCCCGGGTGCATCAACGCGCGTTTCCTGATCCGTCAACGAGGCCGCAAAAGACAGATTGTCGGATGCCAGCCAGTGAACTTCCAGCTCGACACCCTTGGCTGTCGTGCCGTCCACATTACCGAGCATATCTGTCCGCCGGCGGAACTGTTCATAATACGCAAGGCCACCAAACAGGTTGCCATCAAGAAGGGAAAACTTGGCCCCGGCTTCTTTCAGTTCTGACGGAGAAATCAGCAAATTGGCCGCAAGCGTCCCCGTGCTGAGCCCCCCTGTCTGGGTCGACTCCAGTGAACGCGAGTCCGCATAAGTGATGTAAGGCGTGATGCCGTAAGGGGTTTCGTAACGAAGGGCGGCAGACCAGCTGTGCGCACCGTCCGAATCCTTGACCAGCTTGTTCGCGATACCGAACACGGTCTCGCCCGTGTTGATCGCATCGGCATCATAATAATCGTAACGCCAGCCCAGCAGAAGCGCGAGGCGGTCAAAGATCTTCATGTCCGAAACAGCAAATGCCGAGCGCGAAGACCACTCCATATCGTAACGGCTGTCCCACAGGGCCTTGCCGGTTTCGTCGAACCGGATGGCCATGATGCGGTCATTCGCCTGAGCACCGACGGAGAGGTCCCGCCGGTCTGACGCGATATAACCCGACAGGAAAGTCTCGTACTGTTTCGCATCGTGGTGTCGATAGCCAACGCCTACGACGTTATCGGTGGTCACAACCGATCCGAAATCTTTCTTGAAGCCATAGCTGACACGCACCTCTTCGGCCTGAGCTTCATAATCTGCCGCAAAACCGAAGCTGTTGAAGCGCTGGTTTTCCATCTTGTCGACAAAAGCCTGGAAACGCAGCGTCCCCGTTTCACCGACGGACCGCTCAAGCCCGGCATAGGCCGTGAACGTGTTCGTGTCGTTATAGTCGCCCTTGGCCGCCAGAATATTGCTGCCGTCGAGCTTTGTGGTTCCTACCCCCTCATCAAGGGCGAACTGTGGAAGGTTTGAGCCGTAATACTCTGCGATCTGGCGGAGGTTTGACGTACCGTAGTTCGCCCCGACAACGGCATCGATCTCTTCATAGCTGAGGTAACCGTCGCCATTCGTATCCTGAATGTCGGTATCCCAGCCGGTAATATAGGTGCCATTGTCGATCAGGTCCTGCGTGACCCGGTTCCAGCCCGGCGTCTGGATACGGCCGGACTCTTCAAAGTACATTGCGTTCAGCTCAACCGACCATTTGTCGTTGAGGTCTCCGACATAAGTGCCTTGCAGGTTTGTGTGCCTGGGATCGATATTGTCGTAGTAGGAACCGGAGTCTTCATACTCACCAAAGACGGAAAAGCCCCCTTGCCCGGCAGGAATGTATAGCTCTCCGGTAACGAGCTTTTTATCATAAGAACCGACTGTTGCGGAGACAGCACCGCCAACCGTGTCTACATAATCCTTGCCGTCTCCACGTGCCGTTTTTGGAATGAAGTTCAGCAGGCCGCCAACCTTCCCCGGACCGTAGATGGGCGATGCCGGACCGCGGAGGACCTCCACATAGGAGGCCGCGCTGAGGTTGGAGGAATAGTTGCCGCGGTTCTCAATCCGCTTGAAGCCCTGGAAATAGGTATCGGCAAGCGTACCGCGAACATTCAGGTTTCCCGGAACACCGAAGAAGCTGGCCGTGAATGTGCCGGGCACTGCGGAGAGAAGATCGTCAACATCTTCCATGCCGTAGCGATCGATCGTGATTTCGCTCACGCGGCTGGCGGCGCGCGGCGTCTCCAGCAGGGAAAGCGAAAGGCCTGTCAGCGAATCTGTTGCGCCCTTCTGAAGCTGGTTCAGAGGGTCCAGACGTGTGCCAGTGACGGTGATCGTCCCCAACATGGCAACATCAGTTTCGGCGTCCCCGGCTTCTGCTTCAAGGCTTGCCGCGCCGCCGGACGTGCCACGGGCCTCAACCTTTGAGACGATGATCGCGCCTTGCTCGTCGACCGTATAGGTAAGCTGCGTGCCCTGGAGCAAACGCGCCAGTGCTTCCACCGGCGTCATGACTCCCGTCACTGTGCCGCTACGGATACCACTGGTCAAAGCACCGGGAACTACGATGACCGCGCCGGTTTGCGCCGAAAGGTCATTGATCGCCGTTTCAAGCGATTGCGACTGAATGCGGATTTCCGCCTTCTCAAAGGTCGGCTCTTCCGCCAGCGCCGCACTTGAAAATATCAGCCCGGCAGCTGTGCAGAGCAATATGTGCCGGAAGCTAAATGTGGTCTTCACCATGATCTTACCTACGTTAGAACTGCGCCGGAAACCGGGCGCGCATGGCAGCAGGAACCCCTTGTCCAACCGCTCCATGCCCTTCTGACGTATGACCCATGACCGTCATTTCAGGTTCCGTGTGGATTTCACGAAACCTTATTATTTCCCGGCCGGGGAATGGATCAGCACCAGAGCGCCCGCGTCTGTTTTGATCACTGACAGGCCGAGGCTCCGGGCAACTCCGGATATTGCCGTCTCGGCCTGATCGGTCCGGAACGATGTCGTAACCCTCAGCTCAGAAACATCTTTCGCCCCTAGGTAGACCCCGCCGGGATAGTACTGGTTGGTTTCCGCTATCAGCTCCTGCAGAGGCGCATTTACAAAGCTGAGCCGCCCCTCGCGCCAATTGGCCGTACGGGAAGGATCGAACGACACAGTCTCTACCTGGTCCCGATTAACAATGGCGCGTTGCCCGACTGATAGCTGAACCTTTTGACGGCGATCCGATGTCGCCACCTCCACCGAACCTTGAGTTACGCTGACCTCTTCACGATCAGGCTTGGTGTTGATCTCGAATTGTGTCCCCAGAACCGTCACTGCCAGTTGCGCCGTTTCAACGGTAAAGGGCCGCTGCTCATCGCGGCTGACCTTGAAGTATCCATCGCCTTCGCGCAGTTCGACAATACGGTGTCCGTCCATCTGCTTCACAGCCAGCCTGGAGTGGCCCGCCAGCGTCACCTCCGACCCATCGGCCAGCTCGAAAGTGCGAACCTCACCGACGCCTGTTTCATAGAGCGTCTCAGCCAGCAGCGGTTGCGGCGACGGCATGTGATGCACGGCTGGGGATTTCCCGAGAACAAAAACGCCGAGCGCAATGCCAGCTGCGATCAATCCACCAGCCACACCGAGAGCGGATATGTGACTGCGAGATCGCAGGACCGGCCTCTGTTCAGCCGCCATGGCATCCCGGTTGAGCACTTCGCTCCAGTCCAGGTCCCCCCACAATCTCGCAACCGCCTCATAGGCGCGCTTGTGGCTTCCTGACTGGTGCAGCCAGGTATCGAATTCGGCACGCGTTGCCTCGTTCAACTCCCCACTCAGGTGTCGCGTGAACCATTTACGTGCTTCATCCTCATATGACTCGGAAATGCTCAATCGTCCCCCAGGCCGTTTTTCTTCAGGTATTCAGACAGTGTTTTCAGTGACTTCTGGATGCTCCGGCTGATATAGGCCGGCGAGCATCCTGTGCGGTCGGAAATCTGGGCATATGACAGGTTTTCGATCCGGCTCAGCACAAGCAACTGCCGCGCCTCCCCGTCCAGCTTCTCAATCGCCTGATTGAGAAGGCGATATCGCTCCCGGTTCAGAATGGCAGATTCCGGCGAGACCTGTTCGTGCGCATCGAACGCCTCGGAGTCCACGACCTCCTGCGCCCGGTAGCTGGCGCGCACCTTCATCTTCCGTAACTCGTCCAGCATCAGATTGCGGGACAGCGCATAGAGAAAGGCACGGACATCACGTACAGCGTCGCCGCGGTCGATCTCCAGGAATTTCAAAATCGCGCTCTGGATCGCGTCATCCGGATCAGGGGGCGGCGCACCGAAGCGCTTCTCCAGGGCCGCTTTGAGCGCCTTGCCATGCTCATTGAGCAGCGGCCAGAGCGTCAGTGGCAGCTTCCTGCCCCTGGGCTCAGCCTCTTTGACCAAGGCAAGCCCTTGCTTGCGCCCCGCCCGGTTTCCCGGAGCGGACCGCTTGCAATTGGTCAGCAAAACCTGATCAGCACTCATCTGCTTCCCGCACTCTGGCGCACGCATAGTTCACTCCAGTGACAGATTTACGAATGCGTGTGGGATGGAACCAATCCACCGGGCAAGCCGACGTCAGTCCTCCAGAAGCCGGCTCCGCCCCTCGATGAAGCACACGGCGAGGCCTGGTTCCGTGAGCATTTCGAGCGCATTGCCACACATTTTTATTGCTGAGGCAGACACTCAGCCGCGCAGGTCAGCCCTTTTCGCAGATGGCGCGAACGGTGCGCGCCACCCATTCCCCCACCTCTTGCGGAGCCCGCCCCTCCAGGCTCTTCAGCCCAATGAACCGGCGCATGATCCGCGCGCCCAGCAGGAAGGCAAACACCTTCTCCGCCTTTGCGCCAGCCTCATCACCGCCCACACTTGCCTCAAGCGGGTCGAGCATGTGCGACCTGATAAACTCGACAATCACGGCCTCGGCTTCCGGGGTCCCCAGGGAATGGATCAGAAGGTCAATCGGGTCTGCCCCTTCGACGGAGAGCATGCCGCCATTCTGCCACCTGGAAACGAGAACGCTTTCCAGAATGTCAGCCTCCGGCGGCCAGACGGGCGCCTCCCGCCGGAAGACGGCGGACAGCACCTCCCCGAACAAAGCCTGTTTGGACCCGAACAGGCGGTGCACATAGGCGACATCCACCCCGGCCTCACGCGCGATGCTGCGAAGCGTGGCCTTGTTATAGGGAAGACGCAGGAACTGGCCGATCGCAGCGTCGATGACGCGCTCACGCGTGGTTGCCGCGGGTAGCTCTGCTGCTTTGCCTGACATTCACACGCCTCCTTCAGCGGCGCTCCGGCACACCGGGAGCTTCCCCTCCTGTGCGAAATTGCCGCCCAGCAGTCAACAGGTGTTGACTTCGCACCCCTTTCAGATTTTGCTGCGGTGCATCATACTATGATTATTCCGTGCTTTATGAGGCTTATACCCTGACGTCGGCAGACTTTTTGGAGTTCATCTTAAGCGCAAGCTGACACTTACCGGGCAATATGAAATGACTTCGCCCGCCAGCTCCCCCTCCCAGAGCAAGAACTCGCAGTGACCATGCAGAAACGCAATAACGCGATGCCCCGCACCTTTCTTCCCGCCCACGCCCCGACAAAAGCAGCGATGGGGTCTCTGGCTGCCTGCCTGATGTGCGCAGTCATGAGCGCCTGCGCGAGCAATCCGATCTTTCCGGAAAAGAGCGAGCTTTCCATCCCGGACGCCCCGGTCGCGAAAGCCTGGAGCGATGAAGGCAGCACATCCATCTCCGCCGGCGCGAATGCCGCCGAACTGGACTGGCAAGCCTACTTCCCGGACCCGCAGCTGCAAAAGCTGATCGAGACGTCCCTCGAAAACAATCGCGACCTTCGCCTCGCCGCCCTGCGCGTGGCCGAAGCGCGCGCAGCCTATGGCATTCAGGGCGCAGACAGGCTTCCGACTCTCGCGCTCGGCGGACAGGCCGGCCGCTCACGTGTTCCGGGAGACCTGAACATCACCGGCCGCCCGGTCACCGGCAATGAATTTGACGCTTTTGTCGGGATGAGCAGCTGGGAAGTCGATCTCTGGGGCCGCGTGGCCAGCCTCGAAGAAGCCGCGCTGCAGACCTACTTCTCCTCCGAAGCGGCGCAGCGTGCAATGCGTCTGGCGCTGATCTCCGAAGTCGCGGCAGCCTATATCAGCCTGCGCGAACTCGATGCCCGGATCGACATTGCCCGCCAGACTGTGGCCAGCCGCGAGGAAAGCCTCCGCATCTTCCGGCGCCGCACGGAAGTCGGCTCGTCTTCCCGCCTTGAACTGACACAGGTGGAAACCCTGCTGACGCAAGCCAAACTGCTCACCGCACAGCTGGAACAGAGCCGTGCCGCACAGGCACATTATCTTGACCAGTTGGTCGGCGTGCCGGTTTCCGCAAAAATCGAGCCCGCGAAAAGCCTGCTGGAGGAGAGCTTCCCGCCACTTGCCGCAGGCATCCCATCGGAAACGCTGACAGCGCGCCCGGACATCATCGCCGCTGAATACAATCTTCATGCAGCGCAGGCGAATATCGACGCGGCGCGCGCGGCCTTCTTTCCCCGGATCACCCTGACAGGCCGTCTGGGGCTTGCCAGTTCGACCCTGGAGAACCTTGTTGATCCGGAAACGAACAATGCCTGGGCCTTTGCCCCGGCCATTTCGATGCCCATCTTCGACGCTGGCCGTCTGCGCAACAATCTGGACCTGGCCGAAGTGCGCAAGAATGCCGCTGTGGCGAATTACGAAAAGACGATTCAATCGGCCTTTCGCGAAGTCGCCGATGCGCTGTCTGCCCAATCCTGGCTGAAGGAACAGCAGGCCATCATGACGGAGGCCCTGACAATCCAGGAAGAGCGCTCGCGCCTTGCTCGCCTTCGCTATGACAGCGGCGCAGCAACCTATCTTCAGGTCCTGGATGCCGAACGGGACCTTCTCACCACACAACAACAGGTCATTCAGGTGCACGGTGCACTGATGACCAGCCAGGTCTCGCTTTATGCAGCCCTTGGCGGCGGCTCACAGGCGATGCCAGCCGAAACTCCGGATCAATAGGACAGTGCCATGAAACTCTCGAAGGACAATCTCCGGAAAGCCGCGCCCTGGCCGGTTGCAGCCGCCGCGCTGCTTGCCGCCTGGTGGTTCTGGACCGCTAGCCAGGACGAAGGTCCCGGCCCCGGATTTGCCAGCGGCAATGGCCGGATCGAAGCGACTGAGATCAACATCGCGACGAAGATCCCCGGACGCGTCGAGGAAATCCTGGTGCGCGAAGGCGACTTCGTCACGGCGGGTGAACCGCTGGCACGGATGCAGATAGACACACTGGAAGCCCAGCGCGAAGAAGCCTCGGCCAGCCATGATCGCGCCATTCAGTCCGTCGCCGTGGCCAAGGCACAAGTCGCTCTTGCGACCAGCGATGCCGCCTCTGCCCAGGCGATCGTGCGCCAGCGTGAGGCAGAACTCGAAGCCGCAAAACAGCGCCTCGCCCGTTCCGAAACCTTGTCGGCAGAAGGCGCATCCTCCCAGCAGGAACTGGATGATGACCGCGCGCGTGTACGCAGTGTCGAGGCTGCTCTGGCCGCATCCAAGGCACAGGCCAGCGCGGCACGCGCCGGTATCACGGCTGCGGAGGCGCAGGTGGCTGGTGCCGAGTCGGCAGTGAAGGCAGCCGAGGCAACAATTACCCGCATTGATGCCGACATCACCGACAGCCAGCTGATCGCACCGCGCGATGGCCGCATTCAGTTTCGCGTGGCACAGACCGGCGAAGTGCTTGGCGCTGGCGGCACCGTGCTGAACATGGTGGACCTGTCGGACGTCTACATGACCTTCTTCCTGCCTGAGCAGACTGTGGGCCGGATAGCCATCGGATCGGAAGCCCGGATCATTCTGGATGCAGCTCCGGAATACGTCATCCCGGCCGAGGTCTCGTTCGTTTCCAGTACGGCGCAGTTTACGCCCAAAACCGTCGAGACGGAAAGCGAACGGCAGAAGCTGATGTTCCGTGTCCGGGCACAAATTCCACCGGACCTTCTGCGTCAGCATCTGGCTCAGGTTAAAACCGGTGTGCCGGGCATCGCATGGGTCAAAGTCGATCCGGCAAAAGAGTGGCCCGAATCCCTGAAAACGCGGGTCGGTGACTGAACCGATGGCCCTTGCGGAAGACTCCCTGCCGGTTGTCTCCATCTCATCGCTGGAACAGCGATACGGAAAGACGACCGCCCTGAACAAGGTCACGCTGGATATTCCCGCAGGCCGCATGGTGGGCCTGATCGGACCGGATGGCGTCGGCAAGTCGACCCTGTTGTCGATCATTGCAGGTGCGCGCGCCATTCAGAATGGACAGGTGACGGTTCTCGGGGGCGACATCGCCAACACGGCCCACCGCACAGCCATCTGCCCCAACATTGCCTACATGCCCCAGGGGCTTGGGAAGAACCTGTATCCGACGCTGTCGGTGGAAGAGAACCTGCAATTCTTCGCGCGCCTGTTCGGCCATGATGTAGCCGAGCGGCGACGCCGCATCGACAGCCTGACGCACGCTACCGGGCTGTATCCATTCCTGGGGCGGCCGGCAGGCAAGCTCTCTGGCGGCATGAAGCAGAAGCTCGGCCTTTGCTGCGCGCTGATTCACGATCCTGACCTGCTGATCCTCGACGAACCGACGACGGGCGTTGACCCTCTGGCACGCTCGCAGTTCTGGGACCTGATTGCCGATATTCGCGCCGACCGGCCGGGCATGAGCGTGATCGTCGCGACCGCTTATATGGATGAGGCTCAACGCTTCGACTGGCTGATCGCCATGGATGACGGCGCAGTGCTCGCCACGGGCACACCATCGGAAATTCTGGAGCGAACCGGCCAGACATCGCTTGAAACCGCCTTCATCGCTCTCCTGCCGGAAGACAAGACCGCCGGTTACAAACCCGTAGAGATCCCGCCGCTGGAGGACGGATCCGAGCACGATATTGCAATCGAGGCGGACGGCCTGACCATGAAGTTCGGTGACTTCACGGCTGTAGACCATGTCAGCTTCCGCATCCGGCGCGGGGAGATCTTCGGCTTCCTTGGGTCCAACGGGTGCGGCAAGACCACCACGATGAAAATGCTGACCGGCCTCCTGCCCGCAACAGAAGGCCGCGCAGCCCTGTTCGGCAAGGAAGTCGACCCGCATGACATCCAGACCCGCTCGCGTGTCGGCTACATGTCGCAGTCCTTCTCGCTCTACAGTGAGCTGACGGTCCGCCAGAACCTGGAGCTGCATGCGCGCCTGTTCCACATTCCCGAAAAGGACATTCCTGAGCGGGTTCAGGAGATGGTCCGCCGCTTTGGCCTGGAAGAAGACCTGAACAGCCTGCCTGCCTCATTGCCCCTCGGGATGCGCCAGCGGCTGTCGCTGGCTGTGGCCATGGTCCATAAGCCGGAACTCCTGATCCTGGATGAGCCGACATCAGGCGTCGACCCGGTCGCCCGCGATGATTTCTGGCGCCTGCTGATCGAATTGTCCCGCAGGGATAATGTGACGATCTTCATCTCCACACACTTCATGAACGAAGCGCAGCGCTGTGACCGCATGTCGATGATGCATGCCGGGAAAGTGCTCGACAGCGACACGCCTGCGGCACTCATCCGGAAGCAGGGCACGGACACTCTGGAAGAGGCGTTCATCAAATACCTGAAGGCCGCCGCCGCTGGCGACAAACCGCCCGTCCCCGAAGAAGAGACCGCTGATGCCGCTCCGGACAATGCAGCCGGACAGAAACAACCGCCTTCCACACAGAAGGTGTTCAGCCTTCAGCGTTTGCTGACCTATTCCTGGCGCGAAGCCCTGGAACTCCAGCGCGACCCGTTCCGCGCGACCCTCGCCCTGATCGGCTCGCTGATCCTAATGGTGGTGATCGGATACGGCATCAATCTGGATGTGAACAATCTGCGCTATGCCGTGCTGGACCGGGACCAGTCCACGATCAGCCAGAACTATACGCTCAGCCTGTCGGGGTCGCGCTATTTCATAGAGCAGCCCCCCATCACCGACTATGACGACATGGACAGGCGCATGCGCAGCGGGGAAATTTCGCTGGCTGTGGAAATCCCCCCGAATTTCGGACGGGACCTGTTACGCGGACAGACAACCGAAATCGGCATGTGGATCGACGGGGCGATGCCAACCCGCGCAGAAACGATCCAGGGTTACGTTGTCGGGCTGCACCAGTTCTGGATCGCAGAGAAAGTGCGGGAACTGACGGGAAGATCCGCTCAGAGCAATATGAGCATAGAGACCCGCTATCGCTACAACCCCGATATTCGCAGCCTGAATGCGATGGTTCCTGCAGTTGTGCCTCTCCTGCTGCTGATGCTGCCCGCCATGCTGACTGCGCTGGGCATCGTGCGGGAAAAGGAACTCGGCTCCATCATCAATCTGTACGTGACCCCGGTCACCCGGGCGGAGTTCATGCTGGGCAAGCAGCTGCCTTATATTGGCCTCGCCATGCTGAATTTCCTGCTGATGAGCCTGATGGCGGTCACAGTGTTTGGCGTGCCGATTACAGGCAGCTTTCTGACCCTGACGATTTCAGCCTTTGTTTTCGTGATCATTGCGACAGGCATGGGGCTGCTGGCCTCCACGGTGACCTCCAGCCAGATCGCCGCGATGTTCTTCACGATGATCGGCACGATCATTCCTTCGACCCAGTTCGCAGGCCTGATCGATCCGGTGTCCTCCCTTGAGGGCGCAGGCCGGCTTATCGGCGAGATCTTTCCCGCGACCTATATGTTCGCGATCAGCCGGGGCGTTTTCGCCAAGGCACTCTACATGAAGGACCTCTACAGTCTGATCATGCCCCTCCTGATCGCTGTTCCGGTCATTCTCGGCTCAGCCATTATTCTGCTGAGAAGGCAGGAGCGATAAGATGCGCAGCTTGGGCAATATCTACCGTCTTGGCGTCAAGGAGTTGTGGAGCCTTCTTCGCGATCCCACCATGATCGTCCTCATTCTTTATGTGTTCACGCTCAGCGTTTACACGGCTGCCACGGCAATGCCGGAATCGCTCCATCACGCGGCGATCGCGATTATTGACGAAGACGACTCCCAGCTATCGAACCGGATCGTTACGGCTTTCTATCCCCCTCAATTTGTCACGCCGGTCATGGCGACATCCCAGCGCGAAACCGATGCAGGCATGGATCGCGGGGAATACACTTTCGTGCTGGATATCCCTCCGAACTTTCAACGGGATCTTCTGGCTGGCAAGCAAACAGCCATACAGCTGAATGTCGACGCCACAAGGATGACGCAGGCCTTCACCGGCAATGCCTATATCCAGCAGATCATCAGTGGCGAGATCACGGAATTCCTTGCCCGCCACCGCAGCGAAACAGCCCTGCCCGTAGATCTGGCCTTGCGGGCAAAGTTCAATCCATCGCTGGACAAGGCTTGGTTCGGCAGCCTGATGCAGATCATCAACTCGATCACCATGCTCTCGATCATCCTGACAGGCGCCGCCCTGATCCGGGAACGCGAACATGGCACGATCGAGCACCTGCTGGTCATGCCCGTTACCCCGACGGAGATCATGCTCTCCAAGATCTGGTCGATGGGGCTTGTGGTCCTGCTTGCGACGGCCCTTTCCCTGTTCGGTGTTGTGCAGGGCCTGCTGCAAGTGCCGGTCGCCGGCTCCATTCCGCTTTTCTTTGCCGGGGCAGGCCTCGCGCTGTTTGCCACGACCGCCATGGGGATTTTCCTGGCGACAGTGGCGCGCAGCATGCCTCAGTTCGGACTTCTGTTCGTGCTGATCATCCTGCCGCTGCAGATGCTTTCCGGCGGAATGACACCGCGCGAAAGCATGCCGGACCTGGTCCGCTACATCATGCTTGCCGCGCCTACCACGCACTTCGTGGAGATCGGCCAGGGCATTCTCTATCGCGGCGCTGGACTGAAGGACCTCTGGGTCTCGTTCGTGTCGCTGTTCGCGATCGGCGCCACCCTCTACAGCCTTTCACTGATGCGATTCCGGTCCTCCCTGAACCGCATGGCCTGAACTGCATGCTCTGACGCACAT
Organism: Rhodobacterales bacterium; assembly: GCA_014763715.1. Classification (GTDB taxonomy): domain Bacteria; phylum Pseudomonadota; class Alphaproteobacteria; order Caulobacterales; family Hyphomonadaceae; genus Hyphomonas. Next base: position 31,766 of record JACXUV010000025.1, on the reverse strand, counting down.
CCGCCATGCTGGAGGTAGCATTCGCTGTGGCAGACAGCCTCAATCCGCCAGATGTGCATAGTGGGTCATGATCATCCTGGCGACATCGACACAGACCTGGTGGGCATCGCGGTCAGGCTCTTCCAACACCATCTCCATGGCGCTGTAAGCGATTTCGGTTGTCAGACGCGCGGTCGCGATCAGACGCTCCCGGGAAGCCGTATGTCCGCTGGCGATCATTGCGTCGGCAATCTTTTCTGCGACCATATCGCTGGAAGCCAGACGCACTTCGCGCAGAATCGGGATCGCCCGGAGGGCGCGCAGAACGTAGATATTGCCGGGGAACCGACGGGTAATCTCATTGACGCGTTCCTGCAGGCGTACATTGCTTGCCACTGCGTCATCGAAATTATCCGTATTCAGCCCTCCCTCTTCGAGCCACTCGATGACCGCTTCGTCCTGAAGGGTCATGAGGCGTTCACCGAGCTCCCGCAGAATGGCGTATTTGTTCGGGAAGTAACGATAAAGCGCCGGCGGAGATAAACCGGCCTTACGGCAAATCAGGTTCGTGGACAGCTTTTCAAGACCGACCTCATCCAGAAGGTTGCCGGCCGTCTCGAGAATCAACTCGAATGTGTCCTGGGCCCGCGCCTGCTGCGGGTGTTGCTTGGTCGTTGTCACGACTTCGGGCTGTGACCGTTCCTTCTTGCGAGAGGACGGTCTCTTTGGCCTGCTCATTTTTTCGGCGTTCCCCGGACTTTTGTTGCTTATATTACAACCATATACAACAAACACCACAAAACGGTAATTAAAGCTATTGAATTTTAGCTAGTGATCGCTATCCAATTGCACCTTCTGGGAAGGAAGCAAGGAAAGGAATACGCGATGAGGTCTGTATTGATCGGAACGGGCGCACTGGCGCTCATGTGGAGCAGCGCAGCAAACGCTCAGACGGAAACGGAACCGCAGGAAGACGCCACCGCGCGCCTCGAAAGTATTGTGGTTACCGCGCAGAAACGCGCGGAAAACGTTCAGGACGTTCCGATCGCCATCACAGCCCTGTCATCGGCTGCTCTTGAGAAGCAGCGTGTCGCCAACGTCACATCGCTCGACAACCTCGTCCCCGGCCTGCGCATTGCCGCTGCGGACGCCGCTGCCAACCCGAAGATCTTCATTCGCGGCGCGGGCCTCAACGACTTCAACCCGACCTCGTCCAGCGGCGTCGGCCTTTATGCGGATGGCGTCTACATCGGCTCGCCGCTCGCCCAATACGCATCCTTCTTCGACCTGGACCGCGTGGAAGTGCTGCGCGGCCCACAGGGCACGCTTTACGGGCGGAACACGACTGGCGGCGCGATCAATGTCATCGCCAAACGCCCCACCTTCACGCCGGAAGGCTACGCGTCTGTCGAGTACGGTAGCTTCAATGCGCTTGAGGCCAATTTCGGTATCGGCGGCCCGATCGTAAGCGACAAACTCGCCTTCCGTCTTGCCGGTCAATATGTCGAGGACGATGGCTTCAGCACCAACTCGGTGACGGGCAACGACGTAAACGACGCCAAACGCTACGCCATTCGCGGCTCGCTGCTCTACACACCGGACGACAAGACGGACGTCCTGTTCACACTGAACACCTTCGCCAACCGCGGCGGCGCTGTGCAACCAAAGTCACGTCAGCTGTTCCCGGTTGACGCAGCCGCTGCCGGAGCTGACGGCGTATGCAGCACGGCCTATTATCGCAGCGGCCTGTGCACCGATGCAGTGGGCTTTGCAGATACCAATCCCGATCCGTACACCGTCACCTCGAACGTCGAAGGGGAAGACAAGGTCGACTTCTGGTCCGCTGCTCTGAGCATCGACCGGGAAATCGGCGACCTGACGCTTACCTCCATTACGGCCTATCAGGACGTGGAGCGCGACACGCACGAGAATACGGACTCCAGCCCGCTGCAGATGATCGAGGCGTTCTATAAAAATACGCAGGAGCAGTTCTCGCAGGAACTTCGTCTTGCCTCCGATTCTGAGCAGCTGAAATGGGTGCTTGGCGCCTATTACATGCACGATACAACGACCAGCGACAGCGCATACGATATCCTGCGCATGCTGCGTCCATACTTCATTACAGCAGAGAACCCGACAGGCGTCAGTCCGGAAAACTCGGTGATTTACCTCGGTTATCCGTACACGCAGAAAACCGACACCTACGCTGTCTTTGGCCAGGCCGATTATGAACTTTCGCCCGGCCTGCACCTCACGGCAGGTCTGCGCTGGTCTGCCGACGAAAAGTCGATGGATTATTCCAGCGTTGCCGAAAGCGTTTTGACCATCTTTTCTTATGATGCGAGCAAAACGTTCAGCGACTGGTCCGGCAAGATTGGCCTTAAGTACGACCTGACAGACACGACCAACGTGTTCGCCAGCTACAGCCGCGGTTACAAGTCCGGCGGCTTCTTCGGTGGCAATGCAGGCAGCCCGGCCGAGTTGCAGCCCTACGCAAACGAAACGGTCGATGCGTACGAAATCGGCTCCAAAAGCGACCTTCTGGACAACCGCCTGAGAATGAACCTTTCCGGGTTCTATTATGACTATCAGGACATCCAGGCCTACTCGACCGTCGAGCGTAACGGGCTCACCGTTCAGGTTCTCGATAATGCTGCGTCGGCTGAGATGTATGGTGCAGAAGCCGAGTTTGTCGCCCGCCCAATGCGCAACCTGGACCTCTCGCTTGGTCTTGCTTGGCTGCACGCAGAGTACGGTGACTACAACTCTCTGGGCGACGACTACTCCGGCAACCAGATGCCGCAATCCCCGGAATTCAGTGTGACGAGCCGCGCGGCGTACACGATCGATCTCGACTCCGGTTTCCAGATCACGCCGAGTGTCGACGTGTCTTACCGCTCGAAGGTTTACTTCGACAGCACCATGCGTGAGCGGCTGTCCGATCCGGAACTCTGGCTTGTGGGCGCAGAGCTGTCCATCATGTCGCCGAGCGGCAAGATTGAGGGCGGCCTCTGGGGCCGGAACCTGACCGATGAGGCCTACCTGACATCGGCCAACCCGATCGACAGCCTCGGGGTTGACCTGCTGACCTATTCACGTCCGCGCAGCGTGGGCGTGTTCCTCCGCTATCGGTACTAGTCCGATGGCGATCATGTCCACCGGGCAGCCAGAGGGGGCGTCCCCCCAAGCATCCCCCGATGCCGCCTTTGGCTCCCGGAAGCTGGACCGTTCCGCCTGGTCATGGGCAACCTACCAGGCGGGACGCGATCCCTATATCGGGCTCGTCAATGGCTTCCTCTTCGCGCCATATTTCGCAACCGTGGTTGTGGGAGATGGCGTAAAGGGTCAGGCCATGATTGCCCAGATGGGCATGATTTCGGGCCTTACCGTTGCCCTGGTTGCTCCGGTGCTTGGCTCAACGGTCGACACGCTCGGCCCCCGCAAACCATGGCTCGGCCTTGTGACGATGATGCTCATCCCACTGATGATGAGCCTCTGGTTCGCTGCTCCGGGTGGCGCGATCCTCTCCCCATGGGTCGTCGTTGCCATTCTTGGCATGATTTCCATCCTGCTCTCGTGCGGTGAGGTTCTCTTCTCCTCGATGCTGCCATCTGCAGCTGCGCCGCGGATGCGTCCCATGGCTTCCGGTCTGGCGCTGTCTCTTGGCAATGTCACATCGATCATACTTCTCCTGTTCATCCTGTTAGCCCTCATGTTGCCTGACCAGCCGCTTTTCGGCCTGTCAAAAGAAGCACATGAACCAGACCGGATTGTCCCGGTTCTGGTTGCCCTGAACTTTGCCCTCTGCGCCATTCCGCTGTTCCTGTTCAGCAAGGATGCGGCGAAGGTTGGGGGAAAAGCAGACGCAGCCTCCGTCAAGGCCGGCATTGGGTCCCTGATCTCTCTCATACGAAACTGGCGGCAGAATTCCGACGCCATGATCTACCTGCTTGCACGCACATTGGCACAGGATGCTGGCGGGGTGCTGCTGATCCTCTGCGGCGTGTACGCAGCCGGTGTCATGGGCTGGGGCGGAACAGAGATGCTGGTATACGGTCTTCTGGGTTGCGTTGCCGGCCTTATTGGCGGTGTCCTGGCAGGCCTTCTGGACGAAACCTTCGGACCCAAAATTGCCTTCCAGATCGAGATTGCCGGCTCCGTTGTCGGTCTGATCGGCATCATCGGCGCCTCACCCAGCCGGATCCTGTTCATGAATGTCGTTGACCCACAGCCCATCTGGAACGGGCCGATGTTCACCACCCTGCCGGAACTGGTCTTTGTCTTTTTCGGGTTCCTCGGTTTCGTCTTCCAGATTGCCGCCTGGTCTTCCAGCCGCACTCTCCTGACGCGGCTGGCGCCTGCCTCGCAAATGGGGGCCTTCTTCGGTCTCGCAGCCCTGGCCGGAAACTCCACCAGCTGGCTGGGACCGATGTTTGTCGGCATCTTCACCAGCATTTTCCAATCGCAGCAGGCAGGCTTCATCCCTGTCACGATCCTGTTCGCGGTCGGCTTTGTGCTCCTCTTCTTCGTCAAAGGCGGACGGGAGCACGAAAAGGCCTGAGTTTCCTCCCAGAACGTTCAGGCAATGAGAAAGGCGCGGGAGATTTCTCTCCCGCGCCTTTTTTTGCATGCCTGTGACGGTCTGACGGTTCTAGGCTTTTGTTACCCCAAAACGCTCCATCACGTTCCGTGTAATGACTTCAATATATGGGTCCTTGGCGGCCAGCGCGTGCGCCCACTCCGTCGTTCCGGTATTGAAGACCTCACCCTTCCCGCGCTTGAAGCTCGCCAGCATGGCATGACCACGCAACAGGCGTTGCTGCATCGCGGGGGAGCTATCGCCGTAAATCGCATCCGCAATGACATCCAGTTTCTCAGGCGGGATCATCGGCGTGTACCCGCTTTCCGGGTCTTCCCCCAGAGTAACCGGGGCGATCCCAATGATTTCCAGGTTTTCCGGTACCCCACCCACCGTGAGGGATTTCGGCAAACCATCGTCGCCAAACTCGAAGAGGCAACCATCGCTTTCATAGCCGATCAGCGGCACATCCGCGCCAAGCTGGTCACCATAGAACAGGTCTGTCCCCGCAAGGGCCCAGTGCTTGTCGTTGTAGACCGTGAAACCCGCAGAGCCGCGCGAGACGCACATGCCGAGACGGTGGTAGCCACCGAAATTGAAGCTGAGGCCGGTCAGCTCTGCCTCAGGTGCCTTGAAGGCCGGGTGAGACCAGAGATGCGTTGCCAGTTCGGGGCCCACATCTTCCGACTCGAAGCCTTTCCATTTGTGGCAGACATAGGTCTTGCCATCATTCTCCCAACGGACTTTCCAGAAGCAGGTGTTCCCCGAAAGGATCGCGGCATAGCCCCCCTCGTCGACGAACCGCTCGACCTGAGCGCGTTCATTTCCGGACCAGTATTCCGAGTGCCCCACGAAGAAGGCAGATGTGTAGCCAGACAGGAGGTCCGGCTCCACATCCAGATCATAGTCCGTGACATAGTCGAAGACGTAACCTTCTTCCTCAGTCCAGGCCGCGAAAGCGTGTTCCCATTTATTCAGGAAGCCTGCCGAGCCGTCATAAGGCGAGATGCGGTGCTGGCGCATCCACTCCGGATTCGCGGCCCAGGGCTGCTCCTTGAACTCACGCTTGCGCATGTTTATCAGCCGCGGTGCGCCTTCCGGGGCCGCAATGATCATTTGCGTGAAGGGCCGCTGGGTCGAGAGCACACCAATAGCCTGGTCCATGGCCTGGTCGAATGGAACCTTCCCGGTCATCAAACCCGTGACATTTGAATATGCGTTCGCGCCGCCCCACCAATTATAGGAATTGTAGGTGTTCGTCGCCAGAACCAGCAGCGCCTTGGAACCAGGCTTGCCAAGGGCAGGCTTGATGCAGACGAAGTGATGCGTTTCCTCGCCCGCCGCATCCGTCAGCTTGATATCGTAATAGCCGGTCTTCCAGTCATCTCCGGCAGTGACCTCAAGAGCGACGGGCCAGCCGCAGCCATCCCGGTCAGCATTCGGTGGCACAGGATGATTTCCGGCTTCAACCCCATCCTGCGCCAGAACCAGATCTCGTCCGGCCCCGATGCGTGCGATTTCCAGTCGGCACGGCCCATTCTCGACACTGATGTGGAGGGCAAAGGTTTCACCCGGGCGAAGGCTCAGGCGGTCGGTGTAGCAAGCCAGCATTGGAAGCTCCTGTCAGTCACTAGTCGCGAATATGGTAGCGATCATTACCTTATACGCAAGCACGAAGAGGACGCACCCGCAGGATGACTATTTTTTCTTCTGTCCATAGCTTTTGAAGCGTTCGGAAATTCTGGTCATCTCATCGTCGCCCAGCAGGGTCGCCCCGCCGATGGCAAGCGTCCCCCAATAGACCGCAGCCTGTTCCTCAACTTCCTCTGCAATAAGAAGCGCCTGACGAAGTCCTGGCGCGACCACGATCTGTCCATGGTTCGCCATCAGCGCCGCGTATTGTCCGGCAAGTGCTTCACAGACACTCTCCGCAAGATCAGACGATCCGAACGTTGCGTAGGGAGCAACCGGTACGCTCGGTCCGCCGCTGACGGCAACCATGTAATGCAGGGCCGGGATCGGCTTATTCGCGCAGGCAAGCGTGGTGGCAAACCGCGAATGACAATGGACCACCGCATTTGCATCCGGGCGCAACTGAAGCAGTTTCAGGTGCATCAGCCACTCACTGGATGGCTTCATCCCGGCCGGATCATAGCGACCTTCTGCATCCATGCGCACAATATGTTCCGGCTTGAGCGCGGACGGCGGAATCCCTGTCGGCGTTATCAGGACATCATCGCCGAACCGTGCCGATACATTCCCAGACGTGCCACGGTTCAGGCCACGCACATCCATCGCAGCCATGACATCGACAATCTGCTCGCGCAGCTTTGTTTCCAGTTCGTCCATCAAGCCTCTCCCTCCTGAATCGGCAGCGTGTTTATTGCGGCCTCAACCTGTTCAAAGCCTTGCAACTTGCCATAGGTCGCCAGGCCTTGTGCCACCATGGCAGCCGTCGCGGCGGCGAACTTCAGCGCGTCGAAGTCGCCCCAACCTTTCAGGTGCGCCGAAATGAATCCAGCACAGAAAGAGTCGCCGCACGTCGTCGTGTCCACCACATCAATCTTGAAGGCAGGCAGGCGCCCGCGTAATTCCCCTGCGGCCATGACGGCTCCGCGACCGCCATCCTTGATGACGCAGTTCTTCGCGCCCATTGCGATGAAATCCGCTGCAGCAGCCTCCAGATCGTCTTGTCCTGTCAGCATCCGTGCTTCGTCAGCACTCGGCAGGAACCAGTCGACATAAGGCAAAATGCGCTTCAGTTCTTCTTTCGCTTCAGGCCGCGGAGCGATGAGGTCACAAGTGACTTCCGCGCCCCCCGCTTTTGCGGCCTTCAGCAGCTCAGCGCCGGGGCCGCCATCGAAAGTCGGCGCACCAATCGCGCCATAATGGAGGCAGCGAACTCCGGGCGCCTCACTCAGCAGCTTCTCCGTCAAAGGCGGGACAGAGCCAGCCCCCGGTGCGTGGAGGGTCGGGCGCCTGCCTTTATCATCAATCGGGAGGATCGTCGTGGAAGTCGGCACACCTTTCAGGGTCTCAAGGAGACGTGTATCGACCCCCTCTTCCTCCAGAGCAAAGCGCACGAACTTTCCCGTCAGGTCGTCACCAATGGCACCCGCCAGCCCCACTTGCAGGCCGAGACGTGCAGCGACACACGCAGCCCCTGCCGCTGTCCCTGCAGGTGCACACGCAATCTGCTCAATCAGACGGCCGCCTTCATCTTTCGGAATGTCCGTAATTGGCCGCCCAACAACATCCAGCGTTGTCAGGCCAACACAAAGAAGATCCAATTTCATTCCATTTCCTTCCGAATTGACCTTGCGTCCATAACCGCTCGCGGTATGATAGTCAAAACTATCTTATTGAACAGGCGGCGACATCGATATGTGGACAAACTCGGTAGACAAGGCTTTGCGCGAACGAGCAGACGCAGTCATTCCCGGTGGAATGTATGGCCACCAATCGGTCAGGCTGCTTCCTGATGACTATCCACAATTCTTCGACCGCGCCTCCGGGGCCTACCTCTGGGATGCCGATGGCAACCGTTACATTGATTATATGTGCGGCTACGGACCGAACCTGTTTGGCTATGGCCACGAGAAGATTGATGCCTCTTACATAGCGCAGTTGAAAAAGGGAGACACGATGACCGGCCCGGCCGGACTGATGGTCGACCTGGCTGAGCAGATGACCAGCATGGTCACGCACGCCGACTGGGCCATGTTCTGCAAGAACGGCACGGACGCCACCACAATGGCCCTGATGATCGCACGCAACTACACCCGCAAGAACACGATCGTTCTGGCAAAAGGTGCCTATCACGGTGCAGCCCCCTGGTGCACCCCTTTGAAGAACGGCGTTGCCCCGTCCGACCGTGCAAACCAGGTCTTCTATACCTATAATGATGTCGAGAGCCTGGAGGCTGCCGTCAAAGCGGCTGGCAACGACCTTGCCGCAATCTTTGCTTCCCCCATCAAGCACGACACATTTGTCGATCAGCAAGATCCGACACCGGAATATGCCCGCCGCGCGCGTGAACTGTGCGATGAACACGACGCCCTTCTGATTGTCGATGATGTCCGTGCCGGTTTCCGTCTGGCACGCGATTCAAGCTGGTCTCGCGTCGGCATCGAACCGGACCTCTCAAGCTGGGGCAAGGCCATCGCCAACGGCCACCCGATCTCCGCACTGCTCGGTTCGGAAAAGGCCCGAATGGCTGCAGCAACCATCTATGTCACCGGCTCCTTCTGGTTCTCTGCCGCGCCCATGGCCGCCGCAATCGAGACGCTGAAGCTGATCCGCGAGACGGACTATCTTGAACGCACGCAAGCCCTTGGCCAAAGACTGCGGACAGGTCTGGATGAAGCTGCAAACCGTCACGGTTTTGCCCTGCGCCAGACAGGCCCCGCTGAGCTGCCCCTGATCATGTTTGAAGATGATCAGGGGTGTTCGAAAGGCTACGCCTGGAATGAAGCCCTGCTGAAACGCGGGGTCTACTTCCACCCCTGGCATAACATGTTCATGTGTGCGGCCATGACGGAGGCAGACATCGACCATACGCTTCAGGTCGCCGATGATGCCTTCAAGGTGGTCCGCGAGGCCGGCAAGCTTCCGCCGGTCGAAAAGCTCGCCATCCTTGGCATGATTGCCGGAGACCACTAGGCAGAAAGGGGCGGTCTCAGGTCGGCACGCCCCAACTTGCCGCTGCGTAACGCAGATGACGAATCTGCCGGAAGAGAGTATCCGCTCGCCCATGTGATGGAAGGCACCCGCCAACGCCATACCGTGCGACCCGGGCGGAGTTCCTGAACACGACACCCCATAAATCCCCCTCCGGGGCAGCCACCAGCTCGTCCCGGGGTTTTCCAACAGTTCGCCCTATGGCGTAGAGGAGCAAGTACTATGAAAGTGGTCGTTCTGGGCGCAGGTGTCGTCGGTGTGACAACGGCCTACTATGCCGCGCGCGACGGCCATGACGTGACAGTGATCGACCGCATGTCCGGTCCCGCGCTGGAAACGAGCTTCGCGAATGCTGGCGAGATCTCTCCTGGCTATGCTGCCCCATGGGCCTCCCCTGACGTCCCCCAGAAGGCTCTCAAATGGCTTTTCATGGAGCATGCTCCCCTGATCGTGCAGTTCCACAGGATCAGCCCGGCCATGGTCAGCTGGGGCCTGAGCATGCTGCGCAACTGCACGTCCGCGCGCTATTCGGCCAACAAGGCAAAGATGGTGCGGCTCGCCACCTATAGCCGGGACTTGCTGCGTGAGCTTCGAGCTGAAGAGACCATTGCCTACGACCACCGCTCGCAAGGCACTCTGCAGCTTTTCCGGACGCAGAAACAATACGACGCCGCCGCCCGCGATATGGAAGTCCTGAAGGAAGGCGGCATCGAGTTCGAGCTGCTGGACGCTGCAGGCTGTTGCCAGGCCGAACCGGGGCTCGCCCATGCGGAAGCCCCCCTTGTTGGCGGCCTTCGCCTGCCCGGGGATGAAACTGGCGATTGCTTCAAGTTCACGAACGCCCTGACCGGAGTTGCTGAAACCAGGGGCGTGAAGTTCCGCTGGAATACGACTGTGGACGCCTTCTCGGAATCCGGCGGCAAAGTTAGCGCCCGAATTCGCAATGAGGTTATCGAGGCAGACGCATTCGTGCTCGCGGGTGGCAGCTGGTCACCTATGCTCGCCAGACAAATCGGCATTCGCCTGCCCATTTACCCGGTGAAGGGGTATTCGATCACCCTGCCGATCACAGACGCTTCGCGCGCCCCGCAGTCCACCCTCCTGGACGAAACCTTCAAGGTCGCAACCACACGGCTTGGGGACAGGGTCAGGGTGGGCGGCATGGCAGAGCTTGCCGGTTTTGACCGCAGCCTCAATCCCAAACGCCAACGCACCCTGGAACACTCCGTATTCAGCCTTTTTCCCGACCTGGCGAAAACAGAAGAGCGAAACTTCTGGTGCGGCTTCCGCCCCATGACACCGGACAGCGTCCCCTATATCGGGCGCTCCAAATTCCAGAATCTGTGGCTGAACACGGGCCACGGCACGCTCGGCTGGACAATGTCGTGCGGATCCGCCCGCATCATCGCAGACGGGATATCCGGCCGTGCTTCGAAAGTCGCACCGACCGTTTGATCTGCTGGAGACAACTGGCAAAGTTACGCGCCCCAGCAGGCGGGCTTGCGCTTTCCCGTCATCGGCGCGCATAACGCCTGCATGAAATTTCAATCGACCTCCCGCACCATCGTTTCCGCTCTACTCCTGCTCACGGGAGCCGCATGTGGGAATGATGGCGGAAGCGGTGCCGCCGACACACCTGCCGCCCCAGAGCCAGCTGTGACAGCCATTTGGCCGGAACCCGATCCCGCCACATTGGCGGAGGGTCCACACAAACAGCAGGTCCTCTATGGGGAAGCCCTGATCCGGGAGACCTACGCGTATCTTGGGGCCGATGTTGCAGATACAGAGATGCGCTTTGCCGGCAACAATCTCGCCTGCAGCTCCTGCCACCTGGATGGCGGGCGTCAACGCTACGGACTATCCTATATCGGCGTTGCAGATGCCTATCCAAGAGACATGGCACGCGAAAACGAAGTCCGGACGCTTACACAGCGGATCAATGGATGCTTCGAGCGCAGCATGAATGGGCGCGCCCTGCCCGTCGATTCCAAGGAAATGGAAGCGATGATTGCTTATATCGGCTTCCTGAGCGAAGCCGCGCCTGCGGGTATGGACGGCCGGGGCGCCCCGTCCTTGCCTTTGCTGGACCGCGCAGCCGATCCCATCCTCGGTGCAGAGGTCTATTCCACGCACTGCGTCATCTGCCACGGAGCAGATGGTCAGGGCAAAGTTCTGGAAGAAGGGCAGCCAGGCTACCTCTATCCTCCGCTTTGGGGCCCAGGCAGCTTCAATAATGGTGCAGGCATGCACCGGGTCATCAAGGCTGCAACATTCATCCGCGCCAACATGCCCCTCGGCGTCACTTACGACTCCCCGGTCCTGACGCCAGAAGAAGCCTATGATGTCGCGGCCTATATCAATGTTCAGGCAAGACCGGAAAAAAGCCACCTGGAACGGGACTATCCGGATCGGACCAGAAAACCCGTTGACGCTCCCTTCCCGCCCTATGCCGACAGCTTCACGCTGGAGCAGCACAAGTTCGGGCCCTGGAAGGAAATTGCCGCCGCCGGGAAGACACAGGACAACAAATAAGGGCTCCGCTTCGCGTTCATGAACGCGGTGGGACATGGACGCAGGGCATCATCCCTCGCACCTGCCGCCAATGCCTTGCCATTACTGGCTTTATGCGGTATCCGCCCGCCTTCAGAAACGATGGCGCCAGGCCGTACGTGTCAGCTTCTCACCTCACCAGGGCGGTGTGGCGGAGTCGAGGGCGAAAGGAAAAAACAATGTCAAAACAACAAATTACCTTCAATGTCGAAGTGCGCGAGCGCGTCGGCACCGGCGGCGCACGTGAAGCCCGCAACCAGGGTCTTGTCCCGGGCGTCCTCTATGGCGGCGGTCAGGATCCGGTGGCGATCAACCTGAAGCGCAACGAAGTCATCAAGGCTATCGAAACCGGCCACTTCCTGTCTTCGACCGCAACCCTGGTCCACAAAGGCGAGAAGCAGCTGGTGATCCCGCAGGCCATCCAGATGCACCCGGTGACCGACCAGCCGATGCACGTGGACCTGTTCCGCGTCAGCGCTGACCAGAAAATCAAGGTTGAAGTGCCGGTGCACTTCAAAGGCGAGGAAGCTTCGCCGGGCCTTAAGAAGGGCGGCACGCTCAACGTGGTGCGCCACGCTGTCGAACTGCTCGTTCCGGCCGGCCACATTCCGGAAGCCCTGGAAGCCGACGTCTCCGCTCTGGAAATTGGCGACAACGTGAAAATCTCCGACATCACGCTGCCGGCCGATGCCGAGCCGACCATCACGGATCGCGACTTCACTATCGCAACCATCGCAGGCCGCGGCGGCAAGACAGAATCTGCTGACGATGCAGAAGATGCCGCAGCCGAAGAGAAAGAAGACTAAGTCCCTTCCTCTCGAATACTTTAAGGATCGGCCCGCCCGCACTATGTTGCGAGGCGGGCCGCCCACCCCTACTCCACTCAAGACCGGGCAGGAGGCAACATCCTCATGCTGATCCTTTCCGGACAGGGTAACCCCACAGACCGTTACGCAAAGAACCGGCACAATGCTGGTTTCATCCTGCTGGATGCGCTCCATGCACGGTACCATTTCGGGCCCTGGCGTTCCAAATTCGAAAGCCTGATTGCGGAAGGCACCGTCAGCGGCCACAAGGTGCTGCTGGTCAAACCGCAAACCTATTACAACGAAACCGGCCGCGCGCTTTCCAAAGTGCTGCAGTTCTACAAGCGCCCGTCAGATGACGTGACCGTCTTCTATGACGAGATCGACCTTGCTCCCGGCAGACTGCGGGTCAAGCGCGGCGGCGGGCATTCCGGAAACAATGGTGTTCGTTCGATGATGGCGCATCTCGGCGAGAACTTCCGCCGTGTACGTATCGGTATTGGGCATCCGGGAGACAAGGCCATGGTGATGCCGCACGTCCTGTCCGACTTCACCAAAGCAGACCTGCAATGGTTCGAACCGATGATCGATGCGATCGGCGCGGCCCTGCCCTTCCTGCTGAGTGGCGATGACGAGCGCTTTCAGACCGAAGTCATGCGTCTCGCCCCTGCGCCGAAGCACGATCCGAAACAAACAGCCAGACGCAACGGCGAAGGCTGATCAGGCGTCGATCCTGGCCAGGACAGCCGCTTCGGCAGCTTCAGCCATGGCAACAGCCCCCACCGTCCCGTGCGCAGGCACCGGGCTGCGTGCAAGCCCAAGGCATGCAGCGTAAAAGCCCTCATCTGCAGCCCCCAGAGGATCGGGAAGCTCAGCCGCGATGTCTACCTTGATCTCATAAGGCGTCGTGTTCTGCACCTTGCGCGTCAGGAAGTCGATCGAGATTTCTCCCGACGGATAAACCACATGCATCGTGCGCTGGCGCTCTGTTGCGGCACGGCTTGCGGTCAGGCGTGCGATACCGCCGCTGGCATAGGTAAACTCTGCCGTGGCCTCGTCGATATGATCCGAATGCACGCGCCGGCCAGTTGCGGTCACGCCAGTGAATTCATTGCCGAGCATCATTGCTGCCAGATCGAGATCGTGGATCATCAGATCCCAGATGACTGAGACATCACCCGCGCGATTGTCTGGCGCAGGCGGGCCAGCGCGCACAGATTCCAGAAGCAAAGGTGCCTCTTCGATTGCCAGCACACCCATGGCGCGCGCAACGAACCTCTCCTGATGACCGACCTGGAGAATACGGCCACGTGCAGCCGCTTCATCAGCCAGGAAGCGTGCCGCCTTGCCTGTCAGCGCCAGAGGCTTTTCCACCAGTACATGGCAGTGCGCCTCGATCGCCTCGCGTGCCAGAGTCTCATGCCACGTAGCCGGTACTGCAATAACAATCGCATCACATGCATCAAGGAAGGCCTTGTAGTCGTCGAAACCTTTGGCGCCGTATTGCTCTGCAATACGCGTCGCACGGGCCAGATCGATATCGTAGATGCCAACCAGATCGGTCTTCACCGAAGCGGCTGCTTTCTGCGCGTGATAATTACCGAATACTCCGGCGCCAGCGACGCCCACCTTCAGCTTCGTCATGTCCTAGCCCTCTGTCTGTTTCGGCATGGCATCCAACAGGCGCCGTATCAAGACTGCGGCACAGCCCTGCCGCAGCGCGTTTCTTCGTAATTCCCCCTTCACAGCCCCGCCTGTTACGCCCAAGTAGGGGCCAATGAGGCAACAAGAAACAACAGGAGGAAACAGGAATGCCTACACTTACCTCAACTGAATGGGCCCTTGCCCGCCGGCCGGTCGGCATGCCCCAACATGCTGATTTCGAGAAGAAAACCGTGGAAGCACCAGAGCCTGGCCCTGGCGAAATTCAGGTGCAGAACGCCTGGATGTCGGTTGATCCCTATATGCGCGGCCGCATGTACGATCGTGAAAGCTATGTGCCGCCTTTCCAGATCGGTGAAACCATGCAGGGCGGCGCTGTCGGCCATGTCACGGCATCCAATCACCCTGACTATCAAGTGGGTGACCTTGTCCAGTCCATGAATGGCTGGCGAACAGCGTGGACGGGCGCCCCTGCCAGCGCCATGACGATGAAGCTTCCCAAAGGCACCGGCCTGCCCGACAGCGCCTTCCTCGGCGTTGCCGGCATGCCTGGCCTGACCGCCTATGCAGGCATCCTGCGTATCGCTGAGCTGAAGGAAGGCGACACGGTGTTCGTCTCCGGCGCGGCGGGCGCGGTCGGCTCCACCGTCGTCCAGATTGCCAAAATCAAGAACTGCACCGTCATCGGCTCAGCCGGTGGGGCAGACAAATGCGCCTTCGTGAAATCCCTCGGTGCCGATCATGTCATCGACTACAAGGAAGCCAAGGGCTTCGACGGTCTCGTCTCGGCCCTGCGTCAGGCAGCCCCGAAGGGTATCGATGTCTATTTCGACAATGTCGGCGGCGACCACCTGACGGCAGCCATCGAGGTTGCCCGCCCGATGGCGCGCTTCGCCGAATGCGGGATGATCGCTCAATATAATGAAACCGGCACGCCGGTTGGCCCCCACAACATTATCCAGGTCGTCGGGAAACAGCTGAAGATCGAGGGCTTCATTGTCTCCAGCCATGTCGATATGCAGCCCGCCTTCCTTGCGGATATGGCCAAATGGATCCCGGCAGGGCAGATGAAGTTCCAGGAGACTGTGATGGAGGGAATCGATAAGGCGCCTGACGCGTTCATCGGTCTCTTCAGCGGAGCCAATACCGGCAAAATGCTCGTAAAACTGGATTAGACATGGCGGCCCTTTTTGACGCTTACATCATGGTAGACTGGAGCGCGGCATCGAAGCCCGTTACCGGTGCCAATTCGATCTGGATCGGCATCCTGGCCAAGGATGCCCGTCTGAAACTGCAATTCCGTGCAGTGAACATCGATACGCGTCTCAAAGCCCGCAGCTTCCTTGAGGACATGGTCGGCAAGCTGACAAAGCGTGGCGACCGTGTCCTCCTCGGCTTCGACTTCTCTCTCGGGTATCCGGCAGGCACGGCAGAAGCCCTGGGCCTGAAACTGGATGGCAAGGCACCGTGGCAGGCGATGCACGAACATCTTGCTGCCAAGCTGAAAGACAAGCCGGACAATTCCAATGCCCGCTACGCCATCGCGGCCGGCATGAACTATGCAATCTCAAAAGGGCCTTTTCCCTTCTGGGGCGCGCCTGCACGCGATGTCGTTTCCACATTGGGCAGCACGAAGCCGGACTTCGACGGTGCTCCGCTGCCGGAGTACCGCATTGCCGAAGCCTATCTGCGCGACACGAAACAGGGGCAGCCAAAATCGATCTGGCAGCTCGCCTATACCGGTAGTGTCGGCAGCCAGTCCCTCACCGGAATTCCGCATGTGCACGGCCTGCGCCAGACATGGGCGGAATCCCGTATCTGGCCGTTCGAATTTGATGCGACCCAACCGCTGACGGAGGAAGTTCTCTCTGGCGTCAGCGTCGTCATGACCGAAATTTACCCTTCATTGATCAAGGTGACACCCGAATCCGGCGAGACGGCAGATGCTGCCCAGGTCCGCGGAATCGCCTATCACTACGCGTCCCTGGACGAAAAAGGAGCGCTTTCGGCTGCTTTTTCCACAGCCAAAGGCCTGGAAGAGGCACAAAACGCGAAAATTCAGGCCGAAGAGGGCTGGATTCCAGGCATATAGCCCGTGTTTATTGGGAATCCGGCGTGTTCAGGTTTTCCGAATCGTGGACTAGTCGAACCAACGGCGGGGCATCGCCGTTTAACTCAGAGGAGAACCCGTATGAACAAGGGTGAACTTACGAAGGCAGTGGCCGCTGCTTCGGGCCTGTCGCAAAGCGACGCCGGCAAGGCCGTTGATGCTGTATTCGACACGATCGCTGACGCGGTGAAATCGCGTAAGCAGGTCGCCATCGCAGGTTTCGGCACTTTCGCGCCGAAAACCCGCAATGCCCGCACCGGCCGTAACCCGGCAACCGGTGAACCGATCAAGATCCCGGAGAAGACATCGGCTTCCTTCAAGCCGGCCTCCGCGATGAAGGATCTCTAGGACCGGTTCTCCGTTATCGGAACAAGTCCAGAATTCAGGCGGCGTGTCCCTTCAGCGGACGCGCCGCTTTCAGTTCCAGCATCAGTGTCTGCAGCGTACCTGCCACGAACACGCCGATCAGGGCACCTTCCATCATGCCCTTCGCCCCATGCCCCTGCACGATGCCCAACCAGTAACAGGCTGGCAGCATCACGAGGAAAAACGATCCAATGTGAATAAGGCTTGGCGACCAGACGATCTCCTGAGCCCGCAGCGCGAAGGATGCCGTAGCCTGAAGCCCGTCAAACAGGGTCATCACGGACGCCAGGAACAGCAGAGACGCAATGGCCGGAGCGATCCGCACACCATCAATCACCGCATCGTCATTCACCAGAAGACCCGAGAGCGGTCCGCGGAAAATGACAAGGCCCAGCCCCATTGTCACGCCTGTCAGCACCGTGGCCGCAACGCCGAGACGCCCGGCATTGGCGACTTCCTGCTTGTTGCCACGGCCAAAGGCTTCCGCCACGCGAACGCTCGTTGCCGAGGCGATGCCCATGTAGAACATGAAACAGAAGCCGACGAGCTGGATCGTGTAACCATAGACAGTGTTCGCCGCCAGGCTGATCCAGGTCGCGATCGTAAAGGTGAGGTTGAACCCGCCCCATTCCGCCACATTGGAGATGGCCGAACCGATACCGACTTCAAACTGGCGCCGCGCCTCACCCGGCTCTGCCTTCGGCGAAGCGCGGAAGGCCGGGGTCAGGAAGATGACCGCCACGAACATCACCACGGCAATCGCATAACGCGAGCCGGTCGTGGCGATGGCAACACCCTCTGCGCCCATCCGGGGCAGGCCCCAGAACCCGCCGACATAGGCAAGGTCCAGCACGATGTTCAGAAGAACACCGCCATAGCTGATGACGGCCACCAGCGTCGGCCGGCGCAGCGCCTCCAGGTAAAGGCCGCACACGGTCGAAATGGTGAACCCAGGCAGGGCCAGCGCGAGGATGCGCGTCACTGACGCCGTTGAAGCCGCAACATGTTCCGGATTGGCGAGGTTCGTCGCATCCGAGCTTGGCGCGATTTCGACAAATAGCCAGTGAAACAATGGCTCCGCGACCAGGACCACAAGCCCCAACAGGGCCATACCCAGCCCGATGGCCGCGACCAGACCACGCCGAAAAATGCGCCCCGATTGTCCATGCTGGCCGATGCCCAGCATTTCCGAGGTCAATACCTGCACCCCGATCAGAATGCCCATGCTGAAGCCCAGCGTCACGCCCATCGGCAGCCAGGAGTTCAGCACAAACGGCAGCTCACCGGGCGCGAACTGGCCCAGCACCACAGCATCCGTCATGCTCATCAGCATCATCGCCATGCGCGAGATGGCAATCGGCACCGACAGCCGCAACAAATCAATAATGTCCCCAAGCCGGACCCAGGCCGGCCAGTTCATGCTCCGCATTGGAATACCCTCTGCCCGGCGTCAGGCGCCGGGCCGTGTGTCTTGTTGAATTATGTTGTGCGAAGCAAGGCCGGATCGGCTCCGGCCTTGTAAAGTTTCCGTGTCCTGACGGAGACGGTTATGGCTGTCGCACCGGGCCCGAAGGGCCGCTCAGAAAGATGCGTCAGCTGGCCTTGCGGGCCGCGTCCTTGCCGTTGCCGAGCGCCTGAAGCTTCTCTGCCACCAGGAAGGCCAGCTCCAGCGCCTGCTCGCCGTTAAGTCGCGGGTCGCAGTGCGTGTGGTAGCGGCTGGAGAGGTCGTCCTCGGAGATCGCCTGCGCGCCGCCGAGACATTCGGTGACGTTCTGGCCGGTCATCTCGAAGTGAACCCCGCCCGGGTAACAGCCTTCGGCATTCATGACATCAATGAACTGGCGCACCTCGGAGAGGATACGGTCCACTGGTCGTGTCTTGAAGCCGGAGTCGGTCTTCAGCGTGTTGCCGTGCATTGGATCGCAGGACCAGACCACCGTGCGGCCGCTTGCCTTCACGGCACGCGCCAGCGGCGGCAGCCCCTTTGCGACGCCCTCGGAACCGAAGCGCGTGATCAGCGTGATCCGGCCAGCCTCATCTGTCGGGTTGATCGTCTCGATCAGGCGGACAAGCTCGTCCGGCTCCATGCCGGGGCCGCACTTGATGCCGATCGGGTTCTTGATCCCCTTGCAGAAATTGACGTGGGCATGATCCACCTGACGGGTCCGGTGGCCGATCCACAGCATGTGAGCCGACGTGTCGTACCAGTCGCCAGACGTGGAATCGATCCGGGTCAGCGCTTCCTCATAGCCAAGCAGCAACGCCTCGTGGCTGGTATAGAACTCCACTTGCGACATTTGCGGCACGGTTTCAGCGTTCAGGCCAACCGCTTCCATGAAGCGCAGCGAGGCTGAGATCTGGTCCGCCAGCTTCTCGTAACGCTCACCCTGCGGGCTGCGGTCCACGAAGCCGAGCATCCACCGATGCACGTTGGCGAGGCTGGCGTAGCCGCCCTGGCTGAAAGCACGCAGCAGGTTCAGAGTCGCCGCCGACTGGGAATAGGCCTGGATCAGGCGTTCGGGGTCCGGAATCCGGCTCTCGGGTGTGAACTCCATGCCGTTGATGTTGTCGCCGCGGTAGGAGGGCAGCGTCACACCATTGATCGTCTCGATCGGCTCGGAACGCGGCTTGCCGAACTGGCCGGCAATCCGGCCGACTTTCACGACCGGCTTGGCGGCAGCGAAGGTCAGCACGACAGCCATCTGCAGAATCACGCGGAACGTGTCGCGGATGTTGTCCGGATGGAATTCCTTGAAGCTCTCGGCACAGTCGCCGCCCTGAAGCAGGAAAGCCTTCCCGGCTGCAACTTCGCCAAGACGCATTTTCAGGCGTCGGGCTTCCCCTGCAAAAACAAGCGGCGGAAACGAGCGTAGACGGGCCTCAACTGCAGCAAGTGCTGCAGTATCCGGGTAATCATCCGGGATGTGCTTCGCCGGCAGTTGGCGCCAGTCGGAAGGGGTCCAGTTGCTCATCTTACGCTCCATTGATGGCCGCATTAATCACATGGCAGGCGATCGCTCAAGTTTCACCACAATTTCACAGCACAACGCTGGCGGAATCACCCCGCCTCCCCTTAGTAAGACAGGGCTTGAGGCAAGCCTTGAAGGGACCGCCGCGAGATCATGTCTCACGTCTACATTGCCCACTCCACGCCGGACCTCGATGATCTGCTGAAACTGCATGAAGCCATGCGGGCCGCGTCGATTCCGGTGAAATTCGCCCCGGATGACGACAATGACCGCGAGCGCAACAACAAGGACATCGACGACGCCTTCGCGATGATCGTCCTGGTCTCGGCCACTTCCGTGCGCTCGAAGACCGTGCGCCAGGATGTCGAGCGCGCCAAGGCCCGCGGCCTGCCGCTGATCCCCTACCAGATCGACAAGGCGCGCCTGAATGGCTTCTTCAAACAGGAAGTCCAGCCTCACCTGCGCCTGTCCAGCACCACGCCCGGCGGGCTGGACCAGCTCGTCCAGCAGACCCAGGCGGCCTACAAGCGCAAATGCCCGGTCATTGCGGTGATGAACCTCAAGGGCGGGGTCGGCAAGACAACCATCTCCGCTCAGGTTTTCGGCGCCTGGCATGCCATGGCGGGCGGCCGCATCCTGCTGATCGACCTCGACCCACAATACAATCTCACCCAGACCTTCTACGAAATGGATGCCGCCGACGAGAGCGCCGCGGCAGACCGTTCCGTGATATCCCTGTTCGAGCGTTCGCGCCTGCATGCCCGCGACGCAGGCAGCCCGGCAGAGCACTGGCTGAGCCTCTCGACCGAGCCCTTCGCGCCGGTCGCCCGCGATTACCTGGTCCACGACATCATGGCCGAGGGAAACAGCCCGCCCGGCCGGTTCGACATCATTTCAGGCCAGTTCGAGATTTCGAAATACGCCTTTGCCACCGACAGCGAAGCGCTGGACAAGATCAAGCGCCACTTCCTGCGTCAGGTGGACTTCTATCGCAGCGAATATGACCTGATCGTCTTCGACACGAACCCGAACGCCACCTTCCTGACGCGTTGTGCGCTAGAGGCGGCAGACCGTGTGCTGGCCCCCATGCACACCGACATCTACTCCCTGCGCGGGGTGAAACTGCTGAACCAGGTCCTGCAAACCCAGATCCCGGTGAACCAGCGCCCGGAACTGTCGGTGCTGTTCAATGCGGTCAGCCGGTCTGAACAGTCGACCTTTGAGGCCGAGGCTCGCAACGGCACCTATAATGACGTCGCAGGCTTCGCGCTGTCGGATGCACTCCTGAAGTCTGCCTTGCCACGCTCGAAGCACCTCGCCGTGAAGCCCCCACAGGAAGGCCAGCCAGCCTGGAAACAGCTGGTGATCCATTCGGGGCGCGGCGGCGGGCTGAAGCAGATCCGCGAAAGCCTGAAAACGATCGCGCTGGAACTGAAAGCGCTAAGTGACGAGACGGCCTAGGCGTTACTCGCCACATCCGGCACCCATTTCGTACGCATCGTCACCAGTTCCTCCGCGACGGATGGGTGAACGGCGCATGTGCGGTCAAAGTCAGGCTTGGTAACGCCCATCTTGATGGCGATTCCGATGGCCTGGATGATCTCGGCCGCGTCATCGCCCACCATGTGGACGCCCAGCACCTTCTCATCCGATGCGCGCACGACCAGCTTCATCAGCACACGGCTTGTGTCGCCGTTCAAGGCATTCTTCATCGGTTTGAAGTTCGTCTTGTAGATATCGATGTCAGCACCATAGGCCTTGCGGGCGTCTGCCTCGCTCAGGCCAACCGTGCCGACTTCCGGCTGGGAGAAGACCGCTGTGGCAATGTCGGAATGATCGAAATGCCAGGGGTTGCCGCCAAACTCTGTGTCGGCAAAGGCGTGCCCTTCGCGGATAGCCACCGGCGTCAACGCCACGCGGTCGGTCACATCGCCAACGGCCCAGACGCTGTCGACATTGGTTTTTGACCACTCATCCACTTTCACGGCGCCATTGCCATCCAGCTCGATCCCGGCCGCTTCGCAGCCAAGCCCTTCCGTATTCGGACGCCGGCCCACAGCCATGAGGACGACATCGGCATCGATATGGCTGCCCGTCGACAGGCTGACGCGCAGCGGAAGATCCTCTCCCTCACGCTTGTCGATGGAGGTAAACACGGAACCGGTCACGACACGCACACCGGCCTCTTTCAGGCCCTCATGCACCGCCGTGCGCACATCGGCATCAAAACCGCGCAGCACTTCCTCACCGCGATAGACGAGACAGGTCGGCACGCCGAGCCCCGCAAAGATATGCGCGAACTCAACCGCGATGTAGCCACCACCCGCGATGACCACATGTTTCGGCAGGTCTTCCAGATGGAACACCTCATTCGACGTGATCGTGTGCTCGACACCCGGAAGCTCTTCCGGAGAGGGGCGCCACGGCGCACCGCCCACGGCGATCAGGATCTTGCCTGCCGTGATGGTCTTGCCGCTTGTCTTCAGGCGCACCGTGTGGGCATCGACAAACTCGGCCCGCTCCTCGAAAATGTCGACACCGGCATTCTTGAGATTACGGAAATAGATGCCCGACAGGCGATCCACTTCGGCATGCATGGCAGAGGCGAATGTTCCGTGATCGTACGAGACATCGCCGACACGCCAGCCATAGCCTGCCGATTTCTCGATGTCCTTGCCGTACTGGCTGGCATACACCATGAACTTCTTCGGCACACAGCCGCGGATCACGCAGGTGCCGCCCATGCGGTATTCTTCCGCAAGGCCGACGCGTGCACCTGCGATGGCTGCAATACGTGCCGCGCGCACCCCGCCGGAGCCGCCCCCGATCACGAACAGGTCGAAGTCGTAAGCGTGCTCAGCCATGGGTCATTCCTTGAAAGTCTATTGCGTGTCTGCTGCGTATCTGCGGCCCGATATGGGCCTGCCAGATCAGAATTCAAACACCGTGGCCCCGGCTTCGTTGCCGATGATGACCGTTCGAGCGATGCCGATAAACAATCCGTGTTCAACGACGCCGGGCACATTGGAGAGGCGCGCCGCCAGCGATTCCGCATCCGGAATCTTCTGGCAATGGCAATCCAGAATGTAGTTTCCGCCATCCGTCACAACCAGCTTTCCGCCCGGCTGTGCACGCAATTCCACGCGCGGGCGGTCAATACCGCTGGCGCAAAGCGCGTCATAAACCTTCTTCGCCGTGATCGTGTATCCGAACGGCGTCACCTCCACCGGTAGCGGGAAAGCACCCAGGCGCTCGACCTGTTTCGACGGGTCGGCAATCACAACCATGTGATCGCTTGCATTGGCGATGATCTTCTCACGCAGCAGGGCCGCGCCGCCGCCTTTGATGAGGAAACCATGCTCGTCCACCTCGTCGGCGCCGTCCACGGTCAGGTGGATACGCTCAACCTGTTCGAACGGGATCAGTGGCACGCCAAGGCTCTCGGCCAGGCGGCGCGTCTGCTCACTGGTTTCGATGCATCGCACGACCAGGCCGTCGGCCACTTCCTCGGCCAGGTATTCGACGAAATACTTCGCCGTGGACCCTGTGCCGAGGCCGATGGTCATGCCGTCCTCGACAAATTCCATCGCCGCGGCCGCCGCGTTCTGCTTTTCCATTTCGTTTGCCATCATCAGCCCTTTTTGCTTGCAGCCTTTCGTGCCGCCATTTTTTCCCGGAACGCCGCAGCCCAACCCTTGCGCTCCACCTGTTTTCCACGTGCCACGGCCAGTGAACCGGCCTCGACATCTTTCGTGACGACACTGCCGCTGCCGATCATTGCCCCGTCGCCGATTGTAACCGGCGCCACAAGCGCAGAGTTGGAGCCGATGAACGCCCCTTCTCCGATGATCGTGCGATATTTGAAGAACCCATCATAATTGCAGAAAATCGTGCCCGCGCCGATGTTCGCACCGGCCCCGACCTCGCCATCGCCCAGATAGGACAGATGGCTCGCCTTGGCGCCTTCGGCCATGCGCACATTCTTCACCTCGACGAAATTGCCGACGAATGCCTCCTGTTCCAGCACCGCGCCCGGCCGCAGCCGCGCGAACGGGCCGACGGATGCCGCCTGCCCGACGGTCGCGCCTTCGAGGTGGCTGAATGCCCGGATCTTCGCGCCGGTCTTCACCGTCACACCGGGGCCGAACACCACGTTCGGCTCGATCACCACGTCAGCCTCAATCATTGTGTCGTGTGCGAAGAAGACCGTCTCCGGCGCGATCAGCGTCACACCTGCGTCCAGCGCCTCCCGGCGTTTGCGTGCCTGGAAAATCGCCTCCGCTTCGGCAAGGTCTGCCTTGGAGTCACAACCGATCAGGTCCGCCTCGTCGCAGCGAACTGCCTTGCAGCGCTTGCCCTCGGCACGCGCCAGTCCGACCAGGTCCGTCAGGTAGTATTCGCCCTTGGCATTGTCATTCGTCACATTGTGCAAAAGCCGGAACATGTCCCCGGCGCCTGCCGCCATGACCCCGGAATTGCAAAGCGTGACAAGCAGCTGCTCCGGCGTCGCCTCACGCGCCTCAACGATCGCCTCCAGTTCTCCATGGCCGGATGTGATCAGACGGCCATAGAGGCCCGGCTCGCTCGTATCGAAGCCGAGCACACCGACGGTCGCCCCTTCTTCCAACGCACCGAACAGTTCCTCGATGGCGTCATGCGTAACCAGCGGGGAGTCGCCGTAAAGCACGACAAGATCACCCGTAAGTCCGGATAGCGCATCCTCTGCACATCGCACGGCATGGCCTGTGCCCTGGGGCGGGTCCTGGAAGGCCACCGTAATGTCCCCCGGCAGGCCGGCAATATGATCGATCAGGACCTGCTGGGACGGATGCACGACCACCACGATCCGCGAACAGCCCACCTTGCGGGCCAGCTCAATCGACCAGTCCACCATGGGCCGCCCGCCTACCGGGTGCATCACCTTCGGCAGGCCCGACTTCATGCGCGTGCCCTTGCCCGCAGCAAGGATCACCGCCGCACGATCTCTAACAGTCTCGCTCATGACAGGGGCCTCTCGCTTTCCACTGCCCATTCGCCTAGATCAAAGGCCGATTCAAGGCGAGGGGCGAGCGGGAATTGGAGCAGCGATGACAGGATGGCTCAAAGACTGGACGATCGTGTTCGATCTGGACGGGACACTGGTGGACACGGCGCCGGACCTGCTGAACGCCCTCAACCACGTTCTCGCCCATGACGGGCTGGAAACGGTCGACCTTCAGACGGTCGCCGGCATGATCGGCCATGGCGCCAAGGCCATGATCCAGAAAGGCATGGCATATCAGGGGCTGACGCCTTCCGATGCTCAGCTGGAAGATCTCTTCGCGCGGTTCCTTGTGTACTATTCAGAACACATCGCGGTCGGCTCCCGGCCGTTTGACCAGGCCCCGGAAGTGCTTGATGGACTGGCTGCGGAGGGCGCGATCCTGTCCGTCTGCACCAACAAGAAGCAAGACCTTTCGGACAAGCTTCTCGGCGCGCTCGGCCTTGCTCCGCGTTTTGCCGCTATCATCGGCGCAGACAGCGTCCCGTCGAAAAAGCCCGATGGGGACCATATCGTGCGCACGGTGCACGCTGCTGGCGGCAATCCGTCCCGCGCCATCATGGTGGGTGACAGCCGCACAGACGAAAGGGCAGCCCGGAATGCCGGACTGCCCTTCATATTCGTGCCATTTGGCTATGAAGCCGAGTCAGTGGAAGCGATTGGCGCGGACGCGGTCGTTTCCCACTATTCCCAACTGCCTGAGGCGCTCTCGCGCCTGATCAGTTAGGCGGTGGCTTCGGCGCGCGGACGATAGCTCGGACGTGCGGCCGCAGCATCCGGATTGATCCGGCGGCGGGGCATGCCGTTAATCATGTTGCTGCGCACATCGGTACGGGCGCTGCGCATGGCAGGCACGAAACCGGCGTCGACAAGGTCGATATCCACTTCGTAGCCACGCTCGGCCCAATAGGCAGCAATTTTCTCACGCAGGCGCTTCGCGCCTTCTTCGTCACACCAGTCTTTCATTTTTCTCTCTCTCAGGCGTTTTTGTTATTCAGGGCGTTACCACCCCTGCCTGTCCTTCTTAGGGTCAACATTCCGCGAGCCGTTCACGGCCCGTCTCGTGTGACTGCAAAATGACAATGTTGGCGCTCAATCTCAAGACCTATTTCGAATGAAACCAATGTAATGTTCCACGATGAACAAATGTTCAGAATGAACAGGTATTCATCTCGTGATTTTTTAGCAGCAATGTTTACAGCGTTCCTGTTGAAAACCGTAAATCCCTTATACTGCGCTTGTCCTGCAGATGGGTGACAGCCCGATTTTCGCCGCAATTCCACGTCGAAAAAGCTTCCCCGATACCATGCATATCAGCATATCTTTGCATAGCAGCCATGACTCACTTGTCACATAACTCTCCGCAGAATGTAACCCGATCGGGGGACAGGAATCGGTTGCACCTGCGTCAGCTTTCCCCGCTTGACCTCGCGACTCAGTCAGATTAACCCACGCTCTCTTCGGGGCTGGGCGATTAGCTCAGTGGTAGAGCACTGCCTTCACACGGCAGGGGTCACAAGTTCGAACCTTGTATCGCCCACCATTCCAGCCCTCCGCACGCCTGCCCCGCCCCCTGCACAGCAATCTGCGACAATGCGTGGTCCCTTAAGCAAAGCACGCTATAAGCCGCGCGATGAAATCGCTGTTCCGCTCTTCCATCATGACCGCCATACTTGGCCGCCTGATCTGGGCGTGGATGGCACTGGTCGCACACACGATACGCTGGACGGTCGAAGTCGACCCGGCCGCGCGTGAGGCCTGGCGTGAGAATGACGGCGTTGTTGTCGCCTCCTGGCACTCCCGCATCATGATCCTGCCATCCGGCTGGATCCGCTTCATCAGCAGCTGGAAAGACCGCGTAAGCAGCGCCGCCATGCTGATCTCGCTGTCTCCTGACGGGGAAGCTGTGGCCCGCGCCATCGACCACCTCCAGCTGCACGCCATCCGTGGCTCCGCAGCGAACAAGAAGAAACGCAAGGACAAGGGAGGCGTCCGCGCAGTCGCGGAAGCGGCGCGCCTGCTGAAAAGCGGCAATGCCGTCTGCATCACCCCCGATGGCCCGCGCGGCCCGGCCGAACAGGTCAGCCCCGGCGCCATCATGATCGCCCAGCGCGCTGGCGCGCCCATTGTCCCTTATGCGCTGTCGGTAAACCCATGCTGGCGCCTGAAGACATGGGACCGGTTCATTATTCCCTTCCCATTCACGCGCGGCGCGATCATTCTTGGTCCGCCGATTGCCACGCCCCGCTCCGCAGAGCCGGAGGTGCTGCGGGCTGAATTGCAGGCACGACTTGATGAAGCCACCCGCCGGGCTGATATGCTGTGCGGCCGAATAACAGAAACAAGAACGGATCCCGTCCCCAGATGACCTTCGCGCTGCACGTGTATCGCGTCCTGACCAGCGCGTTATCGCCTTTCCTGGGCTTCGTGCTGAGCGCGCGCGTCAAAAAGGGGAAGGAAGACTTCTCACGTCTGGACGAACGGATGGCAAAACGCCTGCCCGTGCTTCGCAACAACGGCCCTCTGGTGTGGCTGCACGGTGCGAGCGTGGGCGAAAGCCGCCTGCTGCTGGAACTCGGCAACCGCCTGCTGGACGAGCGGCCGGACCTGCTGCTGCTGTTTACCAGCCAGACGCAAACCTCTGCCCGCCTGATCGGCCCCATGCTGCCGGACAACGGTGTCTATACGATGGCGCCCGTGGACACGCCTGCCGCGGCCAGACGCTTCATTCGCCACTGGAGCCCCAGCCTCTGCATTTTTGGCGAAGGAGAGATCTGGCCGAACCTGATCCTCGAAGCCGAAAAGGCTGGCGCGAAGCGGGCACTGGTCAACGCCCGCATGACCGAAAAGTCCGCCCAGGGCTGGCAGCGTTTCCACCAGACCTTCCGCGCCCTTGTCGGCCGTTTCGATGCTGTGCTCGCTGCCGATGAAGACACTGCCAAGCGCCTGGCAAACCTGATGGGCAAACCTGTGGCCTGTGCAGGCAACCTCAAATCTGCCCTGCCCCCGCCATCTGCCAACGACATCGAACTGCGCCGCATGCAGGAATCCTTCAAGGGCCTGCGCAAGTGTTATCTCGCCGCCTCCACGCATGACGGAGAGGAGGCCCTGTTCCTGGACGCGATGAAGGTCGCCCCCGACGCCGCCCTGATCATCGCGCCCCGGCACCCGGAACGCGGTCCCGTGATCGAAGACCTGCTACGCTCCCGCAACATCCCCTTTGCCCGGCGATCGCGCGGTGAGGCACCGAACATGCGCACGCGCGTGCTGCTTGCCGACACGATGGGCGAGATGGGTATCTGGTTCCGCCTCGCCGATGCAGTCTATCTCGGCGGGGGGCATACACCGGGTGTTGGTGGGCACAATCCTCTGGAGCCTATCCGTCTCGGCAAGCCGGTTGTTTCCAGCCCGGATGTGTTCAATTTCGCCAATATGATGGAAGACCTGTCGGAGCGCGGGCTCATCCGCCTGCTCAAGACGCCGAAGGCCATTGGCCGTGCGCTGGTCACCATGGCGCCGCCATCCAGCTCCTCGCTGGACCTTCTGGAATATGAGGCCGACGCGCCCATGCAGGCCACGCTGGAGGTCATCCGCCCTCTGCTGCCTGAAAAGGGACTTCTGGAATGAAGGCCCCGCATTTCTGGTCGGCCGGGCTGGATCCGAAATCACGCGAAGCCGCCCCTCTGACGCGCCTTCTGCTGACGCCGCTGGCTGCGCTCTACACGCTTGGTATCCGCCACAAGCTTGCCAAAGCAGAGCCGGAAACCATCCCGGCCAGAATTGTCTGCGTCGGCAACCTCACCGTTGGCGGTGTCGGGAAGACCCCCATCGTCGAATCTGTCCGGCGCAAGGCTGGCGAGGCCGGCCTGCGCGCAGCCAGCCTGTCGCGCGGTTATGGCGGCAAGCTGGAAGGCCCGCTGAAGGTCGATCCCTCGACGCACACCGCCGCAGACGTTGGCGACGAACCCCTGATGCTGGCCGCGACCGGCGAAGCCTGGATCGGCAAGGACCGCGCCGCAACCGCCAGGGCCATGGCTGCCGATGGCGTGCAGCTGATTGTCATGGATGACGGCCATCAGAACCCATCCGTTGCCAAGGACCTCTCCCTGATCGTGATCGATGCTGCCGCTCCGTTCGGGAACGGTCATGTGTTGCCCAAAGGGCCGCTGCGGGAACCCGTCGCCGACGGGCTAGCGCGCGGTGACGCCGTCATCCTCATGGGAGAAGGCAAGGAACTGACGGCCGTACAGAAATCCCGCCTGCCTGTGGTCCGCGCCGGGCTCGTGCCTGCCGGCCCTGCACCGGAGGGCCCACTGGTTGCCTTCGCCGGCATCGGCCGGCCGGTAAAATTCTTCGACAGTCTCAAAGCAGCGGGGGCCGACCTC
Organism: Rhodobacterales bacterium; assembly: GCA_014763715.1. Taxonomy (GTDB): domain Bacteria; phylum Pseudomonadota; class Alphaproteobacteria; order Caulobacterales; family Hyphomonadaceae; genus Hyphomonas. Next base: position 2,639 of record JACXUV010000025.1, on the reverse strand, counting down.
CAGGACAGCGTGCCTTATGGCGACCATCACGCCTACACGCCGGGCGACCTGAAATTCCTGCACGATCTGGCTGAACGCCGTGGCGCGCGCCTGATCACGACGACAAAAGACCATGTGCGCTTGCCAGCCGACGAACGCGCACGCATCCTTGTCTTCCCCGTCGAAGCCCGCTTTGAGGACAAGGCGGCCCTCGCCACGATCCTCGCCCCCGTTTTCGATCCGGTAACAGCATGAGCGACACGCAAAAGCAGACTGGATATGTCCGTCCGAAGGACATCGATAACCGCGCCGGCTTCTGGCAGCGCTTCCAGTGGCGCCTGGAAACTTTTGCCTGGGACTGGATCTACTGGGCCCCGATCAAGGCCATGGGGCCGGACCGGGCGTCGAATTTCGGAGGCTGGCTGATCCGCAAGATCGGCCCGAGCCTGTCGCAACACAAGACGATGCGGCGCAACCTGAAAATGGCCTTCCCGGACTGGACCGAGGCCCAGGTAGAGGAAACGGCCCTCGCCGCCTGGGAATCTGCCGGACGCACAGCTGGCGAGCTGCCACACCTCCCGAAGATCGATCCGTACACATCCGGGCGTGTTGAAATCGTCGGCCTCGACATCCTCGACCGCATCCGCGACAGCGGCAAAGGAGCAGTCTTCATCTCAGGCCACTTCGCCAATTGGGAAATCATGCCCGCGGCAATCACGAAACGCATTCCCCACGCGGTGATGACCTATCGGGCCCTGAACAATCCGCACATCGACCGGCGCATTTCCAAGCTGCGCCACGACTATGGCACAGCCATCAACGCCCCCAAGGGCATCGGCACGCGAGAACTGATGCGGGCCTTGGGCAAGGGCTCCCCCATCGCGCTGATGAACGACCAGAAGTTCAACGAAGGCATTGCCGTCCCGTTCTTCGGTCATGATGCGATGACGGCACCGGGGCCGACGCGGCTGGCTCTGAAATACCAGGTGCCGATCGTTCCGGTCTCAACTGTCCGCACCGGCCCTGCCCGGTTCCGGATCGAGTTCCACGAACCTTACGTGCCTGACGACACCGGCGATTCAGATGCGGACATCCTGCGCTCTGTCACTCGCATCAATGAGTTCCTTGAAGCCCAGGTCCGCGCCCATCCCGGCCAATGGTTCTGGCAACACCGGCGCTGGCCCAAGGAAGCCTGGAAGGAAGCCGGGGTTACCTGATATCCCCAGCCTGTATTAGCGGAACATGGTTTCCAAGTCCGAAACCTTCCCGTCGGAATTCCCCCGTTTACGGCACGGCTTGCTTAAAAGAAGCACATTAGATTGCGGCAGAGCTGCCAGGACGGCAGGGGGATTTTCAATTTGGCACACTAGCCCGCCGGGAGGGCTCCGATGAACGCATTCCAGCTTGATCCATCTATGCTGCAGGTCTCTTCAGAGACGTCACCACAGATCATCGAGTCCTCACTAAGAGCAATCCGCGAACACCTCGGCATGCCGGTGGCGTACCTTTCGCAATTCGTGAACGGCCGGGTTGTCTACCGTAATGTCGACGCCCCCGGTTATGAACATCTCATCCGCGCAGGCGCCAGCCACAGCATGGATCAAGGCTATTGCGGCCTGATCATTTCCGGCCGCCTGCCGCAGATGATCCCGGATACGTCCGAGAACGAACTGGCCGCGTCTCTCCCGATCACCCGCACGATGCCGATCGGCTCGCACATCGCCATCCCGATCCATCTGGAAGATGGCACGATCTACGGCATGTTCGCCTGCCTCAGCCCGAAGCCGAACAAGAGCCTGAACGCGCGTGACCTCGAGACGATGCGTTTGTTCGCCAACCTTGCGACACAACAGATTCATTCCAACCACCGCACCGAGCGCGTGCTGAAGGAAAAGCGCATCCGCATCGAGTCCGTGCTGGAAGAAAACGCCTTCGAAATCGCTTACCAGCCAATCGTTGATCTCGGCGACATGCAGCCCAAGGGCTTTGAGGCGCTTTCCCGCTTTTCAGCCGAGCCCTACCGCACGCCGGACATCTGGTTTGCCGAAGCCGCAGAGGTTGGCCTTGCAGCAGAGCTGGAACTGGCGGCGATCCGCCATGCCGTGCGCGCGCTGAATGTTCTGCCTGCGGACCAGTATGTTTCGGTCAACGCCTCCCCGCAGACCGTGATCAATCCGGCCTTTGCCCCTGCCTTCACCGGCTTGCCGCTGTCGCGCATCGTGCTGGAAATCACAGAGCATGCGATCATCGAGGACTATGACCTGTTCACGAAGTGCCTGGCACCGCTGCGCAAGCGCGGCCTGCGTATCGCGGTGGACGATGCCGGTGCCGGCCACTCCTCGCTGCGCCATATCATCCAGCTCAGCCCCGACTTCGTGAAAGTGGACATCAGCCTGACACGCAACGTCGATGCGGACCTTGCCCGCCGGGCACTGATCTCCGCCCTGCTGCATTACACGCGCGAAACCAGCGCGCAGATCGTGGCGGAAGGCATCGAAACAGAGGCGGAACTGCGCACCCTGAAACTGCTCGGCGTCCGCCGCGGTCAGGGCTACTTCCTCGGGCGGCCCAGCATCAATGCGTTCGCGCCCCAGAATGCGGAAGCCCGCAAGGCGCAATAAAAAACGGGCGGCCGTATAGCAGGCCGCCCAAAGTTACAC
>JACXUV010000024.1 GCA_014763715.1 Rhodobacterales bacterium | reverse complement strand
ACTGGCAGGGCGCGGCTAACCCTCCGCGTCCCCACAGGCGACGCACCGGCTTCACCGCGCAAATGCTGAAAACACCTCACACGACAGAGAAGCACCAAGGAGGTTTGCTTAACTTCTATTGGCATTAGTTATGCCAATTTAATGCCCAGTCAAGTGAAGATCGTTTCTTCAGCGCCGCACCAGGCGCTGAACGAGACGTACGAAAAGCCAAAGCAGGCCGATGACAACAGCCAGAAGGACCACAAGCTGCATCCAGTACGCCTTGAACTGGCGAGCAAGCGTATTGCGTGTGATCTCTTTAAGGGAATCGTATCCTTCCGGCACCTCCAGCACACCAACTCGGTTGCTGTACGCATCATATTCTTCAAGCAGATCTGCGAAAACATCAGGCCTTTGCTGGCTCAGATCCTGTGTTTCACCCGGGTCTTGCTCAATGTCATAGAGACGCCACTGACCGTCGCCATGTGGCTTCTGGTTCCGCGTGATTTTCCAGCGTCCTTTCAGGATTGCCGAGTTACCGGAAACTTCTATTCCGATAACATCGTCTGGCTGGTATATCGCGGCTTGCGCGCCTGACAGAACAGGCTCCAAACTGCGCCCGATCATCCTGTCATCCGCGGCATCAACCCCCGCATATTGCAGAAGCGTAGGGGCAAGATCCGTTACGATCGTCCTGGTATCGAATTTTTTCCCTTCAGGCACCCCGGGCCCCGCCATAATAAGCGGAACACGCAGCCCACCTTCTGAGCCAAGGAACTTGAACATATTGTTCGGAGAGGCTGCTGCAATCGCCCATTCCGGTCCGATGAAGCCCCAGCTCCCCTCTTCGCCAATTCCGTCAATCCCGATGTGATAGCCGTGCGTCTTCATCCAGATTGTAAGCCGGATATCATCATCACCTCGCGAGGGTTCCGGGCCATTGTCTGATGTGATCACAAAGATCGTATTATCGTACTGTCCGGTATTCTTCAGGTGATCCACAAGGCGGCCGACCTCGACATCCATGGCTTCCATCATCGCCGCATTGACCTGCATACGCGCAGCATAAAGCGCCTGATCATCAGCTGAGAGATCACCCCAAACACGCATGTCATCAGGCATTGAGGCAAGTGGCGCCTCTTCGGGTATCAGGCCGATCTGTTTAGCCCTTCTCCAGCGCGCCTCACGAAGGGCGCCCCACCCTGCATCGTAAACTCCATCATATCCTGCGGTCATTTCCGCTGGCGCCTGGACCGGAATATGGATGGCCTGAAATGCCACATATGCGAAGAAGGGTACATCCTGCCGCCCCGCCTCGAGATAGTCGATCATACGGTCGACAATCAGCGTGGAAGAATAAAACGAGGCCGGCATGACGGCCGGCTGACCGTCTTCATACCAAGGCGCCTTCTGATAAAATGGCATGTAGGATTTATCGGACCAGTTATCGGCACCTGAAGCATCCAAAGCCAGCGAATGATCAAACCCATGCGCATTGGGCAAATCTCCCTGGCCACTACCGAGATGCCACTTGCCAGTCATCAGCGTACGATACCCAGCTGACTTCAGCCGATCCGCAAGGGTCAGGATGCCGGGTTCCAAATGCATAGTATAGCCCGGTTTTCCCACCTGCTCTTTCGGCAACACTTCCGGAATAGTCGCGATACCGGTCATGTGATTGTCCATTCCGGTTAGAAGCATCGCTCGAGATGGCGAACACAGCGGAGATGAATAGTGTCGCCGGAACATGGCGCCCTCAGCCGCCAGGGCATCAATATTCGGCGTACGCGCCTCCCCTCCGTAGACTCCGAAATCCATCAACGCTGCATCGTCCACAAGGATCAGGACAATATTTGGACGCACATCTGCATCTTGAGCTAATGCAATCGGAGTCGCCATGAAACAGGCGATCAACCAGGCGAGCCCCCCACCCAGCCTTGGAAATATACTCCCGAATAATTTGACCACCCCACAACTTGGCATATGCCCCCCACTTGACTGACTTATTGGCACTCCAGATGCCATCTTGTTAGAAGATTGTCAAAGAAGGAGCCGTGGCAAAATCCCCACAATTCCGGCGGAGCACTCCCAGCCACATTTCGAAATGCAGCCCTTGAAATACCTGATCAGCCACTCCAGCACCGCCAAGCCGTGGCACACACTGAGACGCGAACACCTCGGATCCTTTACAGATATTTTACCATAAGTGGAACATCCTCACCCAATGAAACCACCCATAAGAGCAAGCCTCCAAAATCAGGTGACCAAAGGGGGCAAAAAGAGCGAATATCCTGCCTGTTGAGGGACACGCATGCGAAGAGCCAAACTGCCTTTACTCCTGATTGCCGTTGCCAGCCTTTCTGGCCTCGCCATTTCCCAAACAGCAACAGATAGTTTTACAGTCTCAGCAGAAGTCATTGACGCCTGCAACCTGACCGCAAACAACCTTGATTTCGGCAGTTATAGCGCCATTTCCGGCTCAGCGGTCGACGCTACATCAACGCTCTCCGTTACATGTACAAACGGCACATCATACACGATCGCCCTAGACGAAGGTACGACAGCAGGGGGAGCGTTTACCGCCCGCCTCATGACAGACAGCACCAACACACTGAGTTACAATCTGTACACATCCGCGGCACGAACGACGGTATGGGGCGACGGGACCGGTGCCACCCAAACAACTGCAGGCACAGGATCAGGCACCCTTCAATCACTCACGGTTTATGGCCGGGTCCCCTCCTCCCAGAATGTCCCGGTCGGCAGCTATTCAGACTCTGTAACTGCGACGATAACATTTTGAGGGAGATGTAGCATGTGGATCAGGTCTGGCGCCTTACTGCTCCTAATGTGCCTGAATGGATTAGGCAGTACCGCCGAAAGCATATCACTCTACCCTACGACGCTAATACTGGAAAAAGATACCGGGATCAGCACACTGACTATTGAGAATCGTAGCGACCATACAGCCACTTATGAATTCGCCGGTTACCAATGGACGCAGCCGGATAACGGTGACGAGCTAACTCTCGACAAAAGCTTTGTCATCTCACCACCCGTCGTTTCCCTCCAACCAGGTGAGGCCAGGATCGTGCGCATGGGATTGCTTTCCTCCGCACGCACCACCCCTGAAACAGAAAAAGCCTACCGACTGCGCATCTCGGAATTATCCTCTCCTGCTGCAATCCCTAACGCGAATCTGAAAGTTAAACTTCAAATCCTTCTTCCTGTATTTTCCGGGGCATCTAACACAGAACAGGATCTGGAATTATCTGCAGTAAAACGCGCAGATGGACAAACATGCATAGAAGGAAGCAATCACGCTTCTTCTCACGCGAAACTCATCTGGTTATCCCGCAGCGCCCCCTCTTCCGACAAGACGCCAGTTCAGAAGTATATTCTTGCCGATAGTCACGGCACGTTGTGCACTGATGCAGATTATAATGTAGGCGACAAACTGACTGTCGGCACCTCCACGGCATATCGAAACGAGATAAGCTCCTACGAAATAACCGTCCTGGCCCCATAACATGCGGGTCTCCTTCGCATGTTACTGCTTTTTATCCGCAGTGATAAGCGCTGGTGAGGCGATCGCTCATGACGACAGTGGGCTGATGTTAAATGCAGACCCGGTCCATCCAACCCAAAGCGGCGCCCCCACCATCGCCAGCGAAGATCTGAAGCTCTCGTTGGTACAAGTTGAGCTGAATGGGCGCGTACTACCGGAGCCGATATTCATTGCCGAGCAGGATGGCGCACTGTTTCTGCCGACTGAACTCATAGGGATACACAAGCGTCCAATAGACATCGACACACGCGTAATTGCCGGACGCTCATTTCTGCCAGCAAGCACCCTACCCCTTGAAATCCTGCCAAGTGGTGAAGACAAAGAAACATTACGAATAGCTTGTGATGTTGACTGTTTCGACTCCACCTATGTGTCAGCGAAACCTCGCATCGAGACAGAAATGTCTACCGTCACACCGGGACTATTCCTGAACTATGACCTCTCTTTACAGGGAGGGGATATGGGCACCCGGGCAGGCGGACTGCTGGAAATCGGCGCCTTCACGAACACAGGGTCTGGCACGACAAACTTGGCTTGCACCAAGCTTGACGGCACAGCGAAATGTACCCGTCTCTCCACATCCTGGACGATCGATACCCCTTCATCCTCGCAACGCCTTGTCTTTGGTGACGCGATTACAAGCGCAACAGACTGGGGCACCCCGACCCGATACGGCGGTATTCGACTCGGTACAGATTTCTCTCTCGCACCGGACCTCATCACATTCCCGACACCCTCGATTTCAAGCGAAGCAGCTCTCCCAGGTCTTGTCGATGTTATCATCAATGATGCGCAGCGCTTTTCAACGGAAGTCCCTGCCGGCCACTTTACTCTGACAGATCTGCCAATAGTGACAGGTGCCGGCACGACACAGCTTGTCATTACCGATGTTCTCGGACGAGAAACAATCGTGGCAGCAGACTATTACGCCGCACTACAATTACTCCGCCCGGGCCTGAAAGAATGGTCTTTTGAGGCGGGCTTTCTACGCGAAGATTTTGGTATTCGGTCGAATGCCTATGGAGATGGGTTCTTCGCAGGTAGTTACGCACAAGGCATATCAAATGACCTGACGTTTGGCGCCCGTTCAGAAATCAGTGACAACCTGCAATCCGGTGGCGTTACTGGTGCTTTTCTGAACCAGGAACTTGGTGTAATTCAAGCGTCCGCTTCCTTGTCGCACAATAAAAGCGGCTCTGGCGGAAGGATAGATCTACATCACGAATGGCGATCTGCTGCATTCTCAATCGGCAGCAGCGTCGCGTATACAACTGACAACTATCAGCAGTTCGGACGCACGCAAGCGTCTCCTCGCCTGACCGCCCGTTCGTTCATTACACTTTCGGACGATGATTTGGGCAATCTTTCAGTTTCATGGACAAGGCGCGATGAACGTGCCCTTGAAGATTTCTCTACCTTCGGCTTGCGGTTCAGCAAAACCATTGGCTCGGTATCTCTGAATCTCTCCGCCTTGCGCTTGCAAGGGGCGCAACAATCCACGATGGCCACCCTTTCACTCTCCATGCCTCTTGGGAAAGGAACAAGCACCAGCATAGGCACGGAGTATCGTGATAATCGTCTTGGGGCAGATCTCAGCTATCGGAAAAACTCACCCCAAGCAGGAGGCATAGGATATTACAGCCGCGCCAGCATCAACGACCACGAGCGTTTCGAGGCGGGAACAGATATTCGAACTCGTTACGGAGATGGGTCTGCAACTCTCAGCCAGGTGAACGGCCGATCTGTAGGCAGAGTATCTGTGCGGGGAGGCGCAGCCTTGATTGGTGACTCAGTCACCCTCGCCCCGGCAATCACAGACAGCATAGCAGTTGTAACAGTTGGCGATAAAGCGGGCGTCCGGGTATTTCAGGACCATCAACTCATTGGCACGACAAACCAGAATGGGCACATTACACTTACACGCCTTCGACCATTCGAACAAAATGTCATTTCCTTCGATGCTCGCGACGTGGATCTTGCCAGCAGCTTTAGAAAGACTGCAGTAACGATCACCCCGGGCCTGCGCACTGGGCATCGCGTCACATTTGAGAGCACCAGGCAATTGAGCGTCATCGCGTATCTCGTTGATGCAAGTGGCGATCCAATATCACGCCAGGGGCAGGTTGCAGATATCGATACCGGTCAAGTCTACCCAGTAGGACAAGACGGTCGCGTGTTTATCCCTGACGCCAGTCCTATGACTCGCTTGCAATACGTCCGTGACCGCGTCATTTGCCAAGCTGACATCCATATCGGAAAACCTTCCATGAACGCCCCCTATGAAGATGTTGGAGAAGTCGCATGCCTTCCTGTCGCCAGATTGAAGTAAGCATTCGCAGCCTCCTCCAGGCATTTGCCCTGATTATGCTCGTGGTGTGCATTCCGCAAGGAACTGCACATGCGACATGCGTGGGGCTTGGCTGTTATTGCACAATATCCACTGATCCCCTGGACTTTGGCACCTACAACCCGCTCGGCGGTACGGACATAAGCGCTACAGGAAGCTTGGATGTCGAGTGCGGGGCCCTTCTGACAGGTGTAGCTTTCTCCTATACGGTCACCCTCGACAGCGGATCGAGCGGCACAATGCTGAATAGAAGCATGAAAAGCGGCCCCAATACGCTGAACTACAATCTGTACACGAATCCTAGTTACACAACCGTGTGGGGCGACGGAACAGGCGGTACGGCAACCATCAGCAATGCCTACACGCTTACACTGCTATTTCCACGTACAGACAATTTTCCAGTTTATGGACGTATACCTTCCGGGCAAAATGCTCACGCAGGCTCATACACAGATACCATAATTGCAACGGTCATATTCTAATCTTCCGCTTCCTAGCTTCAGCAGACTATGCCGTTATTGCAATGGCCCTACCATGTATCGGTTTTAGACGGCGCGACCAATCTCATTTGCTCTCCAAACCCGGAGGAAGTTCTCGTTCAGAAAGGCTGAAAGTTCGGTCTCGGCCATACCCTTGCGGCGCAACAAAGCGACCAGATCGGGCAATCGACGATAATCATCGAAAACAGGCTTGTAATTCGCATCCATATCCGAACCGAGGCAGACATGTTCAATTCCAACCATGTCTATCAAGCGGAATATTCGATCTGCAAAACCCGCAAGATCCCCTATTTCGATACCTGCCGGCCATGCACCTATAATCCCATCTGCTTCAGCTGCCGCCTTCGCGAGCTCCAATGAGATAAAGCGCGGATGGTAAGAATGCGCCGAACTAATATGCGTATGGGTGAACATTACAGGCAGAGAACTGACCTCCAAGGCACGGAATGCTCCTTGTTCTGCCATATGGGAAAGATCAATCATCATACCCAAGCGGTTCATTTCCCTGACAATCGCATCTCCCACTGAGGTCAGGCTACCGTGAACCGTCTCATTGGTCATTGCATCTGCAAGATCATTTGTCCGGTAGTGAACAAGCGTGATCGATCGGACTCCATCGTCATAGGCTTCGCGGAGCCGCTCGATAGAACCTTCCAGGAAATCCCCGCCCTCGACAGTCCAAATTGCCCCAGGACGGCTAGAGGCGCGGGCGTCGGCCAACATTTCCGCCCCCCGCATTTCCATGACCAGTTTATCAGTAGCGAGCCGCTTAAGATTTCGAATTTGAAGCTTGTAGCTCTCCCAAGCCTCACCTTCCGCAAAAGGACGCCGGGCCTCAAGCCCCTTCCCTTTGACCAAGTTCAGCACATTGAAATCAGAAACAGCAGCAAAACATGCGGCAGATAAATACCCTGCCCGCATGTCAGAAATGGTCCTGCGCTCAAATCCAGACTGGGCTTTATACACTTTCAGAAGCGGCGCCAGCCCTGATGCATCTCGTGCAAATGTTCGCCCGGGGTGAGCATGTGTATCGATGGCAGGGTATTTGTTCAGAAGGCCAATGGCTTCCACACGCTCCTCCTCAGAAACATCGAATCCAAGAGGGGCGAGCGCCGGGCGCTTATGTAACCAATACGATCCATAAGCGGCCCCGGCGCCGAGCATCATGCCTCCACCGATGAGAGCGCGTCGCGTTAGCTTTCCCATATTTCTTCCTCCCCCGATATTCTTATGCTTGAACGGCCATGGCTTTGAACTCGGATGAGGCCTCTTCAGCTGTCAAAGTAAAACCATAAGAAGCCAATTTCCCAATCGTGGCCTGATAGGACTCCTGATGATAGGTTGTCGTCGCGTCGCTAACGACGCGCGTTACATATCCATAGTCCAGAGCAACACGAGTGGTTGTCTCCACACACTCATCTGTCATGAACCCAACCACGATCAGATGCTCGATGCCCATATTACGCAGTGTCGCATCCAGGCTGGTGCCAGTAAATGCACCGCTTGCCGTCTTGGTAATGACTATTTCGTCTTCCTTCGGCTTGGTCGGTTCAAGAAACTGCGTCGCCGGACTGCCAGGAGGAAAATTCCATCCCAGCCGGCTATGCAATTGGCTGGTATCCCGCCCCTGACAGGACAGGGCCTGGATTTTCACATGAATTGGCGGAACTCCTGCTGCGCGAGCCGCTTCAAGAACCCGCGCCGCATTGGTAACAGCAGCATTAAAACGAGTCTCATAATCGCTAAGCGCTGCGCGAACGCCATCTTCTGGCATGCCCGCAGCGAGTGCATTTTTGAGATGATACGATGGCTCCGCAAGATGTTGAATGTCGATCAACAATAGCGCCGTATTTGCGAGCGTCGCAGGCGGCGGCGTTTGTGCATTTACAAATGAGGTCGCAAGAACCTCATTGATCCCGATAGTCGCCGGAGCAGATGTCATGGGGCTGTTCTCACCTGGTTCTGATACAATTTATTTAAACGGGTCATCGAAGACTACCTCCATATCACGCAGCCCCTTTTCGCTCAGAATAGAGCGTATACTGATCTTGAAAAGATTTGCCACGAGGTCATCTCTGCCTATCAGAGATGGCGCAACGTAACGAAGCTGGTCACCCGTATAGAGATTAGCAATTCCAAAAGCCGCAGCTTGCAGAGTGGCAAGAAGGAGATCCAATTCAATATCGATAAAGTACCCTGCCTCTATACATTCTGTCACCAGATCATTCGTTAGCTGAATCGTTCTCTCTCTTTGGACCTGATACCGACAGGATGACAGGATTTCTTCCGTTTCCATGCTCTTCATCAGCAGGAAATAGCCAGGATGAGACCGGGCAAAATGCACATAGGCATATCCGACGGCCAGAAGCCGTGAGAGCGGCAAATCGCCTGCCAGCTCGATTGAATGGGTACGGTAGTTTTCCTGAAGCACATATCCGGCAATAGCCGTCTCCACGAGCAGGTCCTGCTTGCTTTCAAAATGCCGGTAAATTGCTGGAATAGACGTGCCGACCATCTTGCCGACTTCCTTCAACTGAAAATCCAGCGAGTGACTTCTGGAGATCAGCTGCGCAACAGCCTCAATAATCGCATTCCGCAGGTCTCCGTGATGGTAACCAGCCTTTTTCCGGATCCGACCGGTGGACGCTTTCAAGGCACTTGCCATTGCTCGTCACTTCCCAAATCGCTGTAACGATACTGCGTTGACACATTAATGTTAATTCAATTAACTTCCGGAAGCAAGGCTTGGGAAGCGTGGGCACGTAAGCGTGCACCGGGGGCCACCCCAGGCACGACATCCGAATTTAAAGGGAAGATCACGATGAAGACGTCTAAACTACTAATGAGTGCGAGCTGCCTGATTCTTGCCGCAGCCCCCTGGACGGCTGCCTCAGCGCAAACACAAACGGATACTGACACTGTAGATGCGATTGGAACCACCAGCGCCGAACAGGAAGAAGATGTAAAAGTCTACGAAGGCATTGTCGTTACGGCAACGCGTCGCGCGGAGAAGCTGTCAGAAGTGCCTATCGCCATGTCTGTCTTCGGAGATGACAGTATTGAGCAGACAAGTGTTCGCGAGCTTTCGGAGATCTCCGGATATATTCCGAACGTTTCCATTTCTGGGCACAATGACTTCCGTTCGGTTATCACGATCCGCGGCGTGGGGTCCGCTTCCCGTAATATTGGCTTTGATAGCCGCGTCGGTGTGTATGTAGATGGCGTCTATATGGGGCAATCGCCGGCCGTGAACCAGGAACTTCTGGACCTGGAACGCGTCGAAGTTCTTCGCGGGCCACAGGGCATGCTGTTTGGCAAAAACACAGTGGCCGGCGCCATCAGCCTCGTAACGAAAAAACCAGAAGATCGCTTCTTCGGAAAGGTCAGTGCGAACGTGGGCAATTACAACCTGCGTGAATTCCAGGGAATGCTGAACGTTCCGATCTCCGACAAAGTTGCCGCCAAAGTGTCGGTCTCGAAAACGGACCGGGATGGCTATATTGACAACATCACCACCGGAAATGAGCTCGACACCAAGGACGTTTTGGCCTACCGGGCGCAACTGCGCATCCAGCCTACGGACCAGTTTGAGATCAATCTCGCATATGATGGCCTCTCAGCTGACAACAAAATTCTTGTCGGGGAACCTCTGACTGACCCTTACGGTGTGATGATCACTCCATTCGCACCGAAGCCGCGTCAGGTCGCATTCGATTTTGATCCGACGGAAAAGCGCGACGTTTCAGGCGCAATGATGGACCTGAACTATGAATTTGCGAACGGCTTTACTGTGAAATCGATCACAGGTTATCGCAACACCGATGCCTCCTACAGCAATGCGACAGACTATGCGCCGATCTCCATTGTCTTCGTCGATTACAGCGATGACTTCAAACAGCTCACCCAGGAGTTTCAGGTCATCTCGCCATCCGATGGCGCGTTCACCTACATGGGTGGCCTTTACTATTACAAACAAGACGCAGACACCGTACGCGATGTGACGCTTGGCGACGACTTCCTGGAAGGCTTTATCAACCCCGTTGTCGCCCCCAGCGTTGCACCGCTCCTGAGCCTTGACCCCAACAATCTGACAACCGAGCAGCTCGCATTGATCTCCTCTATCGTCGGCTTTGGTCCGGTTGGCTCGAAAGTCACCAACCGTGGCACAGTCACAACGGAAAGCGTCGCGGCTTATTTCAATGGATCGTACGACTTCAATGACCGCTGGACCTTGGGTTTCGGTCTTCGCTATAGCGTTGAGGACAAGGATGTGAACTGGCTGTTGGATGGCCGCAATTCCGGTGTCTTTAACATCGGCTCCACCAATGTTGCCCCGGGCGACACGGCCACGGCCCCAACACCACTTGTCAACGACCGCCGCGACAGCTTCCTCTCCCCCGCGGTTAGCCTCAGCTATGCCGTCACCGATGAGAGCAATCTCTACGCCAAATACTCCTCCGGTTATAAGAGCGGTGGCTTCAACCTCGACTTCATCAACGAGAACGAGCTGGCAGCAAACTCCGGGCTGGAATTCGGCAAGGAAACTGTCGATGCCTATGAAATCGGCCTGAAGAACACCTTCATGAATGGCCGCTTCACCCTGAACCTCGCGGCATTCTACTCCGAATACAGCGACTATCAGGTGAACCAGTTCGTTGACCTTGGCGAAGGTCGCACGTCCATCCGTATCACAAACGCCGCGAAAGTTGTTACCCAGGGCCTTGAAGCTGAGTTCAACCTTCAAGCTACAGATAACCTGTCCCTACAAGGATCCGCCGGTTACCTTGATGCAACCTTCGATTCTTTCCCGGGAGGCGGCACCGCCGGCACGGACGTCTCTGGCAATAACCTGACCGATGCTCCGGAGTGGAGCGCCTCTTTGGGGGGCGTGTATACGCGTGATATCGCCGCGATCGACGCCACCTTGCTTACCCGCCTCGACCTGACGTACTCGGATGGCTATTTCACCACCGCTGACAACATCAAGTCGGTAACACTGGCTTCCACGCAAGTTGTTCCCTTCGGCTACATCGACTCGATGACGCAACTCAACGGTCGTATTGGTCTGATGGGAAACAATGGCCGCTATGAAGCTTATCTCTGGGGCCGCAACCTCACTGATGAAGACGGCCTTGTGGATGATTTCCGCGACTTCTTCGGCACACTAGTCAACCACCCGAACATCGGGCGGACCTATGGCCTCGAACTGGTTGTGAACTTCTGATCCACCTACCCCACCTCCGAACCGGGAAAGACGCTGCATCATGACTCCTGTTGATGCAGAGCTTTCCCGGTACTTTTCCGATACTTATGATGAAGGTCGCAGGAAATTTTTGAATGCCTGCGAGCATCATGGGCTGATAGTTGAATCCTATCTGCACCCCACGCAAAAAGGTCCTTTCGGAGAGACCCTTTCCATGGATGTTGCCTGGTGCGGGCCCCAGGACGCGGAAAAGGTCCTAGTTTTCAGTTGCGGCACGCACGGGCTGGAAGCTGCTCCGGGAGCCGCGACGATCCTCCGCTGGCTGGATCTGGATGGCCCTGAGCAATTGCCTGAAGGCATTGCCGTCTTACTTATCCACGCCATCAATCCCTATGGGTGGGCTTGGGCACACAGGATCAATGAAGACGGCATTGACCTCAACCGGAATTTTCCTGACCGGGCGAAACCGCCTCCCTCAAATCCGGACTATGCTGACGTCCACAAGCTGTTGCTCAATACCTCCATGAATGATGAGGGGTTAAGTGATTTTGCGCAGGGTTTCCAATCACTGACCTCCAGCATAGGCATGAACGCAGCACTGACAGGTATAACCTCAGGTCAGTTCGATTTTCCTGACGGCCTCAGTTTTGGTGGCGCAGACCTCAGTTGGTCAGGCAGGACCCTGTTCGCTATTGCCCAGAAGCATCTAATTCTGGCCAAACGTATTCTTCATATCGACTGGCACACCGGCATCGGAAAATACGGTCAAGCCCATTTCATCCTGGATGAACCCCAGACATCAGAGACATTCAGTCTACTGTCAGAATGGTGGCCAAACGACGCCATTCATTGTGATGACGTCGTTGATGGTGTTTCCATCTTTTACAATGGGCTGTTGCTGGAAGGCTTGCGGGCAGAGATTCAAAAATACAGCCCGGCGAAAATCGTAAACCTGACGATCGAATGGGGCACCTACGATGTCGCGAAGATGCTGCAAGCTTTAGTGATGGATAACTGGCTGATGCATCGCACAGAGAATGCTGATCGAGCATTGACCGATGCGGTACGGGCCGAACTTATCGAGCGCTTCTATCCCAAATCAACGGAGTGGCGCCGTAGCGTCATCTACACCTCGGACGCTATCTACACACGAGCTGTCGCCGGGATCGATAGCTGGGGCAGCAACTAAGACAGCCCAAAAAATGAAAAAGGGTGAGGCAGCCAATACCACCTCACCCTTCCCATTCTATTCCAACGCCGAAAAGGCGCGAAGGATATGCCCCGCTTCCGGGGCGCCGCCTTTACGCGCCGACGATCGCCGGCAGCGCTTTGCAGAAACGTTCGACGTCTTCGATTTTGCCAGTGGAAACACGGGTCCAATCGACATAATCCATATATTGTCCGCGGACAGAAATTTTCTGCTCGGCAAATGCTTTCTGGATATCGTTCGCCGGCTTTCCGGACTTGAAGAAGACGAAATTCGTCTGCGACGGCAGGTACTCAAGGCCCAGAGTATCGAGCGTGGTCGTGATCATTTCACGCGCTTCTTTGACTTTCGCCTTGGAGAAAGCAAGGAATTGCTCGTCATTGTAGGAGCCGATAGCCGCTGCGTAGGACGTGCACGGCGACCAGGACATGGCCGTCGCCTGGATCTTCTGCGCCACTTCCGGCGAGGAAATCGTGTAACCCATGCGGATGCCAGCCATACCGTAGATCTTCGAGAAGGTCCGTGACACAATCACGTTCGGATTGTCCTTGATCAGGCCGATGCAGGTGTTGCCGTCCGGATCGTCGGCCAGTTCCATGTAAGCCTCGTCGACCAGAACTATCGTCTTGGACGCCATGCGGGTCACGGCGGCTTTCATCGTGACAGCATCTGCAACAAGCCCCGTCGGGTTGTTCGGGTTGCAGAGTTGGACGAGCCCGGTTTCGGTCGTGACCTTCGCTTCGATGCCTTCCAGATCGGTGCTCATATCGGCCTTCAGCGGCACACGGTCGATAGTAGCCATACCGAGACGAGCCGCGTAGAGGGCCGTCGTGTCCCAGAACAGGCGCGGCGCGACGATCGGTCCGTTCGGACCATAGATCATGGCGATAGCGGACAGGGCTTCACCCGAACCGGTGGTCAGGGCGATCTGCTCAGGTGCTACGCCGTTTTTCTCGGCGATCATTGTCTTCAGCAGCTGCACAGCATCCTGCGAGGCATAGTATGCGCCCTTGGAACCGGCGTATTCGATCATTTTCAGAGCTGACGGAGCCGGACCATACGGGTTTTCGTTACGCGACAGCAGCGCGACGCCTTCCGGCGGACCAAGAAGGTAGGGATTCTCAACGGCAACCTTCTCTGGCGGGAAAGCCGCTTCGGTCGTTTCAGCGATTGCCGATGCGCCCGATGCGCAGGCGGTCGCCCCCGCAACGCCGAGACCGGTTGCACCAGCTAGAAGAAAGCGTCTGGAAATATCGTAAGCCATATCCTGATTTACCTGTTACCTTTGGGTTGAGAAAATTGAATCCCTGAGCTCCACGCGAGAATGCACTCACGCAGCATTGTCTTGTGAGAATATTGTATAGAAGAACCGCCTAGGTCACGATGAGATAGAAGTTAAAGCGTTGTTTCAGAGCTTTCGCGTTGAGACTATGGGCAGCATTGGCGCCAAGTGGGGCAGCAAGAAACATTTTTCGCGCTTGTGCCGCTTTGTAAATCTGAGTTGTGAGCCCAAGTGGCAGCGCGTGAGATTCTTCAGATTTAAACCTTAGACAGCAAATATATTCGCCAAACTACCCCTGACAACTAAATAAGGAGGAGCGCAATGCTGCCCCTCCTCATAAATTCCTGCCCGCTCCCACACGGGAGCAGGCAGGCTGTATTGGCCATTAGAATTCTGCAAGCAGCTTCACGTAGTAGTAGCCGCCCTGCCAGTCGATGATATCGCCAGAACGATAGATACGACCGCAGCAGTTATCCCCCAGAGCCTTCTCATCCGGATATTGATCGAAGGCGTTACGCGCACCGATGGAGATCTTCACAGCTTCCGAAGCCTGGAAGGAACCTTCGAGGTCAACCTGAACCTTCGCACCATAATCCTGGTAACGAAGCGTGCCGTTGGGGCCGCCAGTATCGGAGTTCGTAGATTCGCCATAATAGTTGGCGCGAGCGAGGAAGTTATACGGGCCGACTTCGTGCGAGACTGTAAAGACGCCGCGCCACTTCGGATCGTAGTTGACGAAGTCGTACTGGTCCTCGGCGTTAAACAGGCCACCAACGGCACTGTCGAACTCGGTCTTGTTGTAGTTCACAGAACCAGTGAACTTCGTCGAAGAGCCATTTGCCCACTCCTTGGAGTACGTCGCGACGACGTCAACGCCCTTGGTGCTGGTATCAAATGCATTGGTGAAGTAGAACACACCACCGATGGATTCAGCACCAACCACGCCTGCATTCACCAGCTTCAGGTAATTGTCATAGGCATCCTCGGTATCATTCGGATCGTCATTAGCAGGATCACTGGACACATCCTTGGTCGAAATTGCGTTAACACGATCCTCAAGGTCGATCTGGTAGAAATCGACTGTCAGTGAGAAGGCATCATACGTCGATGTGAAGCCCAGCGTGTAGTTGGTCGACTTCTCAGGCTTGAGCGGAGTCGCACCCAGAGCACCTGCGATAGGACCACCTGCCGGGAACAGACCCGTTGCGACCGGGAAGCCATTTGGCAGACGTGTAGAAACGTTCGTCGTCCCCTGCTGGCCTGGCGTCGGAGCACGGAAGCCCGTACCGACGGAACCGCGAACGGCAAAGTTCGGCGTAAACTCATAACGACCAGCCACTTTCCAGACGAGTTCTGAGTCGAAGTCAGAATAGTCTTCGAAACGCAGAGCGCCTTGCAGGAACAGGGAGTCCGTTACGTCTGCACTCAGATCCCCATAGATCGCATAGGAGTCACGCGTGTATTCACCGGAGAATTCCGGCGAGTAACCCGGGAAGCCGTTCGAACCGACGCCAAGGGCCTGATAGACAGCATCACGGCCGGCAAATCCGTCGTCTTCAATGCCATCATTATTTGAATCGGCTGTCGTGTAGTTGGCGCAGTTTAGTGAGGAACCATTAGCGATAACAGCTGCGCCAGCCGCCGTCGGAGTGTAAGCATCGGTACAGAAATCCCACGGATCCGGAAGCGCATACGGTCCATCAACGTAGGACTCGTAATTACCGCCAACCAGCTCATAGGATTCATCCATATAGCTGGCACCAAAGGCGAAGAGCAGCGGGCTGGACAGACCAACTTCAAACTCTTTCGAGAAATCTGCCTGCAGCTGAGCCTCTTCGTTGATCAGGTCTCCCGGGTGGAAGCTGATTGGGGATGCATCGCCCAGTGATGGGTTCACCGTGTTCTTCAGCGTGTACTTGATTTCATCATGCCCAAAACGGCCGCTGAAATCATAAGCAATTCCATTACTCCACTCACCACGGATACCACCGACAGCGGAGTAATCGATCACGTTACCGAAAAAGCGCGGAGCAAAGCCACCTGGGAAGAGGTAAAGCGATGACCAAAGCGAGCCGTCTTCCAGGCGAATGTTCTCAATCGTACCGTTGCCCGGATAACGATAGAAGAAGCTGCCATCTGCTTCGGAGTTCGAGTAGTTGCCGAAGCCATAGACTTCGAAGGCTCCGAAATCATAGCCAGCATTGACGAAAGTCCGGAAGGCTTTGGAGTTCGGCTGCCCCCAAGGTTGCACCACACCGGAACCGACATAGTCGGCATTGGCAAGACCCGCGATAAAGGCATCGGGATCATAGCCGGCGATTGATGTTGCTCTGCTACCTGGATTGAAATCCGGGCTGTTTACATCCAGACAGGCCCAGCTTTCACAATACTGCTCACCGCGAACAGTCATGTCCGCTTTAGAGTACTCGGCTGAAACGTTTACGAAGCCATTGTCTCCAAGACCCAGGCCAAAGTTGCCGGCCAGCGTGGTGTTGAAGCCATCTCCTTCATAGTACTGACCAAAATCGGCACTGACCGAACCACCTTCCGGTGAGTCCTTGAGGATAAAGTTGATCACACCAGCGATAGCGTCAGAACCGTACTGAGCCGCAGCGCCATCGCGCAAGACTTCAACGCTCTTCAGAGCAATGGCCGGAATGGTCGCGATATCCGGACCTTGCGTACCCGAACCACCGATCTGAACCAGAGCGGCGCGGTGACGGCGCTTGGAGTTGACCAGAACGAGCGTTTTGTCGGTCGGCATGCCACGCAGCGTTGCCGGGCGAATGAACGTACCACCGTCAGAAATCGGCTGGCGAGCCAGCGAGTAAGACGGAACCAGTGTCTTGATGATATCGTTGGCATCCGTGAACGGTACATCCGTGATTTCATCATCGCTGAGCACATCGACCGGAACGGGCGAATCCATAACCGACCGCGCTTTACCGCGCATACCGGTGATGATCACCTTTTCCTGAACAGATGTCTCATCTGCCACCGGCTCGTCATCGGGCTCTGCATAGGCTACCCCCCCGGTAACTACCATACCCACGACCACTGATGAAACAGCGCACTTCAAATAAGAACTAAATCGCACTTTTATTTCCCTTTCCGCAGCGAAACCTTCACTCTCTAAGGCCCCGTCTGCCCCCTGTTGCCGAGCACACACCAGCTTCCCCCATTGAGCAAAACGCCCAAGGCACTGATATCCTGAAGTGTTGATTGGGCCCGCCGTTGAGCCACATCCATCAGCAGGCTGCTCAAAACACCAGCATTGGTATTCTGTGCCTGCTGACTTGTGTATCAAGCTGTCTCCGGCCACGTCTAAATGCCAAATCCAAACATGTTGGCGATGCAGCGGAATTGTTTTCACGTCGCGGTTTTGTGCACTGCACACCAACAACGCCCAAAGTCTCAGCACTCTGACTGCTCAGACAAAGCTCCAAAAATACTGAAGTTTCATGGAAAAATGGAGAATACTGCCAGAACAGCATCCGCGACTTCCCGCATCGGCTTTCCCTGAGTCATCGCCATGCGGCGCATGGAATCGTAGACTTCCTGTTCAGACAGCCCACTCTTCATCATAAGCAAGCCTTTTGCCCGCTCAATTGTCTTACGTGCCGCCAGCTCTTCCCGAGATTTCTGCAACTGGTCCTTCAAAGCCATGGTCAAAGCATGACGCTCCTCCGCCACTTGGAGAATCGCCGGGATTCTCTCCGGCTCCAGCCCATTGACGATGAAGGCACTGACTCCCAGCCTCAATGCTTCGATCATGACTTGACGTGAACTCCGGTCGACAAATACGAGGATTGGCACCGACCTGAAGCGACGCACCATCAGAAGTTCCGACAGTAATTCCAAATCCAGTACCGGAGATGCGAGAATAATCGCACTGGCGCCGACCAGTTTCAGTTGGTCAGGCCGCCACTCTGACTGACCTGTGATTTCTATCCGGCAAGACTTGTGAGCGACCCCAGCCGCAATACAGGCCGCCCGCCCCTCGTCACTCGCCAGGATCAGAACTTGAGCGTCCCAGCGGCCAAGGTCAGTCGCATCTACAGGCAGTGGCTGCGCTTCACAAAGCAGACCCGTACAGCGGGAATTTTCAGATGCCATTTCGTTCAGGACTCTGGGCATAAACTCTCAGACACATACTTCCCAAGAAACTTAAGAGCACCTGAGGATCAGACCAAACATGCTTCCCTGAGTTCAAACGACAAATTCCCTGAATCTGATTATTCCTGTTACGCAATTGACCAAATACACGGCACAGAATTGGACATTAAGAAACTGACCGCCTAGCCCGGTTACGTCTAAATATCGGGCGTAATTGCAAGCCGCATCTCAGTGACAGCCTCATTGGCAGGCAAATCCCCAAACAAGCCGCGAGTAGCCCTGTCCCACCTTGACCTATCTCCCTAGTATTTCACAAACATGACCCTGGACGCATTCGATTGAGGGCATCATGAAACGCAGAGATTTTCTCACATCAGGCGCGGGCCTTGGCGTCGCGGCAATGGCCGGCTGTACGATACCTTTGCCCAGTGTGGTGCCCCCACCGACCACTGGGGAAGCTCTGGTTCAGCCGATCGGCGCACCAATGCGTCCCATTAAATCCTCAATGGACCGCGTCACCCGAACAATCGTCGGGCTCCGCCCTTTCAGAAAACCGGGGCCCCGTCTTGAAGCGGTGAAGGTCGGGTCAAAGGACGTTGTCCATAACTACGGCCATGGCGGAGGCGGCGTCTCCCTGTCATGGGGTGTTGCCGAACTGGCGGTCGCTTTGACGAAAGACAGTAGCAGTGACCGTGTTGCCGTGCTCGGTTCGGGGGCGATCGGCCTATCCACGGCAATCCTGCTCCAGCGGGCTGGCGCACAGGTCACGATCTATGCGAAGGACTTTCCGCCTTATACGACCTCAAACGTAGCCGGTGCGATGTGGCACCCGGTAACCCTGTATGAAAACGATCAGGTTTCTGCCGAAACTCTCTCCATGCTGGACCTTGCTTCGCGCATTGCCTTCAACCGCTTCATCCGCTTCGCGAACGATCCGAAATATGGAGTTTACTGGATCCGCCAGTATTCACTGAGTGCAATGCCGATGAGTACGATCCTCCCTTATGTAGGTGGCGATGCACTTTACCCGGGACTCGTGCGCAACCAATCCGGCGGACCTTTCGCGTTCCAGTATTACGACGCCTATTATACATTGATGATCGATCCGGATATTTACCTCCGCGCCTTGGTCAACGACTTCCTCGCAGCCGGTGGGCGCATGAAAGAAATGACGTTCGAGAGCGAAGGTGACCTGGAAAAGCTCCCGGAGAGCAGCATCGTCAATTGCATGGGGCTTGGCGCGGGCAAAGTGTTTGGCGACGAAACCATACTCCCCGCACGCGGCCAGCTCAGCTTCCTGCTGCCTCAAAGCGACATTGATTATGGCTATGCCGGATCAACAGATGACTATGGCTTGCTCTATTCTTTCCCCCGCAAGACTGGAATCCTCCTTGGAGGATCTGTCGACAAGGGTGATTGGAACCTCGAACCACGAGCAGATGAAATCCGCCGCATGGTCGACGGTCACGCCTATCTGGCGTCAAAGCTCAAAGCGTAAATTCAAACCCCACCAGCGCTACCGGACGCGTGCAGATGCCCCCAGGCGGAAAGCCCCGGGGGTCCGGCCGGCCCAGCGCTTGAAGGCGCGGGTGAAGGCGCTCTGCTCCGAAAAGCCTGTGAGAAAGGCAATCTCCGCAATTGAGTAGCGCGTATCCGCTAGAAACCGCTCCGCCAGCTGACGCCGGGCTTCGTCCACCACTGTCTGGAAGCTGTGACCTTCCTCTGCCAGCCGCCGTTGCAACGTCCGCGCACTCATGCCGAATTCGGATGCCACGTCCGACAGGGTCGGTACGCCTTCGCTGAGCATGTTGACGATGTTCTGGACGATCTGCTGCGTCAGGGTTTCCTCAGCATCCTGATCGGCCAGTGTCTCTTCAATATGCGCGGTCAGGAAACGCCATATGCTTTCGTCGCCCACCGTGTTCGGCTTGTCCAGCCGGTCCTCGGGCAGGATGATCGCGTCAATATCCGCCCCAAAGGTTACCGGGCACTGGAAGTACTCCTCCAGCGCCTTGAGCGAACCAGCTGGTTCGGGATGGCAGAACTGGACGGCCTCCGGCTTGTTTTCCGCAAAAGTCGTCTCCCGACACATCGCCACATAGGTGCCCATCGTCCCTTCTGTCGAAAGATACATGCCGAGGCGCTTCGGTTCGGGGCGGTGATGCGTCCACAGGTTCTTTCCGTCCCGCTCGATAAGGCGAAAGGTCGAAGTCGTGTTGAAGGCGCGGGCATAGCGATCATGGCGCTGGAAGGAGCGGCGCAATGTCGGCGCGGATTTCCAAGCAAGGCCGATCGCCCCGAAATCGGCGCACTTCATTCCGGCGGAGGTTCTGAGGTGGAAGCTGATATCCGGCGCTTCGGCCGCCGCGAGGGTTTCCAGTAATCCATAGTAGACAATATCTTGCACGCCAGCCGACGGGTCTGCAGCATCTGCGGGGGTGAGGCCTACGCTGTGCCAGAGCGCGGCGGGATCAAGGCTGCCCGGCGCCTGCTCGATCATCTTCCTGACAAACATCGCCGAAACGTGCGTCATACCTTCTCCCCCCCGGCAGTGCCCCGGACATCCCCTTATCTCCGGAAGAGTTGTTCATTAGGCGGTTTTCAGCGGCACTCAACCCCTCAAAGGACCGTACATCGCCGGAATTGACGCGCACGGTCAAAGAGCTGTCGCCCGGCGTCAATACCGACACCAGGCACCTGAATAGTCTGATCTCAGCTTAAGTCTGAAGGGCCGGACGGCACGCTGAGGCCCCCGTCAGTCCCCTCAGGAAGCAACCGACACCCACCCCCGCCTGAGAGGAGGCACTCATGATCACCCCCTACCCCACACTGAAACTGCTGACATCCATAGCCGGCCTGGCCAGCCTTATTGCGCTGTCTCCCATTGCAAGCGCAGAAACCGCCCGCGCCGCCACGGCGAAGATGCCGCCGGTGAATGACGGCCTTCCAATGCCAGGTTTTGCCATTGACCCAGCGACGACGGCGATTGTCATCACCGACCCGCAAAATGACTTCCTCTCCCCCAAGGGCGTTACCTGGGGTGTGGTTGGCCAGAGCATTACCGAAAACGGGACCGTCGAAAATCTTGAAGCTCTGTTCAAGGTGGCCGGTGAGACCGGGATGCCGGTCTTTGTCTCCCCGCACTTCTATTATGCGCATGATCACAAATGGGAATTCGAAGGCACACTCGAAACTCTGATGCACAGCATCGGCATGTTCGACCGCCCCCACGCCCTGACCCTGGAGGGGTTCGAAGGCTCCGGCGCTGATTGGCTGGATCTTTACAAGCCCTACATCAACAATGGCAAGACGGTCGTGACCAGCCCGCACAAGGTCTATGGTCCGGAGACGAATGATCTGGTTCTGCAACTTCGTAAAGCGGGTATCTCCAAAGTCATTCTGGGCGGCATGTCCTCAAACCTCTGTACCGAGTCCCATATGCGTGAGCTGATCGAGCAAGGCTTCGAAGTGATGGTTGTCACCGATGCGACCGCAGGTGCCATCACGCCGCTCTATAACGGCTACGACGCATCCCTCACCAATTTCCGGATGATCGCCAGCGCGGTCGACAATACCGACAACACTGTCAAAGCCATCAAGGCAGCGTACCGGAAATAGCTCCATCCACGTCCCACCTGGCGTGGATACCCCACCCGGCTGGCGGCCCTCCCCTCTCTCTACCGCCAGCCGGGCCTTACGGGACACGCATCACCTGTGTTCCCAGCAATGACAGGAAACATGACATGCCGGACCAAGAAACTCTCCTGGGATCCATCCCCTTGAGCGACGCTCCTCCCGGTATCTGCCTCCTGATTTTTCAAGTCCGCCAGGAGCTCACCGTCCGAGAGGTTCCTGGCACCCAGCTCCCACCGGAGCCCCTCCCACTAACTTCACTCCCCCAACCTCTTGAAAAGGAAATTGAAATGCCTCGCACACAAACACTCTCAGCCATCATGATGACAGCCGTCATCGCAGTTGCCATGCCCGCCTTTGCCGAAGATGAGCACAATGTCTCGACAGGGATCACTACAGCGGGTGTCCCTCTTGGCCTCCACGGCGTGGACGCCGTAGCGCTGGCAACATCGAATTCAGTCGCAGAAGGTGACGCACGCTACACCATTGTCGATGATGGTGTTGCCTATTACTTCGCTTCCGAAGACTCTGCGAAGAAATTCAAAGCCAACCCGGCAATGTATGCGCCCCAATATGGCGGCTTCTGCGCCTATGCCGTTGCGCTCGGCAAGAAATTCGACGGCGACCCGCGTTATGCCGACATTGTTGATGGCAAGCTGTATCTCTTCGTGAACGCCGAGATCTTCGAAAAGTACAAGAAGGACTCCACGCGCATTCTCGCCAAGGCCGAACGCACCTGGCCGCGTATTGAGCACAAGGCCGTTAACGACCTCTAGCGACGAAAGGGTGGCTGGAGATGCCTTTCCAGCCACCCATTACTGCTGCCTATAACTAAACACAGAGTACTGACATGAGACCACCTCTCCCGCCATTCACATACGAGACCGCAGTAGAAAAAGTACGCCTTGCCGAAGATGGCTGGAACAGCCGCGACCCTGAAAAAGTGTCTCTTGCTTACACAGAGGATAGCGCCTGGCGGAACCGAAACCTTTTCATCAGGGGCAGGTCTGAAATTGTCCGCTTCCTGACAGAAAAATGGAACAATGAATATTGCTACCGCCTGATCAAAGAACTGTTCGCATTCACGGAGAACCATATCGCTGTGCGCTATGCTTATGAATTTCACGACCTGAATGGCCAATGGCACCGTGCCTATGGCAACGAGAACTGGGAATTCGACGAAAACGGCCTGATGCGAAAGCGTCATGCAAGCATAAACGACCTGGCAATCAGCAAAGCAGAGCGCTTGTTTCACTGGCCACAGGGTCGCCGTCCTGACGACCACCCCGGGCTCAGCGAGCTTGGCTTGTAACCAATTCAGGCGTCTTCCAGAACCGGCGCCTCAACCGGCGCAAGCCGGATCAGATAGTCAAAGGCGGAAAGAGCCGCCTTGGCACCCTCACCCATTGAAATCACGATCTGCTTGTAGGGCGTGGTTGTGGCGTCACCAGCAGCAAAGACACCTGGAACAGATGTCTGACCGCGCATGTCCGTGACGATCTCACCACGCTCTGTCAGCTCAATGCTACCGCGCAGCCATTCCGTGTTCGGCACCAGGCCGATCTGGACGAAAATACCTTCCAGGGCGACTTCATGCTGCTCATCCGTGTTGCGGTTCTTGTAGACGAGCCCTTTCACCTTGGAGCCATCACCAAGTACTTCTGTCGTCATGGCCGACGTGATGATGTCGACATTCGGCAGGCTGCGAAGCTTGTTCTGCAGCACAGCGTCCGCACGCAGCTGCGTGTCGAATTCGATCAGCGTGACATGAGCCACTAGGCCCGCCAGATCGATCGCCGCTTCCACGCCGGAGTTCCCGCCGCCGATCACGGCAACGCGTTTTCCTTTGAACAGCGGCCCATCACAGTGCGGGCAGTAGGCAACCCCCTTGTTGCGGTATTCCTCCTCGCCCGGCACGCCCATCTGGCGCCAACGCGCGCCTGTCGCCAGGATCAGAGTGCGGGATTTAAGGCTGGCACCATTCTCCAACACAACCTCGTGCAATGCACCTTCCTTGGTAGCCGGAACAAGTCTGGCGGCTTTCTGCAGGTTCATCACATCAACATCATATTCCTTGATGTGTGTCTCCATCGCAGCGGCCAGTTTCGGACCTTCCGTGTACGGTACAGAAATGAGGTTCTCGATACCCATTGTATCCAGCACCTGCCCGCCCAGCCGCTCAGCGGCGATACCCGTGCGAATGCCTTTCCTGGCGGCGTAGACCGCTCCCGCCGCCCCTGCCGGGCCACCGCCAATTACCAGCACATCGAAGGGCTCTTTCGCGGCAATCTTGGCCGCCATTTTTTCCTGCGCGCCGGTGTCCAGCTTGGTGAGGATCTGCTCGATTTCCATACGCCCCGATCCGAAGACTTCGCCATTCAGGTAAACGGTCGGCACAGCCATAACCTGGCGTGCATCGACTTCGGCTTTGAACAGGGCCCCATCAATCGCGGTATGGCGGATATTCGGGTTCAGCACCGCCATCATGTTCAGTGCCTGCACAACGTCCGGGCAATTCTGACAGGAGAGGGAAAAATACGTCTCGAACTCGAACTTGCCTTCAAGTGACTTGATCTGCTCGATCACTTCCGGGGCGACCTTTGGCGGATGGCCGCCGACCTGGAGGAGCGCAAGGACAAGCGAGGTGAATTCATGGCCGAGCGGCAGGCCAGCAAAACGCAGGCTGATGTCCGCTTCTGGCGTGGTGATTGCAAAGGACGGCGCGCGGGCATCTTGGCCGCGCGACCAGCTGACCTTGTCGGAAAGCTCCGAAATCTCCTGCAGGAGTTCTTCGAGTTCCCGGCTGCCTTTGGTGTCATCCAGGGCGGCCACAAGCTCCACCGGGCGCCGGATGTTTTCCATATAGGCTTTGAGCTGGGTTTTCAGGTTGGCATCCAACATGAGTCATCTCCTGCGATATTCGCATGTGCACCAGTTAACGGCGCATATTCCTGTGTGGGGAATGGGAAACCCGGCTGGCCGCGCAGTGCACGACCAGCCGGAGAATCAAAAAGCGGCAGATCAGATCTTGCCGACCAGCTCCAGCGACGGAGCAAGGGTCTCAGCACCCTCTTCCCATTTCGCCGGGCAGACCTGACCCGGGTTTGCGCGAACGTATTGGGCCGCCTTGACCTTGCGGACGAGTTCCGCTGCGTTACGGCCAACGCCTTCGCAGGTCACTTCGATCACCTGGATCACGCCATCCGGGTCAACCACGAACGTGCCGCGGTCAGCCAGGCCCATGTCTTCGCGCATATTGTCGAAGTTACGGGTGATGGTGCCGGTGGGGTCGCCCAGCATGTAGTATTCGATCTTGCCGATAGCCGGCGAAGTCTCGTGCCATGCCTTGTGGCTGAAGTGCGTGTCGGTCGACACGGCGAACACTTCGACACCAATGCCTTGCAGCGTGGCGTATTCGGACTGCAGGTCTTCCAGTTCGGTCGGGCAGACGAAGGTAAAGTCTGCCGGGTAGAAGAAGAAAATCGCCCATTTGCCCTTCACGTCGGCTTCGCTCACCGACACGAATTTGCCTTGCTTGAAAGCTTCGGCCTTGAAGGGCTTAATTTCGGTATTGATCAGGGACATTACGGCTCCGTCTGTTGTTGCTAGCCGGGACAAATCCAATACCTGTCCCTTGCGGCTTGCCAATAAATTGTAGTGGGACAAATCGCGCGCTTGTATTTGTTCTATTGCGCTGACTGACCCGCGACTGACGTTTCCTTCGCCCTTATTCGTTTTCTATAATTATTCTAAATTAGGAAACAAGAGCGCAGCAGCGCAAGCATACGGCCCATCCACAGTCTCCTGCATTTTCGGGATACTTTGGGCACCCGGTGACGTATCGCGCCAGGCTCACCCCAACGAATCACGGACGCCAGCCTACGCGCCTGTACCGCTTCGCCCCATTTCCAGTCTCCACATGTCTGTCTGACCGAATTTTGGTCCCCCACCCCGAATGCGTCTGGTCCTGGCAGATTTTCCTTTTACGGCACCGGCCCCGCGCCTACGACATTCAGGAAAAGGGAGGGATACATGCAGGGAGCAACCCGGCGGTACGCCTTGGCAATGATTGGCGCAACGGCTGGCAGCGCGGCGCTCTACTCCGCGATGAAAGCGATCCATCACGTCCAGCCGTCATCCTATAAAGGGCCGATCAAGCTCGATGGTGATCCGAAAGGAGCAAAGGTTCTTATCTTGGGCGCTGGCCTGGCCGGCATGGTGGCCGCGCTGGAATTACGGGCCGCCGGCTATCAGGTCGAGGTGCTGGAGTACCGCGAGAAAGCTGGCGGCCGCTGCTGGACGCTGAGAGGCGGCGACACCTACACCGAGATGGGCGGCGCGACCCAGCATGTCACCTTTGATGGCGACAACTACATCAATCCCGGCCCCTGGCGTATTCCCTACGACCATCATGGCGTGATCGACTACTGCCAGCGCCTGGGCGTTCAGTTGGAACCCTTCATCCAGCAGAACCACAACGCCTATCTGCATAACACGAAGGCCTTCGGCGGCAAGCCCCAGCGTTTCAAGCATATCGCAACGGACTATCGCGGCCAAACCTCGGAACTGCTTGCCAAGGCCGTCGACCAGAACCGCCTGGACGATATGCTGACCTCTGAGGACAGGGAAGCCCTGATCGAATCTCTCCGCGCAACCGGCGCGCTAGATAGCTCAAACACTTATACGGCTGGGGACCTTACCAGCCGGTACCGCGGCTATGGCAAACCGCCGAGTGCGGGTTTCGAGGGTGCCCCGACGCCCTCCACGCCCCTCAGCCTGTCAGAAATCCTCCAATCGAACCTTTGGCAACGTCTCGCCGATGCAGACCTGGTCGACCACCAGATGCCGATGTTCCAACCTGTCGGCGGCATGGACATGATTGCCCAGGCCTTTGCGCGGGAAGTTGGCGACCTCATCCGCTACAATTCCAAAGTTGTTTCGCTGCAACAGGACGAGAATGGCGTACACGTTGCTTATGAAGATACCCGCACCGGCGACACGCTGACAGCAGAAGCAGACTGGTGTGTCTGCACAGTGCCCTTCTCCATTCTCGGCCAGATGGACCACAATCTTTCGCCCGGGCTGACCGCTGCGATCAACAATGTCTATTACCGCGGCTCCGCAAAATGGGGCCTGGAATTCAAGCGGCGGTTCTGGGAAGAAGACGACAGGATCTATGGCGGGATCAGCTACACCGACCTGCCGATCGAGATGATTTCCTATCCTTCGGGCGGTCTGTTCACCAAAGGCCCGGCCGTGGTGCTTGGGGGCTACACCTGGGATGATGCGCAGGCTTTTGAGTTTAATGCCATGCAGCCGGAAGACCGGATCAAATGGGCGCTGGAGTTCGGCTCGCACATCCATCCTCAATATCTGGAGGAGTATAAAACCGGCGTCAGCGTGGTCTGGCACAAGGTGCCTTGGGTCCTCGGCTGTTTCGGGATCTGGCGAGACAAGGAAGCCCATTACGCCAATGCCGTGAAGATCGACAATCGTGTCGTCTGCGCAGGCGAGCATGTTTCTTATCTCGGCGCCTGGCTGGAAGGCGCAATCGAATCCTCGCTCGATGCGATCGGCCGACTGCATGACAAGGTGATCAACGGATGAGACCACTAGACTGCACCACCCGCACCGTTCTGACCGCAATTGCATTCGCAGCCACAGCCCTCAGCATGCATGCTGATGAAGGCACTCCTGAGATCACCAGCTTTGAGCCGACGCCACTTGAGAAAAAGATTTTCGACGGCCCGGGCGTAACTGTGACCCGCGGAGATGAAATTTACTCCACGCTCTGCGCTGGCTGCCATATGCCCGAAGGCGAAGGCGCCGTGGGTGGCGGAATGTACCCAGCACTCGCAGGAAATGAGAAGCTGGAATATCCCGATTATGCTGTCTTTATCATCCTGAACGGCTACAAAGCGATGCCGTCCTTTGCCCACACGCTTTCGGATGAGCAAGTGGCCGCCGTGGTCAACTACTTGCAATCCGGGCTGGGAGATAATTCTTATGAACCGGTGGCCACCGCCGAGCAGGTCAAACTCAGCCGCCCCCAATAGTCAGATTACGGAGTAAACACCATGCGCCTGATAGCCCCCCTTCTTTCCGCCGCAGCCATCGCCCTCAGCGCTTGTGGATCTGCAGACAGTGAAGTGATCCGTCACAAGATCCCGAATTCCGATTTCCCTATCCTGCTGGCCGCTGAAGTGCCGGCCGATGCGACGCTGGTCTATCTGAGCGGAGCAGGTCCGTCTGTTGCAGATGACACGGCAGAACCGAGGACACCGGCCGCTTACGGCGATATCACCACACAGACCGAATCAACGCTCGCGTCCATTGAGGCGCGGCTGGAGAGCATCGGCCTCAGCATGGGCGATGTGATCAAGATGCAGGTCTACATCGTCGCCGCACCCGGTGAAGACGCGCTTGATTTCGGCGGCTTCATGGAAGGCTATGTGAAGTATTTCGGCACTGAAGAGCAGCCAAACCTGCCGACGCGATCCGTCTTCGAAGTGGCAGGTCTGGCCAATCCTGGCTGGCTGATTGAAATTGAAGTGGTTGCCGTGCGCGACTAGGTTGCAGACGCAACAGGCTCCGGCGCTGGAAGGGTGCCGGAACCCCGCTCTGCATCGCTACCGCACGGTTACTTGCCCCTACGCAAGTCATTTCCTTGACCAGCGAGGCATGTATGATCCCCAAAAATCATATTGGGGAGAGACATGCACTACGCAGAACTTCTGAAGGCACGCGAGGAACTGACAGGCCCCGGCGGCGAATTTGAGATCGTCGAAGCCGAAGTCCTCGGAAACAAGCTTCGCGTGTACAAGAACGCTCCGCCGAGTGTACGCGAAGTCTGGTTGTCCACGGCTGCCTTCGCTGACCGGACCTACCTTGTCTACGAAGACGAGCGGCTCACCTATGCCGAAGCTCATGCACAAGTGAACTCCGTTGCTGCCTGGCTGTTCGAGCAAGGCGTGCGCCCGGGTGACCGGGTCGCGCTCTCCATGCGCAATTACCCCGAATGGCTGCTCATCTACTGGGCCTGTGTTTCGGTCGGCGTCGCCGTCGTTGGCATGAATGCGTGGTGGACCGCCGAGGAAATGGCCTACGCGCTGAAGGACTCGGAACCCAAGGTTCTGTTCGTTGACGCAGAGCGTCTGGAGCGGATCAAGGACCGCCCGGACCTTACCGCGTCTATGAAGCTGGTTGGCGTGCGCATTCCCGACTTGCCCGAGAACATGACGCCCTGGAGTGAGGTCATTGCCCATGGCGGCGATATGCCGGATGTCTCGGTGGATCCCGATTCCGATGCCTGTATCTTCTATACTTCCGGCACCACCGGTTTTCCGAAAGGCGCACAGCTGACCCATCGTGGCTGTGTCTCCAATCTGCTCAACATGGTCTACGCCTCGGCCTCGACCTCCCTGGCCACCCAGCGCGCGACCGGCATTGAGCCGCCAGCCGATCCGCCGCCCCCGGTTGTCTTGATCACCACGCCGCTCTTCCACGTAACGGCCAACAATTGCGGTGCCTACGCAGCGACAGCCGGTGGTGGCACGATCGTGCTCATGTATCGCTGGGATGCTGGCGAAGCGCTGAAAATCATCGAGCGCGAAAAAGTCACCAATATGAGCGGTGTACCTGTCATGGCGCGGGAACTGATCAATCATCCGGATTTCGACAAGACGGACACGTCCAGCCTGGTACAACTCGCAGGCGGAGGCGCTCAGGTCCCGCCTGATCTCGTGCAGAAGATCGAATCCCAGGTTGCCACCGCCCGGCCTGGCACAGGCTATGGCATGACAGAAACCTGCGGCATCATCACGTCCGTCTCTGCAGACTTCTTCGTCGACAAGCCGGATAGCGCAGGCCCGGCCATGCCGAACTTCGAAGTCAAATGCGTAGACGAGCTGGGCGACGCGGTTCCTCCCGGGGAACTTGGAGAACTTTGGGTCAAAGGCTCATCCGTCATCAAGGGTTACATCAACCGCCCGGAGGCCACCGCCGAGTCGATCACCGATGGCTGGCTCCACACAGGCGACATTGCACGGATCGACGAGGACGGCTTCATCTTCATCGTTGACCGCAAGAAGGACATGGTCCTGCGGGGCGGTGAGAATGTGTATTGTGCCGAAGTCGAATCCGTCGCCTACCGCCACCCGGCTGTCGCGGAATGCAGCGTGTTCGGCGTGCCGGATGACCGTCTCGGCGAAGAAGTCGGCATTGCCCTCGTTCTGAAACCCAGCGAGGCACTGACGGCAGACGAATTCCGCGCGCATTGCGCCGGCATCATGGCCAAGCACAAAGTGCCCCGTTATGTCTGGTTCCTCGCGGATGCACTGCCCCGCAATGCCAGCGGAAAGTTTGTCAAACGGGATCTTAGGGACCGCCTCAGCGCGGAACTCCAGAACGCCGGGCCCCACTGATATTACAAGCATAAACCAGACTGCCCGCTTACTCCGTAGGCGGGCATTTTGATTTCGAAAATTACCGAATTGTCGAAATTGTGTCAGGCTGACAAGGATCAGCTGCGCATTGAGCCTATCCGGCAAAGTTTAGACAAGCCCCTCCCGTAACGCAGACGCTCCACCCGAACCGGAGCACAACTGCATGGGCCTTTTCTCACCATATTACAAGGCGTTAATAAGAGCCCCTCAAACGGCATTCCGGACATCCGCCTTCCGTGCATCCGCCTCACACCGAATCCTCATTCTTCTTCTCGGAGCCACCGTCACCGGCACGGCCGCGACCGCAGCGGAAATCGACTCCGACACGACAACCCCCATCGCGACATCTACTGCGGATAGCGGCTCGCCCGGCGACATAACCATTACAGATGATGGCGAAATCGATGTCTCAGGATCTGAGGGCACGGATATCGTCACTGTGGACTCCGACAATAGTGTCAGCAGTGAAGGTGTACTGATCGCTGAAGACACAGACAATGTTGTCGGCATTCACGTTACCACCGGGCGCGACACTGATCTGACGATTGAAGGCTCCATCCAGCTGATCGAGGACTATGATCGCGAAGATGAAGACGATGATGACGACGATGACGGCCCCCTCGCCATCGGCTCAGACCGCATCGCCATTCTCGTCGATGGCGGCGATCCCCTGACAGGTGACATTCTGATCGGTGATTCCGGATACCTGATGGTCGAAGGAAACGACTCCGCAGGCATCATCATCAACCCTTTGCTTGACGGGAACCTGGACGTTTCGGGCAGTATCTCCGTAGTCGGAGACAACGCAATTGGCATACAGCTCTCTGATGGCGCCACCGGAGACGTTTCCATCAGCGGCTCCGTGTCTGCGAAAGGCGAAAACGCAGCGGGTCTGACTATCGATGGAGATATTGGCGGGGCCTTCTCGATAGACGGCACGCTCACGTCTACCGGCTTCACCAGTGTCGGACAAACCAATTACATTGCGCCACTCAACATTGATGAGGACACAGATCCCGTCGAAGACCGCCTGGATGCAGATGACCTCTACGATAACGCCTACACTGTCCGCCTGACAGGCAGTGTTATCAATGGCCTGCTCATCAACGGTGCCGTGGATGATTATGTTTCGGAAGAGGATGAAGACGACGAAACGAAAGACACCGTCGAAGACTTCGATGAGAACCGGGGCAGCGGCCGGATCTACAGCTATGGTTCTGGTATCGCGCTCGACATTGAGGCTGTCGACACAGACATCACTCTCGGCACAGTTGTAGAAACCGTCCACGACACTCTCGACGACGACGATGACGACGACACAGACGAAGTCCTCGCGACATTCTCGTTTGATCAGGGTCTGATCAACCGCGGTACTGTTTTCGCGAACGGCCTTAATATTGGATTTGACGCAACTGCTCTTGCCATTCATGGCGCTGAAGATGGCTCAGCAAGTGTGACGATTGAGGGCGGTATCCTCAACACCGGCTCAATCCAGGCCACAGCTTATGAGGCTGCGGCACTGGCGCTCAATCTCGGTATCTTAACTAACATAGGCACGCTGGAGAATACCGGAACCATATCCGCCACGACCTATACATTGTCCGACGACACAGCCACTGCAGTGCAGGTCGATGACGGTGCCAACCTGACCACACTCCTCAATTCCGGAACGATCAAGGCCTCTTCCAACGGTTATGGCGGCGTCGCGACAGCAGTCCAGGACTCAAGCGGCACACTGACATATATCGAGAATACCGGCACAATCTCGGCCTTGCTGGTTTCCGATGGACGCGAAGACAACGAAACCGGCATTGCCCGCGCGATCGACCTGTCCGGAACGACTGCCGGCATAACACTGCTTCAGGACCGGGAAATTCCAACGGAAGATACCAATGATGACGACGAGATCGATGAGGATGATGTCGCCGATCCCTATCTGGTCGGTGATATACTCTTTGGTAGGGGCGATGATGTGTTCCGCGCCCTTGATGGCTATGTGATCGGCGACACCTATTTCGGAGAAGGCGGAAGCACACTGGAATTCGACTCTATCGTATATTCCGGGGACATACACTTCGGCTCCGATATCCTTGCCAGCCTGTCAGATACCACACTCGCCGGAGACCTGTATTTCGGGTCATCAGGTGGCTCCGTCAGCATTCTCAATGACTCGGACATTTCAGGAAACTTCTACTCGACTGGCGGAAACCTCACCATGTCGATCGCAAATTCCGAGGTCACTTTTGAAGAAGACACGACCCTGGAACTAGCCAGCCTGGATGTTTCCGGCACCAGCCTGCTGGCGTTGGAAATCGATCCGAACAATATCCGCTCGACACCCTTTTTCCAGGTCGCGGGCACGGCGACACTTACCGATGAGCTGAGCCTCCAACCCGTTCTGACGTCTCTCCTCGCCGAAGACTTCTCGGTGCCCCTGCTCAGTGCCCTGATGCTCGACTTTTCTGCCGACTACAACACCGTCACAACAGGTCTGCCGTGGATTTATGATGTGACGCTGGTTTCACCTGACGAAGATCCAAACGCGCTAAATCTCGATTTCCACCTGAAGACAGCCTCAGAACTGAAACTCGACTCGAACCAGTCCAACGCCTATGCGGCGGTCCTGCAAATTGCGACCAGCGATGAGGATATCGGATCGGCCATCGCTGAACTCACTACCGAGAAAGACTTCATGCAGGCATACAGTCTGCTCCTGCCGCAACGTACTGATGCGGCGACCCGCTATCTGGAATCCCAGGCCAGCGCGGCCTTCAGCTCCCTTGGAGCTCACCTGGCCCTGAGCAGGACCTCAAGCGAAGCCGGCAACGGTGCCTGGATCCAGGAAAACTACACCAACATCGACGCCTCGGGTACCTCTGACTCTCCCGGATACGATGGCCGGGGCCTCGGTATCTCGCTTGGCTATGATCGCTCCATGTTTGGGCTGGATGCCGTCGGCATCATGGCCAACATGTCTGACGGCCGTTTCGAGGAGAAAACCGGCGGCCTGAACCCCGTCACGATGAAGAGCCTCGGTATCGGTCTTTACGCCTCTGACAAGATCGGTCCGGTTACGCTTCAAGCTGCAACCATGTATTCCGACATCGGTCATTCCAGCTATCGTAAAGTCATAGTCAGTGAATATGAATCCGAAGTGAGTGGCGAGTGGGATGGCCGCAGCACGTCCGCCTCATTACTGGCAAGCAGTGACCTGGGTTCTGGCGCATTCCAGATCTCCCCGCGTATTGGCATCGACTATTTTAGCCTGAACCAGGATGCCTATCAGGAAACCGCCTCCAATGGCCTGAACCTTGCCGTTTCCGACGCCCACACGGAAAAAGTCACGGCAAGCACAGGCGTCGCCCTCAGCTGGACCTGGCGTCCAAACCGTTCCAACGAGAACCTTGGTCCTGCCCTTGCGCAGTTCACTCAGGACGATGGCATCGAGCCGATGCTGCGCGCGTCACTGGATCTCGGTTACCGCTCGACACTGTCCTCAACCCCTTACGAAGTCAGTGCGAATTTCGTCGGCTATGACGAGCAATTCACCCTTCGCTCCAGCGAGGAATTCGGAGATGCCGCGACAGTCGGAATCTCCATGGTTGCCGGTTCCGAATACCTGAAGCTCCGCCTGGGAGTTGGCGGGGAATTCTCTGACGAAGCAACCGTCGCCACCGCAAACGCCTCCATCAAGCTCCGTTTCTGACCCCCGCTTCCTGCCTCTCCGGCAGCCCCTTACAAGGAAGTTGACATGCGTCATCCCGCTACTGCCATTGCGCTCGCCCTCTGTCTCACCTCCGGGACAATGGTGCTGCCAATGCCAGCTCATGCACAGCAGGCGGATGGAACGATCCGCGCGATCCGCGTCGATGGAAACCAGAGGATCGAGGACCGCACCGTCCTCTCCTATCTTCTCGTCACCCCAGGCGACGCATTTGATGCAAAACGGATCGACTTGTCCCTGAAAGCCCTGTTCGCCACCGGTCTCTTTGCCGATGCGAAATTCGAACGCTCCGGAGATGACCTTGTCATCACCGTTGTTGAAAACGCCGTGGTGAACCGCGTCATCATCGAGGGCAACAAGGCCCTGAAGGAAGACAAGATCAGGGAAGAGATCCAGGTTGAGCCGCGAAGCGTTTTCACAGCGGCCCGGATGCAATCGGATGTTCAGCGCATCATGGAGCTTTACCGGCAAGCCGGCCGCTTCGCGGCCAAGGTGGAACCCCTCTACAAACCTTTGGAGCAAAACCGCGTTGATGTGATCTTCAAGATCACGGAAGGCCCGGTGTCAGGCGTTCGCTCGATCAATTTCATTGGTAATGAAGAATATTCCGACCAGCGTCTGCGTTCCGAAGTCGTGACAACCCAATCCCGCTGGTGGCGTTTCTTCTCGTCCAATGACAATTACGACCCCGGACGGATGGAATATGACCGTGAGCGCCTGCGCGAGTTTTACCAGAACAAGGGCTATTACGACTTCCGTGTCGAATCTGCTGTCGCCGAACTGACACCGGACCAGAAAGACTTCTACATCACCTACACGATCAACGAGGGTGAGGTTTACAAGTTCGGCGAGCTGAAAGTGGAGTCCGCGCTTGAACGGCTGAACACGACAGCGCTTCAGTCAGCACTGGTGATGCACAAGGATGATCTGTTCCGCGGCGACGCCATCGAGAAGTCCATCGACTCCCTGACCTATATTGCCGGCATTGCCGGATACGCCTTCGTCGACATTCGCCCGCAAATCGATGCAGACCCGGAAACCCA
Source organism: Rhodobacterales bacterium (assembly GCA_014763715.1). GTDB lineage: Bacteria > Pseudomonadota > Alphaproteobacteria > Caulobacterales > Hyphomonadaceae > Hyphomonas. The sequence goes on along the minus strand of JACXUV010000024.1, from coordinate 40,076 downwards.
TATCGTCAACGTGACGTTCCTCGTTGATGAGGGACCGCGGGTCTACATCAATCGCATCAACATTCTCGGGAATACCCAGACCCTGGACCGGGTTATTCGGCGGGAATTGCGAGTCTCCGAGGAGGATGCCTTCAACCGCGTGCTGCTGGACCGCTCACGCAACCGGGTTCGGGCCCTTGGCTTCTTCAAGGAAGTCGAAATCGAGGAAGTCCCGACCGGGGATGCCGACCGGGTCGATATCAATGTGAATATCCAGGAACAGCCGACGGGCGAGCTGGCATTCTCGGCAGGCTTTTCCTCGTCTGAATCCTATTTGCTTGATCTCAGCATGTCCCAGCGCAACGTTCTGGGACGCGGACAATCAGCATCCGCCCGGATTTCGACGTCCAGCCTGCAGCAGATCCTGGACCTTCAATATACAGAACCGCGCTTCCTCGACATGAACCTCGCCGCGGGGGTGAATGCCTTTGTTTCCCGGCTGGATTATTCGAGCACGTCGCTCGGCGGATATACGACCCTGTCTTATGGTGCAGGCGCTCAACTCGGCTTCCCGCTGACCGAGCGGCTTCAACTGGGCCTGAAATACCTGCTCCAGAATGACTCGATCGACGTGACCGACAGCCTGATCGTCATTGATGAGGAGACCGGCGAACGGCTGACGACGGAATACACACTGGATGACAATGACACGCCGGGTGACACGAGCGATGACGTTGTCTCGGTCGCCTATCTAACGCCGGATGATATCCCGCTGCCGGATGGTTCCCTTGTGGTCGACACCTGTGACTCCCGTTACCTCAACCGCTACTCCCTCTGCTCGTCGGAGCGCTCAGAGATTTCTTCCATTGTCGGTTATTCGCTGCGTCTCGACATGAGCAACGATCCGATTTCCCCGACCGGTGGCTTTGACATGTCCTTCGCTCAGGACTTTTCCGGCCTGGGCGGTGATGTGAACTATATCCGCAGCACGGCTTCACTGTCTGCCTATCACGGCTTCATGAAAGGGGTCACAGGAACGCTCCGCCTGTCCGGCGGCTACATTGAGCCCTATGGCACCACCGATGCTTTGTCCGATACCGGTGAGGTTACGCCTCAAGGGGTTCGGATCAACAACCGCTTCTTCCGTGGTGGCAACACGTTCCGCGGATTTGATACGGCAGGCCTTGGCCCGCGTATCGTTCAGCGGATCGAGAATGATGACGGCACTTACGACATCAAACGCCTCAATGCCCTTGGCGGCGACGCGTATTACCAGGCGAGCTTCGACCTTTCGCTGCCGAACTTCATGCCTGAAGAATATGGCATCAAGAGCGGCCTGTTTGTCGAGGCAGGGTCCGTTGGCTGGCTGACCGATGTCGACAAGAGCGACCCGGTGGAATTTACCGATGTTTATGGCCGCGATGGCGTCCAGTACATTGCTGACGAGCTGGCACTGCGCGCCTCAACCGGTCTCAGTATCTACTGGAATTCCCCGTTCGGGCCGATCCGGTTCGACTTCAGCCATATCCTCGCCAAGGAGGAATATGACCGCACGGAAACTTTCCGCTTCAGCACGTCGACCCGGTTCTGATCTGCCTCCCCGAAAAAAGAAGCGGCTCTCAGAGCCGCTTCACTTCTGCTGCAAAGACATAACCGCCCCCCCAGACGGTCTGGATGATGTCCGGCCGTTTGGGGTCGCGCTCGATTTTCTTGCGGAACCGGCTGACCTGGCTGTCGACACTGCGGTCGAACACTTCGGCGCCTTCGGCGTGGGAAAGTTCCACGATCCGCTCCCGCGAGAGAACGATCTGCGGGCGGTTCAGGAAGATCGTCAGCAGCTGGTACTCACCGGAGCTGAGCATCACGACAGTGCCGTCATCCCGCGTAAGGTTCCGGCGGGCGACATCGAAGGTCCAGCGGTCAAACTCGTAGAAGCGGGACTTCTCCGACGCCAGACTTCCGTTCCGCCCCTTCGTGCGGCGCATGATGGAGCGGATACGCGCCAGCAATTCGCGCGGATTGAATGGCTTGGCGACATAATCGTCCGCGCCGACTTCCAGACCGACGATCCGGTCCACCTCGTCCGCCCGGCCGCTCAGCAGGACGATCGGAATGTCCCGCAGCTGAGTGATCGAGCGGCAGAGGCTGATACCATCCTCGCCCGGCAGCATCACATCCAGCAGGACCAGATCCGGTTCACCGGAATGGATGATCCGCCGTGCAGCCGCCGCGCATTCCCCCACAGACACGCGATAGCCATGTTCCAGGAGATAACTGCGTAGATCTTCGCGAATGTCGCGGTTGTCGTCGACAACCAGAATATGTTCAGTTTCCATAACCTTGCCTGCCAGACACATGTTTGTTTTTGCCCAGCAAAAGCAGGTAGGCGTCTTATGTTTCCTTGATATTTCAGGGTTGCAAGGAACACCCCGGTCTCTGCAATTCACTCTATTGCCCCGCGCTACAGCTATATTCATCGCAAGATGACATGTTTTTCATGCGGTCTTGCCGGCTGACACATTTGGGCATCAGTCGACATGCGCGGGACAAACGCACTCAACATTCCTCTGGCAGGCATGGAAGCTCACAGTCTCCGGATGAATGCACCATGAACGAGCAAAGCGGTTCCCGCCGTAGTTTCCTCCGCCTTGCGGCCCTCGGCACGCTGAACCTGCCGGTCCTGACGTCCCGGGCCCAGACAGTGGAACGGAAAACCCCGGCCGCCCCTTATCCGCATGAACCCTCGCCCACCGGCAAGACGAGCCTTGCGAATTTCTGGTCCCGCGCCGGCCTTCTGCGCCGGGACATCCGCCCCAATATGGATGGCAAGGGCCTCAGCGCCGCCGGCCTTCCGCTGGACCTGGTGATCAAGCTGGTGACGGCCGACCGCTGGCAGACGCCTCTGGCCGGAGCGGCGGTCTATGTCTGGCACAGCGACGCCAGGGGCGGGTATTCTGTCTACGGCGTGAACGATGCGAGTTATCTGCGCGGCATCGGCGTGACCGGACCGGACGGGCGCGTGAGCTTCAAGTCGGTCTATCCGGGCACCTATACCGGCCGCGAGCCGCATGTGCATTTCGAAGTCTACCCCTCGCTGGAGTCGATGCAGAAGCCGCAGGCGTGCCAGTTGCGCTCCCGCATCCTCTTCCCGGAGACGGTTTCGCGTGAGGTTTACAAGAGCAACCTCGTCTACCGGCCCAGCCTGAAAACATTCGAGGGCCTTGTCTTTGGCCGCCCCGGCGCGACAGCGGCGTCCCCCGGATCGCCCACCCAGGTCGCGCTGGTCAGCGGCGATGCCCGCAAGGGCGTGCGGGCTAGCATTTCCATACCTGTCAGAACCTGACAGGGTTTTCTCCAGAACCTTCAGCCGGAGTGCCCGCAGGCACTCCGGCTATTTTTTGCTTCAATTACAGGGCACTCAACTCGTATCGGGAAGCGGTAAAGGCCATTGCGCGAGCGAGGCGTTCAGCAGGCCGGGCAGGAAGCTGGACACAACACCCAGTTCCGGCCGCAGGCGGTGGTTGCCGCGCACGGGCATGATGTAGGGCCGCGCCTCACCGCGCGCCTTCCAGCGCCGCAGGACACGGGCGAGACGCAGCGCATGGCCCTCCGGATCGCGGAGCACTTTCAGGAGTGCGCGAAACTGCGCAATGACAGGCGCAGCAGGCACAGGCCCGTCCAGCCCTTTCTGACTGGTCCCTCCCACACTGGCCGTACCGAGCCCGCCCGGCGGCGGAGGTCCGCACTTGTGGGGCACCAGCGCAAAGGCGCGCGGCTGTGGACCGAACGATGCCGTGACATCCTCCACCCCATCCATGACCATGCCGGACTTCGTCATGACTATACCGGACTTGTCCGGACTATGGCGGATCATGGGAAGCTCTATCGAGAGCGCCATCAGGAAGATCAGCCGGCGCACGATCGTGGCGATCACACGCCAGCGGGCCATACAACGCCGCTTCAGCGAGCGGGAAAGCCCGGCTGGCAGAAGATGCAGGTTCGCCATGGCCGACGCATCCGCGAGCGCGTCCCTGGCGGCCTCAAGGCCCTGTGTGATGAATGCACGGTGATCTGTCATGCAGCTGAGCCTATCGAGGGGGCTTATCAGACGGATTGGCGCACACTTATCCAACAGGCCGCAGCCCCGACTGGCATGGCTTTCACACGCCTGTTCGGAATGTTCTGCAATGTTTCAGCTTTATTGCGGCGATGGCATCAGGCCGCTACCTAAGGGCATTACATTTCGCCCATGATCGGAGCGCTAACAGCCATGGACCTGTCCACTGCCATTCTCGTGGTAGATGATGACGCGGGGATCCGTGAGGCCATGACGGAGTATTTCTCCAGTCATGGGTTCATCGTGGAAAGCGCAGCCAATGCCGGTGAACTCACCAGTCTGCTGTCCAAGCGTACCTGGGACCTGATCGTTCTGGATGTGATGATGCCGGGCGAGGATGGCTTGTCGATCCTCAAGCGTCTGCAACAGGAAGGCAACACCACGCCCATCATCATCCAGTCAGCCATGGGCTCCGATACGGACCGTATCGTCGGGCTGGAACTGGGGGCGGAGGACTACCTTCCGAAACCGGCCAATCCGCGCGAATTGCTGGCCCGCATCCGCACCGTGCTGCGCCGCGTGCGCCGGCCGGAGACCTCGCCTGAGAGCCCGGCGCCCACCAGCGCACCGGCACAGCCGCAGGGCACCGGCAGCGCGGCAGTTCCCATTTATACTTTCTCCGGCTGGACCGTGGACATCGTCAATCGCGTTGTGGCCGACCCGGAAGACACGCTGATCACCCTGTCCGACAGCGAGTTCCGCCTGCTGCGCGCCTTCCTTGAGCATCCTCGCCGCGTGCTGACGCGCGACCAGCTGCTCTATTATGCCCATGGTGACGATGCCGACAGTTTTGACCGCGCCATCGACGTCCAGATTTCCCGCCTCCGCCGCAAGCTGGACAAGGAGGGGCAGTTCGACCTGATACGGACGGTCCGGAACGAAGGCTACATGTTCAATCACCAGGTTTCACTACAATCCTGATGCGCCGTCTGTTCCCCACCACCCTGCCGATCCACCTGCGGATCATGGCCCTTGCGGTGACAGCCATGCTGATCACCATCCTGGCCATGACCTATCTGGTCTGGCGCGGCCCGCCCCCGCGCCCGGCACCGGTCACGGCGAACCAGATCGCCGAACTGGTCGCAGGCGAACGCAGCGAGATCAAGGGCGCCTACGACATAGAGATCGAGACCGCCACGAGCGAGCCGGAAGCACCGGCCCGGATGATGCGCGCGCCCGACAGCGAGCGCGCCATCAGCTGGGCCATGAATGTGAAGCCGGAGACCGTGCGCGTCTATGTGCGGGATCTGGGCCCTGCAGGCAAATTCCCCCCGCGCGAGCCTCCTGGCCCCAAACCGGGAACACAACCGGATCAGGGCCAGCACGAGCCGCCGCCATCTCCGCCGCAGGACGGCGACAAGCCACCGATGGGCGACAGACCGGAACCGGACGGGCCGCCGCCGCACGACATATTCTCAAGCGATATTTTCTCGCCTGACCTGATGCCGCCAGAACGGTTCCTGGCCGATGGCCCGGCAGGCTTCCTGTTCGGCAGGATCATCAAGGGCCAGTTCGTGATCACGGTGGACCTCGGAGACGGAAGCTGGCTGGTCCTTCGCACACTGAAAGAACCCGGCCTTTCGAGCTGGACGCTGGTCACCGCGCTGGTGCTGGGCCTGGTCTTCCTGCTGGTCATGGCTGTTTCGTGGGCTTTGTCGGGACAGATCACCTGGCCGCTGCGGGAACTTGCCCGGCAGGTGCGCCAGTCGCCCGCCCACCGGCCGGACACCTATGACGAATCCGGCGCTCCGGAGATCCGTGCCGTTGCCCGCGCGCTGAACGAGGCCCGCAAGGAGCGCGAGGACCTGATGAACCAGCGCACCGACATGCTGGCCGCGATTGCGCATGACCTGCAGACACCGCTGGCGCGCCTTGCCTACCGGATCGACGCGCTGCCGGATGCCTCCCGCACCAAGGCGAATGACGACCTGGCTGAAATGCGCCTGATGATCGCCAGCGTTCTGGACTTCCTGCGCTCCGGTGCGCGCGAGGCGGAGATGCAGAAGCTGGACCTGTCCGCCCTGCTGGAAACCGTTGTGGAGGGCTATCAGGATACCGGCTCGCCTGTGCAGCTGGCGGATGCAGACCGCGCTATCATCCTTGGTGACCCGCTCACCCTGCGGCGGATGTTTGCGAACATTATCGACAACGCCATCCGTTACGGCGGCAATGCCGATATCGCGCTTCGCAAGGCAGGCAATGTCTACGAGATCACTATCCAGGATGACGGGCCGGGCGTCGCGCCAGACTTCCTGCCCCGTATCTTCCTGCCTTTCTCGCGCGAGAATGAGGCAAGGACGATGGCCGCCGGCACGATGGGGCTGGGCATGGCCGTTGCGCGCGACATCGCCCTGCAGCATGGCGGCAGCATCGACGTGCGCAACCGGGAAAGTGGCGGACTGGAAGTCGTGGTCCGCTTGCCCGCCGCCTGACGCCGCCTAGATCAGTTTCCGCCGGATCTTCGCCGCCAGCGCATCCAGCGCCAGCACGGAAAGGAAGATGATCAGGAGGATCGTCGCCACATGGTCATACTGGAACATGTCGTAACGGCCTTTCAGCTCCTGCCCGATCCCGCCCGCACCGACGAGACCGATCACCGTTCCCATGCGGATATTGCGGTCGAGAATGTAGAAGGTCAGCGCGGTATAGCTGGGCAGGACCTGCGGCAGCACGGCGAGGCGCAGAACGGCAAGATCGCCCGCCCCGGTGGCGCGTATGGCATCCTGGGGCACCTTGTCGGCCGCCTCGATTTCTTCCGCAAAGAACTTGGCGAGGAAGCCCACGCTGTGCAGCGCCAGCGCGAGAATGCCCGCAATCGCCCCGAAGCCGAAAGCGAGCACAAGGAACAGCGCGCTGATCAGCTCCGGCACCGCCCGCAGGAAGGAAATGAAGCTGCGCGCCAGTCCGTAGAGCACGGGATGCGGCGTGAAGTTCCGCGCCGCAACCCAGGACAGCGGCAGGCTCATCAGCACGGCGAACAGGCTGGCCCAGATGGCCATCTCCACCGTCTCCAGCATCTTGCCGAGCGTATAGAGGAGATAACCGGCAGGCTCCACCAGGAAGGTCTTCTTCACCGTCTTCGTGGTCATCTGCATGGTGGCAGGGTCCAGCGCGGACTCCTCCACCTGTTCGGTTTCGAGGTGCGAAAACAGCGGCAGGTGCGCCGGGTCGAAATCGTCGATCAGGGAAACCGGCGTGCGCTCGGCAATCGCGATGGGGTACATCTGCTGCGTCACGCTGCCGATGCCGCGGCCGATCTGGGAGGACTCCTTCAGGCCCACGCTCGCCTGCAGGAATTCCCCCAGCTGGCTGGACAGGCGATGCAGCTCCATCCGCTGCGCGGAGACGGAGAGCAGCACGAACGCTGCCGCGACCATCAGGACGGTCTTCCAGTCGAAGGCCGGCTTCACCTGCCAGCGTGCAGGGCTCGTGTTCTGGCCCGAGGGGCTGAGGCTGCCTGCATCCGACATGTCAGGCCACCGCCATGGCAGGCGCAAAGGTCTCGCGGCCTGTGCCGAAGATACGGGCGAGCATGTCCTGGCTGAGCTGGCCGGGCGGGCCGTCGAACACAATCCGCCCTTCGCGCAGGCCGATGATCCGGTCCGCAAAGGCGCGCGACAGATTGATCTGGTGCAGCGAACACAGCACGGCGGCGCCCTGTTCCTTCGCGGTCTGGCGCAGGAGGCCCATCACGTCCTGTGCCGTCTGGGGGTCGAGGCTGGCGACAGGCTCGTCCGCGAGGATCAGCTTCGGATCATTGATCAGGGCACGGGCAATGCCGACGCGCTGCTTCTGTCCGCCGGAGAGGCCGCTGGCGGGGCGGTTCACATGCCCAGCCTCAAGCCCGACACGCGCGAGCAAGGCACAGGCTTTCTCCTGCACCGGCTTCGGATAGGCCTGAAACAGCAACCGCCACATGGGCAGGCCGGGCGCCGTGCCTGCCATGACGTTCTGCGCTGCCGTCAGGCGTGCCGAGAGGCCGAAATCCTGATGCACCATACCGATCTGCCGGCGCAAACTGCGCAGCGTTTTCGGGGTCAGGCGCGTTCCGCTTACGTCAATCGCGCCCGCATCCAGCGGCACGAGGCCGATAATCGACCGCAACAGCGTCGTCTTGCCGGAGCCTGAGGCGCCCAGCAGGACACAGAAACTGCCCGGCTCAATGGCCAGAGAGACACCCTCCAGAACGGCCGGCCCGTCCGGATAGGTCTTCCGGGCGTCCGCCACCGTCAATACAGGACCGCTGGCCACTCTTTCTGCTTGCATACCAGTCATTCAGACGACTCCCGCCAGGTCAGGAACCGGACTTCTGAAGGATTGCGGCCTGATAATCGGTGTCGATAAAGCCGATTGTGCCCGCCATCGCCTCGAACAGGGCGTCAGACGTCTCTGTGTTGTAACGGTCCACCTGTTTGCCGCCATAACCGCGGATCGACTCCGGACGGATGCCCGGCGTTTCATGCACCTTGGCCAGCGATGACTTCAGCGAGGCTTTCACGGCATCCGGCAGGCCGGGATGCATGGCGATGGGCGGGTTCGGGATCGGGTCCGACTTCATAAGGAGGCGGAAATCCGCTGCATTCAGGCCGCCCTGGTTCACCGCGCGCTCAAACGAGATGAAAGAAGCCCCCGCCGCATCGACCAGTCCATTCTGCAAGGCGAGCAGGCTATTGGCATGACTGCCGGTGATGCGGATTGCAGAGAGGTCCCGCAACGGGTCCACCCCGGCCTGGACCAATATGGCCAGCGGATAGGAGAAACTGCTCGCCGAATGCTGGGAGCCGAGCGCAATGGATTTTCCGGCCAGGTCCTGCGGGGTCTGGATGCCGGAATCCGCCGAGACGAAGATTCCGGCATAGTAAGTGGAGCCGCCATCACGTTCCTCAACGGCCAGAAGGTCTGCGCAGCCGCGCTTGTGGGCCTCCACATAGGAGACCGGGCCAAGCCAGGCGATCTCTGCCTGACCGGCGCACATGCCCTCGATCACCGCCGAATAACTTTGGCCTGTCTGCACATCGAAATGGATGCCGCTGGTGCGCGTAATCGCATTGAACAAGGGAAGGAAATCTGCCCGTGTGCCGTCTTCCGTACCACCATCGGCCGGGATCAGCAGCACACGGAGGGGGCTGGCGGCCGTGCCGGTCCGCTGGGCATGGGCAGGAAAGCCAAACGTGCAAAGCCCGATCAGGACCGTCAGAAGCATCACCAGACGCATGTCAGAGCCCTCTTCACCACCCGACAGCGCACACGTTTTGCGCCGCAACAATTCACTGAAGGGGTCGATAGCAGCAGCTTGTGACACTGGTGTAACGAAAGTGGAGTATTCTTGACGTTTATTGAGTTTAATTCAATTACTGAGATATGAACCTCAGGGAGCAATAAATGTCCGAGAGCAAGCCGAAGCGCAAAACCGCAAGCAAGAAACGAGCGGACACGCCGATCGTGGACAATGTGATGACACGCATCCGCGTGCGTCACCCCTCCCTTGGGCCCAGCACGCGCTCCATTGCGGACTTTATCCTGGAAAATCCCCGTCAGGTGGTCGGCATGTCTGTGACGGAACTGGCGGAGGCGACCGGCGCAAGCGATGGCAGCGTGATCAATCTCTGCCGCCAGCTGGACCTGTCAGGCTTCCAGCAGCTGAAACTCAGCCTTGCGCAGGAAGTGGTCCAGCCGGTTCAGTTCATCCACGAAGATTTGCGCCCTACGGACACGACGCCGACCGTCTGCCGGAAGACGTTCCATGCGGGCATTCAGGCGCTGCGCGACACGCTGTCGATTCTGGATGCCGATGCGGTTGACGAAGCGGTACGGCTGATCCGCGAGGCAGACCGGGTGGAAATTTACGGCATCGGTTCGTCCGCCCCGATTGCCGAAGATGCGCAATACCGCATGCTGAGGATCGGGATTGACGCACGGGTCGTGGTGGACAGCCACATTCAGGCGATCAGCGCCTCGCGCACCGGCCCGAATGTCGCCGTGCTCACCATCTCGCACTCCGGCTCCACCCATGAGACGCTGGCGGCCACACGCCTCGCCAAGGAAGCCGGCGCGAAGACCATCATCGTCACAAACTTCTCCAGTTCCCCCCTGCAGGCCTATGCAGACGTGAAGCTGTTCACCATGGCACGCGAGACCAAATTCCGGACCGAGGCCATGACCAGCCGGATCGCACAGCTCTGCGTGCTCGACGCGCTGATCGCCGCACTCGCCCTCGCCGATTATGACCGCGCGACCGATACTCTACGGAAAACATTTGATGTTTTGTCCCTGAAGCGGTTCTAGAACCCGGTTTCCTGCAGGAGCGCCTCGAACACGCCTGGCTCATCTGCCCGCGTCAGCAGCGCCCGCATGCCAAGCGCCTCTGCGCCGGCAAGGTCCGTTGCCGGATTGTCGCCCAGCATGACCACGTCTTCCAGTCCCAGCCCCAACGCCCGGCACGCTTTCAGATAAAGCCCCGGCTTCGGCTTGCCGATGATTTCCATCTCGACGGTATCCAGATTCACGCAGGCGCCGAGGGCCGCCAGAAGCGCCCCCGTCTCCGGCTTGACGCGCCCTTCTGCGCCGGGATGCGTAAGATCCGGATTGGCGACAATCAGGCGAGCCCCCTTGCGCAGCGCGTTCGCGGCACGCTCCAGCCGGCTGTAACTGAACCGCGTATCACGCAGGAGAACCACGATCTCCGCCTCATCACGATTGAGCCGCACACCCAAATTCCGCGCGACGGCGCGCATGCGTGGATCGGCCAGAATCATGACGTCGGCCGGCCCGGCCATAGCCGCCCGGTCGATTGCCTCCACACCAGCCAGAACGATCTGCTCCCGCCGCATAGACACGCCCGCCTTCGTGAGAATCTCAAGAAAGTCATCGACCGTATTGGAGGAATTGTTCGACACAATCGCCGCCCGCTCCTGATGAGCGCGCAGGAAAGCGACTGCGGATACCGTCGGCTGATTGTCGATGGCGCAGCAACCATCCCAGTCTATAAGGAACCCCCTGGCCGCCTGCGCAACATGCGCAATCTCGGCCGAAGAGGCGGGCATCAGGCCATGCGCCATGCATCACTCTCCAGAACTCATTCCGTATTTTGAGTTTTCCTCAATTACAATCCAACTCAGATGTAAATACTATTCATCTGAATTTTATTCAAACTTCACATAAGTGTTGCGATGGCTGTCTAGATCGGCGGCGTGGCGAGTACGGCCCACCCGGCCGTCCGCGCCCGGCTCGTCGATGTCCGGCGGGTGATGGGGTTATATGGAGACACCAGCCATGAAACTGAAACTGAAGAGCAGTGTAAAATTCTGCTTGAGCGCACTGATGGCGTCGACCGCCATCCAGGTTGCGATTGCTGAACCGGATGCGGATGGGGAAGATACGCGCCGGCTCGAAACCATTCGCGTCGAAGGCCAGGCCGTCAATGCTCTGACGTCTGATATTGCTGTCGACTTTGCCGAGTTCGGCACGCAGGTCCAGCTGATCAGCTCCGAAGAGATCGAAACCGGCGGCTTTACCAATTTCGGCGAACTTGCCTCGGGCCTGATCCGCGGTGCAAACGTCGGCTACTCGCCGGATGAAGGCGAATTCACCATCCGCATCGACGGCGGCACCGATCGCGACACCCTGCTGCTGGTGGATGGCGTCCCCTATTTCGACCGTTCCTCACCGCTGGAAGACCTCTGGCCGGCAACGGCCATCGATCCGCGCATGATCGAAAGCGTCGAAGTCTATCGCGGCGGCAACAGCCTCTACTTCGGTTCCAATGGCGGCCTCGGCGTTGTCAGCGTCAAGACCAAGGAGCCTGACGGCACGCTGAAAGGCGAAGTCGGCGCCTATGCCGGTTCGTTCAAGACCCGCGAATATTACGGCAACGTGTCCCTGCCGCTGGACAAGGATGGCAAGCACTCCATCCTGGTCTTTGGCCGCTCCTACGAGACGGACGCGCACGAGCTGTTCAGTGCAGATGCCTATGGCGACACGATCATTGCGCTCGGCGGCCGTCACGAGTTCCCGTATAGCTACAACAGCCTGGGTGCGAAATACCTCTGGCAGATTGGCCCGGAAACGGAACTGCGCCTCGGCGCGTCCTACGCCACGGTCGACTTCCGGGACTCCTTCCCGAACACGACCGTATTTGCACCGAACTTTACGGAATTCCCGATCTACAATGCGAGCTTCAAGCACCGCTTCAATGACAAGCTGAAGATTGACCTGGAAGCGCACTATCAGGACCCGCAGCTGAAGAACGACGAGATCGACGCCCAGATCTGTCAAATCCCGCGCCTTCAGGACCTGCCGGCAGACATCCAGGCCATGGCCGCCGACCAGGGCATCACGGGCTTCACGACGGCAGCGGCCTTCGAAGCCTTTGCCGCAGGCATCCCGGGCCTCCCGGCCGGTTGTGTCACCAACCCGTACGGCAGCACCGGCTCTGCATCTGACGACGCCTGGAATGGTGGCAGCACCTTCTACATCAACCAGGATCCGAACAGCCCCTATTATGGCCAACCATACGGTACACTGGAGAACCCGTTCCCAATCGGCGCACCAATGGGCTATGTGGTGGAATCCACGGCCAACTTCGGTGATGGCGGTCTGGTCAAGGGCTTCGGCACGACCGACCAGCGCGAATCCGGTTATGTCGACTACGGCTTCAACGCCCGCGCGACCTATACCCTGAACGACTATGTTGAAATCGTCGCCGGTGTTCAGAACACCAGCTACAAGGACAATTCCGACGACTCCTACGGCGTTCAGGATGTGACGCTGACCAGCACCGGCATCTATGGCGACCTTCGCCTGTCCCTGCCTGTTCTGGATGGCTTCAGCGGTTCGTTCGCTGCCCGTCAGGACTTCAACGACAATTTCAGCGACCAGTCGATCTGGAAAGTCGGTGTGCGCCAGAACTTCGGGCATGGCCTGTACGCACGCGGTTCGGGCGGCACGTCCTACAGCCTTCCGAAAATCGACGAGATCGGTGCATTCGGTGCAGGCGCCAACATCAACCCCGGCCTGGAGCCGCAGGATGTGAAAGCCTTCAACCTCGGCGCCGGTATCGATGGGGATATCTTTGACGGCACGTACAACGTCGAAGTCGGTTACTTCAAAACCGAGATCAACAATCTCTTCTCGAGCCGCGCTGTCGGTGCCGTCTGCCTTGAATATGCAAACGACGTCGCCAACCCGCTCTTCTCGTACCTCGACAACGACACGGCAGCGATTGAGAGAAACCGCACCAGCATCATCGCTCCGGACTCATTCTGCCGCACGGCGGCAAACGAGCTGATGGATCCGGGCCAGACCGTTGCCGTGAACGCAATTGCCAAGCAGGACATCGAAGGCTTCACCGTCGACGTCGCTTTCGACTTCGACAAATGGCAGGCGGACTTCAGCTATACCAACATGGAATCGCTGGAACCGAACCCGGTCTATGGCGTTGCCGCGCGTCTGGATGGCACAACGACCAATCTTGACTTTGTTGTACCCGGTCATGCGGGTAACTCCGAATTCCGTCAGTCTTCTGAACGTCCGGAGTGGACCCTGTCGGGCCTCATCACCTACACGCCAACAGATCGTTGGGTGTTCGCGCTGAACCCGCGCTGGCAGGGTCCGGAATGGGCCTATGCCGGCACGACCCTCGCCCGCATGGTCGACGAAAACGGTGATCGCGTCATGGATGACATGAACTTTGGTGACTATTTCGTCCTCAACGGCTCCGTTCAGTACTTCCTGGGCGACAAGAAACAGCACCGCTTCCTGATCCGCGGCGTGAACCTGCTGGATGAGGATTATTTTGAGCGCGCCTCCGGCGGCACCGGCTACAACCGCAACACCGCTGCGGTGCGTGGCGAGATCGGGCCGAACGACAGCGCTTATTACAAGCAGTACGGCTGGAACGGTAAACCGCGGTCCTTCTGGATCCAGTACGAATACTCGTTCTAACCGCACTAAAGGCCCGGCCAGTCTGTCCCCACTGGCCGGGTCTCCCTTTTCAGAAGGGTGATCTTCCACATTCCCCATTGGCCGCGTGTCCATTGCCAGCATTCAGACAGAGGTGACCCATGTTTTCCCGCCGCTTGTTTCTCGCTTCCACCGGTGCTGCGTTATGGGTGCCGAAAATGGCCTATGCCGAAGGCGGCAAAGCGCACTTCACACTTGGGGTCGCCTCCGGTAGCCCTACACCTTCCAGCGTCATCCTGTGGACGCGCCTGGCGCCCGATCCGCTGAATGGCGGCGGCATGCCGCCCGGTACGGCAGACGTCCGCGTACGCGTGTGTACGGATGATGCAATGCGCAATCCGATCCGCGACGAGATTGTGCGCACCTCTGATGCAGATGCCCACTCCATCCACTACAAGCTCACCGGCCTGAAGCCTGGCCGGGAATATTTCTACCAGTTCTATTATGGCGACGAGGAAAGCCCGGTCGGCCGTACACGCACGACAGACCCGAACGCGCCGGAAGCAAAGGTCGCCCTCGCCTATTGCCAGCACTATGAGACCGGCCACTATGCCGCCTATCGCGACCTGGCCAGTTGGGTGCCGGACTGTGTGATCCATACCGGCGACTATATCTATGAGGGCGGCATCTCGGCGTTTGGCGCAAAAATGCGCGACGTGGGCGGCGGCGAACGGCGCATGTTCGAAATCGTGCGCCAGCACAACAGCAATGAGATCGTCACACTGTGGGATTACCGGAACCGCTACGCGCTCTACCGTGCCGACCCGCACCTGCAGGCAGCCCATGCCATCGCGCCATGGATCGTCGCCATGGACGATCACGAAGTCGACAATAACTGGGCTGCAGGCACTCCGCAGGACCCGGAAAAGCAGACACCTCTGGAATTCGAGATCCGCAAATATGCAGCCTTCAAGGCCTACTACGAGCACATGCCGATCGAGGCACCGCCGGCCTTCAACAAGATGAAGGCCACGCTGCAGCTGTATGGCAAATATCATCTGGGCCCTGCGCTGATCCACCTGCTGGATACCCGCCAGTTCCGTGACGACCAGCCGTGCGGCGATAACCGCAAACCCTATTGCGAAGAGGCCCTCGATCCGAAGCGCACCATCATGGGCGCCGAACAGGAAGCCTGGCTGACCCGGTCTCTGAAGACATCGTCTGCCCCGTTCAATGTGATTGCGACGCAGGTCTGGTTCACATCGTATCGCTACACCGAAGCACCAGAAGCAGCGGAAACCAATCTTGATAGCTGGGATGGGTACCCGTCCGCACGAGACCGTTTGTCCGCCACGCTGGCAGATGGGGTCTCGAACCCCATCTTCCTCACGGGTGACTGGCACACGGCGATGGCCTCAACGCTGCACGAAGACCAGTTCGATCCGAACTCCCGCCGGATCGGGCACGAACTGGTCGGCAGCTCGATCTCTTCCTACTGCCCGTGGGCACGCGATATGGAAATCGTGCGCGACGCCAATCCGCACGTCTCCTACCTGAATGGCAACAAGCGCGGCTACCTGCGGACAACTTTTTCCAAAGACAATTGCAGCGCCGAATTCCGCGTCGTCGAGGACTCCGGCCGCGCGGACTCACCTGTCACGACCGATATCGAGATGCGCACGAAGGATATGTAAGCCCGTCCTTCATGCAGACATGGATGCACCCCCGGACGGTTCGCCGTCCGGGGGTGCATTTCATTTCCGTCCGCTTACTGCGGGTTCAGCGGTGTACGCCGTTCGAGGTTTGCTTCGACCTGTTCGCGCTGCAGCCAGAATTCGCGGAACTGTTCTTTCGACAAGAGGTCCAGCTGATCGCTGTAGTGCGTGGTACCGGGCTGGCGCGAGTTGCCATAGCTCATCAGGCCATAGGCCTTGATCGGGGTCGAAAACTCAACCATCGCCACCCATGTCTCTCCATGTGCCGGCGTGCGGATGCCATCCTCGTTTGGTTCCGACCAGGTGATCACGCGGAATGCGCCCAGATTGCCATAGCCGCCACTGCCCGGCACATCGACACCGTCAAGGATGAAGCGCGAGACATCGCCATAGACCGGGTCGATCTGGCCGTAGGTCTCCTTTGTCTTCGCGATTGCCTGCCGCAGCTGCTCGACGGCGGCCTGCGGATCTTTCAGACCAGACGGCGTGTTGATCGGGTCATCCGCGCTCCACGGAACGGCAAAGCCATCGAGGCCGGACATGCGCGGCCCGGCGAACAGCTTGGCCCATTCCTCGAACAGGACACCGCCGCGATTGTCAGCTGAGAAGGTCCGGTCCCAGTTGGACAGCACCTCAACCGCCTTCTGCATGTCCGGATCAGAATCCTCAGCCGCAGCGGCGAGAAGGTTCGGCAGAACGCGGTCTGCCATCAGGGCCTGCGCGGAGACTTTCAATTTGATGAATTCGTCAAACGTCAGGTCCTTTGCGTCGACCATCATTTTCAGCGAATTCTGCGCGCGCATCGATAGCGGCGTGCGCGGAGCGAAATAGGCCGGATAGTCTTCAGGCTTGTAGGTGACCGGAAGCGTGGCTTCCCATGGCGGATCGTTCGAGTTCTGGATGAAGCCGGATTCCGGATCTGTCACGTGCGGCAGATCCTCAAACGGATGCACATCGGTCCACAGGTATTCGGACGTATCCCCCGGCACCAGCCCCCTCCAGAAGTCGATATCCCCGGAGGCGCGCTTTGGTGCGATGCCATTGAAGATGTACTCAATGTGACCGTCGCGATCCGCATAGGAAATGTTGAAGGTCGGCACCTGAAGACGGGTCATCGCCGCGTGGAAATCCTCATAGCTCTTCGAGGTGACCATATCGAAATATTGCTGCAGCATGCCGGGTCGGTTCAGCCCGGCGACACGCAGCGCCACCAGTTTGCCATCCGGACGCTCAAAGACAGGCCCGTGCACGGTCGACCGGATGGAGACGGGCACATCGAGATACGTGCCATCCGCCTGCAACAGCTTGTAGCTGGTCTCCTTCACGTCGAAGGGCAGAACCTCGCCATCGAACAGATAACCATTGTCTTTCGGGGTCAGTTCATAGGTCGTTGAACCGACCATACCGTTGACCGTGTTCGAAATGCCCATCTGCTGATTGAAAGCAAAGCGGATAACCGGCAGGCCGACCTGGGTTGCACCATAGACCTCAAAGTCCGGGGCAACGAGGTGGGCTTCGTAATAGATGAAGAACGGCATGCTCCATGGCAGGTGCGGGTTCTGCAGCAGGAGCGTGTGCCCATCGGCCGTTTTGGATGGCGCAACGGCCCATGTGTTGGAGCCTTGCTTCTCCAGTTCCGGCGGATCGCCCTCCCCAACCGTACGTCCCGGAGACGCGACATAGACGAAATTCATCAGGCGGTGCGCATGCGCGACGACATCCACGCCGGTG
Organism: Rhodobacterales bacterium; assembly: GCA_014763715.1. Taxonomy (GTDB): domain Bacteria; phylum Pseudomonadota; class Alphaproteobacteria; order Caulobacterales; family Hyphomonadaceae; genus Hyphomonas. Next base: position 22,634 of record JACXUV010000024.1, on the reverse strand, counting down.
ACAGGCAGTACCTGCTTCAGGTCTTCGTCGATGGCTCCCGGGTGTTCTTCCGCGAAGGCATTCATCCCGGCCGCGAAGGCATCGAGTTTCGCGCGAAAATCAGGCTGCTGAGCATCGTACCAGATCTGCGCCCGCTCCGGCACGCCGTTCATGACAAGCCATTTGGTCGTGTCCTCATAGGCCGCGCCCCAATACTCGGCGCCCTTGCCCCTGGCTTCGCCATACAGTCGGAAGATCGTATTGGCGTGGCTGGACGCCTGCGCGTAGCCGTATCCGTAGAAAACCGTCTCTGCGTCAGCGCCGTAGATGTGCGGCACGCCATAGGTGTCCCACAGGATCTCGCCCTTTGGGGCCGGCGCCTCCGCAACCAGTTCTGCCGCGACAGCAACAGGCTCTGCCGTATCCGGGCCGGACACAGCACCCGCGCAGGCCGACACGGCCAGTCCGCTGGCCGCAATGAGAGCACCGGAAATCAGGTGTCCGAGCTTCATGACATTTTCCTTTTCCAGTCACAGAGACGAGAGTGCACTCTGGAAATGGGGCCGATGCCTGATTGCCGGCACCAGCCCCGGTTTCCTACTCCGGCTTCGTGAAGACGATTTCACCGTTCTTCATGACTTCGCTGACGTTCAGGGTGTTCGCGATGTCTGCCAGAGGGTCACCATCCAGGATCGTGATGTCGGCCAGATAGCCCGGCGCGATCTGGCCCAGCTGGTCACCGACGCCGATCGCCTCAGCAGCCTGGCTGGTGGCCAGTTTGATAACAGTCGCATTCGGCACCCCTGCATCGGAATAGATGGAGAGTTCCGTGTGCAGAGACGCACCGTAGGGCACGAAGGGGGAGTCAGTGCCAGCGACGATTTTTCCGCCTTTCGCCAGAAGGTTCCGGAGGGTCTCCTGCCCGGCGGCCAGCTTGTCCGGACCGCCGCGTTCCACGAGCGCCAGTGTGGGCGTAATATACATGCCGGATTCCGCGACCAGCGCGATGACATCCTGATACGACTCACCGTTCAGCGAGCTTTTCAGGGAGTAGCCGCGCCGACTGGTGGCCCCGAAGTGTTCCATCTGGTCAACACCATTGGCGACAGCGGGATAAAGCTCGTGGCCCGTCACCGGAATTCCGGATTCGTGCGCAAGCTCGATCACCGTTTTCTGGACGGTGTAATCCTGACGCACATAGCTTTTGTAGAGATCGAGCTGTAGCTCCGTGGAAAGACGCATGGAGTCCTTCGCTTCTTCGACTGTTCCGACTGTTTCAGAAACACCATACGACACACGCGCGCCTTCGTTCAGCGGGCCTGCCGTGAAGACCCGCGGCGCAGGACGGCGGCCCGCATCAGCGGCCTCCCGGCGCTCAACTGCGTGATAGGGGTCATCCCCCGTTTCACGAACAGTCGTGATCCCGTACTTGAACCAGATGTCCCCAAGGGCCCTGCCCTGCGAGATCGACTGGTGCGTATGGCTCTCGATCAGGCCCGGGATGAGATAGCGGTCAGACGCATCGATGAGCGTTCCGACGATCTCAGCTGACCCTGCGGGCACGATCGATTTGATGACGCCATCTTCCACAACGATGTCGACATTTTCCAGATACTTGCCTGCCGCGACATCCAGCATGTGACCCGCACGGATGGTATAGTCCTCCTCCGGCATGTCACGGTGCCATTCAGGCTTGATGTCCAGCGCGCTGGTTTCGCCGGTCGCCCGGTCGAACAGCATGATGTCCGCCCCATCGATATAGATGAGCTTTGAGCCATCCGCCGACCAGTTCGGGTTTTCGCCGGCAGATGCCACCAGCGTGGCGTCACCAATGTCGCCAGACGGCGAAAGTGGTGCCATGTAAAGCGCACCCTTGTAGCGATAGACGATCATGCCGTCGGCCGACCAGGCCGGACGGTTCCATTGGCGGCGCCCCAGAGAGGCGTCCATGCCCTGAGGCATCACCCACTTTGCCTCACCTTCACCAGATGCAGGCATCAGGAACAGACCATTGTAGCCTTCGCGGAAACGGTTCGTCTGCGGCAGACGGCTGACGACGAGAACAGCTGCGCCATCGCTGGACCAGGCTGGCGGGCTCGGGCCGAACACAGGTTCCGAAATCACGGTCTCTCCACCTGTCGCCACATCAATGATGTTGACCGTCGCACCGAGGAAGATCGTCGTCAGGGCATCAGACAGGTAAGCGATACGAGTGCCATCGGGAGACCAGATCGGCGAGTTGGCAGGCCGGGGATTGTCTGTCAGCTGAGTGGCTTCACCGGATGCCACATCCATAAGCCAGATATCGGCTTTCCCACCCCGATCCGTCACGAAGGCAATTGTGGAACCGTCGGGCGACCAGCTTGGCGACAGGTCAATGAAGGCATCATCGGTCAGCTGGGTCGTTTCGCCGGTCGCAAGGTCCGACATCCAGAGATCGCCTACGGCGGTGAAGACAGCCTTGGTGCCATCAGGCGAAAGGGTCGGGTCGATCACGCCAAGTGCCGGACGGGACTCAGTGGAGGTGAGATCGTAGGTGCGGCGCTTGTATGGCGTACGGTCCAGTTCGACGGAGGCCGTGAACTCGATATTTTCCGGCGCCTCTGCGCCGGGCGCCAGAACCTTCACCTTGCCGTCAGCGGTATAGAGAACCGAACCGTCAGCCAGAACCGAGGGGCGGAACGGGAAAACATCCCCGCCTTTCAGCAGAACCGTCGCATCCGGTCCATCCGCATATGCCTGCGTCACGAGGCCATTCTTGCCCAGAAGCCCGGTCACATAGAGAGAGCTGCCATCCGGTGCCCAGACAGGCGCGCCAAGCGTATCGGCGGTGTATGCGACAGTGAAGTTTCCCGTCGCGTCGACATCGCGGACGACAAGTGCATCCATCTGCCCGTCCACAACGAAAGCGAGCTTCGAGCCATCCGGTGACAACGTCGGATAGACCGCGTTACCGAAGCCGCGGAAGTAAGGCGTCAGCGGCACTTCATAGCCTGTTTCATCCGCAACCGTCAGCTGCTTCGCAGGGGCATCGCCTTCAAGATCGAGCGACCAGACCTGGTAGCCACCCTCCGTATCTGCGGAATAGAGAATGCTTTTCCCATCCGGAGTGAAGTTCGGATAACGGGCGTCAGATGGGCCGAAGGTTCGCTGCGTCAGATCCGAGCCATCCGGCTTCATCGTCCAGATCGTGAAGCCATTGTCCGCATAGGTGTAGAAGGTGATCAGTGAACCATCCGGAGACCAGGACGGCTCATGCGAGTCCATTTCCGCCGGTGTCAGCACCGTTGCCTCACCGCCCTCAGCCGGGACGGACCAGAGAACACCCTGAAGCGCCAGGATAAGGGTGGAACCATCGGGCGACATCGCTGCCGACATGTTCGTGCCCTCGGTCATGACCACGTCGACCAGGACACGCTCAGCCGCTTCGGCCTGCTGGTTTGCCTTGGCGGCCGTGTCGGTTGCCTCACCGGGGCTGTTGCAGCCGGCCAGCAGGACGGACGTGAACACAAGGCATGCCCCCGCAGATTTCAAACGCATTTTATAGTTCACGTGGATCGCTCCTGATCTAACACTTCCATCTGCCCTTTAAGGGGTACACTAATCTTCAATACTTCTACCAACCGGCCGCCATTGCCATCCGGCGCGGGTCCGCTCCGGCCATGACCGCGCCATTCTCATAAGACCGGACGCCCTGAATGCTGCCAATTGCATAAGGACCGACATAATCTGCCACGTGCCCCATTGCCTGGAGTCCTGCGAGGCACTCCTGCGAGAAGCGCGATTCCAGCTGAAGCAGGCATTTCGCACCGGGCAGATAGAAATTCGGATCTGCCTTGACCGCAAAACGAGGCGCCTCGATGGCTTCCTGAATGCCCATGCCATAGTCGACAAGGTTCATCAGGACCTGGAATTCGCTCTGCCCGATCGTCTCGCCGCCCGGCGTGCCGAAGGCTGCCCAAAGGCGAGCGCCATTCATCACAACGACCGGCGAGTTGTTCAGAATGGGGATCTTTCCAGGAGCAACGAAATTGACGTTATCCTGATAGGGCGACGTTGACCCAAGCCGCATACCATTGTTCAGCAGGAAGCCGGTGTTTCCAGCAACCACACCTGTTCCGAAGCCTCCGCCAAGGGTCGTGGTCACGACGATGGCGTTCCCTTCCCCGTCGACAACCGTCAGGCTGGTCGTGTCGCTGAAACGGGCTTCATCATCTGCGGTCCGCTGTGCCGAGGTGGGCGGAGGCGGCGCAGACGTATCGTAACGTCGGAAATCCGTCACACCGGGGAATGGCAAGGCGCGGGCCGGGTCAATCAACGCACTCCGGTCTGTGGCGTAAGCTTTGGACAGCATTGCCTCGACCGGAACATTCGCGAACTTCGGATCGGCAGCATAGGCGTAGATATCTGCCTTGGCATGCTTGATGGCCTCGGCCTGCAGGTGCAGCAGTTCGGCACTGCCTGGCTTCATGCCGGACACATCGAAGCGCTCGATCAGGTTTGCCTGCATGCAGACTTCGAGCCCCCCACGCGACGTCGGCGGTGTGGAGTACACGTCATAACCGCGATACGAAGTCCGGACGGGAGTTGTCCATTTTGCCTGGTAGGCGGACATGTCCTCTTTTCTGAGCCATCCGCCAACCTCACGGAAGAAGCGGTCAAGCTCTACCGCGATGGGGCCGTTATAGAAGTATTCCCGTGCCGCGAGGAGCGCCTTGTCGCGATCTCCGCCGCCGGCCAGCACAGCCTGCTCCTCAGCGACGAGCGCCTCGAAAGTCTTTGCCAGGTTTTCATTGCGCAGGATCTGGCGCGGCGCGGGCGCTTTGCCATCCGGCAAGAATATGGCCGCGCTGGTCGGATGCTCCCGCAGGCGCTCTTCCCGGATTGCGATAATGCGTGCGATCGAGGGATCAATCGGGTGACCATTGCGCGCCAGCTCAATTGCAGGCGCAAAGACTTCAGCCAGAGACAGACGACCGTGTCGGCGGAGAAGCTCGATCCAGCCATCGAATGCACCCGGCGTAGTGGCTGCCTTTACGCCCCAGTCGAAAGCGGCCGGATCGCTCGTCGGGTCAAGCGCCAGCGGAGCTGCTCCGCCGAACATCAGCGCCTTTACAGCACCTGTGGACTTTTCATAGACCGTTGCAAAGCCATTGCCCGCGATGCTGGACGCCCACGCTTCGGTCAGGTTCAGCACGGCCATTGTTGCAACGGCGGCATCGCCTGCTGCACCACCTTGCATAAACATGCGCAGCCCGGCAGAGGCTGCCAGTGGATGCCCCGCCGTGACCACGCCATGCGGGCCAGGTGTTTCGACACGATGAGCCGCTACACTCAGATCGCCACTCTCCGGCGCATCGGGTGGTCTGGGAGGCTCCTGCGCTGGAGCAGCTGTAACTTTTCCAGTGGTCTCGGAGGGCAGCACACAGGCGCTTGCGACACCACTGGCGACGAGCGCGCCGGCTGTCAGGAAGTGCCGGCGATCCAGACTTGTTGTCTGCGCGGTCACGTCTTCTTTCGTGTCTGTGCTTTTTGAAGTCTGTGTCTTGTTCATTGATGTTCCAGCCCTTCCTCAATTGGCCCGCTGCCCCTGTTGGCCAATTCATGGCGAGCCGTCCGATCTTGTACCGGATGGCAGTTGAAACCGGACATGACCACTTTGCAAGCGACCAGTCCCGGTAAGGATCCGGGGCGGTGAACCAGCACCGCCCCGTTTCCGGTTTCAACAGTAAATCATCCTTAGAAGGACTTCTTCACATTCACATACCAGTAACGCGGCAGCGGCTGGTAAAGTGAGGAAAGATAGCCATAGGTATCGGCAAGCGGCGGATCCTCGTTAAAGGCATTACGCACACCGACACGAACCGAAGTACCGTCGGTCCAGCTATCGCTCTCCATGGTGTACTGGCCATAGAAGTTCCAGGTCATGTGATCTTCGATCGGCCACAGACCATAGGCCGAGCTGCTGACGCTCGTGTCATAGACCTGGCTGGTGTATTGCGAGAATGCACCGACCTTCCAGTTATCCCAGTCATAGGACATCGTGAGGGAGTATTTCCACTCCGGACGCCCACCTTCCTGGATCAGGCTGCCACCTCCGGTCACCGTGACATACGGGTTGACCGAACCGTCATCGAGGCCAGCCAGAAGCGCAGCGGCTTCAGACGTCGGGCTCTGGTAGTAGGTGTCGAGGTAGGTCGCATTGACGTTGACAGACAGCTCACCCGGGCCAACCGGCACATCCCAATAGGCACCATAGTCGATACCTTCGACCTTGAGCGGCGACAGGTTGGTGAACTTGGCGACAACGTTCAGAACGTCACCGACAGGTTCAAGCCCGGTGCCAGCAAAGTCTGCGATCTGCTGCGGCGTCGGATCCAGGCGGATCACATTCGGGTTGGAGCTGCCCTGCAAACGCAGAAGGTAGTCGTAGGATAGAGCCACCGAGTCGTTCAGCAGGCCAATCGGGTTCTTCTGCTCGATGCTCCAGACATCTGCCGTGAGCGTAAGCTTGCCGAACTGCTCCGGAATGAATTGTGGCTCGAAGACCACACCATAGGAGGAGCTCTCCGATTCTTCCGGCTCCAGTTCAGTGTTACCGGACCGCAGGCTTGCGACGGTAACGGAGAGAGTTGAACACTGGCTGTAGCTCGTGATCGTTCCCTGGCGCAGAGCCGCTTCACACTGGATGTAGTCCGGATAGCCGTTCACCCGTTCCAGAAGCGGCGTGTTGACCACTTCGAGGTTCGGCGCCTTGAAGCCTTCCGACCAGGACCCGCGGAAACGCAGACCGTCGATCACATCCCAGGATGCAGCGACTTTCGGCTTGGATACCGATCCGACATCGGAATAGTCTTCGTAGCGGCCAGCAATCTGCAGATCCAGGGCCTGTACCAGCGGAATATTCATCTCCGGGGAGACCAGTGGAACAGCGACCTCAATGTAGGCCGAAGACACATTCCGGCTACCTTTAACATCCGGCGACGGGCTGTGCCCCATCAGGCTGGAATCCGACACGAGATCGCCCGTGATCTGGTCATAGTATGGCAGGGAGCCATCCTGGTGAGAGTCACGGTTGTCGTGATAGGTTTCACGACGGAACTCAATACCACCCGCGATCCCGATATCACCCGCCCAAATCGAGTAGAGATCCGGCTTGGAGACCTTGAAGTCCACCAGCGACAGCGTCGTCTTGTTTTCACGAACCTGCGTGATCATGAAGCTGTCGATGGTGTCCTGCGAATTGCAACCCAAAGCCCCAACAGAGGGGCTGGCCGGGTCGCCACCACAGAACGGGTTATAAGCGGAAGCATCCGTGCGGTTGACGGCTTCCTGGAACAGACGGGAGTCGACACCATCAGCCGCGTCTTTGACTTTCGCTTCGTTGTAGAGGACCGCAGAATCCCAGTCCCATCCCCACTTCTCACCCTTGGCGCCGAAGAGGAAACGATACTGGTCGTTCTTCACCTTGACGTCACGAGTGCCGGAATCGACCAGGCGGTAAGACCCGATGCGCAGGTCCATGCCTTCGGCCGGAACGTTAGCGCTGAGACCGTCGATACGGTTGACCGAGCCAACAGCCCCCAGCGGGTTCCAGTAAGCATCTGCAGAGATGTAAATCGGACCGGAACCAAGGCTGGCCGGCGCACCGATTACAGCATTCGTTTCTGCTTTGTACAGACCAATTTCACCATAAAGACGCAGATCATCACTCACGTCATAGTTGATGAAGCTGAAAATGTTCAGGCGATCGACCGACGGTAGCATGGTGAGCGTATCGAACGTCGCCAGTTCGTCATACCGCATATCGCGATATGTGGACGAGGTGACCGAACCCGGTCCGTAGCAGATGTCGTCACCAGCTGATGCCGCGCATCCGAAGCTGGATGGCTGAATGTGGAAGGCGCCCGACGCATCGGAGAACTGCGATCCATCGGCGGAAATCGCGCCAATCGACGTATCGACAGGAATGAAGTAACCCCATGGCGATGTCGTGGAACGGTTGTCCCAGGCAGTACCGGCCCAGTTCGTTCCATCCGTCAGAGGGCGCATGTCTGAGAGGTTCGTGTAATCCTGGTCGGAACGCAGCAACGAGTCGCGAGTCGTGCCGCCGACATAAAGGGAGATATTCCCTTTACCGTTAGCAAAGTCGGTCCCGTAGAGCATGTCTGCGGTGAATTCCTTGAGGTTGGTCCCTTCCGCAAGACCATACTGCATGCTGACATTCAGACCTTCGAAGTCTGACTGCAGCACATTGTTGACCACACCAGCGACAGCGTCCGAACCGTACAATGCGGCAGCACCGTCTTTCAGCACCTCAACCCGAGACAGCCCCTGAACGGGAATGGCGTTGACGTTATAACCGAAGACAGGCGTCTGGTTGTCAGTCTGCGACGTCGGGTGCACCACGGAACGACGACCGTTGATCAGCACCAGCGTGTTACCTTGCGCCAGACCGCGCAGGCTGACCGTGGAAACGTCACCGCGAGCAGCGTTCGAGTTGCCGCCACCGAGATACGTACCGTTGAACGAAATGTCACCGGCCGAAGGAATCGTCCGGAAAAGTTCTTCGGCCGACACAGCACCAGTTGCCTGGATTTCGTCGGGCGAGACCACTGCGACCGGCAACGCGCCGGACACTTTAGCGCCGGCGATCTGCGAACCAACGACAAGCACTTTTTCCATCTGCGCCGTGTCGTCTTCCGCTGTCTCCTGGGCCAGGGCCCCTTGAGACAGAACGCCAAGCAACAAAGCGCTTGTCGATACTGTCATTGCGCAACGCCGCATGAAACGGCTCGGCTTCGCGCAGAACGCGTCACCCTTTGCGTCAACGACCCCCTCTTCTTCCATAGATCTCATTTCCTGCTGAACTCCTGAGCTTGGATTTTTTCCGCAAGTCCCCGCATTGCCGGCATCCCCTCAACCGGCATTAACGCATCTCTTGCATCACCCGGCGCACCAAAGGTATGGCCAGGACTAGTTTGTTCTGTGTTCGGATTTACTTCCCAGAAGGATCATCGTTGATCCCGATCTTTACCCGCCATTGGGTAAGCTCAGGCTATCGGCACGATTTTGTTCGCACATGCAAAATAATGAAAATAACCGTCATTTCCTGACTCTTGCCCACAAATGTTGCACTTGCGCAGACAAACTCATCACAAAATTTTCATGTTTACTTGTGTGCGGAAGCAGAAAAAGAAAAGCGACCACCTTTAGTAGATGGTCGCTAATCCTGACATTTAATTTTGCTGGTAGACTGCTTGCCTGAACATGCAGCCGCCCTCAGGCGTCACCTAATAAAAGCTGACATTATCCAGTTCGAACCATACCTTCTCGCCACCTGGGCGCATGACAAGGAATCGCACATCGAGAATATCGCTGCCAGTCCATTCAACCCCGGCAGCCGGAGGCGTCAGGCTTTTGAATGGGACTTTCATTGTCTTCCAGTCCTCACCAGCCTGGATGGGCAGAGTCCACCGTCCGTCGGTTGTAGAAACAACCAGCGTATAGGACTCGCCGTCCCCACGCATATCAAAGGAAACACCTTTGTAAGCAGAACCATCCGCCGGCTGAACAGATCCGACATTCATCGGGATAACAATGCCGGCCCGCGCATCCTCACGCAGCGCCAGATCCGCCGACAGGTGAAGCACACCTCCGCGCTTGCCATCCTCCCGAATTTCGAAGACCTGCCAGCTGCGCTCAAGCCCGCCATCCGGGTCCCCCACAACCAGCGTGTCGCGTGACGAGCGGCCATCTTCACGATCGAAATCGTCGATCTTTGCGCCCTCCACTTCGGATGACGCCATATGCGTGTCAGCGACAGGCTCCGGCGCCCCTTCCCCGAACACCATCTTGCCGCCAACGAAAGTGTATTTCGTCTTGTGTAGATCCGAAATATCATCCCACGGCTTACCGGCGATCAAAACCACATCAGCATCCTTGCCGACTTCGATCGACCCGCGCTGGTCGTAGACACCGATAGCACGCGCACTGTTCGACGTGCCCGCCATCAGAGCGGCCTTTGCCGGCAGTCCTGCCCGCACCATCAGCTCCATTTCGTTCAAAGTGGAAGTTCCGTGAGGTGTACGAGGCATGCCCGCATCGGTGCCCAGCGCAATAAGCACGCCGCCTTCATATAGCGCCTTCATATTGTCCAGTCCCACCTGGAAGCGCGCCTGACGTGCCTTGAAAGACGGGTGCTGCCGGTCGAAATCCGGCGTGTCGAACTTATCGGGATTGTAAACGGCAAGCGTGCCCGCATAAGCCGTACCAGCTGTCTTCAGGGCATTGATCGTGTCCTGATCGATATGCTCATCTAGGACAGAGTGCGCGACCACATCGACCCCTGAACGGCCAGCAATCTCGACCCGATCCTTGGTCACCGTATGGGTCAGGATTTTAAGGCCATTAGAGTGCGCCTCTTCGACAAGTGCCGTCAGAGTCGGTTCGTTCATGCTGGTATTGTCAACACCGGACCCGTAGCGCCAGCCATCGGTAAAGACCTTGATGACATCGGGTTGGTACGGCAGCAGCTCCTTGACCGCTTCTTTCGCAGCATAAGGCGTGTTCACCCATTTGGTCGTGCTGGTATCGGACCAGTCAGCGCCATGACCATTGGTCGTGCTCATCCGCGCTGCAAAATTGACGCGCGGCCCCGGCAGCGTCTTCAACCAGTCACGGCGCGGAGCAAATGCCTCAGGCGGCTGCGCGAAATCGTAAACAGACGTCACGCCCGCTGCGGCATAGGCTTCCGAAATCTGAGGCGTCGTAGCTGGCTCGCCAATTGGCGTGTAGTGGACGTGCAAGTCAAAGAAGCCCGGCAACAGCGAGAGACCACTACCATCAATTTCCGGTACGCCGGCTGGTGCATCACCTGCCCTCTTGTCGATGACCGAAATCAGGCCATCATCAAACATAACCGTCGCTTTATACGGCGTCGCTCCAGTGCCATCGAACACTGTTACGTCTGTAATTGCCAGATCCTGAGCATACGCGGCACCAACCACGCAGACAGACAACAGGCAGGAACTCACAAACCTCATCACGACTCCATTCTCATCGACAATTGACTTCAGTCACTCATATGCACTGACGCCTTGCCCTCAAATCAGGCGCGCCCCTACGGCTTTTTGTCTTATGAGCTTCATTTTTTGAAGGGGCGACCAAGCCATAGGCATGCCGCACGTTCAGAAATCACCTGACCGAGACAAGATCCCCACAGGGTTGCACCCACACAAACCCGAAGATGGCAAACCCGCGTTAGCCAGCATCCTGGTTCATGACTTTTTCCATCTCATTAAAGCGATGCACGACGTGCGGCTTCACATTCCGACCGATGATACTGACAAGAATCGCCGTCGCACCGCCCAGCAGAAAGCCTGGCACAATTTCATAGATGATGCTGGAAAGTGATTTCCCATCGATCTCGATAGGCGCATACAGCCAGAACAGAACAGTACCCGCGCCGACAATCATGCCAGAGAGAGCACCGTCCCGGGTCAACCCGCGCCAATACAGGCTAAGCAGGATGATCGGGCCAAAGGCGGCACCGAAGCCAGCCCAGGCATTGCCAACAAGCGACAGGATGTTGCTCGACCGGTCGAACGCCAGCGCGATGGCGACGAGTGAAACAATCAGAACCGAAACACGCCCGACGGCAACCAGTTCTCCCTGGCTTGCCTCCTTGCGCAGGAAGGTCCGATAGAAGTCTTCCGTCAGGGAGCTTGAGGAAACCAGCAGCTGGGAAGAAATCGTACTCATGATCGCCGCAAGAATCGCCGCCAGCAGGAAGCCCGCAACAAGCGGATGGAACAGGACCTGCGAGAGTATGATGAAGATCGTCTCCGGGTCATCCACCGGCACGCCATTGGCATAGGTGTAAGCATAACCAACGATACCGGTCAGCACCGCGCCGATCACCGTCACGATCATCCAACTCATCCCGATATAGCGGGCCGTCGCAATATCCTTGAGAGAGCGAATCGCCATGAAGCGGACAATGATGTGCGGCTGACCAAAATAGCCAAGTCCCCAAGCCAACAGGGATATAAGCCCAAGCACAGTCATCCCTTCAGGCCACCAGCCGAAATAGCCGGAAGGAACCGAGGCGGCAGCCGTTGCCCACGCCCCTTCATCCCGAAGGACGAAATAAGTAACGATCGGCACAAGCACCAGCGCCACAAACATGATGCAGCCCTGAACGAAATCCGTGAGGCTGACAGCCAGGAAGCCCCCGAACAGCGTATAGGCCACCACAACGCCAGCTGTCAGGAACAGACCAATACGGTAGTCCAGACCAAAAGATGCCTCGAACAGCTTGCCACCCGCAACGATCCCGGCCGAGGTATACAGCGTAAAGAAGATCACGATCACGACGGATGAAAGAACCCGGAGCGCGCGGGTCTTGTCGTGGAAACGCTTTTCGAAAAAGTCCGGAATGGTGATCGCATCATCCGCCATCTCCGTATAGACACGCAAACGCGGCGCAACGAGCAGATAGTTCAGGTACGCCCCGATTGTCAGCCCGACCGCGATCCAAGCTGCGCTGATGCCCGAGACGAAAACGGCACCAGGCAGGCCCATAAGCATCCACCCGCTCATGTCGGACGCACCGGCGGACAATGCCCCCACTGCCGGGTGCAATTGACGGCCGCCCAGCATGTATTCGGAAACATCGCTGGTAGACTTTCTGTAAGCGTACAGGCCGATCGCCAGCATTAGAATGAAGTATATGGCGAGAGAGATGAGAGCTTCGTAATTCATTGGGCTCGCTTGTTCAGTGATCGTATGTCGTTCGCGCGGGTAGTCCCGGCATGCTTATTAGAGGTCGATGCAACGCGCATCCATTATTTTAAGACATGAGCCGGGCGGGCATGAGCGGTGGCACGCCCTGAAACAAGGCAACCTTTCATGATGTCGGGACACATCATCCGCATTGCCCCCTCGACTCCTGCCATGTTGTAACGTCAGCGCAGTTCCACGGCGCGCTTGTAGGCTGCCTGTGTCGCAGCCAGCATGAGCTGCGACAAGTCACCGTTTCCATTCAAGGCGCTCAAACCCGCCTCGGTCGTGCCCGCCTTGCTGGTGACGGCATTTCGCATATCTGCAAGATCGTCCTGTGTACCGGCTGCCATCTCCACGGCCCCGGCAATCGTATCGAGGACGAGCGTTCTAGCCTGATCCGCATCGAAGCCAAGCGCCATGGCGGCATCCACATAGGCGCGGGCGATTTCGAATACATAGCCTGGACCGCTGCCAGCAATCGCAGTGACCTTGTCGAGACTGTCTTCCTGATCGACCTCGACGATTGAACCAGCAGCCAGCATCATTTGCCTTATAACGGCCTTCACCGCTTCAGGCACAGCTTCATTAAAGTGGAGGCCGCTGACCCCCTTCCCGATTTTCGCAGGCAGATTTGGCATCACCCTTATAATGGGCCGTTGCCCCACAACCGTCTCAAGCCTCGCGCACGAGACTCCCGCCGCGATCGACAGCACGGCCGCATCAGCCTGCAGATGCGGCAGGTAACCAGGAATGATGTCCGCGATCATCTGCGGCTTGACCGCAATGACCAGCAAATCAAAGGGGCCACCCGTCACTTTGCTTGCAGAATCGAAGCTTTGCACACGCGTATCAGGGAATGCGCTTACAGGGTCAGCCGTACAGAAGGATGTGCCCGGCACATCCACCCAGCGGGCCAGCAAAGCCGCCCCCATATTCCCGCAACCAACCATCAATACGCGCATAGGTCCTCCTCGTTTCATGGCCCCGCACATATGCCGATCTTGCTTTGAATTCAAATTTTTTACTGAGATTCTCAACTCCCCAAACAGACCGCAGGGAATAGAACTTAACATACACGCATCAATTTATTCGATTTTTTATGGATCCTCGAACGCATGATCGCTGAATCGCACATTACTTTGTGCTCTAATCGTGTTGCGAACGCACTCAACGCAGCCTAGGTCCTAGGCCAGACAACAAGGGAGCGCTGTGTGCCGCAGTCAAAACGTATCGTCATCAAGATCGGATCCAGCCTTCTGGCCAACCCCGAACTGCTTACGCCGCGCTGGGCCTTCATCCAACAGCTCCTGAGCGACGTGAAGACCCTGCGGGATGACGGCTATGAGGTTATAGTCTGCTCATCCGGCGCAGTTGCACTGGGACTGAGCACAATTGGCGAGTCTCCGGAAACAGCCGGCCTGCGCGACAAGCAGGCAGCGGCGGCATGCGGCATGCCCATCCTGCTGAATGCCTATAAACAGGTCGCCCATGAATACAGTTTCGACATCGCGCAGGTTCTGGTCACGCTGAAAGACCTTGAAGACCGGCGCCGGTTCCTTAACACAAAGAACACCGTGCACAGACTTCTTAGGGCAGGCATCACCCCGATCGTCAACGAAAACGACTCCATCACGACCGAAGAGATCCGGGTGGGAGACAACGATCGACTGGCTGCGAAAGTTGCACAGATGGTGCAGGCCGAAACCCTGGTAATCCTGACCTGCGTGGACGGCCTCTATGATCGTGACCCATCCGAACCGGGGGCCGCGCTTGTGGAAACGGTCAGCGATGTGAACGAGTTTCTTGAGGTTACAAAAGGCGTCAGCAGCCTCGGAAGCGGTGGCATGCTGACCAAGATGCAGGCCGCCAACATGGCGCAAAACTCGGGCTGCGCCACCCTTATCGGAAACGGGGAAGCCGATCGCCCTGTGACCTCCCTGCTCGACGGTACACGCAAGCACACAAGATGCGTCGCAAACGCCAAACCCGCCACCGACTGGACCGCATGGCTGACAGACCGCCTTCAGATGGCGGGCAGCCTTGTCATCCCGGGCGCCGCAGCCGACGCGCTTTGCCGCCGGGAACGCGGCCTGCTGCGCGAGGACATTCAGTCTATCCAGGGCAGCTTTGTCAGGGGCGACGTGCTGCACATCTATGACGAGGATGGCAACGAACGCGCACGCGGGCTTGCCAACTTCACCGCCGAGGAAACGCTGATCCTGGCCAGGAACAAGGATATCCCCGCAAAGCAGCTGCTGGGATTTCAGACCAATGCGACGATCGTCAGCCGCGACAATATCGTCGTGCTGGATGGACGCCACATTCAATGGGACACACCGCCAGAAAGCGAGCTGGAGCAGATTCAGGAAAGCTAGGCCCCGCCAGCATCCAGATCACCGACTTCCAGGATCGGCGCGGCATCCAGGTTCTCCGCATCCATCATGAAGGCAATCTTCTGCATGCTGGAGACAAGCAGGGATTTTTCCCAATCGGCGAGCCCGTCAAAAGCGGTGAGGAAATCAGCCTGAAGCAATTCAGGCGCATCGACCAGCCGCTTCAGGCCCTCATCGGTAATCACGATCTCCAGACTGCGCCGGTCATGCTCGTTACGCTCGCGCTTGACCAGACCGGCCCGAACCAACCTGTCCACAATTGACGTAATCGTCGCCTGGGACAGGTGAACTTGCCGCGCGACATCACTGGGCTTCGCACGCCGGACACTGGCCACGCTCTGAAGCACCAGCAATTGCGGCGCCGTCAGGCCAGTCTCCTTCGCCAGCTGTTTGGAGTGCAGGTCGATCGCACGCGTAATTTTTCGAAGCGCAATGAGAAGGTCGTGATACTGGCTCATAAGGTGATGCAATACCCCGGCACAAATACTTGTCCAGTTCCCGGCCACATTCCGGGAAACTTGCCCTTTCTGTACCCTTGGTGCCGGCAGGCAATTAACCATGATGCCCGGGCGCCTGAATGGCAAAAACCAGCAAGACATCAGCCAGAGTTCACCTTTCCATGACCGGCACAAGTCTTGCAACTTTCCAGCTATTGAACCAGCAGATAAGGTGAATGGCGGGACGGTCTTTGCCGAAGCGCCAGGTTGTACGGGCATATGGGAAACACGATGGCACAGTCAGACCGCATAGGTTCGCAGACGCCGCACGAGCCCGCGCAACCGGAAGCGTCCGGTTTTAAAGTCGCAGATAACGACATCTTGCCCGTGCTGGTTGTCGACCTGGACGGCACCCTGATCCGAACGGACATGCTGTTTGAAACCTTCTGGGCTTCCTGCTCGACGAATGCCCTGACCCCGGTACAGACGCTCCTTGTTGCCCCGAAGGGCCGGGCCGCGATCAAGCGTCATCTCAGCGAGAAAACAACCATCCTCCCCGCGTCACTCCCCTACAACCAGGACGTCATCGACTATATTCAGGTCTGGCGGAAGAATGGCGGGCGCACAGCGCTTGTCTCGGCATCTGATGAAAACATCGTCCACGCCATCGGCGCACATCTCGGGATTTTCGACGAGGTCCATGGATCTGATGGAACCCGCAACCTGAAAGGCCCCCACAAAGCAGGCTTCCTGACTGAACGGTTCGGTGAGGGCGGATATGCCTATATGGGCGATAGCCCGGCAGACCTGCCCGTTTGGGAAAGCGCCTCGAAGGCCGTTACAGTCGATGCTAACACATCCCTGCGGACACGCGCAGACAAAACCTGCGAACAGCCGAACATCTCTCAACGCGCTCATCCTCCCTTGGACCGTATCTGAAAGCCATTCGCCCGCACCAATGGCTGAAGAACCTGCTGGTCTTCATACCGATGTTTGCCGCACACAAGATCGACGCGCTCACCTTCGTCCAGAGCGTCGTCGCCTTTGTCTGCTTCAGCCTTATCGCCTCCAGCGTTTACCTGCTGAACGACATGCTCGACCTTGCAGCGGATCGCGCCCACCCCAGAAAGCGGAACCGCCCGCTGGCCTCCGGCGCCCTCCCCTTGCTTCATGGTACACTGATGGCGCCCTTCCTGCTCATCGCCGGCATCGCACTCGGCGCAACGCTGGGCTACACGTTCCTTGGCGTTATGGCATGCTACTACGTTATCACGATGGCATACTCTCTGGCATTGAAACGCCGTGTACTTATTGATGTCGTGACGCTTGCCGCGCTCTATACGGTCAGGATGCTGGCCGGCGCCGCCGCCACCGGCATTACGTTGTCCTTCTGGCTGCTGGCATTTTCGGTCTTCCTGTTCTTTGCCCTCGCCGCAGTAAAACGGCAGGCAGAGCTGGTCGACAGCGCCCAGCGCGACGTGCTCAAGCCATCCGGCCGCGGATACCAGATTGATGACTTGCCTGTGGTCTCTCAAATGGCCACCAGCTCGGGTTTTGTTTCAGTTCTCGTCCTTGCGCTCTATCTGAATTCGCCTGCTGTCAGCGCCCTTTACAGCCAGCCCATGGCCCTGTGGGGCCTCTGCCTGATCCTCTTGTTCTGGATCAACCGCATGGTGATGGTTGCCCATCGTGGCGGAATGCATGACGATCCAATCGTTTTCGCCGTCAAAGACAGGGTCAGCCAGATGTGTGGCATCCTGGGGGTTGGCTGCGCGGCTGCAGGGGTTCTGCTTTGACTGTTCGCGAACTCATCCTGCGCTATTCGGCCTTTGCCGCGTTTGCCACACTGATAAACCTCGGAACCCAGCGGCTCGTGCTGATGTTTGGCACGAATGGCCTCTGGTATGCCGCAGCAGTGGCCGCGGGCACCCTGACTGGCCTGGTAGTAAAATACATTCTCGACAAGCGCTGGATCTTCGGAGACCTGCAAACCGGCTTCAAGGCGCACAGCCAGAAATTCACTCTGTACACGATCATGGGTATTTTCACGACGGCCATTTTCTGGACATCGGAGACCCTGTTCTGGCTGGCATGGAAGACAGAGCTGATGCGCGAAACCGGTGCGATCATCGGGCTGGCAATTGGATACTTCGTCAAATACCAGCTCGACCGGCGCTTTGTGTTCACCTCGGCACGGCTCGCCCCGAATGGGGAAGACGCATGAAACTCTCCGGATGGGGACGCTTCCCGGTAGTCGAATGCCATATTGCCGCTCCGAGAAACCAGGACGACCTGATCAGACTTGCTCAATCCCGGCCGTTGATCGCCCGGGGCAATGGCCGCTCCTATGGCGACAGCTCCCTCAACAGCCAGTTGACCCTCGACATGCGCCACATGAACCACATGCTGGCATTCGATAATGAAACAGGACAACTGACGGCAGAAGCCGGCGTGCTCCTGTCTGACATCATCGACACGTTCCTGCCACGCGGCTGGTTCCCAGCGGTCACCCCCGGCACAAAATTCGTGACTGTCGGCGGCATGATTGCCTCTGACGTTCACGGCAAGAACCACCATAAGGACGGTTCCTTCGGCTCATTCCTGGATTGGATCGAGATCCTCACCGCTGATGGTGAGGTGCAGCGATGCTCCCGCAACCAGAATGCTGACCTGTTTGAATGGACACTTGGTGGCATGGGACTGACAGGGGTCATCCTGAAGGCGGCATTCCGTCTTCGCCCTGTCGAGTCCGGCTGGATTCGACAGACCACGGTTTCCGCCGCCAATCTGGCAGAGGCAATCGACATCTTCGAAGCGTCGGGCAGCTCGACATATTCCGTTGCGTGGATCGACTGCCTGAGCAGCGGCCCATCGCTCGGGCGGTCGCTTGTATACCTCGGAGAGCATGCGGCGCTCACCGACCTGCCGCCCGAAAAGCTGAAGGCCCCCTTCGAAACGCCGCGCAAGCGCAAACTCAATGTGCCGCTGGATGCACCCGGTTTCGCCCTGAACCGGTGGACTGTGAAAGCGTTCAATGCCGTCTACTACAAAGCCGGACATTCAAAGAGCGGCACGCAACTCGTGGACTGGGACACGTATTTCTATCCGCTGGATGCAATTCTCGACTGGAACCGCATTTACGGCCGCAAGGGCTTCGCACAATTCCAGTGTGTCATCCCGCTCGCTCAATCGAAAGCTGGTATGCAGGCCCTGCTGAAGGCAATCAGCGCTGCCGGCCAGGGATCTTTCCTGTCTGTGCTGAAACGCTTCGGCCCACAGGACAGCCGCTTCTCCTTCCCGATGGAAGGCTACACACTGGCCCTCGACTTTCCCGTCAACCGGCGCAGTCTCGACCTGATGGACAAGCTGGACAAGATCACGCTCGCCCATGGCGGCCGCTTCTATCTGGCCAAGGACGCGCGCCTGAAAGCCGACACGCTTGCGCTCTCCGATACGCGGGTCAGCCAGTTCAGGGAAATGCGGAAATCTACCCAGGCCGCAGAAACCTTTTCCTCAGCCCAATCTGATAGGCTTGCCCTGTGATGACTGATACTTCCAAACAAAAGACCGCACTCATTCTGGGCGGCCGTTCTGACATCGGACGTGCCATTGCGCACCGGTTCGCGGCTGATGGCTACACTGTCGCCCTCGCCGCCCGGAATGCCGACAGCCTCGAAACCGACAAGGCAGACATTGCCCTGCGCTACAATGTGCCAGTCAGCCTGCATGAGCTGGATGTGCTTGATACCGCAAAGATGCCCCAGTTCGTGGACGGGCTGGGCATGCTGCCGGATGTGGTCGTCAGTGTTGTTGGCCTGCTTGGCGATCAGGCCGAAAACGAAACAGACCTGGAAAAAGCCACCCGCGTAATGCGCAGCAATTATGAAGGCCCGGCCCTTTTGCTTGGCATCTTCGCCAACCTGTTCGAACAGCGCGGCTCCGGTACGCTGGTCGGCGTCAGCTCTGTCGCCGGAGACCGGGGGCGTGCTGCCAACTATGTCTACGGTTCGGCCAAGGCTGGCTTTACGGCGTTCCTGTCCGGCCTTCGCAACCGGCTTGCCGGAAAAGGCGTGCATGTCGTCACCATCAAACCGGGTTTCGTCCGCACACAAATGACAGAAGGCATGAAGCTGCCTGCCCCTCTTACGGCAGCACCCGAAGAAGTGGCCGAGGCAACCCTGAAGGCCGTCCGCAAGAAACAAAGCACGGTCTATACCCGTCCGGTCTGGCTCCTGATCATGTTCATCATCCGCCACCTTCCGGAACCGATCTTCAAGAAAATGAAAGCCTGATCCATGCCACGGCTGAGCGAACGGCAGACATTCTGGCTTTCTGGCGGGCTCGCTTTCTGCCTGGCGTTCCTCGTGCGCGGCGAGCGCCACCTTTTCCAGTGGTATGGTCCACACGAATACTGGGCGACGCACTGGGCGCGCGATTATTCAGATGGCTTCATCCGCAGGGGCCTGTTGGGCGAACTGATCCAAACGCTCGGGGGCGACAATACAGGCTATGCGCTGATCACGGTTGGCAGCTGGATTGTCGCGCTTGGGCTGGCCTTGGTTGCCATTGATGCCTTGTGGCGCCTGACCCGGCCGCTCGGCCGTCTGGAAGCCATGGTGCTGACCGCGGCCGTGCTGCTCTCGCCCGCAACGCTGGGTATCCTGTTAGAAACGCTGGGAGATCCGCTGCAGCTGATCCTGCTGGTCTACATTCTTGCCGCGCGGTTCGTTCTGCCGGGCCGAAATCTTTTCGTCATCATCCCCGTATTTGCACTGCTGGGCCTGTTCATGTCCCTGACGCATGAAGCCAGCGTCTTCTTTGTCCTGCCGGCTCTGGGCGTCCAGGCCCTGATCCTGCGCCGGAATTTCAGCACATGGGCCGCGCTGGGAGCATGCCTGGCCACCAGTGCGATCATCGTCGGCGTGCTGTTTCTCACCAATATTGCAGAACCCCCGACATCCAACCCTGTCCTGCACCTGGGAACGGCGCAATTCATCTATGAAGGTAAATTCGACAGTTTCGCCAACCTGCTGGGTGAAGAACTGACACGCATGTTCGGAAGCGGGCCAAAGGGCCTGGTGGAAACGGCCGCACGCATCGGCGGCGCGGTTTTCATTCCCATATTCCTGGCCGCTCTGGTGATCGTAGTCCGCTTCGGAGCGCCCCGGTCGTCAGAAGGCTCCCAAATCCGGACAGTCCTGGCCTTCGCGCTGGTCATCCTGGCCGTAACCCCCATGATGCTGATCGCTCACGATTGGGGCCGCTTCTTCGCCTATATTTTCCTCGTGTTCCTTGCTGCAATAGCTGACACCGCAACGGCGGAGAGCAGGAAAACTTCCCCTGCGCCCGGGGCTTATGGTCTCCTTGCTGGCGGCGTACTGCTCGCCGGGCTGACGACCACTGACCTGCTGCGTGACTACAGGATGGATGGGCTTTGGTCACAGCCGCGCCTGATGCTGGCCTGCCTGCTGGTCGGTGCCTTGAGCGGCCTGTGGATGCTGCAATCCGCAACAACCAGCCCACAGACCAGCAGGGACTGACCCAGCAAGCCAGCAAAAGATACGGCAGGCCGTCACTTATCATTTCACCTGATCGAGAAAGACCTGTCCCTCTCTCCCTGCGGCCTGTATCTTGCAACTAAAGCAAGCAGAATTCTTGCGGGGAACATGAAATGAAAACCAGGCTCGAAAGCGAAAACTTTCTGACACTGGATGGCGCACGCGGAATCGGTGCCATGCTCGTCGTCCTTGGGCACAGCGCCATGTTCTGGCCCGGCTTTCCAACCCTGCCCCTGGTGCCCCTAGTCGATATCTTCTTTGTCCTCAGCGGCTTCGTTCTGGCCTTTGCTTATGAGCCCCGCTTCGACCGGGGCATGACACCGCGCCAGTTCATGCTGGCCAGGGTGATCCGCCTCTACCCACTGTATATTCTCGGCATCTTGATGGGCACCCTGGTCCATCTCTATGCCAATTCGGACAATACGTCCGGAATGTCTCTGACCGATCAGCTGCTGAACTCGGCTCCGGCATTCCTCATGATCCCGTGGATGGATCCGAATTCAGAATACATTTACGCAGCAAATGTGCCGGCTTGGACGCTGTTCTTCGAAATGGTGATCAACCTGGTGTATATCCTGATCTATCCATACATCCGGCGTACATCTGGCCTGCTTGTCGTGCTGGCCATCAGCCTCGCCATGTTCATCGCCATGGCTATTCACTATGACACGACGGATCTCGGTTCACGCTGGACAGAATTCTGGGGCGGGTTCGGACGCGTTTCCTGTACCTTCTTCGCCGGCGTCCTGATCTATCGCATGATGGGCAAGCCGCGTGAGACCGCGTCCCGCCGTAGCCTGCTTTCCGTTCCGCTGATTCTGCTGATCCTTCTTTACGGCATCAATGGGCCCGAGAACTGGTTCCTCGCCCGCAGCATCATCCTTGTGACGATTGTCGGCCCGTTCCTGCTCTGGCTTTACCTGATCGTTCAGCCACCGCGCTGGCTTGCAACAAGCTTTGCTGCACTGGGGGGCATGTCCTACGCGCTCTACATCCTGCACTTCCCGATCTATGAAATCGTAAAACGTCTTGCCTGGAGATATCCGGAGATCCTTCTCGACATCCCCATGCTGGGCAGCTTTGTCGTCCTCGCCGCGTCCATGATCTTCTCCTATGCCGCCTGGCAGTGGTACGATGAGCCTGTTCGCGCAGCGATCAACAAGCGCCTCAAAGAACGGCGCGCGCGGATCAAGGCCAGTGCGAACCAGCCTGCTCAGGGGGCCGCAACCAACCGGGCCCGCTAAGCCGCGCTCCTGCCACACAGCGATCCGGGATAGACACTCAGACCCGCGATTGCTTTAAACGCGCAGACAAGGCGGCCGGATACCCGGCATTGACCTTAAATGTGCTAGGGCGACCGGAATGAATATCCTGAAACCTCTCCTGATTTCAGTGTCCGCGCTCGCCCTTCTGGCCGGGTGCTCTGGCGGCGGTGGGTCATCATCTCCCTCCACACCGGTCTCGCCGCCACCTCCTTCACC
>JACXUV010000023.1 GCA_014763715.1 Rhodobacterales bacterium | reverse complement strand
CTTCAGCGTGTAGCCGTTGCGGACATTCCCATCGGACAGGCGGACGAACGGCGGCGAACGATCTTTCAGGACGTTCACCTCGAACGTCGATTTGTTGAAGTAACCGAAAGCGACCATGGCCCCGATAAGCAGCATGAGTGCCGAATACAGCATGGTACGGGGACGCAGGATCTTATACTTTGGCTTGCGACCCGCGACGCGCTCGGCGATGGCAAAATCTGTATCGTAGGCGATGAGCCCGGTCGGCCGGCCGATCTTTTTCATGATGTCGTCACAGGCATCGATGCAGAGAGCGCAATGGATGCATTCCAGCTGCGCACCGTCACGGATATCGATACCCATTGGGCACACTTGTACGCATTGCTTGCAATCAATGCAGTCGCCTCGGCCGTCCCAACTCTCACCTTTGCGATGTGGGCCACGAGGTTCGCCGCGATCATAGCGATAGGTAACGTTCAGAGCATTCTCATCCGTCAGAGCGCCCTGAATACGCGGCCAAGGGCACATATATGTGCAGACCTGCTCGCGCATCCATCCTGCCAGGAAGTAGGTCGTGAATGTAAGGATGCCCGCGAAGAAGTACGCCGTAAGCGGCGCCTCGCCAGTGAACCAGCCTTTGGCGACAGTTGGCGCATCATGCCAGTAAAGAACGAATGCGCCACCGGTCCAGAAGGCAATGATTAGCCAGACAAGGTGCTTGCCCAATTTGCGCCAGGCCTTGTTGAAGGACCAGGGTTGAGCGTCGAGACGCATGCGGGCTGCACGGTCTCCCTCAAAGGCACGTTCAACCCAGATATAAAGGTCTGTCCAGACAGTCTGAGGGCACGTGTATCCACACCATGCCCGGCCGAAAAGAGAAGTCACCAGGAACAGGCCGAGCGTTGCCACAATGAGCAGGCCAGCCAGGTAATAGAGTTCCTGTGGCCAGATTTCGAACCAGAAGAAATAGAATTTCTCGCCTGCGAAATCCGCGAGAACCGCTTGATCGGGAATACCTTCCCCGCGCGGCCAGCGTATCCAGGGCAGGATGTAATAGATGCCCAGGGTGACGGCCATCACGACCCACTTGATCGTCCGGAACTTGCCATGCGCGAGCTTCGGATAGATCTGCTTGCGCCCTTCATAGAGTGAAGGTGGAGGCGCATTAGATTTCGTGTGGTCAATGACGGTTGTCATATCCTGGGCACCAAGAAATTAGAGAAATATACTTACTCACCACCACCGAGTGAGTGCACGTAAACTGCTAGTGCCTTGATGGTGGCGTCATCAAGACGACCCTGCCAAGCTGGCATATGGGAGTTACGGGCATTCGTGATGGTCGCGCGGATATCGTCCGGGCTCGAACCATAGAGCCAGTCAGCATCCGTCAGGTTTGGAGCACCGACATCCCTGGAGCCTTTCGCGTCCATACCGTGGCAGCTGGCGCAGTTCGACTGGAACAGGCCTTCTCCACGCGCAGCCATACCGGCATTCGCTTCGTGACCGCTGACACTGAGGACATATTGGACCAGGTCGTCGATCTGAACAGATGTCAGCAGGCCATCCCGGCCAAAGGCGGGCATTGCGGAAAAGCGGGTGTCCACATCTTCTTCATGCCGGATGCCGTGGCGGATCGTTTGCTCAATACCATCCAGAGTGCCATCCCAAAGCCAGACATCGTCTGCCAGCATCGGGTAGCCTTTTGCGCCCCGGCCGCCAGCACCATGACACGTGGCGCAGTTATCCCCGAAGGCACTTTCTCCCATTGCCATCGCAAACTGCTGCAGGTCCAGATTGTTCTGAATGTCCTGAAGTGATGCGGTCAGCAGTTCGGCTGAGGCCGCGCTACGTTCAGCATGAAGGGTGGCAACACTCTCGGCCACGGCGGAACGGTCAGACATTCCAAGTACGCCGGGTGTATTGCGGCTCCCGAGCCCCGGCAGCGATGGCAGGGCGGGCATGGCGATCATGTACAGGATCGCCCAGAAGATCGTGCCATACCAGACATACAGCCACCAGCGGGGAAGGGGGTTGTTCAGCTCCTTGATGCCGTCCCAGGAATGGCCGGTTGTTTCCACACCGGACAGGACATCAACTTCCTTGTCGGTCTCACTCATCTCCAGGTTCCCCTTCATCGAGCGGCCAATGGGCCGCTGCTTGGAATTTTTCCTTGTTCGACGGCCACAGCGCGTAGGCGACTGCGACAGCGAACATCAGAACGAAAAAGCCCAGGCCCCATGTCTGGGCAAACTTTGACAGAATCTCATACATAGCCCTGCCCCTTACCTGCGGTTATCCAGGTCGTCGGCTTCATAGGTGGAGAAATCCACCAGAGTGCCAACCATCTGAAGGTAAGCCACAAGGGCGTCGAGCTCGGTCACCTTGTCAGGATTGCCATCATAGTCCGCAATCCTGACGGAGCCCTCGCGGCCGGCGGCTTCTTCATAACGGGCGACGAGTGCATCCTGTGCATCGTAGTCTGCATCTGGATCGGCCTGAGCGATGAGGTCCGCCTTGGCGTTCTCAATCATCTCGTCTGTGTACGGAACCCCTTCGAAGCGAAGTGCCTTCAGGTGGTCGCCAATCGTTTCATAGTGAAGCTTGTTGTCGGCCAGGAATGCGTAAGGTGGCATCACCGATTCCGGAACCATGGATTGCGGATCCTTCAGGTGATCCACATGCCAGGCATCCGAATACTTGCCACCTACGCGGGCAAGGTCAGGACCTGTCCGCTTAGAGCCCCACTGGAACGGGTGGTCGTACATGCTTTCCGCCGCCAGCGAGTAGTGGCCGTAGCGTTCGACCTCATCCCGCAGTGGGCGCACCATTTGTGAGTGGCAGACATAGCAGCCCTCACGGATATAGACATTGCGGCCGGCCAGTTCGAGCGGCGTATATGGGCGCATCCCTTCGACCTTCTCGATGGTGTTTTCGAGATAGAAGAGCGGTGCGATTTCCACGATCCCGCCGATAGCGACAGTGACCAGGATACCCAGCGTGAGTGCCAGAGAATGACGCTCAAGCGTTTCGTGCTTTTTCATCAAGCCCATGAGTAAGTCTCCTATTCAGCGGGCTGAAGCGTCGCGGCGGCAGGAGCTTCAACCGGGCGGGTGCCTTCAGCAGCAGCGCCATGGCCGAGAGCCGTGCGGACGAGGTTGTAGGCCATGATCAGTGCGCCGGTGAGGTAGAGGCTGCCACCCACTGCGCGGATCACATAGCTGATGTGCTTGGCTTCGACGGTTTCAATGAAGCTATACTCCAGGAAGCCGTATTCGTTGTATGCGCGCCACATCAGGCCTTCGAGAATGCCTGCGAAATACAGGGCAACGATGTAGAAAAGAATGCCGATCGTTGCGAGCCAGAAGTGCCATTCCACAAGCCGGAGCGAGTAGAGTGCTGGCCGCTTCCAGAGCCATTGAGTCGAGCAGTAAAGAGCGCCGAAGGAGATAAAGCCAACCCAGCCCATTGAACCAGAGTGCACGTGGGCAATACCCCACTCGGTATAGTGGGAGAGGGCGTTGACCGCGCGGACACTCATCAACGGGCCTTCAAAGGTCGACATGCCGTAGAAGGCGAGGGCGACAACCATCATCCGGACGACTGGGTCAGTCCGAAGACGGTCCCAAGCACCCGACAGCGTCATCACGCCGTTGATCATGCCGCCCCAGCTGGGCATCCACAACATCACCGAGAAGGTCATACCCAGCGTTTGCGCCCATTGCGGCAGAGCCGTGTAATGCAGATGGTGCGGACCAGCCCAGATGTAGATGAAGATCAGCGACCAGAAGTGCACGATAGACAGGCGATAGGAATACACCGGCCGCTGCACGCGCTTCGGAATGAAGTAGTACATGATGGCCAGGAAGCCCGTGGTCAGGAAGAAGCCCACGGCGTTGTGCCCATACCACCACTGGGTAAGAGCATCCTGAACCCCGCCAAACAGCTGGTAGCTTTTCGAGCCTGTCAGTGTGACCGGCAGCGTGAGGTTATTCACGATGTGGAGCATCGCAATCGTCACGATGAAGGACAGATAGAACCAGTTCGCCACGTAAATGTGGGGCTCTTTCCGTTTCCAGATAGTGCCGAGGAAAACGAGAAGATAAGCAACCCAGACAATGGTCAGCCAAAGGTCAGCGTACCATTCCGGTTCAGCGTATTCCTTGGACTGGGTAACCCCCATCAGATAGCCGGTGCCAGCGATCACGATGAACAGGTTATAACCCCAGAAAACGAACCACGGCCAAAGGCCGCCCGCCAGACGCGTCCGGCAGGTGCGCTGAACCACATAGAAACTGGTTGCCAGCAGGACGTTCCCGCCAAAAGCAAAAATCACCGCAGATGTGTGTAGCGGGCGAAGCCGTCCGAAGTTCGTCCAGCCAAGCTGTTCGAAATACATGATGTTGGGAAACGCGAGTTGGAGGGCGATGATCACCCCAACTAGGAAACCGGCGATCCCCCAGAACATCGATGCCGTCACGCCGAATTTGACAATCGTATCTTCATAGACCGTCTGATCGAATGGATTGCGGCCGCCCAAGCTGCCAGCCCAAAGAGCGGTGGCCAATAGCCCGACGATTGTCAAAATTAGGAAAATCCACGCATGCGCCCCCATAAGTGGGTCAGCTGCATGGCTGGCGATAAGCAATGCCAGGATGGCGAATATGCTTGTAAAGGCCGCGACACTGCCAATGCTGGCAAATGCCGAAGACCGTCTTGCTAGTAACGTGCTCACGTTATTGACCCCCTGCGAGTCGTTGGAATTCTGCCGCCTTGATGCCGATGTCGACATCCATCCGGTATACGGTAAACTACGGATGGGCTTCGCTGTCGCATCCGCATTAGTTCGCTAAGAGTATTGAATCATATCTGAAGGAGCAAACAGATGACAAAATGGCTTACGGCGGGAACCGTTCTTCTCGTGGCCGGCCTGTTGAAGATCTGGCAGCATGCAAGCGCTCCCAAAACACTAGAGGACTATCTGGCTTTTCGCTGCGGTTCGGCGTCGGCTGCATCTGGCGATTCGATTCTGACCTTTGCCGGGCATTGCTGGGGCTGCCCTGTTTCTGTGATCGGGGCAGCCATGATTTTCTATGCAGTTGGGGTAACCATGGTTTCCGCAGGAAGAACCGCACGGCAGGCCGTGCCTATTCGCGCCCGCTGAGCCTTGCTTTGCTGCTGCAAGAGTTCAGGAAAGCGGGACTGTGAGCGATTTTTCTGGAGATGCCGTCTCGACGGACCTTGAGGCTCTGCAGCTTCATCTGAGGTCAATTCTGGCCTCAGTTCCCGATGGGATGATCGTTATAGATGAGAAGGGTAAGATCCTCGCTTTCTCCGCTGCGGCTGAAAAACTTTTTAATTACAAGGAAGAAGATGTGATTGGTGCAGACGTAAGTCTGCTGATGGGGGGGCACGACGAGGTCAACCACCAGAATTACATCGACAGCTACCTGGAGACCGGAAAGCGGCACATCATTGGTGTCGGCAGGGTCGTATCAGCCAAGCGCTCAGACGGGGCTCTTTTTCCCATAGACCTTAAAATTGGCGAGGCCAAGGTGGGTGATCGCTACCTGTTTACGGCCTTTGTCCGCGATCTTTCCGAGCAACGCCGGAATGAGCTGCGCATGCAGGAAATGCAGGCTGAGCTGGTTCATTTTTCTCGCATGAGTGCGGTGGGAACGATGGCGTCGGCTTTGGCGCATGAGCTGAACCAGCCGCTGACGGCTGTGGCGAACTATCTGGAAGCGGCTCGGGATTTACTCGAATCTGACTCCGAGAATGCCCGCGAAATTCTCCACGAAGCACTTGATGAAGCGTCACGACAAGCCGTCCGTGCCGGCGAAATTGTCAGGAAGTTGCGCGGGTATGTCTCACGAGGAGAAATTGATGCCCGTTCTGTGCCTCTCAAACCGCTACTGATTGATTCGATCGCCCTTGCCCGGATTTCCGGTGATGTGGGGGATATTCCGATAGACAAAGAAATTTCGCCGGATCTGGGGGGCGTCCTGGTTGACCCAATTCAGGTTCAGCAGGTTGTCATAAATCTCCTGCGAAATGCCGCAGAAGCTCTTATTGGAGTATCTGCTCCAAGAATGCGTGTCAGCGCAATTCCGGGGCCTGACGCCTTCGTTACTGTTGAGGTTTGTGACAACGGTCCGGGCATGTCGGAAGAAGTGCGAAAGACCCTCTTCAAGCCGTTTATGACGTCGAAATCGCAAGGGATGGGGCTTGGGCTATCCATTTGTCAGACGATCATTGAAGCTCATGGTGGCAAGATTGAAGCCTTGGCGTCTGCAGAAGGTGGGACGTGTTTTCGGTTCACACTTCGGCGCGATACGGCTAGTGCATCTTCATGAGCGAACAGAGACTGATCCACCTCGTTGATGACGATGATGCCGTGCGGCATTCCGCAAGCTTTATGCTTCGCCATGCCGGTTTTGCAGTGAAAACTTATACGGATGGCGTGGCCTTCCTTGATGTCGTGGAGGACGCTGCGGCTGGTTGCATCTTGCTGGATGTGCAGATGCCCAGAATGGATGGCCTGGAGGTTCAGGAGCAGCTTAACGCGCGCGGTATAGCCATGCCTGTTATCGTTCTGACGGGGCATGGTGATGTCAATGTCGCAGTAAAAGCGATGAAGGCTGGTGCGGTCGATTTTGTCGAAAAACCCTATGAAAAACAGACTCTTGTGGACGCTCTTAGTCGCGCTTTCCAGCGTCTTGACGAGCGGTCTCAAAGAGACCTTCTGGTCGATGAGGCGCGGGGCAAGATTGAGCATCTGACGCCCAGAGAGCGTGAGGTGCTTGAGGGGCTCGTTGATGGCCACACCAATAAATCGATTGCCGATTCTCTAGATATCTCCCCGCGCACCGTTGAGATTCATCGCGCGAATCTGATGGAAAAGTTGGGCGCCACGAGTCTTTCGGGTGTGCTGCGCATCGCTTTTGCCGCGGGTATCGGATTCGATGGAAAGGTTACGGACTAGTACCTAAAGACAACTTTTGGTGTGTGCGCCAACATGAATGCTCGATAGTTCTGTTGTCGGGTGGCCATGTCGAACGCTTTGCTGAACAGACCCAAAAATGTCGCTGTTATTGACGACAGTGAGGCTGTGCGCCGGTCGTTGGTGGTTTTGCTGACGACGCGTGGCTATGCGGCGATGGGTTTTGCGAGTGGTTCTGAGTTCCTCTCGTCACCTCTCAGGAATTCTTTCGATTTTCTCTTGGTCGATTATAAAATGGATGACATGTCCGGTGTCGACCTTCTGCGGACATTGAGGGACGATGGGCTCGATGTTCCTGCGGCCATGGTGTCGGGATGGGAAACTCCAGGCCTCGAGCGGTTGGCGCAGAGCGCAGGTTTTGCCGCTTTTATTCGCAAGCCAATGTTGGACCACATGCTGTTTTCTCTGATCGGGCCCCCGATGCCTGTCTCCATAGTGAATGGAGCAGATGGGGAAGGGGGCGCCCCTCAGGGTCCAAAGGCGAAGGGCGCAGCTTAACAAAAGCTTTCCAAGGCTCTTACGGCGCGCACCCTAATTGTGTGCGAGCTTGTGTAAGCTTGGGCTGATCCCATCAGTAGTCGTTACCAAGCCTGATCGGTCCTAAGTAGTTGAGAACGCTTCGGCTTTACAACAACAAGTCGCATAATCATCATTATGGGAAATTTTGTATTTGGGTTTGATCACAGACATCCTGACGTCTTTGTCTACCTCACATCCAGGACCATCCCATCGAAGCCGGGCTCGACGCCTTCAGGCAGTTCCGCCCTGAGCGTGCGGTAATCCAAATCCACATGCATGTTCGTAAGCACAGCCCGGCGCGGCTTGAGCTCCGCGATCCAGCCCAGCGCCTTTGCCAGGTTGGCGTGGGTTGGGTGATCAGCATAACGCAGCGCATCGATGACGAGTGTGTCTAGCTTTTGAAGTGCCTCTTTCGTCGTGTCCGGAAGGTCACTGACATCATTGCAGTAAGCAAAGTTCTGAATCCTAAATCCGAGGCACCGTATGCGCCCATGTTCCATGTCGAGTGGAAGCATCTGAATTTCGCCACCTGCCCCCGAGATTGTGAAAGGCTGTCCAGCCAGGATATCTGGCTGCAAATCCAGGATCGGGGGGTATCCGCCATTGCCCTCGAAACAATAGTCAAATCTATTCGTCAGAATTGCGCGCGTGGCTGCATTCATGAATGTTGGCAAAGGGCTTCGTTGTCTGATGACGAGCGGACGTACGTCATCAATGCCGTGCACCTGGTCCGCATGTTCGTGAGTGTACACTAGGGCGTCCAGAGCCGTTACGCCTGCATCGAGTAACTGCTCACGCAAATCAGGCGATGTGTCTATGAGCACAGAAGTCAGTCCGTCGTCTCTATTTCCTTTTTCGATCAGCACGCTGCAGCGCCGGCGGCGGTTTCTGGGTTCCCCGGGATCGCATGCGCCCCAATCCCCACCCACGCGCGGTACGCCACCAGAAGAGCCGGTTCCAAGAAGCGTGCAGCGCATACTGCTCCTCATGGCGCTTCCGTCCTGTGAAACAGGCGTCTGGCGTTTTCGTCTGTAATTCGTATCACGTCCTCGACAGGAAGATCCTTGAGCTGTGCCAGCGCGTCTGCAACATATCGCAGATAAGCTGGTTCGTTCCTCCGCCCCCGCATTGGTACGGGCGCGAGATACGGGCAGTCCGTTTCAAGAATAATCCTCTCCATAGGAATGTCTGCTATGACGGAGCGCACGTCACGCGCACTCTTGAATGATAATATTCCCGACACCGACACATATGCGCCCAAGGTCAGTGCGCGCTGCGCAAGATCCGCGCCTCCAGTGTAGCAATGAAGGAGTGGCGTGAAGCCTCCGGCCAGGTACTCTTCCTCCAGAATATTCGCCATCAGACTATCTGCTTCCCGCGTGTGAAGTATGAGCGGAAGTTCAGTTTCGCGAGCGACGTGGATATGCTTACGCAAGCTTGCCACCTGGTCGGTTTCGCTGCTGTATCCATAATGGAAATCAAGGCCTGTTTCCCCGATGGCAACAACTTTCGGGTCGGCTGCGGCCCCTGCCAGGGCCTCAACCGAAAGGTCCGTGAAGTCCTTGGCGTGGTGGGGGTGCACGCCTGCGGAGCACCAGATGTCTTTATGTGCCTTGGCTATTTCTAGTACCGCAGGAAAATTATCAAACCTGTCGCATATCGCCAGAAAACGGTTCACACCTGCCGCGCGCGCTCTGTCGAGCACTTCTGCGAGGTCTTCTGCAAATGGTTCACCGTGTAAATTTACGTGCGTGTCAAACATGTGTGCGATTTAGTGTCGGCCGGATGCGGACAAAAGTCCGGAAATCAGTTTTGCTGCAGCCTGTTCGGGGTCCATGTTCAATTCATCAATTTCGCCGATCAGCTTTGCTAAGCTTAGCCATGTTCGCGCCTGCGGAGGTGCCTCCACAGCCTTTTCGGCTAGCTTCGAGAGAACTTCGTCCCGGAACGCGGCGAATGCGCTCGCATCTGCACCTGCTGCCTGAATGGCGCGTGTGACGATGGCATCATTGGGTCGCGGCAATGATTTCATCAGCGTTCTTGCTGCATTCGCAGCTATACGGCAGGTCTCTAAGGAGCGCTCGACAGCCAATCCTGGTCGTCCGTGATGGATGTGTGAAGCTTCGCCCTGAAAGCCCTCCTGCTTCAGGACAGCCTGCATATTCTCATCAGAAAGCGGATGGAGGCGCAGTGTCCTGCACCGTGAGCGTATGGTGGGCAATACAGGTCGTGAGCCATGGTTTATCAAGAACATGATGGCTGCTTTGGGGGGCTCCTCAAGTGTCTTGAGAATTGCGTTTGCTGAATTTCTGTTTAGCTCGTCCAGAGAGTCCACTATCCCGACGCGCCACCCGCCGAGCGCAGGTCGATAGGTAAAGAACTCATTGAATGTGCGTATCTGTTCAATTGTGATGTCTTGCTTCAACTTGCCCTTGTCGTTCAGTTCTCGCGTCAGAATGCGGAGATCAGGATGTCCGCCTGACAAACACCGTGACATAACGGGGTCATCAGCGGCGGCCCCGAAGGGCGCGTCAACAGGTCCACGTGCGCCAAGCAGCCATGCTGCGCACCGCATCGCAAATCGCGCCTTGCCAATGCCGGAGGGGCCTTCAATCATCCAGGCATGGTGCATGCGGCCACTGGCTGCGGCAGATGCAAATGCATGCTCTGCTTCGCCATGGCCAATCAACGGCAGCGCGGCACTCATGATGTTGTGCCCTGGTCGACAATGAAGCGCGCTTCGATATGCTGCCAGGCGCTCGTTGCCACCTCATCAGCTGTACGGGACGCGTCCAGAAGTACGCAACGCTCTGGTTCGCTTCTGGCCACATCTATAAACGCCTGGCGCACAGCCTCATGAAATGACGTGTTGCGTTGTTCGAAAGCATCAGTCTTCCCCCCACGCTCGATACGTCGTCCGGTCGCCTGATCCACAGGGGCGTCGAGCACGAGTGTCATATCAGGGTGGGTTTCACCGAGCACTGTGTTTTCGAGCATCTTCAACACACTGAGACCAACACCGTTCTGCACGCTCTGATAGACGCGCGTGGAATCCGAAAATCGGTCACACAGCACCCAGCTACCAGCTTCGAGCGCTGGCCTGATTTTCTTTTCCAGATGGTCCGTGCGCGCAGCATTCATCAGAAGCGCCTCGGCTATGGGTGACCAGCTCTGTCCCTCTGGTGGATGCAAAACCAGAGTCCGGATAACTTCGGCGAGCTCTGTTCCGCCGGGTTCCCGCGTTTGCACGACAGTATGACCGGCTCGTTCCAACCTCTCTCGCAAGGCGGAGAGCAAAGTGGACTTCCCAGTGCCTTCACCACCCTCCAGAGTTATGAAGCGTCCTCGGCTCACGACTGGCTCTCACCACCCCCAAGCAGTTGGCTCAATCCTTCAATGGCACGCCCAAAGAAACCAAGCTTTCCAACATCCGCTTCGGCGATGATTGGGGCTTCAACGGGGTCTTGCCCCTCAATCGAAATGACCAGCTTGCCGATCTCTGCGCCTTTCTTCACGGGCGCTTCAACTGGGCCAGGCAGGACAATTTCAGTCTTCGCCTTTTCGAGGCTCGCCTTGTAGCCGGCCAGACGCACATCGTTCGCGAGTTTCACGGGTACCGTTTGCGCGTCACCCAGCCAGACCGGCACGTCTGGCAGGTCTACAGTCGCCGGGGTCAGTGTCTTGAGATCAAAGCTGCTGAAGGCGATGCGCATGAGACGCTCACCCTCAGAGGCCCGTGCCGCCATGGATGGCAGGCCATTGATAACAATGGTGCGGCGGATGCCATCGCGCACAGCTGAGGCGGTCAGACCATAACCAGAAACTTCCAAGTGTCCGGTTTTTACGCCGTCTGCACCTGAGACTTCCAGGAGAGGGTTGCGGTTCGCTTGAGTGAAATCACGCCATGTGTACGAAGGAAGCGAATACCAGGCATAATATTGTGGGTAATTGTCGATCGTCAGCTTTGCGAGCTTTGCAAGATCCTCAGCCGAGATCACATGCCCGACGGCTTCGAGGCCAGTCGCATTCAGAAAGTTCGCTGAGTTCAGCCCCAATTCATGGGCGAGACTTGTCATTCGTCGGGCGAAAGCCTCTTCTGATCCGGAAATGTTTTCCGCCAGCGTGATGCAGGCATCATTGCCAGACATGATGATGATGCCATGGAGTAGTTCTTCGACGGTAGGCGTATCACCTGGAGCAAGCCCCATGGTGGAGGTCCCAGAGGGGAAGCCGCCCTTGCGCCATGCGTTTTCACTGACAGTGAACTTGTCGCTCATGGAGAGCTCGCCCCGACGGACCATTTCGAACACCGTGTAGGCGGTCATCATCTTCGTCATGGAGGCAGGGACCATAGGCTCTGCGCCATCCTTGGAGAAGAGGATCGCGCCCGTTTCGTGATCCATGATCACGGCATGTGTTGCCGGCGTGTCGAGCATCTGCGCATTCGCCAGTCCTGTAGAGCTGGCGAATACCAGAACCGCTGCAGCAACAGCATTTCGGGCAATTTGCGGTAAGTGCATGGGAGGGGCCTCCAACATTCTGTTCGGAGGCCGGAATCAAATCCGGCCCCTTTTCCGACTAAACAGGAAAAAGGGCCGGTTTGTGGTCAGGGTCAATGGCGCAGCGTGTGCTTATTCGCCAACAACGATGCGACCTTGTGCGATCCCAGCATAGGAGAGGTCTTCACGGGCACGCTCCGCTTCATACCGGCTAGCCATAGGTCCAACGCGGACACGGAAATAGTCCGCGCCATTCACACGGGCCGGTACAATGCTTACCGGGAGAGAGGCCTGAACCTGGTTGCTCAGGGTCTGGGCGTTGGAAATGTCGGTAAAAGATCCGATCTGGACATAGAAATCCGCCACGGTCGTAGGAGTTGCGGAGGGACGATAAGTGTAAGCTGTCTGAACTGGTGCAGGCTCATAGGCCGCGGGTGCAACGTATGCCGGAGATGTCGCGGAAACCGCGGCGGAAGCTGGCTGATACGTATCTTCCGAGCTTGCAACCATCTGCGCTGCTGAAGCGGGAGCTTCAGGCAGAATCGTGGCCGGTGCTGCGCCCAGGTAACGAACGCGCAGCGTAGCCTTCCCTGCCCCGGTCATGCCGAGTTCGGATGCTGCGCGCGGAGAGACCTGGAGAGACGCGCCATCTTCGAAGGGGCCCCGATCATTGACGCGCAACACGACCTCTTTGCCGGTTACCGTGTTCACAACCTGGATCAGACTTGGAAGTGGCAGCGTGGGGTGCGCAGCCGTCATAGTATTCGGGTCGTAGGTTTCACCGTTTGCTGTGGGCAACCCATCGAATTCACCGCCATACACAATCGCGACACTGGTTTCGTCAAACACAGGAACCGGTTCGCTCGATACAGTGTAAGACATGGCCGGCGTCAAATCACGTTCCGCGGTCTGAAACTGCTCTGCCCTCATGGCTGGTGCGGCCTGAACTGGAGCAGGTGCTGGAACAGCAATCGGCTGCAGGCTCGGCAGAGCTTCGCTTTCAATGCTGGAAACGCTGCGCTGTGCTTCGATCCTCGCTGCGGCAGCGCGAGCATCGAAGTCATTCATGCCGACAGCGGCGGAATTTGAATAGGCTGGGGCCGGGGTTTCAATGCTGGCATATTCACGTGCGGCTCCTTCGCTTGGTTGCGCGCCCTGCC
This sequence comes from Rhodobacterales bacterium, assembly GCA_014763715.1. GTDB lineage: Bacteria > Pseudomonadota > Alphaproteobacteria > Caulobacterales > Hyphomonadaceae > Hyphomonas. The sequence continues at coordinate 47,746 of JACXUV010000023.1, read as the reverse complement.
CTGTGGGCGTGGTTGCGGCAGGAGCAGCGGAGCCCGGGTAGCGAAATTGAATGCGCGCCTGTTTCTTTTCAGTAGCCGCAGGCGAACGGCTGGGCTGGATATATTGAGGCTTGCCGGCAGGATAAGGTGACGTTCCCGTTGCATAGACAATCGGTGCCGGGGTGCGCTTGTCGGCTTGGGCTGGCGCAGCAACGGCAAGTGCAAGCATGCCAGCCAGGGCAAGCGATGGCAGATGCAGTGATTTTGATGCGGAACAAACGGTCTTCAAGGTTCACCTCATTCTGAGCTGCGGGTCATTTCATGACCCTTTGGGACGGCTTTTCTGCCCTCCAGCGAACCCTCAGTATCACAGCGTGGTACAGGTCTTATGAACCACACCTGAAGGATCTGAAGACTACGGTTACCGGCTGTTTACCAGATTTCAAGCGGCCCCCTTGCGGTTTGCCGGAAACGCAGGTGAAGAGGTAGGAAATCAATCAGAGAATGAGCTGGCTCAGATCAGCCCCCGGGAGGATAAATTCGGATGCAACATAAAATGGGCAAAGGGCCCTTGTTGGACGCGCGTGGCCGGCTGGTCGAACGGGGGTGGGCGACACAAGAGGTACGGCAGTATGAGCGGTCGGCAATCAAGGCCAATGGCCTCCGCATCAAGGAGTGGGATTATTACTGCATCCTCACGCCGGACTACGGCATCGCATTGACCGTTGCCGACAATGGCTACCTTGGTTTCCTTGGCACATCCTGGCTGGACTTGGAGAATGGAACTGCAGTGAATGACGGCGCTGTCATCCCCTTCCCTATGGGGCGTATGGGCTTGCCGGAGACGGCAGACAGCGGAGACATTGTCCAGCATCACAAGGATATGTCGCTGACCTTCCTTCACGAGGCTGGAGGAAGACGTCTGATTGTAGATGCTCCCCGGTTTGGCGGCGGCAAAGGACTAAAGGGCGAATTGTGGCTCGCTCAGCCTGATATGGACCGGATGGTCATCGCAACGCCCTTTCCGAAAGCGCCCAAGGCTTTCTATTACAATCAGAAAATCAATTGCCTCCCGGCGTCTGGGGAGATTGCCATCGGTTCGGATACTTACAGTTTTGAACCGGAGACGGCCTTCGGCGTGCTGGATTGGGGCCGGGGCGTATGGACCTATAGTAACGTTTGGTACTGGGGATCCGCTTCCGGCATGTGTGGCGACAGGTGTGTTGGCTTCAACATTGGTTACGGCTTCGGAGACACATCGGCTGCGTCCGAGAATATGGTGTTCGTCGATGGCAAGGCACACAAGCTCGATCAGGTGACCTTCCACATGCCGAATGGTCCGCCAGGCTCAGCCCCTTGGCGCTTCACTAGCAATGACGGCCGGTTCGAATTGCAGTTTGAACCCATCGTCAATCGTCACCACACAACAGACCTGGGCGTGTTCAAAACCGCACAGGATCAGGTTTTCGGCCGGTTCTCTGGTGATGTGAAGCTGGACGACGGTTCAGTGTTGAAGATCGAAGGCCTTCCCGGTTTTGCAGAAGAAGTCCGGAATCGCTGGTGATATCGCTGGCGGAGGAGGAGGGATTCGAACCCCCGGAACCCGTAAAGGCTCAACGGTTTTCAAGACCGCCGCATTCAACCACTCTGCCACTCCTCCGCAGCAAACGGCTGTTTTCACGATCCAGAGCCGTCAGGCAAGCCCTGATATGCGCTTACTGTCAGCCTATGTGAGGTTAGCCCATGTTTGGAGCTTTGTCTGCTAAGCTCTCTTTGCGGAAGGTCTGGCCATTGGCGCGAGAGTATCCGAAAGTCTGCGCCATAAAGACAAAACATCCGGAGGAAAGCGCTCATGCTCGAGGGCATCAAGGTCATCGAATACGCAACCTATATGGCTGCACCTGGTGCAGGATCGATCCTGAGTGACTGGGGCGCAGAGGTTGTCAAAGTCGAACCCCCCGGGGGTGACCCGATCCGAATTTTCTTCCGTACCCTCGGCACAGACATTCAGGACAATCCGGTCTTCGACTTTGACAATCGCGGCAAGAAGTCCATCGCGATCGACACGTCGAAACCCGAGGGGCAGAAACTTCTTCGCAAAATGGTTGAAGAGGCGGACGTGTTTCTGACCAATGTCCGGCCCGGCGGGCTGGAACGTTCTGGCCTCAGCTACGAAGAGCTTAGCAAGATCAACCCGAAGCTCGTTTACTGCTCCCTCACCGGATACGGTCTTGAGGGGCCTGACGCGGACCGGCCGGGCTTTGACGTCGCCAGCTTCTGGAGCCGCACAGGCGTTGGGGCGTTGACCGTGCCAAAAGGTCAGGAACCCTTCGCACTGCGGACCGCGTTTGGTGACCATACGACGTCCATGGCGACGGCAGCGGGTATTTGCGCTGCACTGGTGGAAGCAACCCGCACCGGCAAAGGGCGCCTTGTGGAGTCTTCCCTCTTCCGCGCGGGCCTCTACGCCCTCGGCTCAGATTTCGCGATCCAGCTGTTCTTCAATCGCGTTGCCTCTACCAAGAGCCGGCATGAGCAGAATGTGCCCATGACCAACTTCTTCAAGACCAGAGATGATCACTGGGTATGCATTGTCCAGCGTCAGGGCGATGTGGACTGGGTACCGATGTGCAAGGTGATCGGTCGCGAAGATCTTATGGAAGACCCGCGTTTTACCAGCTCCAAGGCGCGCCGTCAGAATGGTGCTGAGTTGGTCGACATTATTGATGCCGGTTTTGCGAAGTACACCAAGGCTGAAATTTCCGAGCGTCTCGACGCGCATTCCATTGCCTGGGCGCCGGTTCAGACGTTGGCGGAGGTCGTTAAAGACCCTCAAACTGAAGCCGCTGGCGCTATCGTTCAGGTGCCGAGCAGCAAAGGCGATGGGTCAACTTTTCCCTCACCCGCCTCTCCGGTGCGGTTTCCTGGCGCCGATGACGGCCCGAAAGGGCCATCACCGAAGCTGGGAGAGCATACGCGCGCCGTACTGGATGGCCTTGGCCTGCCAGAAACCGAGATCGAGGCGCTCTATGCTGATGGTATCGTGAAGTAGGCCCTATTTGCCTTTGAACTCTGGTGAGCGCTTTTCCAGGATGGCGTTGACGCCTTCCATGTGGTCATCCGTCTCATGCATCAGCGCCTGCGCTGCGGCCGACATTTCCATGATCGTGTCGTAAGAGGTTGTCGCGCCCTGACGCATCAGCGTCTTGGCGAGGCGCAGTGCTTGGGGAGGTTGGCCTGCGATGCGCTTGGCGAGGGCCATTGCGGCATCCATCAGTTCTTCGGCGGGGACAACTTGCGAAACCAAGCCCCACTCGCAGGCAGTCTGGGCATCGATTACGTCCCCTGTAAACAGGAGCTGCGCTGCGCGGGATGAACCGATCAGGCGTGGCAGGAGCCAGGCGCCGCCGTCGCCGGGGATCAGGCCCAGCTTCAGGAAGGTTACCCCCATCTTGGCTTTTTCGGATGCCATGCGGATATCGGCCATGCAGGCGACATCACAGCCGAGCCCGATCGCCGGGCCATTGATGGCCGAGATCAGCGGCACTTCGAGATTGTAGAGCGAACGGACGATGACATGGATGTTCCGGCGGTAGCCCTCACGGATGTCGTGCGGTTTGCCACCGAAAGCACCGGTCTTGTTCTGCATGGCCTTGACGTCGCCACCGGCAGAGAATGCGCGTCCTGCCCCCGTCAGAATGGCACAGCGGATCTCCGGATCGGCCGTGATCTCTGCGCAGGCGGCAGCGATGGCCTTGCCGTCGCCATCCTGGCCGAGCGCGTTCATCGCGTCCGGCCGGTTCAGCGTCATGATGACAATTGGGCCCTGTTTTTCGAGTTTGATGACCGACATCCGGTTTACCTCCAATTATGCTGGCAGGAGAACTGACAGCCCCTGCCCGGCTTGTCCATGTGTCCCGATGGGGTGATTTCGTCTCAGGTACTGGCAGTGCCCGCCCGGAAGCGCGTGCCGGGTTCAGGCGGATCGTTCCGGCCACCCGCAAAGCACTGCGCCTTGGACATCCAGTCTGTAGCAACCGGGCCGATGACAGCCAGGGAGGTATCTTTGACATTCCTGGTCTGCGTGACGACCTGACAGAATTCGGATGCGCTTCCCTCAATGCAATTTGAGGCATCATCTTCACCGAAGCTCCAAACCTCACCCGAGGGGGCTGTCAGCTTCACGAAAGGCATGGGCCCGGGCGGCTCCTGCTTCCGTACCAGATAGGTCCATCCATAAGTGTTCACACCCAGTACGGCGATGTTGCGGATGCGATCTTCATCCTTCCGTTCAACGCCGAGCACATCATAGACTTCCTGCCCGTGCGCCCACGTCTCCATAAGGCGTGCCGTAATGGATGAGCGCGCACTCATCGAGGGACCAACCCATTTCAGGCGCGCTTTGGGATCGGCTGTGGTAAATATCTGCGCCGTTTTCAGAGCCTGCTCCCACCAGCTTGCCAGCAGCGTTTGCCCGCCAGCGCCAGCGACATGCGCCTGTTCACGCGTTCGCATGCCTTCCACACCAACGGATGCGAGTTCGTCTTCAAGGCGGCCTTCACCGCTGAGTTGCAGTTCAGCCATCCAGTTCCAGTAGTGCAAATGGCGCAGGACATCATTGATCGTCCAATCCTTGAACAGGGTAACCCGGTCAAAGTCCTGATCCGTCCGTTCTGTCAGCAGCGTGTGAAGTGCCCGGCTTTCCTCAAGAAAATCGTGTGCCTGTTGCATCCTGTGCCTCCCTTTGAACAATCAGTTTTTGCCACGTTGGTTGGAAATACCAGACTGTCCTTGCGGCAGGATTGGTGGGGCCTTCCAAATCAGGGATCCGCCTGACCCGGTCCAATGCGCTGACGGATCGCTCTAACGCGGGCGGCGGCTGCTTTAATCTGAGCATCAGTGAGGACGCCTTGAGAGATCGCCTCGCGGACCCAGCGCACGACATGCTGTGGCAGTAAAGGGTCATAGCCAAACAGGTTCTTGATCATGACCAGATCATTGCCTGCGGCCAGAGCCTGTATAATCGCATGCTTCCGGCTCATGAGTTGACTTACTGCGTCCATATCGATGTCACCTGTCATGACGGCGCCCTGGTATCCAAGCTTCTCACGAAGCAACCCTGTCACGATCGGCGCCGAGACCGTGGCGAGCTGTTCGTCCGGCGATAAGCTATCGTGGCGCAAGTGGCCAATCATCACCATTGCAGGCGTGTGTGGCGACGCAAATAGCCGCGCGAACGGTTCCAGCTCTGCGGTCGTCCAACTGGTCGAAATATCCGCGACCCCGTGGTGACTGTCGGTCACCGAGTTACCATGCCCAGGAAAGTGTTTTGCGGCGCAGAGAACACCAGCGCTGGCAAAGCCACGTGTAAAGGCCTCGCCATAAGCCGTGATGCGTTCAGGGTCGACGCCATAGGAGCGCCTTGCTTTCCCGATTGCAGGGTTTTCAGGATTATCGAAGTCCAGAACTGGCCCTAAATTGATGTTGAAACCAAGCGCAGCGAGTTCCTGCCCGGCAATTGTGTAAAGTTTCTGTGCCTCATCCGGAGACATCCTGGCTGCAACGCGTTTGGCGGCTGGCAGTTGGGTGAAGCCATGTGACTTATTCAGCCGCTGAACGATTCCGCCTTCGTGGTCGACGGCAATTAATGGCTGATTGGGGCCAGCGCGAAACAGGCGAAGCAATTTCTTCACGTCTTTTATCGAACCGATGTTCTGGTTGACGAAAAAAACACCGCCGATTTCGCCACGATGGATCTGTCTGGCGAGCAGCCGCGCCGAGAGCGAGCGGGTATTGGAACCATAGAAGCCGACGATGAGTAATTCTGCCACCGAAGCAGCCAATTCATCGCGAGGCCGAGATAGACCGAACCATGCGGCCGGGTAATCAAGCATACCGCGCGCGTACCCCAGTACCGCACGCACGACACGCTTGAGTTGGCGATAGGTGCCGGCGGGATTCTTGAACACAGACGCTAGATTCGCACGTGCGCGTTTTGCGATGTCGGAGATGCGCATTCTTATGATGGTTCGACCAGCTCCTGCCCGTGACTAAGCAAGTCCGGTACGGCCCTGCCCACGTTGCTATGGCGATTGATATGGCGAAGGATTGTTGCCGCAAGGGCATCGACATTCTCAGGCTGGAAATAGCGTCCGTGGGCACCCGGGATGATATCGACATGGTGGCCTGCCGGGTAGGCTGTACGGAACAATTCCTCGGGTGAGGCGATCTGCCCATAGGGGTTGAGATAGCTGCCCGCTCCGAAGAGCAGCAGTGTTTTACCTGGATAGTGGGGGAAGCGCCCCTGCTCCATGAGGATGGTCAAGGGGATGTCACGGCCCCTGCGCAAGAGTTCCAGTCCCGCGTGGAGCATCACAAGCCCGCCTTGGCAGTTCCCCCCCAGAAACAAATTCCCGGAAGGAGCAATAGTGGCGATCTCGTCAGCATAGAGTTTGCCTAGCGCGCTGAGGGTCTCGTCATTGTATTCAACGGCAAGGTGACCCGATCGCAGCCCAAACACCGATACCGAATGGCTAAGGTTATTGCTCAGCTGCTGAAGCTCTTGCCCACCCTGGAAACACCAGAATAGCTTGGGCCGAGAATGGTCTTCATCCAAACTCCTAACCAATCCGGCCCTGCCAAGTTTCTTGCCGGGCCACGTTGCAAGGTAGGGATTGATTTGCGCGGCCAGTGTTTCCTCAAGATCGGGTGTTGAAACTACTTTTTGTTCCTTGCTTTGGGAATCCACCATCAGGGCCAGGACTTCGACGGTGTCAAAACCTGTCTCGAAGCCGACATCGAGCGTGATGTTGAAAGTGTCTTCAATCGCAAAAAGAAGGTTGGCCATTGCGAGCGAGTCTAAGCCGGCTTCGCGTAGACTGTCTCGCGTACCTGCAATGGCATTGGCACCCACATGCTCATCTACCAAGGCCATGAGCCTTGCTTCGGTTGGTGTCCCGATAGCGCGCGCCATGGGTGCCTGTGTCAGTTGAGGCGGCACAGGTAATGCGCTTCTATCGCGCTTCCCATTGGCATTACGGGGTATCTGAGGAACAGGAAGAAAAACCGAAGGCACCATATAAGATGGTAACTGTTCCAGCAGTTGCTCCCGAATCTTAACAGGATCCGGGGGCTGAGCGTCTGATGTCATCACCACATGCGCGACGAGGCGGTCTGGATGGTGGTCGGAAGAGACAAGTGATACAGCAGCGTCTACCACGCTCGGCAGGCTGCATAGGGTCGCTTCGACTTCTCCAGCTTCGATACGGTAGCCCTTGAGCTTCAACTGGCTGTCCATACGCCCCAGATAAATAAAGTTGCCATCTGGTCCGGCCTTCGCACGATCTCCGGTACGATAGATGCGGACCATGCCATGGCCGGGTATCTCCACCCATGGGAACTGCTGATCGGTCAATTCGGGTAAGTGGCGATATCCCTTGGCGAGGCCGGCCCCGAACAGGCAGAGTTCGCCTTCCTCGCCCGGTGCTACGACCTCCAATTGGGCGTCCAGCAGGCATGCTCCCATATTGTCGATCGGTCTTCCGATTGTTACGGGTGCCCCAAGAATGCAACGCGCAAAAAGAGCTTCGACAGTGGCCTCTGTCGGGCCGTAGGCATTGATAAAGCAGCGCCCCCTTCCCCATCGCTCCACCAAGGCAGGCGGACATGCTTCTCCCGCCACAATAACGTGGGAAAGCTGCGGGTGCTCATCAGACGGAACAACGGCCAGCGCGGAGGGCGTAAGAGACAGATGTGTCAGCTGGGCCTGTGCAATAAAGCGGCTAACCGGAGGCCCGGGGGTCGACTGCAGGTCAGTTGGGTAAACAAGGCAGGCCCCTGCCGCGAGGGCCATCACCATATCCCCCACAGAGACATCGAATCCGAAGCCGCTGATTTGCGAAACGCGTGAAGCTGAAGTGATCTGGAAGTGCCGGGATGCTGCAACCGAGTAGTTGGCAAGTGCACCACGCGAGATTTCGACCGCCTTCGGGTGCCCCGTCGTGCCGGACGTGAAGATCATATAAGCAAGCGCATCTGCCGCTCTTGCCGTCTGATCCCATTTGATTTCGGCGTTTTCGGCGCGTTCCGGAAGGCGGCCGCAATTGACAAAGGCAAGCCCCATATCCGGCAAGGCCGGGCTCGACGCATTTACGACAACCGTTCGTGCACCTGCATTTTCCAGCATGTAGCGCAGCCTCTCGTGCGGCAAGGCCGGATCCAGAGGCACGAAGATGCCGCCAAGCCGCAGAATTGCGAGGAAGGATGTCACGCGGTCGACGGTACGGTTGAGACAGACCCCCACGGGGTCACCGGCTGTGACACCGGCATTTGCAAGCATTGTGACAAGATCATCCGCCCTTTGGAGCAGTTCAGCATAACTGAGATAGCGATGCCCCATTTCGACGGCAGGCGCATTAGGATGGCTTTCAGCATGCCTGGCAACGAGAGCCAGAAGATCAGGTGGTTCCGGTCGGCTGTCCCCTAGGAGAATGCTGGGTGCACAACTTTCCAGCCGCAACAAATCCCTGGAGATCCGCTGTGCGATACCTGCGCCATCTCCTCCCGCCATAACGACGAGCGTGTCGTCTTCCCTCACCTCGCCGTTCAATAGACGTAATAGTTCGGCCTGGTCCGCGACATGATAGGTGGAAAGCACCATAGACCGGCAGGCATCTGCCAGCGCAGCATCACCATCCATCTGCTTGCTGGTTTCCCCGTGTGCCGTTACCGGTAGGATGAAGCTGAGGTCCGCTTCGCTTAATGCCTGCGCTATAGGCAAGGCTAGGCGCGCGACCCTGCTGTGCAGTTGCGGCTCAAGGATCGCGATCAGCCGCCCTTTCGTCGTATCGCGCAGAGCGCACAGCGAAGCTGTTATTTCGGACGGGTGATGGGCGAAGTCATCGAAAATGCGCCAAGAGCCATCTGTGGGAATGCGCTGCAGACGGCGCTCAATTCCGTTGAAGTCGGCCAGTGCGTCTGCTGCGTCCTGAAGCGCGACACCCAGACGAAGCGCCATGCCCAGAGCGGCTAAAGCATTGAGAACATTGTGACGTCCAGGAACGGCCAGAGAGAGCACCCCTAACTCAGCACCGCTCAGGACAATAGAAAATTCGCCATCCCCATACGGAACCGCACGCAACTGGTTCCCTTCGCCGAAACCGTAAGTGAGAATTTCGCAACTGACCTCGCTCAGGATTTTCATTGTATACGGATCATCCCCACATACAATTGCCAGCCCATCCTTCGGCAGGCGCGCAAGGAAGGATGCAAAACCCTTCTGCAGTCCGGCCTGCCCATCATAATGATCTGCGTGATCATTATCGAGATTGGTAAGGATGGCGTGTGTAGGCTGCCAGCATGCCAGAGCGCCGTGTGCTTCGCAGGCCTCCGTCACAAAAGGTGCTCCGTGCGCTCCTAGTCGCGAGGGCGCCATATCTGAAGTGGTGAAGCTGGCGCCCAGCATGTAGCCAAAATCAGGCGGGCCAGCCTTGTTCAGGATATGGATAAGCATCGCCGTCGTGGTCGATTTCCCATGACTGCCGGCGACGCAGACATTGGGCCGGCCGTCGATTATCTCGGCCAGGACCTCGGCACGCGTCTTGATCGGTATTCCGGCGCGCCGTGCCGCACGCTTTTCCGCGTGCATTTCAGGAATTGCGGGGCTCACCACGACACAATCGGCACGCTTCACTAGTTCAGGATCACTCCCGGGAAACGCGGAAACCCCATGATCCTGAAGCATGGCAAGACGTTCAGGCGCGCAAAGGTTATCGCTACCGGTAACGGAATGCCCCGCCTGTTTGAGCAAGAGCGCCAGAGGCAACATCCCGCTTCCGCCGATACCGATCAGGTGCTGCTGGCCAAGGTCAGACATCACCGAGGTCTCCCTTCAGCGCATAGTCGCTGATCTTCCCAAGTTCAGTGTATATGCGCTTGCGTCCTCTCGCCGTTTGCCACCATGTCTCGGCAGAGATGTCGCCAGGATCGTCCGTAGGCTGAGCGATCAACATCACATCCTCTGGAATGTGCTTTCGCAGGGTCATGATCGCGCGGCGCATGTGAAAGGGCTTGGCGCAGACGGCCAAACTCCGGATGCTTTCCCAGCCTAGTTCTGATGAAATGAGTGCGGCCCCTAAAGCCGCATTCTCCGCGGTATTGCTGGCCGCTTTTTCAAGCAGGAGAGCATCTTCCGAGACCCCGGAGGCAAGCGCATGCGCACGATAGAGGCTCCATTCGGGGGCCCCATCAATGGATGGGCCGCCCCCGGAAATCAGGATTCTCGGAGCCAGCCCTGCCTTGTAGAGGGAGATGGCTGGATGGAGGCTGCTGATTGTCGGGCTGCAGAAAACAAATGCGAGATCGACTTGTTCCGGTTGGGATTTTACGAACAGGAAGTCGCTGATCGCCCTGCGACTGTCATAGAGATCCATACTTACTGATCCGATTCTCTGCGGGCGTTTCCGGGTGGACCTTACTGAATGGCCCGGCCCGGGCAATGCATTCGGGCGGAGAAGCAGTGTTAAACTTTCGATTTTTTTGTCCTGCCCTAAAGGCAACACGATAGACGGCATCTTGCTCAGTGAGCATGCAGCCGCCCTGTCGCGACGCCCTTATTTTCACGCCCGCATTTTCAGGCGGCGGTGCTCGCGCACGGCCAGGTTTCGCGTAACTTCAGAGGGCGAAACCGCCGGGTGGTATTATTCCCACTCGATCGTGCCAGGCGGTTTGGACGTCACGTCATAGACGACGCGGTTAACACCCTTCACCTCGTTGATGATGCGCGTCGCAACACGGCCAAGGAAGTCATGCTCGAAGGGGTAATAGTCCGCCGTCATGCCGTCGGTCGAAGTAACCGCGCGCAAAGCCAGCACCGCTTCATAGGTGCGCTCGTCCCCCATCACACCGACGGTGTTGACTGGTAGCAGTACGCTGAAAGCCTGCCAGATCTCTTTGTAGAGACCCGCCCTGCGGATCTCTTCAATGTAGATCGCATCCGCCTTGCGCAGCGTGTCGGCTTTCTCACGGGTGATTGCGCCGGGGATACGGATTGCGAGCCCCGGGCCCGGGAACGGGTGGCGGTCGACAAAAGCGTCGGTCAGGCCGAGCTCACGGCCAAGAGCGCGGACTTCATCCTTGAACAATTCACGAAGCGGCTCGACCAGCTTCATGTTCATGCGTTCAGGCAGGCCGCCGACATTGTGGTGGCTCTTGATCGTCACGCTCGGGCCGCCAAGGGCGGAGACACTCTCGATCACGTCCGGATAAAGCGTGCCCTGCGCAAGGAATTCCGCGCCGCCGATCTTTTTCGCTTCTTCTTCAAAGACGTCGATAAAGAGGCCGCCGATGATCTTCCGTTTCCGCTCCGGGTCGGTCACGCCGTCGAGCTTGCCGAGGAACAGTTCCGACGCGTCCACATGGACGAGCGGGATATTGTAGTGCTCACGGAACAGGCTGACGACCTGATCGCTTTCGCCGGCCCGCATAAGGCCGTGATCGACATAAACGCAGGTCAGCTGATCGCCGATCGCCTCATGGATCAGGACGGCGGCGACGGATGAGTCCACACCACCGGAAAGGCCACAGATGACGCGCCCCTGCCCGACCTGAGCGCGGATCTTCTCGATCGCTTCTGCCCGGTAGGCTGCCATGGTCCAGTCGCCTTTCAGGCCGGCCACACCATGGGTGAAGTTGCGAAGCAGTTGGCGGCCATGGGTCGTGTGGACGACTTCCGGGTGGAACTGGGTTCCATAGAAGCGCCGCTCGGGATCGGCGATAATTGCGTAAGGTGCGCCGGGTGATTTCGCGATCACACCAAAGCCGGATGCCATCTCAGCGACGTGATCGCCGTGGCTCATCCAGACCTGCTCGTGGTCCCCCGAATGGAACAGCCCCTCAAGGAAGGGGTCCTCGACGACTTTTTCGATGAAGGCCCGGCCGAACTCCCGGCTGGTGCCGCCTTCGATCCGGCCACCCAGCTGGTGCATCATCAATTGCTGACCGTAGCAGATACCGAGTACCGGCACGCCGGCCTCGTAGATCGCCCTGTCCGCCATAGGGGCGTTATCCCAGTAGACGCTGGAGGGACCTCCAGACAGGATAATCGCCTGCGGGTCGTATTCGGCCAGAAATGCCGCGTCGACTTTGTTGAACGGATGAATTTCGCAGTAGACGCCGCTCTCGCGGAGCCGCCGGGCGATCAGCTGGGTCACCTGGCTTCCAAAGTCTACGATAAGGGCGCGTTCGTGTCTCTGGTCAGTCATGGCGCCGCTTAGCCGAGGATGAGAGATTCGTCTATATCCAGATGCGGCTGCGGCGCCGCGGCGCTTGACCCTGCCTCCGGACCGTCATTTCCTGCGGCTATGACAACTGCTCTCACACTTGAAGCCCGTAAGCAGACAGCTTTCGAACACGCACGTTCTGGCCAATATGCCGAGGCGGTCTCCCTGCTGCTGTCCGTGTTGAAGGAAACGCCCCATGATGTGCCGTCTCTGGTGCTGCTTGGGGATGTACAACATGCCGCCGGGCAGACGCAGGATGCGAGCCTCGCGTACAAGAATGCATTACAGGTACTGCAGCTTTCTGGCGGTCAGGTTCCGCCTGCCCTTCAGCAGGGAATCCGCAGGGCGCAGGCCCGGCTTGGGGAATATGCGCAGGCTTATGAAGCCTTTATCGAAGGCGAGTTGCCTAAGTCGGCGCGCTCCAGCCGGTTCGATCAATCGGTGGATATTCTGCTCGGAAAGTCCGGTATCTATCTGCAGCAGCCGACGCGATATTATTTCCCGGGCCTGCCACAGATCCAGTTTTACGACACAGCAGATTTCGCCTGGGTGCCGGAACTTGAGGCGAAGACAGCAGATATCAAAAGCGAGCTGATGGGCGTCCTCGCCGATCATGCGGCTTTCCGCCCTTATCTTGAGCGGGTGGATAGCCAGCCGAACGTGAAGAGCCATGCCTTAGTCGGCAATGACGATTGGAGTGCCTTTTATCTCTGGAAAGATGGCGAGCGGGTTGAGGAGAACTGCGCGCGTTGCCCGATCACGGCGGCGGCGTTTGAGAACATCCCACTCGATTATCTTCCGGGACAGGCGCCGAGCGTGCTGTTCTCACTTCTGAAGCCCGGTGCGCATATTCCGCCGCATCATGGGCTGATCAATACGCGGCTGATCTGCCACCTGCCGGTTCTGGTGCCGGGACCGGCCTGGCTGCGTGTGGGCAGCGATACCCGCCATTGGGAGGAGGGCAAGGTCTGCATCTTCGACGACAGCGTGGAGCATGAAGCGAAGAATGAGGCCGATCAGACCCGCGTGGTTCTTCTGTTCGACATCTGGCGGCCGGAGCTCTCGGCGCAGGAGCGCGCGGAAGTGACGAAGTTCCTAGGCGCGATCTCAACCTATTCCGGCCAGAAGATCGTCAGCGGGAACTAGAGCTTCCGCAGGACCGCAAAGAAGAAGCCATCTGTTCCGGCGCGCCGCGGCGTGAGGCGGACGGAGCCTGACGGACCGCGGAAGCGGCGGACCATTCCGGCGCCCTCTTCTGTAAGCAGGCCAGAGGCGATGGCGGCTTCGGCTGCGTCCTCTTCCTTGAAGCCGTCATTGCCAGTTAGGAATTCCGCCACGCGGTCTTCATCCTCTTCCATCAGGAAGCTGCAGGTGGCGTAGACGAGTCGGCCGCCAGGTTTCACGAAGGCCGAGGCCCTGGCGAGGATATCGGTCTGCTCCTGCATCCGCTTTTCGAGCTGGCCCGGCTTCAGGCGCCACTTGGCGTCCGGGCGTCGGCGCCAGGTGCCGGTGCCGGTACAGGGCGCATCGACGAAGACGAGATCCATCTGGCCCGTCAGGTCTTCCAGCTGTGTTGGCTCCGAAGGGTGAACCAGCTGAACATTGTGCGCGCCGGAGCGCTTCAGGCGCGGGATCAGGGCCGAGAGGCGCCGCCCGTCGATGTCGTAGGCGAAGATCTGCCCCTTCCCCTGCATCTGTGCGGCGAGCGCGAGCGTCTTGCCGCCGCCGCCAGCGCAATAGTCCAGCACTTGTTCACCCGGCTGGGCGTTCGCCGCCGCCGCTGCGATCTGGGACCCGGCGTCCTGCACCTCGACCCAGCCTTTCGAATAAGCCGGAATGCTTTCGAGGCTCGCCTCGCGCTGGGAAGGATCGCGGGCAGGAATGTGATAGGCGTTGTGGAGAAGCGGCGAAGGCTCGGCTTTCGCGCTTTTCAGCGGCGCGGCTGCCTTCTCGGCATCCACTTTCAGCGTGTTGACCCGCAGGTCGACATCGGCGCGGACGGCCATGGCCTGAGCCTCGACGGCAGCCTCTTCCCCGAAAACGCGTGCGAGGTGTGGCGCGAGCCATTCGGGATAGTCGCCCTGCACATGCGGCGGGGCGGTCGGGTCTGGCGCCATAACGAGGCGTTCGCGCTCCTGCAGGGTCAGCTTCGAGGGTGCGTGTTCCTCATCCATCGCCGCGTCGATCTCGCGGATGTTCCAGCTCCAGGCATGGGCCAGCGCGCCGAGGATCAGGCCGCGCGGTGTGTCGTCCCCCATCGCATAGGCGATGGAGTTCTTCTTGCGCAGCGCGTCCAGCACGAGGCCGGAAACCCAGGCGCGGTCTTTTGAGCCGGCATAGCGGGCGCGTTTGCCCCAGTCCCGCGCGGCGGATTTCACCGGCTGGTGACGGGTCAGCACGTCTGAAAGAACTTCGATAGCTGCCGCGATACGTCCGCCGTTGCGCATGATTTCCTTGCTCCTTTTCGGGAGGGCTGTGTTAGCGTCCTAAAAAACATAAGGAAACCGGAAAGGGCGGAAGATGCTGGAGATAGAGCTGCCGGAGGGGCTGCGCCAGGCTACTGCGGCCGACTGGCGACAGATGGGTGATATTACGGGCGAAGCCTTCGAGACCGACCCGGTGAACCTCTGGATTTTCGGGCACACCCACGCCCTGAAGCCGACTTTTTCCCTGCTCGCGCAGGCGCTCTATCTCAAGCATGGCATCTGCCATCTGGCGGGTGATGGTGGGGCGACCATGTGGATCGAGTCGCAAAACCGGCGGGAGCTGGGCCTCGGCCCGACATTGCGCCTGTTGCCGACGCTTCTGTTCAAGGGCACGCAGGGCTCTGTTGTGCGGGCGCTGAAGGCTGGCAAGGTGATGGACGAACACCACCCCAAGGAGCCACACCTCTACCTCTTCACCATCGGCACGCGAAAAACGGCCCGTGGACAGGGACTCGGCAAGCTGATGATGGCGCCGATGAAGGCCGCCGCCGACAAGGCGCGCCTGCCCTGCTACCTCGAAAACTCTAACCCGATGAATACCGGCTTCTATCAGAGCCACGGTTTCGAGCGGATGAAACTGTTCGAAGTCGGCCCCGGCGCCCCTCCCATGGAAGCCATGTGGCGGGAGCCGCGTGATCCCCAGCACGTGTGACCGGCGCGGGCCTCAGCCCGTCCGGCGATGAGGTGTTGGATAGAGGCGTGGATCAGCTGGAATTGTTCCACTGGTCAAAGGCATCTGCCAGCAGCATGGGAAGCGCCGCCGCGATGGCGCCAAGTTCCGGCTTCAGCCGGTGCGTGGGCATAGCCTGGCAAATCGGGCGCGGCGCCCCTGCGCGGCGGCGGCGTTCCATGACACGGGCAAGGCGCACGGCATATTTCTCCGGATTGCGGAGAATACGGGCAAGCGCCTCGAAGCGCCGCATGAGATTCGCGGCGGGAACGGGACCGGAAGCCCCTGCGCCACCTTCCGGAAAACCGGGGCCGTCCAGCGAATAGACTTGTGTCTGGCCACTGAGCGCGATGCTGTATGGGACTTGTGCCTTCGTCATGACAGGCTCGTCGTCTTGTCGAGGCTTTGCTGGCGGACGCGGTTTCACCGCCTCAAGGCACAGGCTGAGCGCCATCAGCATGATCAGACGGCGGAGGATAATCACCAATGCCTTCACCCGCGCTTTCCACCACCGCGCCGCGGACTGCGGAACTGTGTCGGAAGACCGGGTCAGCCCGGCATCATAGGTGGCCTCTGCCAGACTCATGCGAACCTGGTTCAGGGCAAAGGTGATGTAATCTGTGCTCATGCGCGGAGATTACCGCAGGGGCGTATGCGGTTGGTTTGGGTGGTGGATAGATTAAGCGCACCCGACGCACATGTGTACAAATCACACAGATTGAAACCATTGGTATTGTTGGATCACCGCATCAAATATGCCTTTGTTTTCCACTTTAAGCAGATTATACGTGGTGAATGGTGACCGAAGCTGAATACGAAAGCCTCAAAGCCTGGCTCGGGTTCATACTTGAGCACCCAGTGCTTGGTTTTGGCCCTATTTCACCAGCGATACATCCCGTCACCCTCTTGAGCGAGAGTGAGAAATCGGCGCCCGCCAGTGCCCGGCGAGGTCTGAAAATGGCGATAGGAGACACCATCGAAATGTGCTCTGACATGCCTCTCCCGGATGTGATGCTGATTGATGAAGGGTGTAGGCTCAATGGCCTGCCCACGCTCTCTGAAGTCCGCTCCCGCTTCTCCAGGAAACTGAAATCTATCGTTCGGCGAGGCGCAATTCGGAATGAAACAGAGTACTATCTGGTACGTAACGCCATCGAGTTAGCATCGGACGATGATGAGCGAGCCAAACTCCAAACGCTTCTGACGCAGTTCGAGACCTGATAGAAACAGAGTAACCGGCGAATGGCCTACGCTCGCTCTTCAGCGCAGTGAGCACACGTCGATCTAGGAAACTTCATAACCCATGACTGGGTCATGTCAGCCTCGAGAAAGCGAATAGTTCGGGCTTTCGCGGGTCATCTGGACGTCGTGGACGTGGCTTTCCTGCAGGCCGGCGCCGGTGATCTGGACGAACTCGGCCTTGGCGTGAAGTTCGTTGATGTCCTTCGCACCGACATACCCCATCGCCGCGCGCAGGCCGCCGACCATCTGGTGGATGATCGGGCCGAGCGGGCCTTTGAACGGCACCTGCCCTTCAATGCCTTCCGGAACGAGCTTGTCGGCGGCGGCGTCCTTCTGGAAGTAGCGGTCAGCCGAGCCGCGAGCCATGGCGCCGAGGCTGCCCATGCCGCGATAGGCTTTGTAAGAACGGCCTTGGTACAGGAACACTTCGCCAGGCGACTCTTCGGTGCCTGCGAACATGGAGCCCATCATGGCTGTCGCCGCGCCAGCCGCGAGGGCCTTTGCGAAGTCGCCCGAGAACTTGATGCCGCCATCTGCGATGACGGGGATGCCGCTCGCCTGGGCCGCGTTCGCGCAGGCCTCAATGGCGGTGAGCTGGGGCACGCCGACACCCGCGACGATGCGCGTGGTACAGATGGAGCCCGGACCGATGCCGACTTTCACGGCGTCAGCGCCCGCGTCGATCAGCGCCTTGGTCGCTTCGCTCGTCGCGACGTTGCCGGCGATAATCTGGACGGCGTTGGAGATTTTCTTGGCGCGAGTCACAGCCTCGGCCACGGCCTTGGAGTGACCATGCGCCGTGTCGATGACGACCGCATCGGCGCCCGCTTCGATCAGGGCGGCGGTGCGCTCGAACCCGGCATCGCCAACCGTGGATGCAGCGGCGACGCGCAGGCGGCCTGCCGCGTCTTTCGCGGCGTTCGGGTTCACGGCGGCCTTGTCCATGTCCTTCACGGTCAGCAGGCCGAGGCACTTGTTGTCCTTGTCGACGATGACGAGGCGCTCGATCCGGTGCTTGTGCAGCAGGCGGCGGGCCTCTTCGGCCGGGGTTTCCATCTCCACCGTGACGACTTCGCGGGTCATCAGGTTGGCGACCTTCTCGTTCAGGTCTTCGGCAAAGCGCGTATCGCGGTTGGTGATGATGCCGACGACCTGTCCATTGTCCTCGACGACCGGGATGCCGGAGAAGCCGGTGCGTTTCTTCAGTTCCTGCAGGTCGCCCAGTGTTGCGGTTGGGGAAATGGTGATGGGGTTCATCACCACGCCGCTCTCGTATTTCTTGACCATGGCAACTTCACCGGCCTGCTCCTCAATGGAGAGGTTACGGTGAATGACGCCGATGCCGCCGGCCTGTGCCATTGCGATGGCAAGGCGGGCTTCGGTGACCGTGTCCATTGCTGCCGAGATCAGCGGGATGTTGAGCGGAATGGCCTTCGTCAGGAAGGTCGAGACGTTGACGTCGGCGGGTAGGACCTCGCTCGCGCCGGGCTGGAGAAGCACGTCGTCAAAGGTGATCGCTTGTCGGATTTTCATGTGGGGAGCTCCCTTTTCGGCCCCATAAGGGAGTCGCGCCTGCTTGAAAAGGGGGGTGTGTGCCTCTAATGCAGGTTCATCCACTTTCGGGGGAAGATTCCGTGCAAAAGAACCCGCTGGCGAAATTCGCCATCCCTATGGCGTTGTCGCTAGCCCTTGTGGCCTGCGGTGCACGGGATGAGCCGAAGACCAGCGCAGAGGCAGGAGATTCTGGCCTGGAATTGCCAGAGCGCGAAACCCAGCCCGCGATCGACTCCTTCTACGCCCCTGTCCTGCAGCGCCTGGACGAGGACATGCGGTCTTATGTGACGTCCGGTAAGGTCGCCAATATCGGCTATGCCCTCGTGAAGAATGGCGAATGGGTGCAGACTGGATATTACGGAACGCGCACGCTGGGGGGCGACGATCCTGTAGACGAACATACGATCTACCGGATCTACTCCATGACGAAACCGGTGACTGCGGTTGCCCTGCTGATGCTGATGGAGGAAGGCCGGTTCAGTCTGGACGACCCGATCACCCGGTATCTTCCGGAGCTGGAGGGGCTGCGGGTAACGCGTAGCTTTGGCGCCAGTGATGGGCAGGGTGTGCGTGCGGCTTCGCGGCCGCCGACCATGCGGGAACTGCTGACCCATACGGCCGGGTTCGCCTATGGTGCCGAACGCCAGGATTATGCCAACCGGCTCTTCCGGGAGCGCAATGTGGAAGGCGCGCAGACCAATGAAGAATACCTGAAGCGGCTCGCCGGCGTTCCTCTGATGTACGAACCGGGCACGGCCTGGGCCTATTCTGCGGCGTCCGACCTGCAGGGCATCATCGTGGAGCGCCTGACAGGCGAGCGCCTTGGCACGTTCATGAAGGAACGGATCTTCGATCCGCTCGGCATGGTTGATACAGGGTTTTCTGTCAGCAACGAGCAGCGCGCACGGCTTGCCGATTTCACTGCCTGGACACCAGGGCAGTCGCTGACAAGAGTCACGGGGCCTATGCAGGACATGAAAGCTGCCGACTTGCCCCGCGATGCCGGCGGGCACGGGCTCGTCTCGACAATCGCGGATTATCAGCGCTTTGCGCAGATGTTGCTGCAGGAAGGCTCGCTGGATGGCGTGACCCTGCTGAACCCGGCCTCTGTCGCCCTGCTCCGGACGAACGGGACAGATTTCCGAAACCCTGAAACGGGATTTCCGATTCACGAATCTGCGCGGGGGGCTGGCTTCGGCTTCGGCGTCGGTGTCGTCACCAACACGATCCGTTCGGGACTTGGGGCGCCGGAAGGCACCTATTTCTGGGACGGCGCCTCCGGCACCTGGTTCTGGATCGACCCCATGCACGACATTGTCTTCATTGGCATGATCCAGAGCGATACGGTGACACCGGTTCGCCCGCGCCGGACAGCCATGGTGGATGTCTACCACGCCCTCTTCACGGACTATTTTCCAATCAAACCTGCGGTAGAGGACGAAGCCGTCAACTGAGACGCGCCGGCACGTTCTCCTCTTCATGAAGCTGCCCCGTCAGAAGAGCTGAATGGGTAATTGACGTTACGTACGAACCTCCCATAGAAATTAGTTACAAATGAAAATAATTGCTCTGGGAGGAGCGCCAAATGAGACTTTCGGACTACGGGTTGTCCCGTGAGAGAGGATTCCTTGCGTCTTTTGATCCGGAAAAGGTGGAATTGCCCTACCCTCTGAAACCGGCCCGGGAGATGGCGCTGTCCATCCCTCAATTGATCTGCACCGGCCGCGTGCGGGCCTTGCTGGAAAGGTTACCGGTGATTGACCTCACCGATTTCTGCGCAACCGCCAGCGAGGCCGAGCAGCGCATCGCGATGCTGCACTATTCTTTCATGGTGCAGACCTATGTCTGGGGCGAGCCGGAGGCTCCGAAGGCTTTGCCCGCGTGCCTGGCCATTCCGATCTGGCAACTCGGCAAGAGCCTCGGTCAGCCGCCCTTGCTCCCCTACTCTTCCTACACATTGGAGAACTGGGCCCTGATCGATTCTTCCGGGCCAATCGACTTGTCGAATGTGCGAGTCCTCCAGCACTTCGACGGCGGCATGGACGAGGCATGGTTCATCCTCGTCCATGTCGCGATTGAGGCCCGGGCCGGCGAAATGCTTGAGGAAGCCCTGAACCTGATCAGTGCAGCCGATGCGGGCAACGCCAGTGAGGCTGCGCGCTGCCTGTCCGTCATGTCCGGGGTCTGGGACGACGTGAACGCGATCTTCGACCGTATGCCTGAGCGATGCGATCCCTATTGCTATTTCCACCGGGTGCGGCCGTGGATCCATGGCTGGAAAGATAATCCGGCCCTGGGCGGCGGTCTTGTCTATGAAGGCGTCGAAGAGACGGGTGGTGCTCCTCAGGCATTCCGTGGGCAAACGGGATCGCAATCGTCCATCGTGCCAACGATGGATGCCTTGCTGAGCGTGGGCCATGCCGCTGACCCGTTGCGAAGCTTTCTTGATGAGTTGCACGCATATCGTCCGCCCACGCACCGCAGACTGATCGAGGATGTGCGAGCTGCCAGCAAGGTGCGCGGCTTTGTGGAAGGTTCTGGCGATGCCGAGCTGAAAACCCTCTATAATGAAAACGTGTCAAAGCTTGCACGTTTCCGGACGCGTCACCTTGAATACGCAGCCAGTTACATCAACAAGCAGTCCAAAGGCGGCAGCGGAAACGATCCCGATGTCGGTACGGGTGGCACGCCATTCATGAAATACCTGAAGAAGCACCGGGACGAAGCAGAAGCTCACCTTCTGCCCGTCTGAGTGCGGATGGCTTAGTCGACGCAAATCGACCGGGCCACCTTTCCGCCTTCAACTGTGGTATAACACCCGAAAGAAATGTCCTGGGCCTGGCACATGCCCTCCATGGGTGTGTCTGGCCCGGGAGTCTCGATGCCTTCCGGCGCACGACAATCCCCGAGACAATCATCTCCATCATGACAGGACTTTCCGGCATCCGGGTAAGTCTGCACACAGTGTTCCCAGCCCGCACGTCCGGCCCGCTCCACCGTTCCGCCAGCCGCCTCACAATGCACCCGCTCTGCATCGGTCGCAAATTGTGCCGCAAACTGAATACGCTCATAAGGCGGCAGCGTGCTGCCGAAATCCGGATGGGTGTCATGAAACTCCCGAATGGTGCTGCAGGCGGCAATTACTGAGATTGCCGCCCCGGCAAGGACCAGACGTCGTATCTTCATCCGGGCCATCTTTCAAAGGCCGGTACGCCCTCGGGGATGTGATGGAAGCTTGGCGCGTCGGCCGTCTGCATCACGACCTGGGGGGCTCCGAAGACTGAAACATCATCGAGCGAGCCGACCTTGATGATGACAGCCTGGGGCAATGCCGGAGACCTTGTCACAAGGTGGGTGCCGCAGGTCGGACAGAATTCGCGCGTGGCCGCACCCTCAAAATCACTTCGCGTGAATTGTTTTGGCGTGCCCTTGGTATAGGAAAAGCCTTCCGCAGGCATCGCAAGGAAATCATTCGCCTGACCGCCGGTAATATACTGGCATTCCCTGCAATGACATTCGCCCTTCATGACTGGTTCGCCTTCCGCAACGTAACGGATTTCGCCGCAATAGCAGCCGCCTGTTATGGTCATTTCCAACCCTCCTGTTCTTTCCCCGGCATTCTGATGCGTCAGGCGCTGTCGGGCAAGTGAGAGTTAATTGGAACGCTTTTCCCGGTTTGCGCATAGGTTCAGTGGAGGGAGTGATGCGTAAGGGATCGGAAAGCGCTTCCTATGGTTTGGAACTCCTCGACACGACGCCAAATCACCGCCACATCAGATGTATCTGTTGATGATGCAATCGCCCGCGCACTGAGCATCGCCAGAGAGGGCTACAAGGAACCGGACTGGTTCGATGTGCTGACGGCACGAGGCTTCATCTCGAATGGGCGGGTTACCCACTACCAGGTCACTCTTGATTTGGGCTATGAAATGAGCAATCCGACGCATGACGGGATGTGCAGTAACGAATTCTATTTCCAGCGCGCCTGCGGAGGCGCCCGGCATTGTGATGCGCCCCACACGATCGAGACACGGATTTAATTCATCTTTTTTGATTTTAAGGCATCCTTCACCCCTACTTTAAGGGGGATTTTGCCCGATTTTCTCTGTGCCAGATCAGGATAACCTTACAGGGCATTTTAGTTGCCGCCTCGGGCCAGGCCAGACCAGCAACAGCCGGCACCTATATAATATGTCCTGTTTTCGGGGGATTCAGCGCCAGAGACAGCGCTGTGGCCCAGGATTTGCCCGTTCCTCTGGTTGTAAACAAGCAATCCATAGGCAGGTTGAAACACGTGCGGGGCTTTGGTCGTCTAAAACTCACTTCTGTCGGGCTGATGGATTACATCGCCTCGCAGCAGCTGAAGAATACGCTGTTGATCAACGGCTTCTGGCGGAGCGGGACGACCTGGCTCCAGCAGACGCTTGTGCAGACGCTGAACGCCAAATCCCTGTTCGAGCCCTTCTCTCCCGCTGCCGGACAGCACTGGAGCCAGCTAGGACCGAAGGCATCTGACGCCAGCCGCAACGTATACATGCCCCTGTCTGCAGACTGTCTGACGGCGCGTGACCAGTTCAAACTCCGGCTGGCGCTGCGCGGTATCGGCACCCATGGCTATACGCATTTCCTGAGGACATCCCGGTCCAAGACATGGTCTGATGACCTCGTGGTGAAGTTCACTCAGCTTGGCTTCCTGCTGAATGATGTCGCCGACACATACAATGTTCCGATCATCCATATCCGCCGTAATCCGGCTGCGGTATTTGCAAGTTTCAAGGAAACGGATTGGAGCTGGCGCTTTGAGGATGTCCGCCTCGGTGAGATGTACAAGTTGACGGATTTCACGCCCGGCACGCCGGAGCATGAACGGGCGGAGGCCCTCCTGCACTTCGATCAGTCCCCTGCCCACAGGCTTGCGGCATTGTGGAGCCTGAGTGAGCAAGCGGCCCAACAGAGTATTGAGAGCGGCCGGGCGCACCTGATCCTGTATGAAGATGTCCTGCGTCAGGGGCCTGCCATCCTGAACCGGCTGCACATTTCCTCTGTGAACATCGCGTCCAATGACACGGCGAGCCCTGTGACCACTTCCGGCCGAGAGAGCCTGTCGGTGACGCAGCGCCTGAATGACTGGCAAACACGCCTGAGCGATGAGGAAATCGAGACGATCGTCTCGGTCAGCCAGAACCTGTTCCCGGCGAACGACTACTTCCGCGCCACTCCCGGCGCAGCTGAGGCAGAACAGCCCAAAATCGGTTGAACTACGCGCTCATCGCGCTTTGAAGCCCTTTGCGACCACAAAGATCTCCGGGCTGCCCGCGCGGCTTGCCGGCGGCTTGATATGCTTCACGCTGGTGAAGTTAGCCTTCAGAAGGTCCAGCACTTCCTTCGTGGCGCCGCCCTGGAAAACCTTTGAACAGAAGGCCCCGCCCGGCGCGAGGTGCTCCACTGCAAAGGCGGCGGCCATTTCGGCGAGGGCAATGGTACGCAGGTGATCGGTCTGCTTGTGGCCGGTCGTATTGGCCGCCATGTCCGAGAGCACGAGATCAGGTGCGCCGGTCAGACCTTTCATCAGCTCGGTAACATCGTCCGGATTGTTGATGTCGCCCTGCACGATATGCACGCCCGCCATCGGCTCGACAGGCAATAGGTCGATCCCTGCGATTTCGCTCGCACCTTTGATCTGGGCGACCTGCATCCAGCCACCTGGTGCGCAGCCAAGGTCGACCACGCGCTGGCCGCGCCGGAACAGGTTCAGCTTCTCGTCGATTTCCAGCAGCTTGTAGGCCGCACGGGCGCGATAGCCTTCAGACTTGGCTTTCTGGACATAAGGGTCCTGCAGCTGGCGTTCGATCCAGCGCTTGGAGCTTTCATTCTTTGCCTTGCGGGCAATGATCTTGCGCTCGCCCATCCGGCGGCCAGAGGAACCACGGCTGTCAGAGGGGCCTTTCCAGCGGCGTTTGTCATCATCCGTCATGGGACATCTCCGAACCGGATTGTTTCTCTTCAGCGGTTTTGGTGGCGACATCACCGTCCTTTGCGCCATGACCGGGGCGGCGGCGGTTACCGCGCCGGCGCTGCCCTTTGCCGCCATACATCATTGAGAGGAGGAGCCCCTCGCGCAGGCCGCGGTCTCCGACGCGCATGCGTTCGCCCGGGAAGGCATCCCAGACCGATTGCATGATCGCGCAGCCGGACAGCATGAGGCCTGCCCTTTCCTCACCGATCGTTGGCAAGGTCGCACGGCCCTCAGGCCCAAGGTCGCGCAACAGCGTGACGGCCGCATCGGCTTCTTCCCGGCTCATCCAGCTGCCATCCACCTTGTCCCGGCGGTAGCGGTCGAGCTTCAGATGCACGCCAGCGAGGCAGGTCACCGTTCCGGACGTGCCGATGAGGTGTGCCCCTTCCTGCTCCATGGCGCGGCGGACACGCTCCGTGCCCTTCCAGGCCTCAATCACCTGACGGCAGTATTCCAGCATGGCCGGAAATGCTTCTTCTTCCGGCAGGTGGCCGAACCGCTCATGCAAGGTGACAACGCCCAGCGGAAGGCTGGTCCAGTCCTGTATCGGTGCCCGCTTGACGAGACCGTGCGAGCCGCCCTCCCGAGCCACCTTCGCGTTTACCCAGGACAGCTCCGTGGAGCCCCCGCCGATATCGATCACGAGCACCGTTTTGGCATCATCACCCATCAGGTCATGACAGCCGATCGTGGCGAGGCGGGCCTCTTCCTTGGCATTGATGATCTTGAAGGTCAGGCCCGTTTCCTCATGGACACGGCGGATGAAATCCGGACCATTCTCAGCCTGACGGCAGGCCTCCGTGGCGATGCAGCGAACCCGGCCGACGCCATGATTCTTCAATTTTCGGCGAATCGCTTTCAAGGCGTCCAGCGCCCGTTCAATGGCCGCATCCGAAAGGCGCCCGGTCTCGTGAAGTCCCTCGCCCAGACGAGCAATCTGCGAATGTGAGTCAACGACGCGGAAGGATTTCCCCCACGGCTCCGCCACAAGCAGGCGGCAATTATTCGTTCCAAGGTCAACGGCCGCATAAAGCGGTCCGTTACGCCCTTTGCGCGAACCACGCCGGTTTCCCCGGCGGTTCGCCGCTTTTTTGTCAGCCATGATGTGGCCCAAACTTAAATCTTGGGGCAATCTCTATCACAGGAGACGCAAATGACCAGTAGACGCGGCCTGTTTGGATGGTTGACCGGGGGACGTAGCCGCAAGAGCACGCAGCCCGCCGAAGCGCCCTATGTGCTGGACAGGCCAGTCGACCGGAATATCAGCTACAATGCCGTCTCTACTTTTACGGCAAAATACCAGATCGGTCAGGTCGTACGGCACCGTCACTTCCCGTTCCGCGGCATCATTTTCGATGTCGACCCGCAGTTTGCGAATACAGACGAGTGGTATGAGGCCATTCCGGAAGAGGTTCGCCCCCGCAAGGACCAGCCCTTCTATCACCTCTTCGCCGAGAATGAGCGCACACACTACATCGCCTATGTGTCCGAGCAGAACCTTGTTCCGGATGACTCGGCACAACCATTGAGCCACCCCGATATCCAGGAATGGTTCAACCTGACCTCACGCGGCACGTATGAGCTGAAAAAGGGTGTCGCGAACTAGGCGTCGCTGGACGTACCAGCCTTTGCCCGCGCAATCGCTGCTGTTGTGGATTGGCCGTTAACGGTCGGCACGATGTGCACTGTGCCGCCGCGCGCCAGCACGACATCTGCACCGAGTCAGCCCGGCATCGCGCCAAGTGGCAACCTGCGAAATAGCGGTCTCCAGCGGGATATGGCTAACCCCGCCATGGTCGAGCCCCATTTCCAGCGCGCCGCGGAGTTCATCGGCGGAAACTGTCGCCGTACCGGACTTCCCGACGGCAATACCGGACGCGGCGATGGCGAGGTCCACCGCCTGGCTGAGCGTTCCGCCGCCTGCCAGACCAAGGGCTAGCGCGGCGATCGACGTGTCTCCTGCCCCCGACACATCATAGACCTCGCGTGCCTTGCCGGCGCGGTGAGTGATTTCCTCGCCCTTGGTAATGAAGGACATGCCTTTGGCGGCGCGGGTAACGACTACGGCTTTCGCAGGCAGCAGGCGCGTTGCAGTCTCAAGCGCAGAGGCGACATCCTGGTCCGTCTCTGTCGACATGCCGAAGGCATGCGCCAGTTCATGCCCGTTGGGCTTGATCAGGTCGACAGCACCATAACGTTTGAAATCACGTCCTTTTGGATCCGCGATGACGGGAATGCCATGGGCTTCGCCCGCATCCAAAGCCGCCTGAATGACGTTTTCGGTGACGGCGCCCTTGGCATAATCCGACAGGATGATGAGGGCGGCCCCAGCCGCGACCTGATGGATGGACGCAATGAGTTCGCTTTCGATGTCCCGGTCGATAGTGGCGACTTCTTCCGCATCGACGCGCAGCAATTGCTGCGATCCCGCCACGAAACGGGTTTTCAAAGTGGTCGGCCGCCCGCGCATGGCGATCAGATCGGCTTCGACATTCGGCAGCTTACCCAGCAGGGCAGCCAGTTCCCGGCCCTCGTGATCATCACCGACGACGCCGATCAGGGCCGTGTGAAGGCCAAGAGAGGCAAGGTTGCGCGCCACATTCCCTGCACCGCCCGGCATGGATGCTTCGCGTGTGCGGCGCATGATCGGAACCGGCGCTTCCGGAGAGATGCGCGAGACATCGCCATAGACGAACCGGTCCAGCATGACGTCGCCGACGCAGACAATCTTCCGGCCAGCCGCCGTCGCAATAAGGTCGATGAGGGATGCTCGCGCCATCAGCCCTGCAATGCTCCGGTCATGAGGGAATCTGTCATACTCTACTCCGGTTTTTTCTGGATATAGCCGCAGGTGGGGGTGCGTAAAAGGCGAAGCCGCAGGCTCCGCAGAACCAAACGCCTCTCTGGGCCGTATACTACCCGTGAGTATATAGAACCAACCGGAGCTTTCCCTGTCTGACGCGCTTACCCCTGTGATTGTCTGGTTCCGTGAGGATCTGCGCCTCGCGGACAATCCCGCACTTGCTGCTGCAGCGTCAAAAGGGCGGCCTCTGGTTTGCCTATATGTCCACGATGATGCCGCAGCCACGCGGCCATTGGGAGGCGCGTCCAGGTGGTGGCTGGACAAGTCGCTCGAATCTCTGGGCAAGGACATCGAGAGACTGGGGGGGCATCTAACCCTCCGGATTGGCGATAGCGCTGCCTGCCTGGATGAGGTGATAGCCGAAACGGGCGCCGAAGCGGTGTTTTGGAACCGCCGGTATGAAACCAGCGAACGCGACACCGACGCGACAATCAAGGCTAAGCTCAAGGAACGCGGGATAAAGGTTCAGAGCTTCAATGCGCGCCTTCTGGTCGAGCCATGGGTGCTGAAAACAGGCTCTGGCGGTTTCTACAAAGTCTTTACTCCATACTGGAAGGCCTTGCGTGCTTCATATGAACCTCCGGCAGCCATGCCTGCCCCGAGGTCCCTAAAGGGACCGAAGCCGACTTCCGTCCCACAGGCTGAGCTTGGATTGCATCCGCGTGAGCCGGACTGGTCGAGGAGCTTCGATCCGCTGTGGTCGCCTGGCGAAGCTGGCGCCCACCAGCGTTTGAAGGACTTTCTCGCGGGGCCCGTCAACACGTATCCGGATGAACGTGACTTGCCGGGAAAAGAAGATGGCACATCCGGCCTCTCCCCTCACCTCCGGTTTGGCGAGATCGGACCTGCGCAAGTCTGGCGGGCGGTCATCGCTGCCATGGAGGCGGGACAGATCAGCGAGGGGGGCGGCTGGAAGTTCCTTTCGGAGATTGCATGGCGTGAATTCTCCTATGTGCTGCTCTATCATTACCCGGACATTGCCACGGCAAACTACAATCATGATTTCGACCATATGCCCTGGCGGCGGGACGCGGCGGCTCTGAAAGCCTGGCAACGAGGACTGACAGGCTTTCCGATTGTGGATGCAGGCATGCGGCAGCTGTGGGCGACGGGGTGGATGCACAATCGTGTGCGGATGATTGTGGCATCCTTTCTGACGAAGCACCTCCTTCTGCACTGGCGTGAAGGCGAGACGTGGTTCTGGGATACACTGGTGGACGCAGATCCGGCATCCAATCCGGCGAGCTGGCAATGGACCGCAGGTTCTGGCGCTGATGCTGCCCCCTATTTCCGCGTCTTCAACCCGATCACGCAGGGCCAGAAATTTGACAAGGATGGCTCATATGTCCGACGCTGGTGCCCGGAGTTGGCGCGCCTGCCCGACAAGCTTCTTCACTCACCCTGGGCTGCAGACAAGGTCATTCTTGAACGCGCTGGTATACGACTTGGTGAGGATTATCCGAAACCGGTCATTTCTCACGAAGAGGGCCGCAAGCAAGCGCTTGATGCCTACGAAACCCTGAAAAGCCAACGCGATAGCGGATAAAACACCACCCATTCATGGCGCCGTTTTTCGGAGCTCTTGGACTCTTTCGTGCTTTCTGGCACAATGTCGTCAATTCCCTACTCAAGAAGGGAGCCGACATGACCGAAGCAATTATAGCCTCGACCAGCACGATCCGGACCCTGAGCAATGTTCCGGCAAGCTTCCGGATTGCCTGTTTTGCACTCCTCAAGACACAATGCGGCATGCTTCTTTTCCACCTGCCCGATGGACGTCAGATCCGGTTTTCCAATGCAGAACGCGGTCCGAGTGCTATCATACATATCCATGACTACAATTTCGTGAAACGCGCCATGGCGGGAGGCGATGTCGGGTTTGCGGAAGCCTATATGGATGGCGAATGGTCAACGCCTGACCTGACAGAAGTATTGCGTTTCTTCTCCGCGAATTTCGAAGCCACGGGAAAATTAGCTGTTGGCGGTGCCGTTGTGCGAGGGCTGAACAAGATCCGGCACTTCTTTAATCGTAACTCCCGCGAAGGCGCCAGGAAGAACATCAAGGCCCACTACGATCTGGGCAATGATTTCTACTCACTCTGGCTCGATCCTTCGATGACATATTCCTCGGCTGTTTTTGACAGCCCGAACATGTCGCTTGAGCAAGGGCAGCAGGCGAAATACCGAAACATCTGTGACCGGATCGGTGCTGGTCCTTCCAGCAATATTCTTGAGATCGGCTGCGGCTGGGGCGGGTTTGCAGAATACGCCGCCAAACAAAGAGGTGCAAAAGTCACCTGCCTTACGATTTCTCCCTCTCAGCGTGAATACGCCTTGCAACGCATGCAGCGTGAAGGACTGGGTGAGCGGGTCGAAATACGTCTTGAAGACTACCGGGATCACAAGGGGCAATATGACGGTGTCGCATCGATTGAGATGTTTGAGGCTGTCGGTGAGTCATACTGGCCGAGCTATTTCGGCAAGATCTTTGAATCCCTGAAGGACCGTCGAAGAGCCGCGCTGCAGATCATCACGATTGATGACCAGCTGTTCCCCAGATACCGCAAGCGAGTTGACTTCATTCAGCGGCATATATTCCCGGGCGGCATGCTTCCCAGCGAGAAGGCGCTGAAAGAACAGTTCCAGCTCGTGGGGCTGCGCCACGACGGTGTCACCTATTTCGGACAAGACTATGCCCGGACCTGCCGCGAGTGGTCCCGCGCCTTCAATGGGGCGTGGGACCAGATCGCGACTTTGGGCTTCGATGAACCATTCCGCAGGATGTGGAACTTCTATCTCGCCTATTGCGCAGCCGGCTTTACGGATGGCCGCATCAATGTGGGCCAGTTCCAGCTGTCCAAACAGTAGATATGTCATCCTGCCAGATCGGAAGAGTGTAGATTTCTACTGGGTCGTCCAGGCTGATTGCGTGACTGTAAGTAAGGTGAAAGCCACCTGATCCATCCGGGGCACGATATCCGATATTCAGATTCACGTGGGAGCCAAGGTTCTGATAGATAACCTCATAAGCCCCCACATGATCAGTTCTTCCTGTCCGGCTATACACAAGCCGTTTTCCTTCAATACCTGGCGGGTGAATTAGGGGTTCAGCTATTGGGTACAAAAAACCCATGTCGTGAACCCGGCCGGAGATCATGCATTCAGTGCCACCGATCCAACCGGGTTCGGGCCGTCCCAGCAGCTTTGAAGTCTCCAGAAGTGTTTTGGCTGCGATCGGGTTTGATGAGGGGCGCTGACCAGCTTTTAGGGCAGTTCTCTGATCGCGTGTGACATTCCCCTGAGCGCTCAGTAGCAGCACGATCCCGGGGTGGTTTTCTGCCGTCAATCCGACCCGATGATAGGGCATAACGCCCCAGAAATACTGTTCAAATGGAACGTCTGATGCTGCAGTCCAGCCAGAAGCTAAAGCCAGTTCCCAAGCGTTGGAGAGATTGCCTTCACTTGTGATACAGATTCTCTCGAATTGATCGACAACATCTTCCGGAGCTGCTTGGTCTCCCTCTAGGTCATCTGGAACCTGCGCTGACGCAATCATTGTCGCAAGGCATAAGAGCCAGAAAGAAAAAACCCATGCGCGTCGCATTCTGCCACCATAAGGGGAAATGTGCGATAGGTTCAATACTCGATATTTAAACCAGACGGCTCTGCTTGACGGCAGCGTCGATGAAGCTCGCAAACAGAGGGTGCGGTTCGAACGGCCGGGATTTCAGTTCCGGATGGTACTGCACGCCAATGAACCAGGGATGCGACGGGATTTCGAAGATTTCCGGGAGTGTGCCGTCCGGCGACATGCCCGAGAACAAACCCCCGGCCTTTTCCAGGGCGTTGATATAGGCCGCATTGACCTCGTACCGGTGACGGTGACGCTCCGAGATGTCCAGTGTGCCGTAAATCTCGGCGACTTTGCTGCCCGGCTTCAGGCGTGCCGGATAGGCCCCAAGACGCATTGTGCCGCCCTTGTCGGTGTTCTCGTCACGGGTGACCTTCTCGTTGCCCTTGGTCCACTCCTCCATGAGGCCAACCAGAGGCGACTTGGTCGTCGGGTCATTTTCGGTGGTGTTGGCGTCTTTAATGCCAGCCATGTGGCGTGCCGCTTCGATGACGGACATCTGCATTCCATAGCAGATCCCGAAACAGGGCACCCTACGTTCGCGCGCGAAACGGGCTGCGCGCATCTTGCCGTGAGCCCCACGCTCACCAAAGCCACCCGGCAGGATAATGCCGTGAACACCTTCCAGAATGTCCAGCGGGCGGTGCTCGTCATCGAATTCCTCGGAATTGATAAGCTTCACCGACACTTTGACATTGTTGGCGAGGCCGCCATGGCTGAGCGCCTCGGCGACGGATTTGTAGGCATCCGGCACATCGGTGTATTTCCCGACGAGGCCGATGCAGACCTCACCATCCGGGTTATGGATCGTGTTGGCGATCCGCTGCCAGCCGGACAGATCAGGTTCTGGGGCGTCCTTGATGCCGAAATGGCCAAGCACTTCCCGGTCGAGGCCCTGCTCGTGATAGGCGACCGGCACGTCGTAGATGTGACGCACATCGCGCGCCTCGATAACGCTGGACGGACGAACGTTACAAAAGCTGGCGATCTTGCCCTTCTCGTTCTCCGGAATCGGGCGGTCACAGCGGCACAGCAGAACCTGCGGCTGGATCCCGATGGAGCGAAGCTCTTTCACCGAGTGTTGGGTCGGCTTGGTCTTCATCTCGCCGGCGGCCGGAATGTAAGGCAGCAGTGTCAGGTGGATGAAACAGGCGCGTTCAGGGCCGAGTTCCTGGCCAAGCTGACGGATTGCCTCGAAGAAAGGCAGGCCTTCGATGTCGCCGACCGTACCGCCGATTTCACAGAGTACGAAGTCGACGCCTTCACCCGGATCGGAGAGGACGAAGTCCTTGATTTCATTCGTGACGTGCGGAATCACCTGGATCGTCGCGCCGAGATAGTCGCCGCGGCGTTCTTTCTCGATGATGTGCTTGTAGATGCGGCCGGTCGTGATGTTGTCCGACTGGCGGGCAGAAACGCCGGTAAAGCGCTCATAGTGGCCCAGATCGAGGTCTGTTTCGGCGCCATCATCGGTGACAAAAACCTCGCCGTGCTGGCGGGGGCTCATCGTGCCGGGGTCGACGTTCAGATAAGGATCGAGTTTGCGCAAACGGACGCCATAGCCGCGGGACTGCAGCAATGCGCCGAGGGCGGCGGAAGCGATACCCTTGCCAAGGGAGGACACCACGCCGCCTGTAATGAAAATATAGCGGATCATGGGAACACCCTGATGCCGTGATTCGGTTTTGCGAGGCGCATCAAAATCAGATGCGAGCGAGAATTATTGGGGATTTCCGCTTTCAGGGGCAGGCATCTCCGGTTCGGGCTGAACCGTATCCGCTGTCTGGTCAGTCGCGGTTTCCGGGGCCGCCTCAGGCGCGGCTTCAGGAGCAGCGATGCTGTCATCGGACAGGCCCGCCTGACCGGACAGCAGCGGAGCGGACGGATCGAACAGGTCTGTCGGGTCTGTCGGCGCTGGAATCCCCTCTTCCGGGGCAAGCACGCGCTCAACATCCGAACGGCTGTCGCGGCCGCGATTAGCAAGAGTCGTCAATGCAAGGCTGGTGATGAAGAAGATTGCACCAAAGATAATCGTCGAGCGCACCACAGCGCCGGCTGCACCACGGCCTGAGAGCAGCGAGTTGGCGCCACCGCCCCCACCGCCGATACCAAGACCGCCGCCTTCCGACTTCTGAACCAGCACCAGCCCGATCATGACCAGGCAGGCGAGGATGTGAATCACGAGGATAACGTTCTGCATGACAAATCCGATACGTTTCGTCCAAGGCGCCCGCATATAGGCAATGCGGCCGCAGGCCAAGTGCTGCCTTCAGTCAGACTGGGAGAATTCAAGCTTCTGCGTAGATGGCGAGGAAATCGGCCGCCTTCAAGCTTGCGCCGCCAATCAGGCCGCCATTGACGTTTTTTACAGCCAGAAGAGCCGCGGCATTATCCGGCTTCATGCTGCCGCCATAGAGGATCGGGATAAGCTCTGCTTTCGCGCCAAAGATCTCAACCAGAGTGCTGCGCAGTGCGGTGTGCATTTCATCGACGGCCTCAACCGTCGCGACATTGCCCGTGCCAATCGCCCAGACGGGTTCGTAGGCAATGACGAGATTCTCTGCCGGGGCCCCTTCCGGAAGCGATGCCTGCAGCATGCCGGTCACGACTTCAATGGCCTTGCCACTGTCGCGTTCGGCTGCCGTTTCGCCCACACAGATGATCGGTTTGATGCCAGCACGCAGGGCTGCAGCTGCCTGCGCGGCCACGATTTCACTTGTTTCCGCATGATCTGCCCGGCGTTCGGAATGGCCAACAATGACATAGGATGCACCGGCATCTGCCAGCATTTCGGCTGAGATATCGCCTGTATGAGCGCCCTTTTCGTTCGGGTGACAGGTTTCCCCGCCGATCTGGAGCTCGCTTTCACGCGCCTGATCAGCCGCCTGCATCAGAAGCGTGGCCGGAACGCAGATCAAGGCTTCCACATTTTCCTTCGCTGGCGTCACCCCACCGGCAATGGCCAGGATTTCCACAAGGGAGGCGCGTAGCCCGTTCATCTTCCAGTTTCCGGCTATCAGTGTCCGTGACATCAGCGTTACCTATCTTGATTGACTTAGCCGGGTCGCCTAGCAAGCACTGAGCCATCCTGCAAATAGTTGAAAGTACACGCCTCATGCTCGCGCTCATGAAAAGCCTGACGCAATCCTTTGTTGGCAAGTTGATCGCCATGATCATTGTCGTCGGGATGGCGCTGTGGGGTGTTGAGAATATCTTCAACCAGGTCCGCAATGGTCTGGGGTCCGACCTGATGGCCGCCGGCAGCGCTTCCGTACCCGTCGATGCCTTTGACCGCCGGATCGAAGTGCTCCTGCGGAACGTGAATCAGCAGTCCGATAGCCCCATCACCAAGGAAGAGGCCGTGAATCGCGGCATGGTGGATCAGGTGTTCCAGCTACAGCAGTCGCAAACGACTATGCTCGGCTTTGCCTCCAAGATCGGCATTGAACCTTCAACGGATGCCGTCGTGGCAGAACTCAAGAAGGAAGACGCCTTCAAAAACCCGCTGACCGGCGAACTCGACCTTGCAACATATCAGCGTGTTCTGGCGCAGAACCGCTTCTCCCAGGCTGAATTCGAAGACCAGCTGAAAAGCGATCTCACCCTCAAGGCGCTTCAAACCGGCACAACGGCCGGCCTGATGATGCCGGAGGCCCTCAAAGCCATCCAATCACGGTATCTCGCCGAATCGCGCGATGTGGCCTGGTTCATCCTTGATGCCGCAGACGTTGAGAAGCCTAAGGCACCGACGGAAGAAGAGGTTCTCGCCTTCTACAATGAGAATCTGGATGCCCTGAAACAACCTGAGCGTCGCGCCATCGACGTCATCAAGGTGTCGGCAGACGATTATCTGAGCCAGGTCGAGGTGACCGAACAGGAAATCGCGACCATCTATGAGGCGGGTAAATCCGAACGCTTCTCCGAGCCTGAACAGCGCACCTATGTCGAATTGATGTTCGCGACCCGCGACGCGGCGCGTGATGCATTCGCAGCGCTCGCGGGCGGCGCAGACCCCTCCACTCTGCAGGGTGTTGTGACCCGCGAATCCAAAACGGCTCTGGCGGCAGACATGGAAGATCCGTTGCTGCGCGATGCCATGTTCGGTCCGGGCAAGCAAAGCGGTGCGCTCTTCGGGCCCAAGGATATGGGCGATGGGCGCTGGCTTGTTGCCCGCCTCGTCTCTATTCAACCCGGTGCCGTCTTCCCGATCGAGACCGTATCGGAGCAGATCCGCACAGACCTTGCTCGGGAGCGGGCCACGCAACTCCTTTATGCCAAACTTGAAGAGCTGGACCGTTCGATCAATGCCGGTTTCGATCTCAACCAGATTGCCGGCGAGCTGAATGTGCCGGTCATCTCCTTCGAACCTGTCGATCAGAATGGCTACACGAAGGACGGGCTGCCCATGATCGGCCTGCTGGAAGCAAGCGATGCTTTCAAACAGGCATTCGACATGAATGTGGACGAAACATCGAGCCAGTATTCGACCAATGACGCGACCTATGTCGTCTCCACACGCAATATTGTGGCACCCTCAACGCCCAGCTTTGACGAAGTGAAGGATGATGTACGCGCGGCCCTGATCATGCGGAATGAGGGTGAAGCCGCCCAGACCATGGTGAACAGCATCAAGGACCGGATCGATACGGGCGCCTCCACACTGGAAGCCGAGGCAAAAGCGGTTAAGGCCGCCATTGAGGCACCTCCTGCCGCGATAACCCGCATGAATGCTGAAGAAAGCGGCCTGCCGAATTCTGCGATTGGCGGGGTCTTCTCCGGCAAGGCTGGCGACGTGTTCGTTTATCCGAACCGTACAGGCGATAAATACATGATCGTTCAGCTGAAAGCCGTGAACGACCCTTCCCCGGCGGATCTGGTTGCTGCAGATGGCGTCGCTTCGAGTAATGTCATCTCTTCACTGAATGCCGATCTTGAAACGGCAACAGAGAACGAAATGGCCAGTGCCATCAAGCTCAAGGTCAACAACGCGGCGTACAACGCCTACAAAGCTTCAATAACGTCAGACCAATGAGCCAGGCAAAGCTGATTGTCCGCCGGCGTATCGGGGATGTCGAAACCCCTGTAGGGGCGATGCTGAAGCTGGGCGTGGATGCACCGGGCAGCTTCCTGTTCGAGTCAATTGCAGGCGGTGAGCGGCTTGGCCGTTATTCCTTCATCGGCGGCGCTCCTCAGGTCTGGTTCCGGATTTCTGACGGTGTCGCCGAAACGGCCACCACTGCTGAATTCGCCGATGCCAAGCGCATGCACGGAACACCCGTCGAAGCCCTGCGCGCCTTTGTGAAATCTGCTCAAGCAGAGACGGATGAGGACTTGCCTCCCATGGCGTCGGGGGCATTCGGATATGTCGGTTACGACATGATCCAGCACGTCGAGCCGGTATCGATCACGAAGCCGGATGTGCTGGACGTGCCTGAGGCGTTGCTTGTGATCCCGGGGGTCGTGATCGTCTTTGACCACATCTACCAGGAACTGCTACTGATCGGTCGGGTCCAAGGTGGTAATGAAGACGAAATCAACAGGCAGCTCGACGATATTGAGCGCCGGCTTCAGGCGCTGCCGGTGTTGCCTCCTGCAGACCAGGCCGCTGAACCGGTGGAACTCGTCTCGAATACAAGCAAGGAACGCTACTTCGAAATCGTCGAAGCATGCCGGGAATACATCAAGGCGGGAGACATCTTTCAGGTCGTGCCCAGTCAGCGCTTTTCAACGCCCTTCAGCAAGAAGTCGATCAGCTTTTACCGGGCCCTGCGCCGGCTTAATCCGTCTGCGTTCATGTTCCACATGAATCTTGGTGATGTTCGCCTTGTCGGCTCCAGCCCGGAAATTCTGGTGCGCGTGCGTGATGGCCGCGTGGCCATCCGTCCGATCGCCGGCACCCGTCCCCGCTCCGGAGATCCGGTGGAAGATGCGAAACGGGCGGAAGGCTTGCTGAACGATCCGAAAGAAATTGCAGAACACCTGATGCTGCTGGACCTCGGGCGTAATGATGTGGGCCGCGTAGCTGCTTTCGGAAGCGTTCAGGTCACGGAACAGTTTATCGTAGAGCGCTACAGTCACGTCATGCACATCGTCAGCCATGTCGAAGGCGACCTGCGCGAAGGGCTTGATGCGGTGGATGCACTCTTTGCTGGCTTTCCGGCAGGCACCGTTTCCGGCGCGCCGAAGATCCGTGCCATGCAGATCATCGACGAGATGGAAACCCACGCCCGCGGCATTTATGGCGGCGCGGTAGGCTATTTCGGCTGGAACGGCGATCTCGACACTTGTATCGCTCTGCGCACTGCGGTGCTCAAAGATGGGCAGCTGCACATCCAGGCCGGCGGCGGGGTCGTGCTCGATTCAGACCCGCAATACGAATATGATGAGACCCAGCACAAAGCCGGCGCCCTGAAGCGCGCGGCCGAACTGGCGGCAACCTATGAGTTCGACCAATGAGCCGGAAGAAAATCCTCGTCATAGACAATTACGACAGCTTCACCTGGAACCTCGTTCACTATCTCGAGGAGCTGGGTGCGGACACGACCGTTGTGCGCAATGACGAACTGACGGTGGAAGAGGCGCTCGCAAGCGGGGCTGACGGTATTCTTCTCTCCCCCGGCCCTTGCACCCCGAACGAGGCAGGCATTTGCGTCGACCTCATCAAACAGGCGCCGGAAGATATGCCCATTCTGGGGGTTTGCCTTGGGCACCAGTCCATCGGCGCAGCCTTTGGCGGAAAAGTCATAGGCGCCAAGGAAATCCGCCACGGGAAACTGTCGGATATCCACCAGAAGGGTGGCGACCTTTTCGAGGGACTGCCTGAAACATACAGCGTGGTTCGCTATCACTCGCTGGCCGTACGTCCGGAGGACCTGCCGGAAGACCTGGTGGCTGACGCCTTTACCGACGACGGCGAGATCATGGCCCTGCATCACAAGACGCGGCCTGTGTATGGGGTGCAGTTTCACCCGGAAAGCATCCTGACAGAGCACGGTCATGCCCTGCTCAAGAACTTTCTCGCAAAGGTTCCATCGGCAGAATAAACCGCATGCTCCGAGAATACCGGAATGGGTCAGGCTTTGCCGCGACCTGCTCTCTATCGGCTCATAGCTTAGCGCTCTCGCCCTTCGCATTATTGCAGGGGTGCTGGCCCTTCTGGACTATTGAGCGAGCGGCACAAGCCCGCTATCGGTGACGGCCTATGACCGATACTTCTCTCTCCGATGCGCTGAAGGCGCTCGCCCGCCGCCAGCCTCTTGAAGCAGACATGCTTGAAGGCGCGTTTGATGCGCTTCTCTCCGACGAGGCCTCGCCAGAGGAAATCGGCGCTTTCCTGATGGGGCTCGTGGTTCGAGGCGAAACCGCTGAAGAACTGACTGCCGGGGCGACGATCATGCGCAAGCATGCGCGCAAGGTGTCTGTCGAAGGACCGCTGCTCGATACGTGCGGCACGGGTGGTTTACCTTGGAAGAGCCTCAACACCTCCACGGCATCAGCGATCATCATCGCTGCTGCAGGTGGCCGAGTCGCCAAGCACGGCAATCGCTCGGTTCCGCCCAAGACAGGCTCCGCTGATGTTCTGGAAGCCCTCGGGGTGAATCTGGAAATCAGCGAGGATGAGTTCCGGGACTGCCTGGATGGTGCGGGCGTGGCCTTCCTCTATGCGCGCACGCACCACAGCGCGATGCGCCATGTGGCGCCGGTGCGCGCGAAGCTTGGTATCCGCAATATCTTCAACCTGCTTGGGCCCCTCACCAATCCGGCAGGCGCCTGCCATCAGGTGCTGGGCGTGTTCGCGCCGGAATGGGTGCGCCCCATGGCCGAGACCCTGGGGCGGCTCGGAACAGAACGGTCCTGGGTTGTCCATGGTCTCGACGGTATTGACGAACTGTCCATCGCGGGCCCCAGCAAGGTGTGCGAAGTGACAGAGGACGGCGGGCTGCGCGAATTTGAGGTCCACCCTTCCGACGCCGGTCTGGATACGCACCCCCTCTCTGCACTGGAAAGCGAGGATGTTGCCGGAAATGCCATGGCCATCACGGAATTGCTCGACGGCCATGAAACACCCTTCAGGGCTGCTGTCCTGTTGAATGCTGCGGCGGGCCTGCACGTGCATGGCAAGGCAAATGATCTGAAAACTGGAGCCGCCATGGCAGCCGAAGCAATTGATACCGGCGTTGCCAAACAAACGCTGCGCAAGCTGGTGACTTTGTCACGAGGCGAAGCCCTGTAATGGCGACAGCGCTCGACCGGATTATCGAATACAAGCGCGATGAGGTCGCAGACCTGAAGCGCTCGACCAGTTTTGCCGACATGGATGCCAGGGCACAGAACGCTGGCAAGGTGCGCGGTTTCGCAGCTGCTTTGGACGCCGTGGCCGACAAAGACCAGAATGCGCTCATCTGTGAACTGAAGCGGAAAAGCCCATCGGCTGGTGAAATCCTCCCCGGTGCGGATCCGATTGCAATTGCACGAGAGTATGAGGCCGGCGGCGCAGCCTGCCTTTCCGTCCTGACGGATGGCCCGAGCTTTGGTGGCAGCCTCGATGACTTTGCCGCCATCCGTGATGCCGTGAGCATTCCGATGCTGCGCAAGGACTTCATGATCGATCCGATCCAGGTAGCTGAAGCGCGGGCCTGGGGGGCGGATTGTGTTCTGGTGATCATGGCAAGCCTTGAGGATGCACTCGCAACAGAGCTGACCGCTTGTGCGATGGGCTATGGCATGGATGTGCTGGTCGAAACGCACAATGAAGACGAACTGGAACGGGCCCTGCGACTGCCCTCCCCGCTGCTCGGTGTGAACAACCGGGATCTCAAGCGCATGGTGACGGATCTCTCTACAACAGAGCGTCTGGCCCCTCTGATACCGCCTTACAGGCAGCTGGTCGCTGAAAGCGGCATCTCTACGCCCGAGCATATTGCGCGCCTCAGGAAAACAGGCGCCCGGCGTTTCCTGATCGGCGAGAGTCTGATGAAGCGCGGTGACCATCGGCAAGCCGCAGTGGCAGAGTTGCGCGGCACCGTCGGCGATTGACCCGAAGCGTGAACACATGTAGAACACATGTGAACACAGATTCGGACCAGAGGCGGCCCAACATGTTGACTAGCAAGCAGAAAGAGCTCCTGCTCTTCATCAATGAGCGGATCAAGGAAACCGGGGTTTCCCCGTCCTTCGACGAGATGAAGGAAGCGCTCGATCTCGCATCCAAGTCCGGTATCCACCGCCTCATTACAGCCCTTGAAGAGCGCGGCTTTATCCGCCGTCTCGCTCACCGGGCACGCGCACTTGAAGTTCTGAAATTACCGGAATCGGCCGTGGCAAGCGCCACACCACGCGGCCGGAAGGATTTCCGTCCAGCGCTTGTCTCGGCAGGTCGGCCAGCACCTGAAGCCACACCGCGTACGGTTCCACTGATCGGCCGGATTGCTGCCGGCCTCCCTATTTCTGCAATCCAGCAAGACAATGGATACGTAAACGCGCCAGATGGTCTGTCTGACAGCGAGGAACATTTCGCGCTTGAGGTTCAGGGTGACTCAATGATCGATGCCGGCATTCTTGAGGGCGATATCGTCATCTGCCGTCGCACGGAATCTGCCAGCACCGGGGACATTGTGGTTGCGTTGATCGATGGTGAAGAGGCGACACTGAAACGTCTACGCCGCAAAGGGGCGTCTGTGGCACTGGAAGCGGCAAACCCGGCCTACGAAACGCGTATCTTCGGCCCGGACCGTGTCGCCATTCAAGGACGTCTCGTCGCGCTGGTCCGTCGCTACGACTAGGGGCAGGCTCGCCAGGGGCGGTTCCCGCACGCAGATACTTTTTCCAGCGTCATGCCCTTTCGGCCTGCTTTTACAGTCAGGCCACCGCTATCCTGCGTATCTTGCCAGCTCAGGCGAATGGACTGCTCTCCGCTGGTAATTGTGACATGGGGCTCAGCCCTGTCATTTATGACGGCTTCAGCGAACTGGCCCGATCGCCCTGCGAGCGGGATAGTGCATGTCGCCTCCATGCACTCTTCCCCGGTCATTGCATCCGAATAACGCAACGGGGCCAGCCCGTCGCCTTCTGCCAGTTCGTAACGGGTCATTTGCCCTCTTTCGTCCTTCAGGAACAGGTCGCCGGATGGGGCCCAATGGGCAATGACATCCGGCGCAAGAAGCCAGCCGATCCCGGCAGGTATCAACAATATGCTGGCCAAGGCGATACGCGCGACACCACGCGCGGCCATCGCGCAGGCGATCGCTCCGGAACAGAGGAGCAGCGTCATGGGTGGCATGGCTCTCGGAAGCGTCATGGCGGCGCTCGGCAGGCTGGCGCACCAGTGCGCAATCGCCAGCACAGCTTCCAGAGAGTA
The DNA here is from genome assembly GCA_014763715.1 of Rhodobacterales bacterium. GTDB lineage: Bacteria > Pseudomonadota > Alphaproteobacteria > Caulobacterales > Hyphomonadaceae > Hyphomonas. The sequence goes on along the minus strand of JACXUV010000023.1, from coordinate 6,670 downwards.
GCCAAACAACCTTAGCCCCATATCCCCCAGACCAAAGGGAGTCAGGATCAGGGACAGTGCGGCAAACGGCGCGCTCACAAAAGTCACGATTGGCATCGCCAGAAGATTTGCGAGCAAACCAAAGGCTGCCACACGGTCGAAATGATAGATCGCGAAGGGAGCCGTCGCAGTCCCCGCGACAAGGGACGTCACGAACAGGGAAGCCCATGTATAGCTGGTAGCGCCCAGAACTCGCTCATGCTCCGCGCGGCGCCGGGACCAGGCGTCATAAGTCGCGATCAGGGCACCGGACGCCGCAAAGGACATCTGGAACCCGGGAGTCATGACACTTTCCGGCTGCAACAGCTCAACAAGGATCATGGCGATGGCATAGGAACGCAGGCTCAGCGCCGCCCGGTCAGCCAGGACCGCGCCAAACACGACAGCCGACATGATGAAAGCCCGTTGTGTGGATACACTGTCTCCTGAGATGATGAGGTAGATGAAGCTTGCGATCAGGGCCGCGACGGCTGCCGGTTTCTGTACGGCCACACGCAGGGCGAGTGGCTCGATGAAAGCCAGCGCTCGGCGGACAAGCAAAAAAACAAGCCCGCCGACCATGGCCATATGCAGGCCGGATATAGCGAGCAGGTGCGACAGGCCAGACGCCCTGAGCGCCTCCTGGTCTTCTGTCGCCATGAAACTCCGGTCTCCGGAGACCAGCGCCGCAGCAAAGCCCCCCGCACGCTCGCCCGCCGCATCTTTCACATGCTCTGCCAGCCGCCGACGAAATGATGAAACCTCCAGAGATAGCTGCCTCAGTGTCCCTTTGGGCGCCCCGAGGGGACCACCGCGACAGCGGCCCATGACATATCCAACGCCTCCCAGCTGTTCGAACCAGGCCTGACGGCGAAAATCATAGTCCCCCTGGAGTGAGGGAGATGGAGGTGGACGCAGGACGACAAAGCACCTCACGAACCGCCCGGGCGCCACGTTCAGGTTCAAACGGTGTGTGACCCTCACATATGCCGGCGTTTCATCTGCGCTGAGCCCCGACAAGGCGTGCACTTCAATGCGCAACCTGTCTCCCTTGGTGCCGGGCTCAACTTCCCTGACCCAGCCTTCGAGCATCAGCGGGCGCGTTTCGGACAGAATGACCGGTGCCGCCACAGTGGCCGTCCGGACCGTCGCGGCAGTGTAACCACCTGTCAGTCCGAGCAGAATCAAGGCTGGCACATTGAGCCGGGAAAGCTGCCAAACCCAACGCGTGGCCAGAAAGAATATGCCCGCACTTATTGTCGCAAGGAGGCAGATCCCCATTGCAGGTTCGTTTTGCTGGGAAAAATAGACCACAACTCCCGCGCAGAGGGAAAAAGCGAACAATAAAGGGCGCGAGTCGATAGCCGCTATCGACCAAAGGCTGGTCCACACTGCTGCAATAGCTGGTGCCAGCCCCTTGCCTTCCGGAGCAACCTTGTGTTTCTCCCAGCCGGGACGCCTCATCTGTAGCATTAACCGGAGCCCTCACGAGACATGGACGTCGTCACGCGATTTGCCCCCTCTCCTACTGGCATGCTTCACATTGGAGGCGCTCGCACGGCACTTTTCAACTACCTGTTTGCGAAACATCACAACGGGAAGTTCCTTCTGCGTATCGAAGACACCGATCGCGAGCGCTCCACACCGGAAGCGACGGCGGCGATTCTTGAAGGCATGGAGTGGCTTGGACTCACCTCAGATGAGCCGCCGATAATGCAATTCGAACGCGCCGGTCGGCATGCGGACGTGGCTGAAGAGATGATCCGCCGCGGCACGGCCTTCCGTTGCTACGCGACCCAGGAAGAGCTGCAGGCGCGCCGCGAACTTGGTGAGGAAAAGCGCGCCGCTGCCAAGGCGGAAGGGATTTCCGAAGACGAGAAGGCCACCCTCCTGGCAGAAGCGCATGCCCTGCTCGCGCCATACCGTTCGCCCTGGCGTGACGGTGCTCCAGCTCCTTCAGCAGACGCTGCATATACGGTTCGTCTGCGCGCGCCGGATGATGGAGAGCGCGTGCTGGAAGATGGCGTTCAGGGCACGGTCCGGATTCAGGCAAGCGAACTGGATGACCTGATCCTTTTGCGCGCTGATGGCACGCCGACCTATATGCTGGCCGTTGTGGTGGACGATCACGATATGGGCGTGACCCACATCATCCGAGGCGATGATCATCTGCGAAATGCCTTCCGCCAGATCCCTATCTATGAAGCCATGGGCTGGGATATCCCCCAGATGGCGCACGTTCCGATGATACACGGCCCTGATGGCGCCAAGCTTTCCAAGCGGCATGGCGCACTGTCGACCCTGGCCTATCGTGAAATGGGCTACCTCCCTGAAGCCATGCGGGCCTACCTGCTCCGTATTGGCTGGAGCCATGGCGATCAGGAAATCTTTACGGATGAGGAGGCGATTGCCGCCTTCGATATCTCCGGCATCAACCGTGCCCCGGGACGGCTGGACCTTGACAAGCTCGGCCAGGTAAATGCGCATTTCATGCGCCTCGCAGACGATGACCGCCTGTTTGATCTGCTTAAGCCCTATTGGGAAGCTGAAGGCCCGATCGGCGAAGCGGAACAACGCTTGAGGACAGCCCTGCCCCACATGAAGGACCGGGGTACGACGCTGCCGGAATTGGCGCAGTCTTTTGCATTCCTGCTGGCAAAACGGCCACTGGAACTGAACAAGAAGGCCCGCAAGGCCGTCTCAGGTGAGGCACTTGACCGATTGCGCGGCTTGCGCGACGAACTGCAGCGCCTGCCGGAATGGACGGCAGATCAGATTTCTGTGACGATAACTTCGTATTGCACTGCACAAGACCTATCTATGGGGCAGATAGGTCAACCACTACGCGCTGCGCTCACAGGCGGCCTTCCCGCACCGGATATTGCGCCGGTACTGGAGTGGCTCGGCCGGGACGAAGCGCTTGGACGAATTGATGATCAACTGGCGCCGGAAACTGCTCCGGGCGCCTGAAGAGCAAGAAGGTTTGAAGGGTAAGGCTGATGGAAAACAAGACGAAACCGCACGGCACAGCAAAACTGGAAGTGGCTGGCAATTCCTATGAACTCCCGGTTCTCTCCGGAACGCACGGGCCGGATGTGATCGATATTCGCCGTGTTTACGGCGAAACGAACCATTTCACGTTCGACCCTGGCTTCACATCGACCGCGAGCTGCGAAAGCCAGATCACTTTCATCGACGGTGACGAAGGTGTTCTGCTGCACCGCGGTTATCCGATTGGCCAGCTGGCTGAGCAATCGACCTTCCCGGAAGTCTGCCACCTGATCCTGTACGGTGAGCTGCCCACGACCTCCGAACTGGAAGTGTTCAACGACACCATCAAGCAGCACACCCTGCTGCACACGCAGATGGACCGCTTCTTTGAAGGCTTCCGCCGCGACAGCCACCCGATGGCCATGCTTACGGCTACCGTTGGCGGCCTTGCCTCCTTCTATCCGGGCGCCATGGACAGCGAAGACCCGGAAGAGCGCCGTCTAAGCTCCATCCGCCTCCTCGCCAAGATGCCGACGCTCTGCGCACGCATCCTGAAGTACAATCTCGGACAGAAATTTGTCGATCCGCGCAACGAACTGTCCTACGCCGAGAACTTCCTGAACATGTGCTTCTCGGTCAGCGCTGAGGACTACAAGGTGGATCCGGCCATTGCCAAGGCCATGGATCGTTTCTTCATCCTGCACGCCGATCACGAGCAAAATGCCTCGACGTCCACCGTGCGTCTCGCAGGCTCTTCGGGCGCTCACCCGTTTGCCGCTGTTGCAGCAGGCGTTGCCTGTCTTTGGGGCCCGAGCCATGGCGGCGCCAATGAAGCATGCCTCAACATGCTGCATGAGATCGGCAGCGCGGACCGCATCCCTGAGTACATTGAAAAGGCGAAGGACAAGAATGACCCGTTCCGCCTGATGGGCTTTGGTCACCGCGTCTACAAGAACTACGACCCCCGCGCGAAAGTCATGCGCGAGTCGGCACACGAAGTGCTGGACCTGCTGGGCCTGAAGGATACGCCGATCCTGAAAGTCGCTATGGAACTGGAGCGCATCGCTCTTGAGGACGAGTACTTCATCGAGAAGAAACTCTATCCGAACGTCGACTTCTACTCTGGCATCATCCTCGATGCGATGGGCTTCCCGAAGCAGATGTTCACGGTCCTGTTCGCCCTCGCCCGTACCGTGGGCTGGGTTGCGCAGCTCAACGAAATGATCGACGATCCGACGCAACGGATCGGCCGTCCGCGCCAGATCTACACCGGCGCCGCGATGCGGGACTATGTTCCGATCGAAAAGCGCTAATCCAGCCGCTCAAAACTAATATTGCGAACGCCACCTGCTTGCGGGTGGCGTTTTCTTTTGTGCGGACTCCACAAGATAGATGAAACCAATTGGAGCCGTCTCTTATGCCTGCCTACGTTCTGCCGATCGTGATGCTGTCGCTATCCAATGTGTTCATGACATTCGCCTGGTACGGTCATCTGAAGTTCAAGACCGCCCCCTTGTTTGTCGTGATCCTGGCAAGCTGGGGCATCGCGCTATTCGAGTACCTCCTGGCCGTACCGGCCAATCGTATCGGAAGTGGAGTCTATTCGACCGCCCAACTGAAGACGATACAGGAGATCATCACACTGCTGGTCTTCAGCGGCTTTTCGGTCTGGATCCTCAAGGAGCCACTTGGCTGGAACCATGCCGTAGGCTTTGCTTTCATTGCTCTGGGGGCCGCTTTCATCTTTCGGGGCGCATGAAATGGGAAAAACTGCGCTTTGTAGTCTAATGCGGAGCTATTTCCCGTTCCCTTTTGCCCCGACTCCTTGCTAAAGGCTGCGCCATGAAAACCGCTGTCATCGTCTTTCCCGGTTCGAACTGTGATCGTGACGCTCACGACGCGCTCCTGAAGGTGACTGGCAAGGCGCCGGCCATGGTCTGGCACAAGGATGGAACCATCCCTGAGGGCACCGATCTGGTCATGGTGCCAGGCGGCTTTTCCTATGGCGACTATCTGCGTTGCGGGGCAATTGCTGGCAATTCGCCAGTGATTTCGCAGCTGAAAGCCCATGCCGAGCGCGGTGGTTATGTGCTGGGCGTATGTAACGGCTTCCAGATCCTTTGTGAAACGGGCCTCCTGCCCGGCGCTCTCATGCGCAATGCCTCGCTTCATTTTGTCTGCAAGCCGCAGGCTCTGACGGTTGAGACCTCGAACACTGCCTTCACCAGTGCCTATCAGGGTGACAAGGAAATCGTGATCCCGATTGCCCACCATGATGGCAACTACTTTGCCGATAGCGAGACGCTCGACCGCATCGAAGGTGAAGGACATGTCGCTTTCCGTTATGCACCCGGACAGAACCCGAATGGTGCGGCGCGCGACATTGCCGGCATTCTTAGCCCGAACGGACGCGTGCTCGGAATGATGCCCCACCCGGAGCGCGCCATTGGCGGGCATGAGGGCGGCGATGACGGCCTGGCCCTGTTCGAGAGCCTGCTCGGCGCAGCCTGAAGCGCTGGCCAGCCATAGCGGCGGCCGCTAGACTTTTCTGATGTCCTCAGGTGTCGATCCGGCCAGGTATTCAGCCCGTCTTGCGGAAGCGTCCGCCCTTCGCAATTCCGGGCGCATCGCTGAAGCGATAGCGGCTTACCGCGATGTCCTGTCGATAGAACCCGATCTTCCTGACAGCTGGTACAATCTTGCCTGGCTTCTGCGCCGGGCCCGGGAGCCGCTACAAGCCCTAGCTGCGTATGACCAGGCGCTCGCGCGAGGCGTCCAGGGGGCTGAAGAAGTGTGGTTGAACAAGGGCGTCATTCACGCTGACGACCTGCTGGACTCCCAGTCGGCGATCGCTGCCTACACAGAAGCTATCAAACTGAATGCGGGCTATGTTCCGGCGCTCTTCAATCTTGGCAACACCTATGAAGACCTTGGCGACCGGGAGGCCGCCATTGCGCAGTATGAGCGCGCCCTGGCGCTCGCGCCCCAAGAGACTGAACCTCTGGCACGCATCGCCAATCTGTCTCGTCCCAGCACCAGAGAAGACAGCATCGTCAAAAGGGTTGAAACCGCCCTTCAGAGAGCTGACCTGACACCCGGCGCTCGTGCAGGGCTCGAGTTTGCTCTTGGCCAAATGATGGACCGTGTCGGCGCTTACGACGAAGCCTTCTCCGCCTATGCGAGAGCGAACAGATTGAGTGAAGCAGCCCGGCCGCAGGGATTACCCGCTTTCGATGCCGCGCGGCATGATGCCGTAATCCAGAGCCTTATGGGCATGCCCGCCGATGGGACGGACCAGGCAATCCCTGCCGCCCCTTTCGTGCCGGTCTTCATCCTCGGCCAGTTCAGGTCCGGATCGACCCTCCTTGAGCAGGTTTTGTCAGCCCATAGTCAGGTAGAGACACTGGGTGAGTTGCCGCTGCTGCCTGCCATTGGCGCCAAGCACTTCTCTCCCTATCCGGCCGCCCTTGCCACGGCATCGCATCAGCAAATTGCCGATGCCCGGGCCGCTTATATCGAAGGTGTGCTGCAGCGCAGGCCGGGGCTGACTGGCTTTGTGACTGATAAGCGGCCTGACAATTTCTATCATATCGGCCTCATCCTGCGCCTTTTTCCTGAGGCGAAGATCCTGCACACCGTGCGCGATGCCCGCGACGTCTGC
>JACXUV010000085.1 GCA_014763715.1 Rhodobacterales bacterium | reverse complement strand
GAACCATTGGGCGATCTCGAAGAGGTCGAGATTGTAGACATTCGCCGCCCAGGTGACACGGACGAACGCCGGGCGAAGAAGAAAACAAACCGCGACTAGGCGGGCTTGTTCGCCTCAGGCGATGCCTTCCTGAAGGCCTCCAGCTTCAGGCAGGTCGCATCAAGCGCAAGCAGTGTCGGGAATGCCGACAGGTCCATATCGAACCGGCGCGCATTCGCGATTTGCGGGATGAGCGCAATTTCGGCAATCGTCGGCGCATCGCCGAACAGGAAGTCACCGGTCTTCTGCGCAAGCGCGATAGTTTCCAGCGCCTCAAAGCCGCGCCGGATCCAGTCATGATACCAGCGCGTGACGGCCGCCTCGTCAGCCCCGAACTCATTCCGCAAAGCCGCAAGAACTGACAGATTATTCAGGGGATGGATATCGCACGCAATCGTGTCAGCGAATGAGCGCGCCTGCAGCCGCTCCCAGGGATCGGACGGCAGGATCGAGGGGGTCGGATACGTTTCCTCCAGCCACTCAAGAACGGCCATGGACTGCCCTGCCCGCCGGCCATCAACTTCAATCGTCGGGACGCGCATCTGCGGATTGACCGCCTTGTAGGCTCCCGCTTTCTGCTCATCAGAACCTGGCGCAATATTCACAGGCGAGCGCTCATACGGCACACCCTTCAGATTCATGGCGATGCGCACACGATAGGCCGCCGAAGAGCGCCAGTAATCATAGAGACGGATCATGCAAGTTCCTCCAGTTCGAGTACGGCCAGAAGTGCTTCCCGGGCAAGACGGCACTCATCTGCGAATGTAGGGTCTACCAGATCATCGGGCACCAGACGGTCACGATAGGTTGATCGGATAACTGCCTGCAGCGCGTCAATGCGTGCTTCATTCAACAGGACACCCTGGTGGCAAGCTGCAAGTTCCGCGTCCGTCATCACGACCCGCAGTCTCAGGCAAGCCGGACCGCCTCCATTGCGCATGGATTGGCGGACATCGACATATTCCACCCGCCCGATCGGCCCGTTGCCACTCACCAGCCGGTCACAATATGCGCGCGTGCTCTCTGTGTCCTGAACTTCGGTCGGCGCAACCAGGACCAGCCTGTCCTCGCCCGGCATGACCAGCAGCTGAGAATTGAACAGATATGACCGGATTGCGTCTTCCAGAGAAACCTTTGAAGCCGGAACCATGACCGGCTTCAGTTCAAAAAGCCCCTCAGCAGCACGGCGCAGCGATGCCAATGTTCCGGCCGTATCTTCGAACGCCGCCTCGTGGAAGAACAGTGTATCTACTGCCCCGACGCAGACCACATCATTGTGAAACGCCCCGGCATTGATTGCCGCGACGGACTGGCGGGCAAACACAGTCCGCTCAGAAGCAAGGCCGTGTCCACGCGCAACGCTTTCCGCCGCCAGGCGCGTCTGGCGCGCAGGAAAGCCTGCCGTGCTTTCACCCGCTTCTCGTCCATAGACGAACAGCTCAACGCCGGCGTCGCCATGGCTTCCACAAAGCCTGACATGGTTGGCAGCGCCTTCATCGGCGAAATCTGCGTGCATCGGTAGCGCCGCATGAACAGCGAAATGCCGGTCATCGCCGAAGATTGCCTGAAGGCTCGCCGTTGTGTCCGGATGCTCCAGAGAGCGGTGCAGCATGGTGGAGAGGTTGGCCGCTGTCAGGTGCAGCCGTCCATCCTGCGTATCTGCCGAGGGCGATACGGTTGCGGCATTCGCGGTCCACATGCTGCTAGCCGAATAAGCGACCTTCAGCAGGCGCGGCGCCTGCGCAGCAGCCCGCTCAATAATCTGCCGGTCACTTCCACCGAAACCTGCGCTCGCCAGAAGATCGAAATTCGGACGCGGCAGCGCCGGCAGGATGCCCTGTACAAGCCCGGCCTTCAGCAGGGTCCGCATTTTTTCCAGCCCCTGCAGGGCCGCTTCACGCGGATTGGACACATCGCCGGAATTACGTGCGCTTGCGAGGTTTCCATCGGACAGCCCGCCATAATTATGGCTGGGACCGATCAGGCCATCAAAATTGACCTCAACAGCACTCACTTCGGAAATCCGACCGCACTCATGCGGCCCGCCTTATCCGACACCTGGCTCGCTTGCGGCCATGCGCAGTAGTCTGCAGCATAGTATGCCCCCGGACGGAAATTCCCGGACAGGCCCGGCCCGCCGAACGGCATGGCCCCGCTTGCGCCGGCGGTCGGCCGGTTTCGATTGAGGATGCCTGCCCTCATTTCCTGATGCGCCTTCACCCACAACGCATCATCATCGCTGATCAGCCCGCCGGATAGCCCATAGCGAGTCGCGTTTGCGCGTTCGATCGCCTGATCGAAATCTGCCACCCGGACGATCTGCATGACCGGGCCGAAGAGTTCCTCATCGGGAATATCTGCTGCCCCCGTCACATCAACGACACCGGCCGAAACGAAGCCGCCACCACGCTCCAGCCTTTCGAGGCGTTTCAACGCCCGGCCGCCACGCGCGAGCAGCATGTCCTGAAACTCAACCGCATTCACAGCCGCCCTTTCCGAGACGAGCGGTCCCATGAAGATGCCTTCTTCGTTCCAGGCACCAATCGTCAGGCCTTCAGCACGTGCGACAATCGCTTCGGCGACCTGATCGCCCCAAGCCCCTTCAGGCAGGATAATACGACGGGCGCAGGAACAACGCTGACCACTCGTCAGGAAAGCCGACTGCGCCGCGATGTCTGCCGCTGCATCAACATCTGCCGGATCCCAGATGATGAGCGGGTTGTTGCCACCCATCTCGAGCGCGAGGATCACTTCCGGGCGTCCTGCAAAATGCTTGTGAAAGAATACGCCAGTTGAGGCGGATCCGGTAAACAGCAAGCCATCAATGTCGGCGTTCAGCAACGCGCCACCGGTGTCCCGTCCGCCATGAACGATGTTCAGGCAGCCTTCGGGCAAACCTGCAGCCGCAAAGGCTTCTGCCATGTGGAATGCAACACCCGGCGCCAGCTCCGAGGGCTTGAAGACACATGTGTTCCCGGCCAGGAGCGCCGGAACGATATGACCGTTCGGCAAATGACCCGGGAAGTTAAACGGTCCGTATACCGCCATCACACCATGAGGACGGTGTGTCAGATGCGAAGACCCGAAATCGGCCTTGCTGTATTTCGTGCCTGCCCGCTCCACCTGTGCAGCAATGGAGACAGCGACCTTCGCCTTCATGGTCGCGGCTTCGGATTTCGACTCCCAAAGCGTCTTCCCCATGTCACGGCTTACCGTTTCGGCGATGGCATCGGCACGCTTGGCAATTTCTTCGCCATAGCGCTCCAAGATTACGCTGCGGTCGCCTTGCGGCAAGTGTGCCCAATGACGGAAAGCTTTCCGTGCAGACGCAACCGCAGCGGTCACCTCCGCTTCATCTGCCCCATTGCCTGCCCACACGACATCACCTGTGGCCGGGCACTTGTTTTCAAAATGCGCCCCGGCACCCGCATGCCAGCGGCCGTCAATATATACACCGTTCATGATCACTTGCTCCGTTGCCAGACTCTACCCTCAGCCCCCGGCTTCAGTTTCAGCCGTGCCAGAGTATCGGCATCCACCACAGCGGTGGTCTCATCCTTGAGAATGCTCTTTGCGAGACCAACCCTGAACTCCGGCAACATGTCACTGGAGGCGAGCCCCTGCTTCGCAGCCGGATCGTTTTCCACGTCGCCCACCTCAAACCGGACACGGCGGCTCTCCTGGATGGTCCGGATATGACGGCGCTGCACGGTCACCAGCGGCCCGCCATCGAAGATGTCCACCGTGCGATCAAACTCGAAGCCTTCCCATTGCAGGAGCTTGTAGGCCCCTACGCCATCTGAGTGGCATCTGCCGATCACTTCCCTGGCTTCCGGAGGCAGCAAGTCCACATAGATCGGGTATTTCGGCATAAGGTCCAAAATGAACTGGTTGTCCGTTGTCGCCGACAGGCGATCCGCCTCGGTGAATTCCATGCGGAAGAAATGACGCCCAAGACATTCCCAGAAGGGTGACTGGCCATCATTGTCCACGACCCCCCGCAGCTCTGCGAGGACCTTGTCTCCAAAACGGTCAGGCGCTGCTGCCATCAGCAAGTAGCGTGACTGTGCGGCCAGGCGGCCGGCCCCTCCGCCCCTGTGTTCAGGCTTGAGGAAGAGTGTTCCAACTTCCGTGTACCCCACATATTCGTTTGTGAGGACCAGGGCATCCATATCGAAACGCAGATTTCCGGCGGCCTGACTTGCCTGCGCCAGCGTGATCACCCGGTAATTGAAGAAGGGCTGGTCAATGCCTGTGCCCGCCTTCACAGCGGAGCAGCCGACCACTTCTCCGGTCTCGGCATTCTCCATCATCAGGAGGTATTTGCCGTATTCAATTCGGTGCAGCCGTCCCAGGAAGGCATCATCGGACTTCTGCAACCGCTCCCGCAGGATAGGCACATCAACAGGCAGGCTGGTGAAGCCGGGCCCCGACAGCTCCGCCAGTTCGATCAGCGACTGCAAGTCATCCAGCCGCGACGGCCGCATCACATAGGTTTCAGCCATTGTCAGCTATCCATAAGAGCTTTGATGCCGGCGCCGTCCAGTCGTCCGTCCGCCAGCCGATTCAGGAGCAGTGCCGACAGCGTCGCCCGCTCAGCGAAGCTGCTCATGAGGACATATTCCTCATTCGAGTGAATGCGCCCGCCCATCACCCCCAGCGTGTCGACATTCGGAACGCCTGCGGCAAAGATATTGTTACCTTCGCAGACCCCGCCCGTATCTTCGAACACGAGGTCGAGCCCGATCGCTTTTCCCGTTGCCTGCACAGCGTCGAACAGGGCTTGTTGAGCCGTGTTCCGTGGCTTGGGCGGTCGGTAGAACCCGCCATGAAGATGGCCGTGTATTCCATCACGCGACGTTGCGCGGGCAAACAGGCGGCGCACCTCATCGGTTGCCCACTGCGCCGCTGCCGCGTCCGGGGCACGGGCGCCAAAACGGATGATCGCAAGATCAGGCACAATGTTCACCGGACTGCCACCGTCGATGGACCCGACGTTCACGGTGACACCCTCACGTTGGCCATTCAGCCCTTCCAACCCCAGAACCAGTTCGGCAGCGGCCTCCAGGGCGCTGCGCCCCTCTTCCTTGGCCCTACCAGCGTGTGCGGCGCGGCCATGCAGGACAATATCGAACACCGCAGACCCCTTCCGGCCGCCGGACATCGCGCCCGTGTCCATACAGGGCTCATACGTCATGCCGATATGTGCACCGGAGCGCGCGGCTTCCGTCAGGGCCCTGGCGCTCGCAAAATTTCCGATTTCCTCGTCCGGGGTAATGACGATCTGGTATCCCAGCCGGTCCTTCAGTGGCCCGGCCTCAAATGCCAGCAGCGCCTCCCGCATCACACAGAGGCCGCCTTTCATGTCTGCCAGGCCCGGCCCGTTCAGGCGGCCGTCTCCAAGGTCGCGGATCGTCTCAAACGTTCCTGGCGCAAAAACCGTGTCATAATGCCCGGACAAGATCACCTGCACCGGCGCCTGCGGTCTGGAGGACACGCGGATAACAGGCGCGGTTTCAGTCGTTTCCGTTTTACCGGCGGCGTTTACCGACTCAAACGGATCTCCGGCATCAAGGCGCACCTCTGCATCCAGTTCAGAAAAGGCGTCAGCCAGCATCGGTGCCAGTTTGCGAAGCCCATCAATGTTCCAGCTGCCGGTATTGATGGCGGACCAGGTCTGGGTTTGCGCGATCATGTCGGATGCGCGGGAGTTCAGGCGCTCACGCGCTGCCTCATCCTCGCGGCTCAGAGTGCTCAGATCAATCATGGCCCTTGGTTTCACAGGAAACGAATTCCGGCAAGGCCCCCACTGGAGGCCGAAACAAAAACGGCCCGGCATATAGCCGGGCCGCTCTCTGATCTTGGAGTGATCTTGTCTTACTTGACGGTGATCACAACTTCCGAACGACGGTTCAGCGGCTCGCGAACGCCGTCGCGGGTTGCTTTCGCCAGGTCGGTTTCGCCTTTAGCTTCTTCAGTGATGAGCGAAGCATCGATGCCACGGGCCATCAGGGCCTGTGCCACGATGTCAGCACGACGCTGAGACAGGCGCTGGTTGTATGCGCTGGCACCCGACGTATCGGTGTGGCCGGCGATGCTCACCGAGCTCGTCGCGCAGCTGGCTTCAGACTGGATGTTTGCCACAGCCTGATCGATCACAGCCGAAGCCTGGCTCGTCAGATCCGCGCGATCCCACTCGAAGTAGACCACGAAGCTCTGGCCGAGGTCCGAGCAC
>JACXUV010000120.1 GCA_014763715.1 Rhodobacterales bacterium | reverse complement strand
AATTTATTTTGCCATTGATATTTTCATAGCTATATAAAATCTTTTCTAAAATGATCCACAACTCTGGTTTATCTTCATCATCAATGTGTATCAAATCATCATCTATCTTTTCTGTTTTTTTCAAGATACCTTTTAGTATCCCACCTGCATTTATATTTCTAATATTTTTTAGTTGTAATACAAGTTTCTCAAAGTTCTCATCAGATAGCTTAGAAATATCTGTATCTTTTAAAGGATACTTACACATTTCAGCTACTACTGATGCATCTGCTGTTTTGTCTTTTTTTTCATTTGATTTTACAATTCTTATATCTACAACAGGAACATAATCTACTCTTAATGCTTTTTTCCACATCTCACTAAAATCTTCTTTTTTAAGATATAAGTTTTTAGTTGTATCAAAGTATCCAGGTGCAACCGCTAAGAGTATGTGGAAGTGAGGGTGTACCATATCGTGATTATCTTTTTGAATTGTATATTCAAGTACTCTAAGAAATCCTAAAATAGAATTTTTCCATCTTACACTTCTTGACATTCTCTCGAATGATTTGTTCATATGCTGTATAGTGGATTTTAAATCATCTATATGGCAATTTTTAACTGTAAGGGTTAGAAATATATATCTAAGCTTCTTTTTGCTTTGTAGGGCTTCTAAATAGCTGTAAATCAATTTTGAGTATTTCATTTGTCTTCTCCAGTTGCAAAACAGACAAAATCTATCTTTGCAGGTGTACATTTCTGCTAATTTTAGCTTTTGTTGTTTTGTTTGTATATGTTCTTTCAGGTGAAACCACAAAGATTGACCGCATTCTAATATTTGATTTGCTTTTTTTGGATTAAAAGAATTATACTTATCGAAGATAGGAAGTGTTCTATCTTTATGCTTTTTGAAGCTTGTTTCTTGTAGAATTTCAGTCAAGGCTTATCCTTTTGTTGTTTTGTTTTAGTTCGGTCAAAAATTTAAAAAACATGCTACAAAAGATAGCCTTTTTTTATTCTTAAATCATTAATTTTAATTTTGTAGAAAAACCCTTTATTTATCGGACTTTATAGCTATTTTATATCTGCGAGTTATTTCCTATGTATCAAGTAAAGGTAAAGACGCTATTTTTTTTACTTATTTTTACTTTTTTTGTAACACAAATATTTTTTCTATAAAACTAACGCCCTTCGGTTGTTTTCGCTTTTTTTATTGCATAAAAAATGCGACCTTATTTTGTCGGTAAACTTTTGTTACATTGACAAG
>JACXUV010000022.1 GCA_014763715.1 Rhodobacterales bacterium | reverse complement strand
GTTCAGGCGCCTGCGGCTTTCCTGTCGGATTTTGACTATATCGCCCCCGGCCGCGGCCTTGCCGCCCCGCCGCCGCCCGCCCGCGGGCCGCCCCTGAACATCTGATTTTCCTCGCGCGCGCATGTCTGCGGACATGCGTGTTTGGTGCGCTGGCGAAAGCCCTGCGCGTCCGGAATCGGATGTATTTTCAATGCATAACAATCTGATCGCAGCCCGAGACAGGCTGCAGGCACCCCAGACCGGGGGCCAGGACATGTCCCGCGCTTCGTCCGGTGAAGAGGCCGGACATGTCTGGCTGGATGTCTTCATCACGCCGAACGTGTCGCTGAACAACCGCGTGGCCTTCATCCTGGCGGGCTCTCTCGTTCTGCCGGGGGCCATGATCTGCCTGGCAACCGCGTGGATGGGGGCCTGGCTGGTCACGCCGCTGGTCATGTTGTCGGAAATCGCTCTTGGCGGGCTGATCCTCTGGCATGCCAGATCGCTCGGCCAGTATGGGCAGCGTGTCTGCCTGACCGATGCATCCCTGTTTGTTGAAACCCGTCACCGTCCGGCCGATGCCATCGAGCGGTCTGAACTGTCCCCGCACTGGCTGCGCGTCGATCGCGTCAACAATACCGGGCAGGGGTGCGACGCGCTCCTGCTCCGCTCAGGGCCCCGCCAGATCGAAATCGGCTCCGTCCTGTCTCCCCCCGAACGCACTTCGCTGGCCGACGCCATCGAAGCCGCAATCCAGAAACGCCGCAGCGGCCAATCGCTCGCGGCCTGATCCCCTCAAAAGAAAGAAAAGAAACATGAAGAAACAAACGCTTCTGTGCAGCACCGCAGCCACCATCCTCGCTTCCATGGGCCTTGCCCAGACGGCTGCCGCGCAGGCCCCGACAGAGCTTCCGCCGATCGAGGCGCAGGATGCGGGCACGGCCGCTGAAGGCGGCGTTGCTGTCAGCGGAACGGAAATCACCGGGGACAAGGTCGAGACGGGCCTTGCGACGTCCTCGGATTCGCTTCAGCTGATCTCCCGCGTGCCGGGTGTTGCCGTTCAGTCGAATGGCGGGATTGCGTCCCTGCCTGTCCTGCGCGGCCTTGCCGATGACCGGGTCGGTATTCTGGTCGATGGCCAGCAGGCAACGAATTACTGCCCGAACCACATGAACCCTGTGACGTCCTATATCGATGCATCGCGCGTTGAGCGGATCATTGTCACGCCAACCCTGTCGCCTGTCAGCATGGGCGGCGACAACATCGCCGGGATCATCTCGATCGAGAGCCGGGCGCCGGAATTTTCAGACGGCGGCGTCGAAGTCTCCGGTGAGGTCGGGGCGACCTATCGCAGCATCTCGAACGGCATCGGGGCCTCCCTGCAGGCCAATGTCGCTGGCGAAAAGGTCAGCGCGCGGTATGAGGCGAGCTGGAACAAGGCCGACAATTACAAGTCCGGCGCTGGTGATGAAGTACGCTCCACGCTGTACCAGAACTACGACCAGTCCCTGCTTCTGGCAGCGCGCCCGGCGGACGATGTCCTGCTCTGGGTCCGGATCAGCCAGCAGGGCGTGCCCTATGAGGGCTTTGCCAACCAGCGCATGG
Source organism: Rhodobacterales bacterium (assembly GCA_014763715.1). GTDB lineage: Bacteria > Pseudomonadota > Alphaproteobacteria > Caulobacterales > Hyphomonadaceae > Hyphomonas. Next base: position 39,390 of record JACXUV010000022.1, on the reverse strand, counting down.
ACCTGACGGACAACAAGAGCACCAGCGTTCAGGTGCATGGCGAAGGGCCGCTGGGCGCAGGTATCCTGACCGGGGAAGCCTCATGGCGCAGCGTCGACCACGAGATGAACTTCCTGTCCGACAAGGGCGGGGCGGCAACCGGCGGTATGCCGATGATCACCGAGGGCGAGGATTTCTCGGCCAAGGTGTCCTATGACACGCCGGTGGAAGGTGTGGGCCAGGTGCGGGTCGGGGCTGAGATGTTCCGCGCTTCCATGGACGATTACTGGCCTGCCGTGCCGGGTTCCATGATGATGTCGCCGCTGGATTATGTGAACATCAATGATGGCGAGCGGAACCGCACCGGTGTCTGGGGCGAGTGGGAAGCCAATCCGGCCCCGCAATGGTCGACCCTTCTCGGCGTGCGTTATGAGCATGTCAAAATGGATACCGGCGAGGTTCAGCCTTACTCCTGGACCAGCATGATGAGCATGGCGGATGCCATGGCCGCCACGGCGTTCAATGCCGCAGACCGGAAACGCGACGATGACAATCTCGATGTCACCGCCAAGGCGACCTGGCGTCCGAGCGATACCGTGGCACTCGAATTCGGCGCGGCCCAGAAAACGCGGTCGCCGAACTTCTATGAGCGCTACGCCTGGGGCCGCGGCTCCATGGCTGCCTCGATGACCAACATGACCGGCGATGGCACCGGCTATGTCGGCGATATCAATCTGGAGCCGGAAGTCGCGCGCAGCCTCGCCGCAACACTCGACTGGTCGGATGGCGCGGAGAATGGCCGCGTGTTGCGTGTGTCCGGCTGGGCCAGCTATGTCTCCGACTATATCGATGCAGACCGGATCGGCAGTCTGAAAGATGGATCCCCGATGCTGCAATTCGCCAACCATGATGCGGAACTCTATGGACTTGAAGCGATCGGCAGCATGCCGGTCTGGCAGTCCAAATATGGCGATACGCGTCTCTCCGGTACGGTCAGCTGGGCGAAGGGTGAAAACCAGGACACGGGTGACAACCTCTACAATATCGCTCCGTTGCAGGGCCTGTTCGCCCTGGAGAACCGGAAAGGTGTCTGGACCCAGGCGCTCGAAGTTGAGCTGGTCGACGAGAAGGACACGGTCAGTGCCGTGCGCAATGAACTCCGGACGCCCGGCTATGTGCTCGTGCATCTGCGGGCAGGCGGCGAAATCGGGCGTGTCCGCTTCGCGGCGGCCGTCGAGAACCTTCTGGATCAGGACTATGATCTGCCGCTCGGCGGCATTGCCTTCGGCGACTATAAATATGGTGGCCGGGTTGATCCGTTCCATCAGGTCGCAGGTCCGGGCCGGTCGTTCAATCTCAGCGTAAACGTCGCGTTCTGACGTGCTGCGGAGGGTTTTCACCTCCAGCTATATGGCGGGCGTGGCTGTGGCTGCGCTCGCCCATGGCGGCATGCTGGCAGGTGTTTTCCTGCTGGCACCCGCCAGCGCGTCCGGTCTCGGTGCGCGCGATGATGTATTTGTCGTGACACTGGTGGAAGAGCCCGCGCCAGAATCTGTGCCTGAGCCTGAAGCCGATGCAGCGCCAGAGCCGGAGAAGCAGAACCCCGTACCCGTGCCGGAGGTCTCTGAGGCGCCGCCAGCACCAGCCATTGAGGCGGTGGCAAAACAGGCTCCGCCTGTGGGGGCAGCTCCGTCAGAGGATATGCTGCCGGTCGAGGTTCCAGCGGTTGATGCCGGGAGCGAGCAATCCGCAAGCGCTGCAGAAGGCCCGGCTGTTCTGACAGTCGATTCAGACCTTCCGGCGGTGGCTTCCGAACCTGAACCTGTGAAGGCAGAGGCATCTGCCGGCGCGGCCAGCCTGAATGGCGATGGCAAGGCAATGCTCGATGCCTATCTGCGGGATGTCCGGCTGCAGCTGTCCCGGCATGCGCCGCGGGGCGTTCGCGGGGCAGGGAATTGCGAGGTCGAGTTCCGCCTCTCCCGTGCCGGGGAGGTCATTTTCGTCGGAATACGGACCAGCAGCGGCAGCAGGCTCTATGACCGGCGATGCCTGTCTTCGGTCACCTCCGCAGTGCCGTTCCCTGTCGCGCCAGACGGGGCACTCGAAACGGATCTCAGTTTCACCATCGTGATGCAGCAGAAGCGCTGATTTCCTGCGGGCCGGATCAGAGGCCGCCGGGAAGCTTGGCGGCCATCATGGCCTTGCGGTCGATGCGCCGCCCATCAACGACAAAGGTGCCATCACCGACGGCGTGCAGGGTGCGCTGTTCCTTGCGTGTGTCATCGCGATAGGCCGCGAGGCTTTCGAGGACGACGATGCCGTGTGGCTCGATGATCTCCTCCACGCGGCACTCGATATTTGCCAGGCATTTGCCGAGCAGTGGCGCGCCGACATGTTTCGCTTTTTTTGGGGCAAGGTCGAATTTATCGAACTTGTCGGTGTCGGCGCCGGAACAGGTGCCGATGCCGATCACCGTGTCGATCATGTCGACCGTGGGGATGGCCACCACGCACTCACGCGTCTCGCGCAACGCTTCGAAGGAATGGTTCCATGGGCCGGTCGTGATGGCGATCCGCCCTGAAAAATCGAGCACCATTGTCCAGGTGATCGTCATGACATTGGCCTTCTGCCCGTCATGCGTCGCGACGAGGGTGACGGGGCCGGGCTCAATCAATGTGAAGGCGCGGCTGAGCTTTATGCGTTTCATTCCGGTGCCTCGCGGTTCTGACGGCCTGCAGAAATTCTGTCACCAAGCCATCCGTTGCCGGACAAATGGGCAGATGCGGCCCACATTTTGCCCAACTACTGGGATTGATGAAGGAACGCCTTACCAAAGGATGTCTTTTAATTAATCTTAACGCTTGTGATGGATGGTCACAATCGTTAGCGAAAACGTGTCCCGTATTAAGATCCATGCTCAAGGTTTTTCCGGTCTCCCTTTGTCTTCTCGCGGTTTGCACCGTGGCAGCCCTGCCTGTGCGCGCTGAAGTTCTGCTGTCGTCGGCCTCGGTCGAGAGAGTGGTGTCGATGGAGTACGAGGACGGATCGACGGAGACGGAGTATGTGCCCGTCGAAGCGGTCGAGCCCGGCGAAGAACTCGCTTATGTGGTGAGCTTCCGGAATGAGGGCGCAGTGGAAGAGGACAGCGTCGTGATGACCATCCCGGTGCCGGAAGACATGATCTATGTCGAGGACTCCGTGATTGCCGATGATGCTGCGGTCGATTTCTCCATCGACGGGGGCAAATCCTTCGCCCCGCGCGACGGCCTGCTGATCGAGGATGGCGATTACATCCGCAAGGCTTCGGCAGAGGAGATCACGCATGTGCGCTGGACCTTTGCTCGCATGACCCCCGGTGAGGAAGGCATGCTGGCCTTCCATGCCATCCTGAACTGAACAGAGCTCTCAGTTGCCCTGCATTGCCAGTGCGCCCAGCCTGGCGTAACGCCGGAGCCATGACTGGTGTAAAGATCTGCGGCCTCAGGGATCCGGACCTCGTGCGCTTCTGCGCAAAGGAGGGGGCGGACTGGATCGGCTTTGTCTTCGTTGAGGCCAGCCCGCGCCATGTGACGCCGGAAGCGGCCGAGACCTTGCTGCTAGGCGTCGGTCGATCTGTGCCGGTTGCGCTGCTCGTCGATGCCGATAATGCGCTGATCGACCGTGTCGTCGCCACGGGTATCCGCGTGCTCCAGCTGCATGGGCGGGAAACACCGCAGCGCGTGGCGGATATCCGCGCGCGGACCGGGTGTGAGGTCTGGAAGGCTTTCGGCGTGGAAGCGGCGGCAGACCTTGCAGGGGCAGAGGCTTATGAGGCGGCGGACCGGTTGCTCATCGACGCCAAGCCCCCGAAGGGCGCCGACCGGACCGGTGGGCATGGCCTCGCCTTCGACTGGTCGATCCTGAAGGGCTGGGAGGCACCGAAGCCATGGATCCTCGCGGGAGGGTTGACGCCTGAAAACGTGAAAGATGCCGTTGCTGCGACAGGTGCGCCGGCGGTTGACGTCTCCTCTGGCGTGGAGCGGCTGCGGGGTCTAAAGGACAGGGAGCTGGTGCGGGCCTTTCTCCGCGCTGCCAAAGAGGTCTCGAAGTGATGGACGTAAGAAATACCTGGGATCAATGGCCGGATGTGAATGGCCGCTTCGGTGAGTTTGGTGGGCGCTATGTCGCCGAAACGCTGATGCCGCTGATCCTGGATCTCGAAGCCGAGTACCGCAAGGCGAAGGAAGACCCTGCCTTCAAGGCCGAGATGGACGACCTCTGGACCCATTATGTCGGCCGCCCGTCGCCGCTCTATTTCGCGGAGCGGCTGACTGAGCATTTCGGCGGCGCGAAGATTTACTTCAAACGCGACGAGCTGAACCATACCGGTGCGCACAAGATCAATAACTGTCTGGGGCAGGTCCTTCTGGCCCGCCGCATGGGCAAGACCCGCATCATCGCCGAGACGGGCGCCGGCCAGCATGGCGTCGCCACGGCAACGATCTGCGCCCGCTTCGGCCTGAAATGCGTCGTCTTCATGGGTGAGACCGATGTCGAGCGCCAGAAGCCGAACGTGTTCCGAATGCGCCTGCTGGGCGCCGAGATCGTGCCGGTCTCTTCCGGCACAGGCACGCTGAAGGACGCGATGAACGAGGCCCTGCGCGACTGGGTCACCAATGTCGAGGACACGTTCTACTGCATCGGCACCGTGGCTGGGCCCCATCCGTACCCGGAACTGGTACGCGACTTCCAGTCGATCATCGGCAAGGAAGCCCGCGCGCAGATCTTGGAGCGGGAAGGGCGCCTGCCGGATGTGGTGATGGCATGCATCGGTGGCGGGTCGAATGCCATCGGTCTGTTCCATCCCTTCCTGGAAGACGAAAGCGTGCGCATGATCGGTGTCGAGGCCGCTGGCCATGGCATCGAGACGGGCGAACATGCGGCGGCGCTGAATGGCGGCAAGCCGGGCATCCTGCACGGCAACCGCACTTACCTCCTGCAGACAGATGAGGGCCAGATCATCGACGCGCACTCGATCTCTGCCGGGCTCGACTATCCGGGCATCGGGCCGGAGCATGCCTTCCTGCGTGATACCGGCCGGGCGGAATATCTCTCCACCACAGACCAGGAAGCGCTGGATGCCTTCCAGCTCTGCACCCAACTTGAAGGCATCATCCCGGCGCTTGAGCCCTCGCATGCCCTCGCCCGTGTCGGGGAAGTGGCAAAGGATCTCGGCTCGGATGGTCTCATCATCCTCAACATGTGCGGCCGGGGCGACAAGGATGTGTTCTCTGTTGCCAAGTATCTCGGAGTGGACATGTGAGGTTGCTCCTGTCCGCCATTGCCTTCAGCCTGGTTGCGGCCTGCGTGCCGACTACCAAGTACAAGTATGTCCAGGTGACGCCCGAAAATTTCGAGGCGGCGCAGAATGGCGACAAGATCCCGCTTGTGGGGGCCATGACGGCGCTCTGCTTCGCAGACGGGCGCACAGACCTTGTGCGCGATGCTGAATGGACAGAGACAGGTATTTGCGGGCAGGCCCATGCGCCCATTGGCGACGATGACGGCATGGAGTGCTATGGCTGGGACCAGCTCGCAGGGGTGGGCATCCCTTATGAGGGACGGTCGGCCTCTGTTATCCCCATGGCTGCTGTGCAGGTAGGAAAATGCGATCCGGAGGCGCTTTCGAAATGACCGATCTTCTCCTCATCCGCATCACATGCCCGTCACAGCGCGTTGCCGAGGATATCGGCGATGCCGCCGTCGAGCACAAACTGGCGGCCTGCGCGAACCTGGAAGGCCCGGTTTCGTCCACTTATCGCTGGAAAGGCGTAGTGGAACAGGCCTTTGAATACATTCTCTGGCTCAAGGCGCCGAAGGCGAACTGGGACCGGATCGAGGCGCTTGTCCTCACCCATCACCCTTATGATGTCCCTGCCATGGTGGCGTTGCCTTGTGTCGAGGCACACGACCCCTATGCCGCCTGGGTTCACGAAAACACGGAAAGCTGATGCCGACGGAACGTATCACTGCTGCCTTCAAACGCGCGAAGGCGGAAAAACGCGCGGTTCTGGTCTCCTACCTCATGGCGGGCGATCCGGATCTTGAGACGAGCTATCAGTCCCTCTGTGCCCTGCGCGACAATGGCGCCGATATTATCGAGCTGGGCGCGCCTTTCACGGATCCGATGGCCGATGGCCCGGCTATCCAGAGGGCCGGGCTGCGTTCGCTGGCAGCAAAGACGACGCTACGCGATGTGCTGGCTCTGATTGCCCGGTTCCGCGAAAGCGACCAGACGACGCCGATCATCATCATGGGCTATGCCAACCCGGTTCATGCCATGGGCTACGGCGTGTTCGCTGAAGCGGCTCACAAGGCAGGCGTCGACGGCACGATCATCGTGGACCTGCCGCCCGAAGAAGATGCCCCCTTGCGGGAAGAATACGCGAAATACGGCCTCTCGGTGATCCGGCTGGCAACGCCCACCACGCATGAGGCGCGCATGCAAAAGGTCGCCGAAGGGGCTTCCGGTTTCCTGTATTTCGTCTCCGTGACCGGCGTGACCGGGGCAGGAAGCGCCGATCCTGCAGCAATCGCTGCGAATATTGAGATGGCCCGGCGCGTGTCCGGACTGCCAGTTTGTGTTGGCTTCGGTGTAAAAACCGGTGCACAGGCTGCGGAAATGGCTAAAATTGCCGATGGGGTTGTCGTAGGCAGTGCTTTCGTGGAGCATGCCGAGGCGGCCCACGAATCAGGGGATCTGGCCCGTGCGCCCCAGGGAATGGGGACTCTGGCCAGGGAACTGAGCATGGCGATCGCAGGGGTCGCAAAGCCGTAGTGGCTGTTACAGCCGTGGAGGTTGTCGGATGAACTGGATCAACAAGGTCACGCCACCGGGCCTGAAGACCATTCTGACCAAGCGCGAGACGCCGGATGACCTGTGGGTGAAATGCCCGCTGTCCGGTGAACTGGTCTACAAGACCGATCTGGAAGAGAACTGGCATGTGACGCCGGCCGGTGCGCACCTGCGGATTTCGCCGCGCACGCGCTTCCGTCTTCTGTTCGACGATGAGCGCTGGGAGCCGATCGAGCTGCCGGGCGTCGCGCTGGACCCGCTGAAATTCAAGGACGACAAGCCCTATCCGGCCCGCCTGAAGGCGGCCAAGGCGAAGATCGCTGCCCGCGAGAAGAAAGAAACCGAAGGCGGCGGCGCGCCGTTGCTGCAGGATGACTGCATGGTTGCCGCCTATGGCAAGATCGGCGGCGTGCCGGCGGTCGTGCTGGTGCAGGATTTTGCCTTCATGGGTGGTTCGCTGGGCATGGCGGCCGGGGAGGGGTTCATCACTGCTGCCCATATGGCGCTGGCCCGCAAAGCGGCTTTCGTCGTCTGCACCGCTTCCGGCGGCGCGCGCATGCAGGAAGGCACGCTCAGCCTGATGCAGATGCCGCGCACGACGCTGGCCATCAACGAGCTGGCCGAAGCGAAACTGCCTTACGTCGTCGTGCTGACCGACCCGACTTCGGGCGGTGTGTCTGCCTCCTACGCCATGCTGGGCGATGTTCACATTGCTGAGCCGGGCGCGATGATCGCCTTTTCCGGCCCGCGGGTGATCGAGCAGACGATCCGTGAAAGTCTGCCCAGAGGCTTCCAGCGCTCTGAATTCCTTCGCGAAAAAGGCCAGGTCGACATTGTGGTGGACCGCCGCAAGATGAAGGACACGCTCTCGCGGGTCCTGTCCATGCTGATGCCGAAGTCGCGCCGCGCCAGCGACAGCCTGCCTGCCTCGCTGAACCAGCCGAAAACACATGTGTCCAAGGGCAAGGCTGATTGACCGGAGACAGTGCGGCCCTCGCCGCAGCGCTGAAGCGTTTCGAAGGGCTCTACCCTGATGTCATTCACCTGTCGCTGGGGCGGGTCGAGACCGCTCTGGAAGCGCTCGGCCGCCCGCAGGACCGTTTGCCGCCGGTCATCCATGTCGCCGGTACGAACGGGAAGGGGTCTACCAGCGCCTTCATGCGCGCCATGGCCGAAGCGGCCGGGCTGAAGGTGCATGTCTTTACCAGCCCGCATCTGGTGCGCTTCAATGAGCGGATCCGGCTGGCTGGTGAGATTGTTGATGATGAGCGGCTGATCTCGTGGCTGAACCGTACCTATGAGGCGATCAAGGGCCATGAGATCACGCATTTCGAGGCCACCACGGCGACGGCGCTGCTGGCCTTTTCGGAAGTTCCGGCAGACCTCCTGATCCTCGAAGTGGGGCTGGGCGGGCGCTATGACGCGACCAATGTGATCGAGCAGCCGGCGCTATGTGTCATCACGCCGGTGGATTTCGACCACAAGGCATTCCTGGGCTCAGACCTGCGCAAGATCGCGGGCGAGAAGGCGGGCATCATCCGGCCTGGCCGCCCCGTGCTGAGTGCCATCCAGCGCAAGGTCTGCGACGAGGTCATCACCGCCGAAGCAGAGAAGCAGGGCGCCCCGCTCTACAAGCTCAAGGCGCATTATATCGATGCCATGCCGGATCATCTCGGACTTATAGGCGAGCATCAGCGGGCCAATGCGGCACTTGCGGCGATGGCGATGCAGTTGTTCGGCAATTCCACCCGCATCCCGCAGGACGCGATCTTCGAGGGCGCCCGCACGGCCACCTGGCCGGCGCGGATGCAGCGCCTGAAGGATGGCCCGCTCACGGCCCTGGTGCCGGGCAAGGAAGTCTGGCTGGACGGCGGACACAATCCGCACGCCGCCCGAGCCATCGCCCGTCACCTGAAGAAGCAGGAAGGCACGACTGCGCTGGTGTCGGCGATGCTGGCCTCGAAAGATGCGACGGGCTTCTTCCTGCCGTTCCGGACTTTGCGCCCGCCGGTCTTTACGGTGCCGAACGCGCCGGGCCACCGCGCGGCAGACCCGGGCGAGCTGGTGGATGCGGCAGCCACGGCGGGGCTGGAGGCGAAGGCGTGTGACAGTCTGGAGGCCGGGCTGAAGGCGGCGGCAGCCACCGGGGCCGACAGGATCCTGATCTGCGGTTCGCTCTATCTGGCCGGTGAAGTGCTGTCGAAAAACGGGGAAGACCCTGTCTAGCTACGCTGGTATTGGCCCGAAAACTGGCCTGACTTTATGAGCAGACATGGAAAAAGGGCGGCCAATCAGGCCGCCCTTTCCACTCTACGCGTACTCTACTGTCCGGGAGTATGGGCACTGAACCCTTAACAGAACCCGAACGGGGTGACCGCAGGGCCTAGCTGGACTGTTTTGCCAGCAGGTTGCGGATTTCTTCCAGAAGCACTTCCTGGCGCGGCGGGGCCGGCGGCGGAGCAGCTTCTTCCTTTTTCTTCAGCTTGTTCATGCCCTTGATGATCATGAACATCACGAAGGCAACGATCACGAACGAGATCACCGCCGAGATGAAGTTTCCGAGTTCGACGACTGCGGCGGGCTTAACCACTTCGCCAGCCTCATCGAGCACTTCCGGCGTGATCGTGAAGGTTAGGGAGGACAGGTCAATCCCACCCATGATCGGCGCCAGGATGGGCAGGAACACACCCTGAATAAAGGCGGTGACAACGGTGGCAAAGGCGCCGCCCATGACAAAGCCGACCGCCATGTCGATCAGGTTGCCCTTGAGGGCGAATTCCTTGAATTCCTTAAGCATTTATATGTCCCCTCCTGAGGTGCCAGACCAAGATACCTACCAGTTTGATCCTATTATTTGTTGGAGGGGTCAAGACGGCGCTTCACCTGCGGGAAAGCTGGCCGCTTATCTCGCCTCAGGGTCTTCCCCGCCATTCACGCGGGCGCGGAGTTCCTTGCCGGCCTTGAAGAAGGGCACGGCCTTGGCGGGCACTTCGACAGGTTCGCCTGTGCGCGGGTTCCGCCCCTTGCGGGAATCGCGCTGGCGGACCGAAAAGGCGCCGAAGCCGCGCAGCTCTACACGGTCACCGCGGGCGAGCGCGGCGGCGATCTCGTCGAGGATGACATTCACCACCTTTTCCAGATCTTCCTGGCGCAGGTGCGAATATTCCGCCGCGAGTTTTGCGATCAGTTCTGACTTCAGCATCTCATTGATATTAAATGCATTTGCGGCGGGAGCGCTAGGCCCCCGCCGCAAAGATTTCATCAAATTTAGGAAGCAGGTTCCACCGGCCCTTCCGGGCCGGTTTTACCGGGCTCAGCCTTGAAGGGCTTCAGCCTCTGCTTTCCAGTCAGCGCCCTTACCGGACGTGCCGACTTCCTCTTCGAGGGTCGCCAGCTGATCGTCCGTCATGGAAGCGATCTGCCAGAAGTGGAAGATGCCTGCTTCGTTCAGCTTCTTCTCGAAGGCCGGGCCGACGCCTTTGATCTTTTTCAGATCGTCAGCTTCGCCCTGCGGAGCGGCCAGACGGCCGTTCGCATCGGCATCGCCGCCAGCAGCCGGAGCCGCTTTCGCGCCAACGCTGGAAGAGGCAAGAGCCGCACCGAGAATATCACCCAGCGAAGCACCGGCATCTGCCGAGCCGTATTGTGCGACGGCTTCAGCTTCTTCAGCGATTTCGAGTGCCTTGATCGAGAGCGAGATGCGGCGGGTGCCACGATCGACCTGGATCACTTTCGCATCGACCTTGTCGCCGACGGCAAAACGTTCCGGACGCTGATCTGCGCGGTCACGCGACAGATCGGAGCGGCGGATGAACGATTTGATCGCCGGGTTGCCGAATTCGACTTCGATGCCGCCCGAGGTGACTTCGGTGACGGTGCAGGTGACGGTTGCGCCACGCTTCACGCCGCCGGTGTCCAGGGCTTCCATCGGGTCGCCAGCCAGCTGTTTGATGCCCAGCGAGATGCGCTCTTTATCGACGTCGACGTCGAGCACTTTCGCCTTGACCATGTCGCCCTTGTTGTAGGCTTCGATGGCCTGGTCACCCGACTGCTCCCACGAGATGTCGTTGATGTGGACCATGCCGTCCAGGTCCGGGCCGAGGCCAACGAACAGGCCGAACTCGGTGATGCCACGGACTTCGCCTTCGATCTCGGTGCCGATCGGATGCTCTGCCAGGAAGGCTGACCACGGATTGTCCATGGTCTGCTTGAGGCCGAGCGAGATGCGGCGCTTCTCGGAATCGACGTCCAGGACTTCCACATCGACTTCCTGAGAGGTCGACAGGATTTTTCCGGGGTGCACGTTTTTCTTGGTCCAGCTCATTTCGGAGACGTGGATCAGGCCCTCGACACCGTCTTCCAGCTCCACGAAGGCGCCGTAGTCGGTGATGTTGGTGACGACGCCTTTCAGGCGGGCACCAACCGGGTAACGCACATCGATGCCGTCCCACGGGTCGGAGCCGAGTTGCTTCATGCCGAGCGAGATACGCTGGGTTTCCGGGTTGATCTTGATGATCTGGACTTCGACTTCCTGGCCAACTTCGACCACCTGAGACGGGTGGTTGATGCGCTTGTAGGACATGTCGGTGACGTGCAGCAGGCCGTCGATGCCGCCGAGGTCAACGAACGCACCGTAATCGGTGATGTTCTTGACGATACCCTTGCGGACGTCGCCTTCAGCCATGTCGGAAACGATTTCAGCACGCTGTTCTGCGCGGCTCTCTTCGAGGATGGCGCGGCGCGAGACAACGATGTTGCCGCGGGCGCGGTCCAGTTTGAGAACTGCGAAGGGTTGCACTTCGCCCATGAGCGGGCCGACATCGCGCACCGGGCGGATGTCCACCTGGGAGCCCGGAAGGAAGGCGTTGACGCCGCCGAGGTCGACGGTGAAGCCGCCTTTGACGCGGCCGGAGATGGCGCCCTTGACCGGTTCGTTGGCGTTGAAGCTCTTTTCGAGCTTGATCCAGCGCTCTTCGCGGCGGGCCTTGTCACGGGACAGGACAGCGTCGCCAAGGGCGTTTTCGATACGGTCGAGATAGACGTCGACGATGTCGCCGGGTTTCGGCTGGTCGTCTTCCATCGAGAATTCGCGGACCGGGATACGGCCTTCGGTTTTCAGGCCGATGTCGACCAGCACGGCGTCGTTTTCGATGCGGATAACGGTGGCCGGGACAACCTGGCCTTCCTGCATCGCGGCAGCCGCAGCCGACGATTCGAACATGGAGGCGAAATCGTCGGTGGAGGGGTTCATTGAGTCAGTCATGTAAGGTTCCTGAGGCGGGACGAACGGTTCAGGGCAGGCGCGCACCATTGCGGCCTGCTGGATCGACCCGAGAGCGTGGTCTCTTTAATCTTCAGTGGTGCAGCCTGTTTGGATTTGAGGCCCCCTGTATTTACAGGAGAAAGCCCCTTCAGGTGCGGTTTCCACGGGCGAGAGCGGCCTCTACGGCTGCCAGCGCCTTTTCCACTGCGGCCTCTATAGTGAGGTCAGTGGTGTCAATCAAGACGGCATCTGCCGCCATTTTGGCTGGCGCATTGGCCCGGTTCTGGTCCCGCTGGTCGCGTTCACGCAGTTGCTGGATCACCTGCTCAAGGGTGACATCCTCGCCATAACCGGAAAGTTCCTTCCAGCGGCGCTGCCCGCGCTGCGCCACGGCGGCATCCACCCAGAGCTTCACGTCGGCGTCCGGAGCGATCACCGTGCCGATGTCGCGCCCGTCGAGCAGGGCGCCGCCGGACTGGGTGGCAAAGGCGCGCTGCAGCTCGAACAGGGCCTGGCGGACCTTGGGAAGCGCGCTGACCTTCGAGGCCGCCTTGCCGGCGTCGGCGGTGCGCAGCTCGGCTTCGTCGAAATCATTGAGGTCCAGCGCGGCGGCGACATCTGCGAGGCGGGCCTCATCGTCCAGCGCGACGCCTTCTTTCAGCGCGGCCACGGCCGTGGCGCGGTAGAGGCGGCCGGTGTCCATGTGCGGCAGGCCGTAATGGGCCGCCAGCCGCTTCGCGATGGTGCCTTTCCCCGAGGCCGTCGTGCCGTCAATTGCAATGATCATGGGCGCGGGGATTGCGGGATGCCCCTGTCCAAGTCAAGCGGAGAGAGACTGTCGCGGCATCACGAGCAGGGCGAAGGCGCAGCGGCCCCGCGCCAGAGGCGCGGGAACTGCCGCGAGCAATTCATCAACGAGGCGCCATGCGGATGCCGCCGTCGAGGCGGAGGGTCTGGGCGTTGAAATAGGAGTTGCGTACCAGTTCCATGGCGAGGGAGGCGTATTCCTCCGGCTTGCCGAGGCGTTTGGGGAAGGGGACCGAGGCGGCGAGGCTGTTCAGCACCTTGTCCGGCGCACGCAGCATCAGCGGGGTCGCGAAGATGCCCGGCATGATCGAGTTCACGCGGATGCCGATATCCATCAGGTCGCGTGCCATGGGCAGGACAAGGCCGTTTACGCCCGCCTTGCAGGAGCCATAGACGACCTGGCCGATCTGGCCGTCCTGTGCGGCAACGGAGGCCGTCAGCGTGATGCAGCCGCGCTCGCCGTCTTCCAGTTCCGGCAGGGTGGACATGCCGAGCGCGGAGAGTGACGCGATCCGGTAGGAGGCGACGAGCACGCCGCGGGCGCCGAATTCATAGTCTTCGGTGGAGAGGCGCTTGTAGCGGGCGTTTTCCTTGTCCCAGGAGAGCGTCTTGCCGCCTTTGGAGGCCATGGCGCAGTGGACGGTGATGCGCTCCTGCCCATGCGCGGCGCGGGCCTTTTCGAACCCGGCGACGCAGGACTCCTCGTCCATGATGTTCACATTGCAGAAGATGCCGCCGATTTCCTTCGCAGTGGCTTCGCCGGCCTCTGCATTGATGTCGAAAATGGCGACCTTGGCGCCGGCCTTTGCCAGCGCGCGGGCGGTAGCCTGGCCGAGGCCGGATGCGCCGCCAGTCACGACTGCGGCGGTATCATGGGTGATCTGCATGGTGTTTCCTCCTGATTATAATTGATTATGCCGGACTATGCCGGATCATGTTGGATCAGGCCGTGTCTTCGACGAAGCCCTTCCATGTCTTCATGTAGCTGACGAAGGCATCGCCCAGCCCTTCGGCGCGCAAGTGCGCTTCGGGCACGGGCAGGGCAATCGGCGTGAAGTCCGGATCGGCCTGAACCTTCTCCGGGAAATCATGATGCAGGATGCCGCCGCGGCCGATGGCGACGAAGTCCAGTCCGGCCGCCATGGCCTTCCGGCAGGCGGCGCCCGTGGTCAGTTTGCCTGCGGCGCCGAGGCGGCAGTCGCCGCGCGGCAGGTCGGTAAACCAGTCGACCAGCGGCTTGCCCTTGAAGGCTTCGTCATTCGGTTCCTTGAACGTGTCCCAGAGGGACATGTCGAGATAGTCGACCTGGCCGCAGGTCATCACTTCACCGGCGAGGCGGCGGATCTCGCCAAGGTCCATGCCGAAGCGTTCGGGTGAAAGGCGCACGCCGAGGGAGAAGTCCTTGCCGCATTCGCCGCGCACGGCATCGATCAGGTCCATCAGGAATTTCACGCGGTTCTCGTAAGCGCCGCCCCATTCGTCGTCGCGGAGGTTCACCTCGCCACTGATGAACTGGCAGATCAGGTAGCCATGCGCGCCGTGCAGCTCGACGCCGTGGAAACCGGCCTTCTCGGCACGTTTGGCGGCGGCTACGAAGGCGTCGAAGGCGGCTTTCACTTCATCGCCGGTCAGGGCGCGGGCGCCGAATTCCTCATTGTCCGACGGGCAGACGGGCGCCTCGCCGATCAGCTCCTTCGGCGAGCGCATGCCGGCATGGTGCAGCTGGACGACCGAATGCGTGCCGGTCCTGTTCAGCGCTTCGGCCAGGCGGGTGAGGCCGGGCAGATGCTTGTCATCGAAAATGCCGAGCTGGCCGGGAAAGCCCTGGCCGATGGCCTGCACATGCGCCGCGCAGGTCATGGTGAGGCCGAAGCCGCCTTCGCCGCGCATGGTCAGCCAGCGGAATTCGTCATCGCTGAGCGTGCCATCGGCGTTGCTCTGCAGATTGGTCAGCGGCGCCAGCATGAAGCGGTTCTTCATGGCCGGGCCATGGGCGAGGGGCAGGGGATCGGAAAGCGTTGTCATGCGCCAACAATGGCGCGGGCAGCGGGCACGTCAATTTTGCCGTCGGGGCAGGGATCTCAGCCTACAAGGCGTCAGCGGATGCGAGCATCGGCAAAATGTCCCGGAGGATCGCATCGGAATAGGGAAGATCACAGTTTCCGAGGATCGCAACAGACCAGTTATTGTCCAGAGACATCCTGAGGCTGCTGCCAATCCCGATGGAGTTGCCGCCCCCGGAATGACCGACAAACACCTTGTCGCCAACGGCTTCGCGAATAAAGCCCATGCCGTAACCGACGCCGGGATATATCTCTCCGGCCTTTTCCGTGAGCATTTCCAGTGTCTCGGGTTTCACGAGCTGTCCGTTGCCAAGCGCTCTGAAATAGGCCGCGATGTCAGCCGCGGTGCTATAGCCGCCGCCGCAGGAGTTGCCGCGCCATGGCAGGATGTCTGCGTTTGATTTCGCTGGCAGGCAGCGAAAAAGATCGCTTCGGTCATGATAATAGCCCATCGCACACTGGCGAAGGACCTCATCGCGCACGAAGTGCCCGCTGGACTGCATGCCTGCTGGCTCGTAAATCCGCTCCTGCAGCACGGTCCAGAAGGGCTTTTGCGTTACTCGCTCAATAATTGCACCGAGGACCACATAGCCTTCGTTGCTGTAGCTTGTGTGCTCTCCGGGAGCGAATGCGACCGGTATCGCGGCAATTGCCGGCAGGAGGTCCGAGACCTTGTCATACGGATCGTGGGAATAAGCGTGAATCCCACCGGGGGGGTCGCCGAGACCTGCACTGTGAGTCAGAAGATTGCGGATTGTCATCTCGCTCGCCCCGGGGATTTCAAAATCCGGTAGGAGATCCGAGACCCGGGAGCTGAGCTGAAGTTGTCCAGCCTCAATCATCTGCGCAATCAGGAGCGCAGTGAAACTCTTGTCTGCTGAGCCAAGATTGAAGCGTGTGTCAGCTTCGATCGGGCGTCCTTCGGAAACCTCAGCCAGCCCGAACGCCGCTGAGAAGAAGGGGCGTGCGTCTGCCCGGTCGATCCGTACGACGCCGGAAAATTCACCGCGGGAGGTCGCAAAGTCCAGACGTTGGCGAATCTGGCCGCGAACGTCCGTGGTGCCCGGAAGATTGCCGCGGCCAACGATATAGGGAGTCGGTTCGGCGACAGGCCGGAGATCAAAGACCCGTGTCGGGTCATACCGGTCGAACCGCAAGTCGACACGCCTCGCCATCGGCACTTTTTCCAGGGCACAGACAAGGCGGACGATGCTGCCCCTTTGTTCCATCGCGAGAAGGCTGAGCTTGCCGGTGTGTTCGAACTGGCCAGACAGCCATTCGGCCCAATCGGCTGCGCTCTGGCGTTCGAGACCACCTTGCGACACACGGTTCGCTGCCCAGCGAGCCACAGCCTGCCGGTCCTTGTCATTGTACGCATCAACAAACTCAGCCACGAATTCCACAGGGCGCGTGCCAGCAAAAAGAACCGGCAAAGTGAGCATGGTTCCAGTGGCGCCAAGGAAACGGCGCCGATTCCAGGTCGCGGCGACACCTTTATCGTCGAGAGTACGCTTCACGTTCATTGTCTTTCGGGTGCTGATCGCGATGGCTCTAACAGCTATCTTCGCACTGCAAAGGGGGATTCGACGAACAGTCTCGAGATTTTTGCTACGGGGGCGGGGGAGCTAGCGGACCGCGTTCAGCGCCGCGCCGAGCGCGGTGCGGTTTTTCCGGTCCATAACCGCGAAAACGATGTCCGCGTCGCGGGCCAATGGGTGGCGGGCGCAGATGGTGACGGCGATGTGCGCGGCCTGCGCGGGCGGATAGCCATAGGCGCCGGTGGAGATGGCCGGGAAGACGATCCGGCGGAGGTCGCGCTGGCTGAGTTCAGTCAGGCAGTTGCGGTAGCAGGTCGCCAGAATGTCCGCCTCGCCATTCTGCCCGCCCCGCCAGATCGGGCCGACCGTGTGGAAGATGAGGCGTGGGGCAAGGCCGAAGCCTTCGGTCACGCGCACTTCGCCCGGCGGGCAGGGGGCGAGCGGCCGGCAGGCCTCTTTCAGCGCAGGCCCGGCGGCGCGATGGATCACGCCATCCACCCCGCCGCCGCCCATCAGGCTGGAATTGGCCGCATTGACGATCACGTCCGTCTCGATGTCGAGCAGGCTGCCGGGATAGAGAACGAGACGGGGCATCAGAGGTCACTTCGTTTTGTTGTTCAGATCAGGTGAATGGAAGACCACGGTGAGCGTAGCGCGGCTTATCATCGTTGCTGCCAGATACGAGGATGCACGCATAGGTGGATGCATGCTATCAGAAGCAGCGCGACTTTTAGGGGGTGTGCTTATGATGTGCGGAGGATTTCCAATGTTAGCCCAAGAGAACGCGGCTGATAATATCGATGGAGTCTGGAAATTATTTGGCCAAGAAATTCACTACTTGCCGAAAGGGAATGTACTCGAGGTAGTTGGGTCAATTACCATTTTTGAATTGCTGTCGGTGATAGGATTCGGCTTCTTTCTTATCACCGTTGTTTTAGCTGTGAACAATAGCGTTGCGGTAGCGGCGACTAGGCGAGCAGAGTTCTCATTTCGTGTATGGGAAGCGTTTATGAGAGAGGAGGTGCAGCAGGCGTTCCACGAGATTGAATACGACAAGTTTGGCTATCCTTATGCTGCTACTGGACATTTTGAATCTCCAGAACAAGAACAAAGGGTGGACCGGCTTCTATATCTCCTTGATGAAGTGGCCCTTCTTTCAACAACTAAGGTTTTTAGAAAGCAAGACGTAGACCGCTGGGCCTATCAGGGACAGCGGGTGTTTAGAAATGTGGGTGTGCAGCAGTATCTACAGTTTTTAGACAGATGGTTTGTTACACAGGGGCGCAAGTCTAGGCCGCACGATTTGGCTCGGCGGTTGTTCGGACCCAATGACAAAAATTAGCAAGCGTAGGGTGGGTTGAGGCAGCGCCGATACCCACCATCCGGGCTTGCGGAACGCGGCGGAGGTGGTGGGTATCGCTTCGCTCAACCCACCCTACGGATCACCCCTCCGAAATATCCGCTCCCAGTTCCGCCATATGCGCCAGGAAGTCCGGATACGATGTATCGATCATGGAGATGTCGTCGACGCTGACGGGGGCCTGCGCGGCGGTGCCCATGATGAGCGCGCTCATGGCGATGCGGTGGTCGTGATGGGTTTCGACGAGGCCGCCGCCCGGTACCTTGCCCGCGCAGCCCTGCACGATGAAGCCGTCCGGCGTGCCTTCCGCTTCGACGCCATTGGCGCGCAGCATGGCGACGGTGGCATCGATGCGGTCTGACTCTTTCACGCGCAGCTCCTCGGCCCCGGTGACGACGGTCTCACCCTCGGCAAAGGCGGCGAGGACGGCGAGGATCGGGAATTCGTCGATCATGGAGGCGACATAGCGCTCCGGCACATGAATGCCTTTGAGGTGGGCATAGCCGGACGCGATGTTGATCTGGCGCTCACCTGCGGCTTCACCGGCCTCTTCGGCACCCAGATGCGCGCCCATGAGGTTCGCGACATCATAGAAGCCGGACCGGGTCGGGTTCGACATGACGCCGTCGACCTGAACGTCGCTGGCCGGGGAGAGGATGCCTGCCGCGACCAGGAAAGCGGCAGAGGAAGGGTCGCCCGGAATCGCGGCCTCGATGGCACGCAGCGTCTGGCCGCCTTTGACCGAAATACGCGTCGGTTCGCCCGGCTTGCGCTGCACGCCAACCTCCACGCCGAAGCCGCGCAGCATGCGCTCTGTATGGTCGCGGGTGGGTTTCGCCTCCTCGACGATCGTGGTGCCGTTGGCAGAAAGGCCCGCCAGCAACACGGCGGACTTCACCTGCGCGGAGGCCTGCGGCGGCGCATAGGTGATCGCCTGCAGGTTCTTCGTGCCCGTCAGCGAGAAGGGCAGGCGCCCGTCCGGACCGGCCGTGTCTGTCAGGCCCATCTGGCGCAGCGGATTGAGGATGCGGTTCATCGGGCGGGAGCAGAGGCTCTTGTCGCCGGTCAGCTCGGCGGTCAGGTCATGGCCTGCCATCACGCCCATCATCAGGCGCGAGCCCGTGCCGGAATTGCCGAAGTCCAGAATCCCTTGCGGAGAGGACAGGCCTCTGGCGCCGACGCCGGTGACTTCCCAGGCCCCGCCGCCGAGGCGTTTCACGTCCGCGCCGAGGGCCTGCATGGCCGCTCCGGTGCGCAGGACATCGTCGCCTTCCAGCATGCCGGTGAAGCGGCTTGTGCCCTCTGCGAGGCCGCCAAAAATCAGCGCGCGATGGCTGCAGGATTTGTCGCCGGGGGCGCGGACGGCGCCTTTGAGGGATTTGACGGGACGGCTGGTCCAGACCATGAAGAATTCCGAGCTGAATTTTTGCGTGAATTGGGGCTTTGACAGCGCGCGGCGTTCATGGCAAGCGCCCGCCCAGACCAAACTCAGAAAATCCAACGAGGAGGCGCGTCGCCCGTGTCGAAAGACAAGCTTGGAACAAAGCAGGTTTGCCCATCCTGCGAAGCCCGTTTCTACGACCTCAACAAACGCCCGGCCGTGTGCCCGAAATGCGGTGAGGAATTCGATCCGGAAGACGAAGTCATCCGCACCACCATCACGAAGGTGAAGGCCAAGGCTGCCCGCGCCGCCGTCAAGTCCGAGGACGATGACGAGGATGATGACGACGATGTGGATACGGCGGCCACCGTCCGCGACGATGATGAGATCGATGACGAGGATGAAGGCGTCGACGACGAGGAAGCCAAGGAACTTGGTGACGATGATGATGACGTCATTCTCGAAGGCGACGACGAGGAAGACGACGAGGCGGGCAAGAAAGTCCCGGCCGGCTTCACCGAAGACGGCGTCGACGATGACGATGACGACGACATCATCCTGACGGACGATGAAGACGACGATTTCGAGATCGACGGCGACGATGAGGACGACGATCTCACCCTCGATGACGAGGAAGATGAAGAATAGACTTGAAAGCCGGAAGAGCCGGGGATAAACCCCGCTCTTCCCGGTTCGGGGCCATAGCTCAGTTGGGAGAGCGCTTGCATGGCATGCAAGAGGTCAGGGGTTCGACTCCCCTTGGCTCCACCATTTTCCTTCCCGGAAAATATGGGTGTTTCTGCTAGGCGGTTTTCAGCGTCAGCAGCCTGATTCCCGCCGCACCGAACAATGTCCCCACCACCAGATCGAATGGCCGGCGCATCTTGCGGTAGGCCGCTGCGGCTGAATTTGTCGAAAACAGGCAGGCATAGCCCACAAACACGCTGATCCCGGCGAGCGCACACAGCGTGACGGCGGTGAACAGGAAGGCCGGCGGGGCTGTTGCGGCTGTGCCGACCGACAGGGTGGCCATCCACACCAGCGGCGCTTTCGGATTCGTCAGGTGCAGCAACAGGCCGCGCAGGTATTGTTTCGGGGCAGGGAGCGGCGCTCGCGGAGCATCCGGCATGTCTGTCGTGCCTTTGCGGGCAGCCGAACGCAGTGCCTTGAAGGCCAGGAAGAGCAGGTAGAGCCCGCCTGCCACTTTCATCGCCGTGAAAAACAGCACCGATGTTTTCAGCGCCGCCACGAATCCGAGCGCGGCAATGCAGGCCCAGAAGATGGATCCGGTCACAATGCCGAGGGAGAGCAGGACGGCGGCCGCACGGCCTTCGCGCGCGGCCACGTTCACGATCATGAGGGTGGCAGGGCCTGGGCTGGCCACGCCTACGACAAAGACGGAGAGGATCAGCAACAGATCCGGCAGGTAATGAAGGATGATTTCATGCGGCATGACAGCCCCCGATACAGTCCGGTAGGGGGTAGTCGATAACAGACATCCCGCAGGTGGGGCAGCCTGTCTGCTTGAAGAGATCGTTTAAGAAAGTTGCACCGGGCGCCCTGCATCCCATTTGTCCGACAGGGCCCGGCGTGGCGGGAAATCTGACACGATTCCGTGATGACATGCCCCGATGAAGTCGCATCGTGGCACTTGAAGCGCCACAATTGTTCCCCACCTTGAAAGGGAACGAAAGGTGCCCGCAGGTGCCCTCCCAAGGGACCCCATCCTAAGGAACCCCATGTTCGCCGTATCTGTCGTACGACGGAAAGGAGTGCCGACATGTTGAACGACGAAAACACCCCCCGCTTCGATGCGGAACCTATCGTCTACATTCGCCACCTGGGTGCAGACGAAGTGCGAGACCTGGTGCCTGCCAATGCTTTGGAAGGTGTGGGCCGCCCGGAAGACCTGTTCATGGTCTCCTCTGCCGACGGCCAGAGACTGGCCATCGTGGAAGGCCGTGACGCTGCTTTCGCAACCGCCCGGATGCATGACCTGACGCCAGTCAGCGTGCACTGAGGACAATCAGGAACACCATATACAGACCGTGTATGGACCATGTACGCCCCGCCCGCAGAGATGCCGGCGGGGCTTTCTTTTTCGGGCGCTGCTTTTCGGGTCCTGGCTTTTCGGGGGCCTTGCCATTTTCCCCGCAGAAGATGACACTGGCGTCAACTATAACCCGGGGAGGAAACGGGCATGAGACCCATCATTCTGGCAGCGGTTGCTGCCGTGTTACTGGCGCCTGCCGCCTGTTCCAGAAAAGAAGCCACCGCGCCTGAAGCGGCCGCGCCCGCGGAAGAGGGGATCACCCATGTGTCCGCTGAGGGGGACTTTGCCGAAAATCTCCAGCTCGCCCTGATCGAGGCGGAGCCCGGCGACACGATCGTGATGCCGGAAGGCACCTTTGCCTTCACCACCGGGCTGTCTCTGGATGTGGACGGCGTGACGCTGGCAGGCGCAGGACAGGGCAAGACGATCCTCGACTTTGCCGGACAGACCGGCGCGGGCGAGGGCCTCTTGGTGACGGCCGACGATGTCGTGCTGACGGATTTCGGCATTCGAGACACGAAAGGCGACGGCATCAAGTCCAAGGATTCCGACCGCATCACTTATCAGTATCTGACGGTGGAATGGTCCGGCGAGCCCAAAGCAACGAATGGCGCCTATGGTATCTATCCAGTCGAATCGACGGATGTGCTGGTGCAGAACTGCACCGTGCGCGGCGCGTCCGATGCGGGCATCTATGTCGGCCAGTCGGAGAACATTATCGTCCGGGATTCCATTGCTGAATACAATGTCGCCGGGATCGAGATCGAGAACTCTTCCTATGCGGACGTGTACGGAAATATCGCGCGCCACAATGCAGGCGGCATCCTCGTGTTCGACCTGCCGGACCTGCCCGTCATGGGCGGGCATTCCACCCGCGTCTATGACAATGACATCGTGGAGAACAACACGGTGAACTTCGCCCCGGTGGGCAATATCGTGGCAGGCGTACCGAGCGGCACGGGCCTGATCGTGATGGCGAATTCCGATGTCTATGTCACCGGCAACCGGTTCAAGGACAATCGCACCGTGCATGCCATGCTGACGGCCTATACAGAGCCGTTCACGGACGCGGCCTACAACCCGCTGCTGACTGACATCACACTGACCGGCAATACCTATGAGGGCGGGCTGGACGATCCGCAGGGCATGCTGGCGCCTGTGGCTGCGGCGCTGGGTGGCTCGCTGCCTGCCATCGTGACCGATGGCGTGACACGCTGGAATGGCGGGGAGGACCAGCCGGTGAACCTCGTCATCGCAGAGGCGCCGGAGGTTGGATTCATCAGCCTGGGCCTCGGCGAATATCCGCTGGACCCGTCGAAGATGCAGCCCGCCATGGACCGCCCGGCCTCCACGCCTGTGCCGGAGCGTGAGCCGGTCGTCCTGCCGCAGGACAAGGCGCGGCCATGAGGCTGGCCCCGCTTCTGGGGCTTGTGGTTGCCTGTCTGGGCCTCGCTGCGTGCGGGGCCGGGCAGGCGGCCAGCCCGGCAAGCCCGAACCTCGACACCATTCTGGCAGAAAAGCCTGCAGCGCTGCTGTCCGATTACGGATTTTTCGAGGATGCGGGGGCAGACCACCCGGCAAGCCGCGTGAAGCCCTATGACCTGATCAATCCGCTTTTCTCCGACGATGCGGCCAAGCACCGGTTCATCTATGTGCCGCCGGGCAATATGGTGCAGGCGGAGGGCGCGGGCCTGCCAGAGTTTCCGGTCGGCACAGCGCTGATCAAGACGTTTGGGTTTGCGCCCGACATGCGCAGCCCGGAGGACGGCGCCTACAAGGTCGAGACGCGGGTGATTATCCGCAAAGCCGATGGCTGGGCCGCGTTTCCCTATGTCTGGAACGAGGCCGGCACAGAGGCGAAATACGCCCCCACCGGCGCGCGGCGCACGATCGAAACGATCAGCCCGGCGGGTGAGCCGCTGGAAATCCATTACGAAGTGCCGAACAAGAACCAGTGCAAGACTTGCCACCTGTCAGGCGACACGATCAGCCCCATCGGGCCGAAGCTGCGCAATCTGGATCATGCCGGGCCCGCGGGCGTCGATCAGTTGTCGGACTGGGTGGCGGCGGGCCTTCTGGACGGCGTGCCGCTGGGCATGAAGCGGACCCCTTCCTCCTTGGACACCAGCCTGCCGCTGGAGGCGCGGGCACGCGGCTATCTCGACATCAATTGCGGCCATTGTCACAAGCCGGACGGCTCGGCCTCGAATTCCGGCCTGTGGCTGACGCTGGAGGAAACCTCACCCACCCGCCTTGGCCTGAAGAAGCACCCGACGGCGGCGGGCCGCGGTTCCGGCAACCGTCGCTATGTGATCGATCCGGGGCACCCGGAGGAATCGATCCTCGCCTTCCGCATGGCCTCCACCGAACCGGGCATTGCCATGCCGGAACTGGGCCGGACCATTCCGGACCCGATGGGGCTGGAGCTGATCAATGCGTGGATTGCGGGGATGGAGGAGTAGGCTCTCGTTATTTCGTTCAAAACAGTTAGTCAGACTCTACCGTTGGTGTTGGCCATTCAAAGCTGTGAGAGCCAATTGTATTAAAAACTGTGTCTAGCGGACGAACTTTGTCGACCGTTGTTGCCATCTCCCCATAGTTCGAGAAAGCACTTGAGAATGCGGCCATTTCGGTTGACCAACCGCGGCCTTGGGCAACCCTGATTAAGGGGATAAAGTCGCGATCACCCGAAGCCAGAACTAGAACAGCTGGCGATGTCGTTGCCACGAGTAACGTGCCTTGTGTCACCAATTCAGTATCTACGGCTTTTTCTTTGTTATTTGCATCGCGATCATGCGTGATGACTTCAAAGCCGTTGTGTTGCGCCATCTTCCAAACTTCATCTTTTGGCGGGGGACGCGACCCAACCAAGAAAGCCTTCCGAATATCACGGCCATCTGCAAGGGCAGCCAATAGGCCGGCAAAGTTGATCCGCCAAGATGGATCTGCGGGCTGTCTTTGTCCGGGCGCCCCAACTATACCTTTCTGTAAAGCAGATAGCTTTTGCCCTTCGATAAAGACGTTGGAATTATCGACTAGTATTACACAATCCATTGCTATTCGTCCTCCCACTTTAGGTGGATCGTAGCTGCGCGCATATTCTACAGCAAGAGTGAACCATACACTGCTAGTCCAGTGTTTGAGGATATAAGGCCCCCAACTCCCACTCCTGCTTGCTCTTCCATACCCTCGGGCATAGGGTGCGCGCGCTTTAACCCCGAGGACCAGAACCATGGCCGATACGCAGCGCCCCAGCCTTCCCGTCACGCTTGCTGATGTGAAAGCCGCTGCAATGATTATTGCAGGTCAGGTCCAGAACACGCCGATGAGCCACTCCCGCACGCTGTCCTCGATCACGGGGGCAGAAGTGTGGGTGAAGTTCGAAAACCACCAGTACACCGCCGCCTTCAAGGAGCGCGGGGCGCTGAACAAGCTGTCCAAGCTGACCGAGGCGCAGAAGAAGCGCGGCGTGATCGCGGCCTCTGCCGGCAACCATGCGCAGGGCGTCGCCTATCATGCCCGGCGCCTCGGCATTCCGGCGACCATCGTGATGGCCGAGACGACGCCCTTCAACAAGGTGCAGCATACGCGCGATCATGGCGCCCGGGTCATCCTGGAAGGCCTGATCTTCGATGAGGCGAAGGACTATGCGCTGGAACTGGCCGAGAAAGAGGGCCTGACCTTCATCCACCCGTTCGACGATGCCGACATCATCGCCGGGCAGGGGACGATCGCGCTGGAGATGCTGGAGGCCAATCCGGACCTCGACACGCTGGTCGTGCCGATTGGCGGCGGCGGCCTGATCAGCGGCATCGCGACGGCGGCCAAGGCGCTGAAGCCGGACATCAAGGTCTTCGGCGTGGAAGCGGCGATGTATCCATGCATGCATGCGGCGCTGAACGGCAAGAAGCCGAAGATGGGCGGCGCCACGATTGCCGAGGGGATCGCGGTGAAAGAGGTCGGCGTGCTGACCCGCCAGATCGCCGAACAGCTGGTGGACGACATCCTGCTGGTCGAGGAGGAACACCTCGAACGGGCGATCACCCTGTTTGCCGACATCGAGAAGACGATTGCCGAGGGCGCAGGCGCGGCGGGCCTTGCCGCACTGCTGGCCCATCCGACGCGCTTCTATGGCCGCAAGGTGGGCCTCGTCCTGTGCGGCGGGAATATCGACACGCGGCTGCTGGCCTCCGTGCTGACGCGGGCGCTGGTGCGGGAGAACCGCCTCGCGCGAATCCGCATCATCGGCGACGACCGTCCGGGTCTCCTGGCGCTGGTCTCCAAGATCATCGGCGATCAGGGCGCGAACATCATGGAAGTCGCCCATAACCGCATCGCGCTGGACGTGCCCGCCAAGGGCGCGGAGTTCGACATCCTGATCGAGACCCGCGATAGCCAGCACACGCAGGAAGTCATCGATGCACTGACCATGGCGGGCTATCCGCCGCGCAGTGTGTGAGATCTGTAATGTCCGGCGCTGGCCGGGGCGGGTGACTTCGCCCCGGAAGCGCCTTAGACAGCTCAGCTATACAGAGAAGCCGAAACGGAAACTCAAGATGAAGCGCATCCTCGCTGTGGCCGCCAGTGCGGCCCTCGCCCTGATCGCCGCCTGCAGCGGCGGCCAGAAGGCCCCGGAAGACATTGACACCGTGTTCGCCCAGCACCTGCCCTGGAACCCGGATGCCAAGGGCGTCCAGACCGATCCGGACAGCGGCCTGCAATGGGTCGTGATCCGCCAGGGGGACGGCAAGGGCGTCAGCCCCGGCGTCAGCGACCTTGTCAGCGTCGACTATGAAGGCCGCACGGCGAACGGCGACAAGTTCGATTCCTCCTATGATCGCGGCAAGTCCGCCATGTTCCGCCTGAATCAGGTGATCCCCGGTTGGACCATCGGCCTGCAGAAGATGCACGAAGGCGACCAGTACCTGTTCTACGTCCCGAACAAGCTGGCCTATGGCAATGCCGACCGCGGCCCGGTCATCAAGGCGGGCGACGATCTCGTCTTCCTCGTGGACCTGGTCGACGTGATGGAGCCGAAATCCGTCGATACGGCCGCCTGGGAGAAATACACGCCGTGGAACCATGAGTCGCCGGACGTGAAGAAAACCGGCTCCGGCCTCGAATATGTCGTTCTGGCCAGCGGCGATGCCGATGGCGCAAGCCCGGTGAACGGGCAGGAAGTCGTCGTCTATTATGAAGGCCGCCTCGCCGAGACGGGTGAAATGTTCGACAGCGCCTTCCAGCGCGGCGCGCCGGAAATCTTCCCGTCCAACCGCCTGATCCGCGGCTGGGTCGAGGCGCTGTCCATGATGAAGCCGGGCGACCGCTGGCTGCTCTATATCCCGTCCGACCTTGCCTATGGCAAGAAAGGCACGCCGGGCGGCCCGATCCCGCCGGACTCCGATCTCATCTTCGAGGTCGAACTGGCAGACGTGCTGAACTAGGCGTTGGCCTTTTCAATATGGCGGGCGAGCTTGGTGAGTGTCTGCCCGCCATACTCTACTGCGCCAAAGCCGATCTTCTCGGACCGCAACGTCGGTGAGGGGTGCATCTGACGGAGCGTGATGACGGTCTTGCCATTGGCCTGCTCATCAAAGGTCACGAGCATCCGGAAGCGGCTGGGATCGTCGTCCACATCTGACCCGTGCTCAACTTCTATTAAGGCTGGGGCCTCCATGCGGACGAACACCATCCGGTTCGTGTAACGGGTGCCATCGGCACCAACCATGTCGAATTGCCAAACCCCGCCGGGGGCCAGGTTGATTTCTTTGGTTTCGATGGCGAGACCGTCGGGTCCAAACCATTCCTGTATCTGTAGGGGGTCCGCCCACGCCGCATAAACGAGGCTGCGGGGGGCGTCGATCACCCGGCTGATGACGATCTCGCGGTCGAGCGGCCAGTCCTGCCAGGGTGAGGGGGCAATCTTTGAGGAATTGGTCATGGCCTCAATGCTTTCTCTTCATGCGTTGAATGTGGGCTTCCATGCGGTCGAGGCGATTTTCCCAAACAGCAATGTGCTGGTGAATCCATGCTTCGGTCTCTCGCAGCGTGTCCGGCTGGACCTTGCAAGTTCGGACGCGTCCGGCTTTTTCTGAACTGATCAGCCCGCTCTCTTCCAGCACGCGCACATGTTTCAGCAATGACGGCAGGGCCAGGTCGAACGGCTCGGAAAGTTCGCTTACGGATTTGGGCCCGTCGCACAAAAGGTTCACGATGGCCCGCCGAGTGGGATCGGCGAGCGCGGAAAAAGCCTTGTCCAGATCTATAGAATACTTAGCCATATGGGAAAGTGTTGACGCGTGCGGATGTGTCCGTCAAGGAAAAACTTTCACAAGTGGATAAGTATCAGGTTTCTTCCACGTCTGCCCGGAAGAAGATGGGCAGACGGACGGAAGACTGGAACCAGGGCTGTTGTGCACTTGCGGTCGCGGCGATGACGTCGCCGCTGACCTGCAGCATCACCTCATTGATGTCGATCCGGTCCTGTGAGCGGACGCGGGTGGCGAAGGCTTCGGCAAAGACCGATGGACCATAGGTGTCCGGCCGGGTTGTGCCGGGCTTGTCGGCATAGGCAATCACGACATTGGCGTCTGAGGTGTAGTCGGCAAAGCCGGGTTCCAGGCCCTTGGTCTCCAGTGGCGAGTCGTATTTGCGTCCGCAATCCACCATCAGCACCACGGCCTGTGCGGCGGAGCCTTCGAGGAATTCGACGGCATCCTGCAGTTTCGCGCCTCTCTCCTGAACCTCGTATTCGTTCCGGGGCAGGGGGCCGTTGGGGATAAGGTAGTTCTCCTCGCCGAAGAGGGATGCTCCGTATCCGGCGAAGTAGACGAGGCCCACGCCTGCCGGACCGGCGGCGTTCAGGGCGTTGCGCAGCATGGCAAGGCCGTCATTGAAGCCGGCAAGATCCGCATTGCGAATATGGCGCACCTTGTAGCCGCTTTCGGAGAGCGCGGCGGCGACCTTCTCCCCATCCGCGTGCGTGTTCGGCAGGCCGTAAGGGGCGCTTTCGGCATAATCGTTGGAGAAGACGAGGGCCACGCGCAGGGGTGTCTGGCTGATGGGGGCCATCGGGCTGTCACCGGGCGCACGGTTCCATGAGCCGATCCGGATATCGCTGGACCGGCGTTGCAGGCGGGACAGGTTCATGGGCTCCTGCCGCTGCAGGGTCATTTCCAGCACGTCGAGGCGGACCTGTTCGAACATGTCGCGCACGGTGACGGCCGGTTCCAGAAGGCGGGTGCCGAGTGCCCTGGCATAAGGGCCGTTGCCGTCATCGGCGCGCCCGTCGCTGGCGGTTTCGCCTTCCCAGGTGGCGAAGGAGATGAACATGTTGCGCTCTTCCGCCCCGGCGGCGGTGCGGCGCAGGCCCCGGAAGGATTCCCCGCCGCCAAGGGCGCGCTGGGCCTCCGGCAGCTTCAGGACATTGCGGCAGGCATCGATGGAAAGGACCGTCGGTGCCTCGCAGGTGGCGAGCTTCCGCATCACCCAGTCGAGCGGGATGGAATCGTCCCACAGTGCCTCATCCAGCGTGTCGGCCTCCTCGACGGGGATCAGGAAATTGCCTTCTCCCTCCCGCGCGGCGCCGTGGCCGGAATAATAGATGAAGCCGGTCGCCTCCGGTCCGCTGGCCTGGAGGGCCTCCACATAGTCCCGGACAGCGCCCATCATGGTGGAGCGGTCGGCGTCGGTCACGATGTCTCCCGTCACCAGGCTGAAGCCGCAGGCTGTGACCCCTTCGGCAACGAGCCGGGCATCCCGGACGGGATTGGCCAGCGTACCGATCCCTTCGGAATAGGCCGCATTGCCGATGATCAGCGCGTGCCGCGGCGGCGTTTCCTGTCCCACGGCGCGGCCGGGCCAGGGCATGGCGGCGGCGCCTCCAAGCAGCAGCATGTGCCGGCGTGAAATCATGTCCCGCTCCACTCATCTCACGAAGGTTAATGGTCTCGTAGAGGCGTCTTCCAGTCAATGACAGCACTGTAGGCTTGCCTCGGGCAGGCGGGGCTGACAGGAAGAGCCCGGATTTTCTTCAGGAGGACAGGTGTGGCGATAACGGGTGACACGCTGGCGCGCATTGCGCTGGATGCGGGCAAGCTGATCATGGACATCTATGAAGGCGACTTCGATTTCACGAAGAAGGGCGATGATTCCCCGGTCACGCTGGCCGACGAGAAGGCCGAGGCGCTGATCCTGAAGGCGCTGGCCGAGGCGGATCCCGAGCTGCAAGTGATCGCCGAAGAAGCCATGGCCGCCGGCCAGATGCCGGAACACGGTCCCCGCTTTGCCCTGGTCGACCCGCTGGACGGCACCAAGGAGTTCATCAACAAGAATGGCGAGTTCACCGTGAACATCGCCATTATCGAACATGGCCGCCCGGTCATGGGCGTGGTCTATGCGCCGGCCCTGTCGCGCCTGTTCGTGGCTGAGGCCTATAATTCGGCATGGCAGGCAGAGGCGGCCCCCGGTGCGGATGTGCCCGCGACGCGCACGCCGCTCAGCATCCGCAAGGCCCCGGAAGAGGGGCTGACGGCCGTTGCTTCCAAATCCCACCGCACGCCAGAAACCGATGCCTTCCTGGAAAAGTTCCCGATTGCGGGCCTGAAGGGCGCAGGCTCTTCCCTGAAATTCTGCCTGATCGCCGCGGGCGAGGCAGATATCTATCCGCGTATGGGCCGCACCATGGAGTGGGACACCGCAGCCGGTCAGGCCGTGGTGGAAGCCGCCGGGGGCCGTGTGCTGACGGAAGAGGGCGCGCCACTGCTCTATGGCAAGCGCGAGCGCGGCTATGACAATCCGTATTTTATTGTGTATGGCGGCGTGTCCCCGATCTGACATAGTCCTGCCACGATCCGGTATCCTTTTCTCCAGCTTTTCCTGCGACCAAGGCCGTCAGGGAGTTCACTCATGGCACGCCAGTTCTTTGGCACGGATGGCATCCGTGGCCGCATCAATCAGAAGCCGATGACGGTGGAGACGGCGCTGCGCCTGTCCATTGCGGCGGCGCGCACCTTTGCCCCGGATGGCGGGCGCGAAGTGGTTGTCGGGCGTGACACGCGCCGGTCCGGCGAAATGCTGGAGGCGGCACTGGTTTCGGGCCTTTGCAGCATGGGGCTGACGCCTGTGTGCGTCGGCGTGGTGCCGACACCGGCCGTTGCCCTGCTGACGCGGGAGATCGGCGCAGCATTCGGCATCATGGTGACGGCCTCGCACAACAAGTTTCAGGACAATGGCCTGAAGCTGTTCTCGCCTGAAGGGGTGAAGTTTACCGACGAGATTGAGGAACGGCTCGAGAGCGCCATGTTCGATGCTTTCGAAGGCAGCTATGTGGCGCCGGAAGACGTGGCGAAGCCGCGTGCCATGGACGAGGCCGCCCGGCGTTATGTCGAGCGCTGCCTGGAGGCGGTTGAACCGGGGGCGGACTTTTCGAAGCTGAACGTGGTGCTGGATTGCGCCAATGGCGCTGCCTATCGCGCCGGGCCGGATGCGCTGCGCAAGCTCGGCTGCAATGTCACCGTCATGGGCGTGTCGCCGGACGGGGTGAACATCAATGCCGGGGTCGGCTCGACCGACACAAAGGCGCTGATGAAGGCCGTGACCGACAGCAAGGCCGATATCGGGATTGCCTTCGATGGCGATGCCGACAGACTGATCGTGGTCGACGAGCTTGGGCAGGAAGTCGATGGCGACCAGGTGATGGCACTCATCGCAACCGAACTCTACCACACCGG
The DNA here is from genome assembly GCA_014763715.1 of Rhodobacterales bacterium. Lineage (GTDB taxonomy): Bacteria > Pseudomonadota > Alphaproteobacteria > Caulobacterales > Hyphomonadaceae > Hyphomonas. Next base: position 8,380 of record JACXUV010000022.1, on the reverse strand, counting down.
GCGCCTGAAGGGCGGCGGCATGGTGGCCACCGTCATGTCGAATATGGGGCTGGCGGAATACCTGAAGGCGAAGGGGCTGGTGCTGGCGCGTACTAAGGTGGGCGACCGCTATGTCGGCGAACACATGCGCGCCCATGGCTTCAATCTGGGGGGCGAACAGTCCGGTCACATCATCCTGTCGGATGTCTCGACCACGGGCGATGGCCTTCTGGCGGCACTTCAGGTGCTGAAGGTGCTGGCGCGCACGGGCAAGAAAGCCTCCGTCCTCGGACGTGTGTTCGAGCCTGCACCACAGGAACTGGTCAATATCCGCTATGCCGGCACCAATCCGCTGGAGACCGAGCGGGTGAAATCCGCCATCGCGCGCGCTGAAGCCATGATGGGCGAGAAGGGGCGTCTTGTGGTGCGTAAGTCAGGCACCGAGCCGCTGATCCGCGTCATGGCGGAGGCGCTGGAAGAGGCCATGATGAAACAGGCGCTGGACGAGGTGGTTGAGGCGGTGCAGGCCGAAGCCTGAACCCTGCGGCCTCTCACTTAAGCGCTTGGAAGGCTTTTCAGTTTAGAACCTCTCCGAACGATTGTGGGGAGACACGATGACCTTTGACGCACGCAAGGCGCAATCTGCGTCTGCGTCCGGCCAGCAGAATGCGCTGTTCGCACTGATCACACTGACTGTCGTATGCGGCGCTTTCTTTGCCGTGCTGAGCTTGCCGCACAAGGCGTCAGGCTCGCGTGAGCCCATTCTGGACAAGGTCTCCTCTGTCGCGACTACCATGCCGCAAATGCCGGGTGAAATGGGCGAGGCTTATTTTATCGCCCTCGGTGAAGCCGATGCTGAAGCGCAGCAGGTGCTGGCCGGAAAGCTCGCGAAGGCGGGCAAGCTGGATGAGCGCGAAGCGACGCTATTGGTGATGCAGCATGCAGAGACCGTACTGCGTGCCCATGCGAAGGAACTGGCCCAGGCGGATACGAAATATGTCGATCACATCCTGGACACAGCGCGAACCAGATTGCGCGCCGCTTCACGCAAACACAGCAAATGGTGCGATGCTGCCCGCTATGCGAGCCTGTCGGATGCGGAGTTCGGGAACCCGGCGGAGTTCCAGGAACAGATGACCGAACTGGAAGCGCCGCTGAGAGAGTTTTCCTTCGAGGTCATGACCACGCTGATGGTCGCGGTCGAGGATGCGCGCACACATCCCGTGCAGCGGGGCGAACTGACCCGGGCTGACGAGGCGGCATTGCAGGGCATGGTGATGTCCGTGATGGCAGATCCGGACGTCATGCCCCTGATGGTGTCCCTTCAATCCGGTGCCGATGCCAGGAAGGCGCTGAAAGGCGTGAATGTCTGCGATCTGGGCGCCACGGCGGTGACGGCAGCCAAGACGCTGCCGCAGGAAACCAAGGGCCGCCTGCTGGCCGAAGCGGCCAGTCAGCTTGAGAAGAACGGCGCCTCGGTCTTCACCACCGGGGTCAGTTTCTGAGACCTAGTCCTTGCGGGCGACGCCTGCTTCGCCCAGCCGCCATTCCAGCAGGTCGATCCGGTCCTGTCCGAAAAAGGCTTCGCCTTCGAAAACCATGAGCGGCACGCCCCAATGGTGCGGGTCCTGTTCGGCCTGGCTGTCGGCAATGACGGCTTCCAGGCGATCTTTTTCCGCTTCCTGGCGGGCGTCCAGCTCATCAAGGTCAAATCCGGCGCGGGCGGCGGCTTCCTTGAGGGCTGTGCCCTCTGTCCAGGCACCGCCGGACCAGATCAGGGTCGAGACTTCATCCATGAAGGCCCAGCCATCTTCATCGCTTTTCTCGCAGGCGAGAATGCCGAGCCGGGTGAGGCGGCCGATATGGGGCTGGTCCGGTGAAATCTCGCGCGTCATCATGTTCATGACCACGGGGTCCGGGTTTAGCGGGCCGATGGGCAGGCCGAGATATTGCGCGTTCCGCACATAGTCCCGGATCAGGTAGGGCACCCATTGCGGGCGGATTTCCTGAAAGAAATGAGGGGTGCGAATCGCGATCGGGTAGACCGGACGCGGGCGAACGCGCACATCCCACTTTGCGGGAAGGGCACGCAGACGTTTCGTCGCCAGATAGGAGTAGGGCGAGCGGAACGACCAGAAGACATCGACAGTTCTCATGCCAATAGTTTGGCGCCTTCATGCCGCCTTCACAAGAACGAATTTCAATCCCATCTTGGCGCGCATGAATCTCGATCAGACTCTCCGCCAATTCATCGACCGGTTTACCATGCCGGACCTCAAGAGCCTCGACTGGCAGGCGACGGCGGACAAGCTGCGCCGTCAGTTCTATCTGGCCAGTCATGCGATCGAGAAAGACGCGCCCGAGATGGCCGACATTTCCCTCCTGTCCATTCCGGCCGGGGCGGGGAGTGTGAAGGCGCGCTTCTACACGCCGCTCGGGGCGGGCATCGCGCCGGGGCCCGGCATCCTCTTCTTTCATGGCGGCGGGTTCGTCATTGGTGACCTGGAAAGCCATGACATGCTGTGCAAGCGGCTGGCGGAAGGGGCGCGGTGCCGCGTGCTCTCGGTCGACTACCGCCTGGCGCCGGAACACAAGTTCCCTGCCGCGCATGAGGATGCGCTCGCCGTCTGGCGCTGGGTGCAGGACCATGCCGCGACGCTGGGTCTCGACCCTGAGCGCCTGGCCGTGTCGGGGGACAGCGCGGGTGGCAACCTCTCCGCCTATCTGGCGCAGGAAATGAACCGCACCGGCGGGCCGGCGCCGGCCTTCCAGCTGCTGCTCTATCCGCTGGTCCAGTTTGCCGATATCCGCACGAAGAAGATGCCCTTCAATGAGAGCGGGTTTTTCATTTCCGCGAACCTGTTCGAGTTTTTCCGTGACGCCTATCTCAGCACGCCGGAAGACCGGATGGATATTCGCGTGTCGCCTCTGTTTGCCCCGCCGGACTGTTTCCGCGGACTGCCGCCTGCGCATTTCGTCCTGTGCGGCTGGGACCCGCTGCACGATGAGGGGCTGGCCTATGCCGACAAGATGGCAAGCTTCGGCGTGCCGGTCACGGTGCGGGAATATCCCGGCATGGTGCATGGCTTCATGAACCTGACGGCCTTGTCCGATACAATCCGCATCGCCATCCGCGATGCCGGGCAGGTGACGGGCCGCGCGCTCGGCGCGATCTGACAATTTCCGTCACACAAAGAAAAAGGGCGGTCCTGCAGGACCGCCCAGTGATGTCGGCGTTCAGGAGAGAGTTACTCTCCGACGCCGATTATTTTCCGTTTCCGCCAAACCGCTTGGTCACGCTGATTTTCCAGGTGCGGCCAAATGGGTTGTGAGTATACGGATCGTAGCTGGTGTCAAATGCAGCGAATGGCGGATCTTCATCCGTCACGTTGACCACACCGACGCCCAGTTCCAGGCCGAGGCTTTCCGGCGACCAGTTGTAGAACAGGTCGAAGGTCGTCTGGCTGTCGATCTTCGCGCCGACACCGCCACGGGCGGCGGCGGACCGCTCATCCTTGTAGCTGTCGATATGGCGCATGACCGCGCGGAAGTTGTGGCTTCCGACCGAGTAGTTGGCAAACAGGTTTGCTTTCCACTGCGGCATGGAGCGGGTGAAGTTCGACCGGTTGAACTGGCCGACATAGTCACCGCCGCCAATCGGCAGGCCTTCCACGAAGTAGGGGTCCACCTTGTACTCAATGATGTAGGTGGCATCGGCCCCGACAGCGAATTCGCCCGCACCGGCATCCCATGATTTCTGGAGACGCAGGTCCACACCAGAGGTCTGGATATCCGGCCCGTTGGTGACGTTTGTCCGGACACGTGCGATCTCGTTGGCCTGGTTGATGCCATCATTGTTGTTGTCGGTGAAGGTGATCCGGTTGAGGATCGCGTCATCATCCGTGGTGGTGGTTGCCAGGGCGGCAACGGCTGCAGCCACAATGTTCGACTGTTCTTCCACGATGATCGGATCCGAGAAGTCGAAATTGTAGTAATCGAGCGAGGCAAACAGGCCATCGTTCTCATAAATGCCGCCGAAGTTGAAGCTGAAGGCCGATTCCGGCTTCAGGTCCGGGTTGCCGTACTGGTCGATCGCCTTGAAGGCAGATGCGGCAGAGACGTATTGCAGCGTCGTGCCGACACCGGTCAGCTGGTTCAGCGTCGGGCCACGGAACGAGGTCTGAGCGGACCCGCGCAGGGCGAAGTTGTCCGTCAGCTGCCATTTGGCTGCCACTTTCGGGTCGAAGGTCGATCCGACATCGCCGCCATAATCCTCGTAACGGACTGCGAACTGCATATCCACATTCTCAAAGAGTGGCACCTGGAGTTCGCCGAAGATGGCGTAGATGGTCTGGTCTTCGTCCGCCGGGGTCGTGCCGGCGAGGAAGGAGTAGGGGCCTGTGCCACCCGGTCCTGGTGTGACGGTCAGGTCTGTCAGGTCAGACGGATCAACTTCATAAGTTTCCTTGCGGACCTGGAAGCCGGCAGCCCAGCCAACAGCGCCGCCGCCTGCCTGAACATTGCTCTGGCCGGACAGGACGCCATCGAGGACGATCAGGCTGGTATTGGCGACCGTCTGGCTGCCATCCGTCATCCAGTCAGCCAGGGTGGTCGTGTTTTCGAGACCCGGCACATAGTTCGGGTTCGCTTCTCCGGTGACTGCGTTTGCCTGAATGGCGTTGGAGAAGGGGTTGTAGTATTCACACGAACCGCCGCCGGCCGTGAGCGTGCCGGTATAGGTGCTGGACCAGGGCTGCGTTCCCGTGGCCGGGTCGAAACCCGTTACAGGATCCGTACACACACCGAAGCCGCGCAGGGCTGCCGTGAGGCCGACGATATAGGTGTCGTTCGTCAGACGCTCCGATTCGGTTGCCGAATAGGTCAGCCCGATATCGTAGTGAACATCGTTTTCGAAGTCCCCGCTATAAGAGCCGGACCCGCGCCAGGTTTCGGACTTCCGGTATCCTTCCTGAGCGCCGCCCGTCACCGGGAAGCCGCCCCAGCCGAATGTCCGGCCGATAAACAGCGCGCCGATGGCCGTAGCCGGGAAGGCGCCTGGATTGTCAGCAACATATTGCTGGTAGCCAGGCGCGCTTGCCGGCACGAACTGGTTCAACAGCGATTGCGGCGGATAGGAAGGCGACGTTTTCCAGCTGGGCGTGTCCGAATGGGCATACATCAGCTCAAGGTGCAGGTCTGCGCCATTTGCCATGCTGCGGTTGTATTCGGAGAAGACCTGGAAACGCTCTTCCTCTTCGACGAGGTTGTCGAAATTGGTGTACTGGAACCGGCAGGTGCCGGAGACGATGATGCCACCGACATCCGTACAGCCGGTGTCATTCGTAGCTCCCTGAATGGGTGTCGGGACACCGCCAACGAGACCGAGCGGAACATAATAACCGGGGTTGGAGAGGGACGACCAGCCGCCGACAGGGTTGTCGGCATAGGGCAGGACGGCCCAGTCCTTTTCGTTCAGCAGGACTTCGCTGCGCTTGTTGTAGCCGACAGAAGTGACCCAGTTGAAATTGTCCCCCTGCAGACCGTAGGAGGCAGAAAGGTCGTAGTCGCCGTCAGAGCCGTCGAACTGCGAGAAGGACCCGCCGACCTGAAAGCCGTCGAGGTCTTCATTGGTGATAAAGTTCACAACGCCCGCAATGGCATCGGAGCCATAGAGCGCGGCTGCACCGTCCTTGAGGACCTCGATCCGGGAGATCGCGGCTGTCGGGATCGTGTTGGTGTCAACGAAGAGCTGGGCCTGTTCGCCGATCGAGTAGGGGTGATATGTCTGACGGCGGCCATTGATCAGGACCAGCGTACGGGCCGGCCCCAGGCCGCGCAGGTTGATGTTGGATGTGCCCTCAAGACCATTCGAAGCGAATTGATTGGTCTGGCCGTCTACGCCGGACGAAGGCCCTAGATTGCGGATCAGCTCGGTAATGGATGGCTGACCTTCAAGCTTGAGGTCTCCGGCGGTCAGAACGTCCACTGGCAGGGCTGCATCTTCAGGGGTGCCCTGGATGAATGAGCCCGTCACTGTCACCTTCGATTGGCGAAGTTCGGACCCGGTATCTTCTTCCTGGGCAATTGCCGGCAGAGCCAGAAGCAGCGATGCCGCTGACGCACCCGCCAGCAGCCGAATTGATTGTCTCATTTGTTTCCTCCGTTCGTGTGAGGTACCGGATCTCAAGGTCCGGCTGTTTCCCTCACGCCATCGCAGGATAGGCAGACCTAACACTTCTCGAACAGGAAAAAATATTGTGCGGTGCAGCAGAGCGGGGCTCAACTGTGAAAGAATTACTCGAAAACAACGTTGTCATTGGTATTTTTACTGTTCCCGCTGCGCAAGTAATGAGCATTCGAGTGCCTGAAATCCCTGAAATGTGGCTCTATTGTTACACTTGAGCAAAATATTCTGCTGCGACCTATAGAGTACTGTGAATGCTTGGGTACTCGCGTCTATTCTGGAAATAGCCCGCATCAGAACGGGTTCGAATTATTCTCCCAGATAACTTGAAATCAAAATGAGGAAATCCATGGCGCTCAAGCACAGCCTGCTTGTGACCGCTTCTGCGGTCTTTTTTATGACGTCTGCGGCCTACGCACAGGAAGCAACAACCGAGCGCGAAAGCGCGATCGACAAGGTGCTCGGCACCGTTACCGTGACAGCCACCAAGAAGGCGAATGTCGAGAACGTGCAGGACGTTCCGGTCGCCGTGACGGCGTTCAACTCCGACACGCTGGACGCGCTGAATGTGCGTGACCTCGGGTCGCTGAGCTACTCCACTCCGAACGTCAACCTGACCGATGTCGGTACGTCGCGCGGTGTTGCAAACTTCTCTATCCGCGGTCTTGGCATCAACTCGTCCATCCCGTCGATCGACCCGACTGTCGGTGTCTTCGTGGATGGTGTTTACCTCGGCACCAACAGCGGCGTCGTGCTCGACCTGTTCGACCTGGACAGCGTTGAAATCCTGCGCGGTCCGCAAGGCATCCTGTTCGGCCGTAACACGACTGGCGGCGCCGTGCTGATCAACACCGGCAATCCGACGGACGAATTCCACTGGAAAGCCCGCGCAACTGTCGAAACGCCGATCGATGACGATCGTGGCGGTCCGAACTCCACGGTTCAGGCAACGGTCTCCGGCCCGCTGGTCGAAGGCAAGCTGAACGGCAAACTGGGCGTCTACTACAATTTCGACGACGGCTACTTCAAGAACCTCTACAATGGCGACAATCAGGGTGAAGCGCAGACGACCATCGTTCGCGGCGCCTTGGAATGGACCCCGACCGAAAACATCACCGTTCTCGGCAAGGTCGAGCGTTTCGAAACCCGCGGTGACGGCCCTGCAGGGCAGAACCGGGGCCTCTTCGATCGCGACTCCTTTGACTTCTCGATCAACAATCCGGGCCTGCAGGACAGCGAAGCCACCTTTGCCACGCTGCGGACGGACATCGACGTCAATTTCGGCAATGGCCGTATCACCAACATCATCGGTTACCGTGATGTCACTGGTGCGACCTCCGGCGATATCGATTCGACCCCGCTGACACGGTTCCATTCCTGGACCGAATCTTCGCAGGAACAGTTCTCCGAGGAACTTCGCTATGCGGGGACCTTCGGCAAGGCTGATGTCACGGTGGGTGGTTTCTACTTCACCCAGGACGTCCGCTACACTGAGATCCGTGACCTGCCGACAACCCGTCCCCTAACGTTCCCGGCTGCTCTGCCGTGGATCTTCTATGGTGGCGGTGGTCAGGACCACAATGTGTATGGTCTCTTCGGTCAGGTCGACTACGCCCTCACTGAGAAGCTGACCCTCCTCTTCGGCCTGCGTTACGGCTATGAAGAGAAAGATGCGGACATCACCTATATCCAACCGCGTCCGGAATGTTCTGTTGTCGATGCAACTTGTCCGACGACCGGCACGAACCCATACACGGGCGCGTCGAACGGCTTCTCCAACAAGGACGACTGGAGCAACTGGTCGCCCAAGATTGGCTTCCAGTACCAGCTGGATGACACGTCGCAAGTCTACGCTCACTACACGAACGGCGTGCGTTCGGGCGGTTACAACTTCCGGATCACCGACCCGGCACTGTTCCTGTCCGTCTTCCCGGATCCGACCAAGGATGCAGCGACGGACGAAGAGAATGTCGACAGCTACGAAATCGGCTTTAAGCACCAGACCGAAGATGGCCGTGGCCAGTTCAACGCGGCCGTGTTCTACAATGCCATTTCGGACATGCAGCGTGAGCTGAACCTGCCGTCGCCAACTTCCGGTGTGTCCCAGGTTATCCTGAACACGGCAGATGCTGAGATCCTCGGCTTCGAGGCTGAAGGCCGCTATGCGGTTCTCGACAACCTGCTGCTGACGGCCAATATCGGTGTGATCGACGCAGA
>JACXUV010000119.1 GCA_014763715.1 Rhodobacterales bacterium | reverse complement strand
GCAGCGTCGCACCGCCCGACGCTTGTTTGAGGGCTTGCAGGCGGCGGGCTATCACGGGGCGTATGACAGTGTTCAGCGCCATGTGAAGGCATGGAAAGCAGCATTTTCGGGGCATGGTGCTGTGACACAGGCCTTTGTGCCCTTGTCGTTTGCGCCCGGTGAAGTCGGTCAATTCGATTGGAGTTATGAGCATGTGGTGCTCGGCGGTGTGACGCAGACGATCAAGCTGGCGCACTTTCGTCTGGCGCATAGCCGGGCGATGTTTGTGGTCGCCTATCCCCGTGAGACGCAGGAGATGGTGATGGATGCGCATGATCGGGCATTCGCCTTCTTCGGCGGCGTGCCGCAGAAGATGATCTACGACAACCTCAAGACGGTGGTCGATGCGGTGTTCACGGGTAAGGAGCGCCAGTTCAATCGGCGCTTTCTGGCGCTGGCCAATCATTACCTGTTCGAGCCGGTGGCGTGTACCCCGGCCTCGGGCTGGGAGAAGGGACAGGTGGAGAATCAAGTGGGTAACATCCGGGAGTGGTTGTTCACCCCGACGCCCCGCTTTGCTGATTTCAAGGCATTGAACGCCTGGCTTGAGCAGCGATGCCGTGAGCTGGCCGAGCCGCCTGGGCGGGCAAAGTGGTTTCAGTGCGCATCAGCGCCACTCATGTGCGGGTCGCTGCCGAGGGGGAGATGATTGCCGAACATGAGCGCTTGTTCGGGCGGGATCAACTGGCCTGCCAGCCATGGCACTATGTACCGATCCTTGAAACCAAGCCCGGGGCCTTGCGGCATGGTCAGCCTTTTGTCGAATGGCAACTGCCTTTGGCCATTGAGGCGGTACGTACGGCTTTGCTCAAGCAGCCCAAGGGTGACCGTGCCTTCGCCGATCTGTTGCTGGCCGCCCGCAGCAGCGGGCTCGAAGCACTGGAGGTGGCCTGTCAGTTGGCCTTGGAACACGGGACACCCCAAGCCTCGGTGGTGCTCAACGCGCTGCGTCGCCTGACCGAACCGACACATCGTCCGACCATGGAGGTTCCTGCTGCCCTGATGCTGCATCACGAACCTGCCGCCAACTGTGGTCGTTACGACAGCCTGCTGGGAGGATGCCATGCGTGAGTCCAATCACCACAGTCGCCTCAACGCCCTGAAGCTATACGGCATGGCGGAGGCATGGCGGGAGATGCAGGCGGAATCGTCCCGGCAAGCACTCTCACCCGAAGGCATGCTGCTGCGCCTGCTGGATGCCGAACAAGCCGACCGGCAAGCCCGTAGCCTGGCCTACCAGCTCAAAGCGGCACGCTTTCCCATGCACCGCGATCTCGGTGGTTTCCAGTGGCAGGAATCCCCGCTGCCCCAGATTCGGATCGAACAGCTCGCTCAGGGCAGCTACCTCGACACCGCCCATAACCTGATCCTGGTTGGCGGCACCGGTACCGGCAAGACCCATCTGGCCACCGCTTTGGGTGTCGCTGCCATCCATCAAGGCAAGCGGGTTCGGTTCTACAACGCCGTCGATCTGGTCAATCTCTTGGACAAGGAAAAACAGCACGGCAAGGCGGGAAACCTCGCCCGACAACTCACCCTGATTGATGCGGTCATTTTGGATGAACTTGGCTATCTGCCTTTCCCCGAATCCGGTGGTGCATTGCTCTTCCACCTCATCAGCCAGCTCTATGAGAAGACCTCGCTGATCATCACCACCAACTTAAGCTTCGGCGAATGGGTCAATGTATTCGGCAACGCCAAAATGACCACAGCCCTGCTCGATCGCATCACTCACCACTGCGACATCCTTGAAACCGGCAACGACTCCTACCGCTTCAAACAGCGCAAGAAATCAGCCTGATACCCTGGTCAAAATTGGACGCTGTTGGGTGGTCAATTTTCGACGCTGTTT
>JACXUV010000084.1 GCA_014763715.1 Rhodobacterales bacterium | reverse complement strand
CCACGCGCCAGTGCCTGCTGAACCCGAACCGCAACCCGGACCTGACAGCCGATGAGATTGAGGCTCGCATCTGCGAGGCACTGGGCATCGACGAGATGATCTGGCTGGGCGATGGTCTGCTGAACGACCATACCGATGGCCATGTCGACAATATTGCCCGCTTTATCGGGCCGGGACATGCCCTCTGCCAGATGCCGTCGGGCGAGGACGATCCAAACACGGAAACCCTGCTGGAAATTGAGGCCACGCTGCGCCGCGCCGGGCTGGATGTGACGACCATTCCGTCGCCGGGCCTGATCCGCGGCGAGGATGGTGAGCCTATTCCGGCAAGCCATATGAACTTCACCATCACCAATGGGGCGGTTCTGGTGCCTGTGTACGAGGATCACTACAGTCTCGTTGCCCTGTCGGAGATGCGTGTGCTGTTCCCCGGGCGCAAGATCGTCGGCCTTCCGGCTGGACATATCCTGGGTGGCGGCGGAAGCTTCCACTGCATGACCCGCGAAATTCCCGCCTGATCCGGAGGAACCGAAGATGAGCCGTACAATCACCCTGGCCGGTATCCAGTTCACGCCGAGCGATGACATGCAGGCCAATATCGACCGCGTGGCCGGTTTCGTCCGTGAGGCCGCCGCGCAGGGCGCCGATGTCGTGCTGCCGCCAGAACTCTTCTGCGGCTACTATTTCTGCAAGACGCAGGAAGAGCATCATTTCGAGCGGGCCCTGCCATGGCCGGTCCACCCGGCTGTAGTGCAGCTTTCCGAACTGGCGGCTGAGCTGGGCGTCGTGATCCCGGTCTCCATCTATGAGAAGGACGGCCCGCACTATTACAATTCGCTGGTTATGATCGATGCCGATGGCACGCCCCTGGGCGTCTATCGCAAGAGCCATATTCCGGATGGCCCCGGCTATCACGGCACCAGCTTCATTACCGATCATGTCGGCGAAGTGGTCACCGATTTCGGGCGCAGCGAGGAAGGCATCCTGCTGGCCAGCTTCGATCTGGATGTGATCGACCGTGACCGGGCGGCCTGGGGCTTCTTCCGCGACCGCCGTACGGACCTGTACGACATTCTTGTCTGAGCTGGCTTGTTTGAGCTGGCTTGTTTGATCCGGGCTTGCCCGGTGCAGCCTAGTTGCTGCCGGGTACGCCGCGAGACTGGCGCTGCTCATCCGGGAAGGGGGAGGAGCGGTCGGCGCGTTCGGGCTTCGGCTTCGGTGCCTTTAGCGACGCGATCACGATCACGTCGCTTGTCTCTTCGACATAATGGTCAGCGAGTTCGGCGATAACCGTTTCGAATTCTTCCGGGCTGACCCGGCGGTCGAGATTCGGGTCGAAGCGGACGGGATTGGCCAGTGTGTCGTCCCGTGTCGGCAGGCTTTCGGCCCAGCTGATCTGTTCGAAGGCCGTCAGATAACCGTCGCCATTTGTGTCAGCCTTCCGGAAAGCGGCTTCCGTTCCGGCACGCAGTTCCTCGCGGGTGATGCGGCCATCGCCATTCGTGTCGAAGCTGAGGAACAGGCCGCCGCCCGCCACCAGCCTGTCGGGCGTGCCGTTGGGGCCGCGTGCCTCGGGCTTGGTAAATCCCTGACCGGGCAAGCGCACGATATCGTCGTCTGCACTCTGCGCCGTGGCGGGGGCCGCCACAGACATCAGAAGGGCGCAGGCAAGGGCAATCGAGCGCAGAACCATGGGATTCACTCCGCAAACAGGAGGGTAGACTATGCGAGTGTTGTGTTTTTGCAACATGTGGATTCAGTTATCTTGCGCCAACTCCGACCGCGCATTAGCACTCCGTTAACGCGCCCTTAACGGTCGGGGGGCAATTCGTTAACCGTTTCGTCGGCCGTTATCGCGGTCGATTCGGGCTTTTGGATGACACGCCATGGCACTTACAGCGGATCAGGTTCCGATCATTATGGCCGCCGGTGCGGCGGCGCTTGGCCTTGCCGCGCTGCTCTGGGCGCTACGGGTGTCAGACGGCGCACGCGGTGCGGCTCGCAAGTATCGCGACCGCTCGGCAGAGCTGGAAACGACGCTCGCCGCCCACCGCTCCATCCTCGGGGCGCACCCCGGCGTGATCCTCGTCTGGCAGGGCGAGGCGCTGGAAGCCGAAGGCGACGAGATCATCCCGCCGGAAATGTATGGTTCTCCGGTCGCGCTGGCCGGGCTGCTCAGCTTTACAGATGATGCCATCTCGCCGGACCCGGCCGTGCGCATCATCGAGGGGCTCGCAGATCTTGAGGCCCGCGACAGCGCCGGACAGGATACCACGCTGCGCATCCGCCTGCGCGAGCTGCGCGAGACGGGCCAGGCCTTCTCGCTGACCATTATCGGCCCGTCCGGCCGTTTCCTTGAAGCCGATGGCCGCACGGCCGGCGCCCGCGCCGTGGTCTGGGTCAGCGATGCGACGATCAAGGGGCTGGAGGAAAGCTCTGCCCGCGGCAAGCTGGAAGAGGCGCGCCAGGTCATTGCGCGTGACCCCACAGCTTTCCTCGACATGCTGGGCAAGGCCCCGTTCCCGGCCTGGCGCATGTCCGGTATGGGCAAGCTGCAATGGGTGAACCCCGCCTATATCGAAGCCGTAGACGGCACGAACCTCGACCGCGTGCTGGACCGCCAGCTGATGCTGGACCAGGCCACAGCCGATCAGGCCCGCAAGACGATCAGCGAAGGTATCGACATCGACGAAACGCGCCACATCACCATCAATGGCGCGCGCCGGGCGATGCGCATCCTGACTTTCCCGCTGTCCGGCGGGGCAGGGGCGATGGCGCTGGATGTGACCGCGCAGGAAGATGCGCGCGAGGAGCTGAACCGCCACGTCCGCGCCCATGACGAGACGCTGAACCATGTGGCCGATGCCGTCGCCATTTTCGGTGCCGACCGGAAGCTGACCTTCTACAACAAGGCGTTCCGCGACATGTGGGATCTCGATGAGAGCTTCCTGCTGGACCGCCCGGGCCATGGCCAGCTGCTGGACCGCTTGCGCGAGCGCCGCAAGCTGCCGGCACGTGCCAACTATGCCGAGTGGCGCGCTGAGGAACTTTCTTATTACCTCGATATCGACGGGGTGAAGGAAGACACCTGGTCGCTGCCGGACGAGCGCACCCTGTCCGTGACGCGCCAGCGCCACCCGATGGGCGGCCTGCTTCTTCTGTTCAAGGATATTACCGGCGAACTGGAACTGCAGACCAAGTTCAACGCCATCGTGAAGACACAGAGCTCCACGCTCGACAACCTCCACGAAGCTGTCGTGGTGTTCGGTGGCGACGGGCGCCTGAAGCTGCACAACAATGCGTTCGAACGCCTGTGGAGCCTCAGTGGTGAGAAGCTGAAAGACCAGCCCGATTATGATGCGGTGATCGAGGAATGCATTCCGCTGTTCCACGACACCGAAATCTGGGCGGCGATGAAGAGCCATATCACCGATCCGTCGGCCAAGGCGCGCCAGTCCACCACGGGCGAGATGCGCCGTTCCGATGGCTCCATCCTGACCTATCTGACCCATCCGCTGCCGGATGGGAACACGCTGATTGCCTTTGCCGATGTCACCGCCACACGGCGGGTCGAGTCGGCCCTGCGCGAGCGTGCCGAAGCCTTCGAGGCGGCCGACCGGTTGAAAACCGAATTCGTGCGCAACGTTTCTTATCAGCTGCGTTCGCCGCTGACCGTCATCTTCGGCTATGCCGAACTACTGGAAACCCAGCGCAATGGTCAGCTGACGGAGCGCCAGAAGGATTATGTGAGTGCGATCCTCTCGGCTTCGGATCACCTCTCCAAGCTGATCGAGAACATTCTCGACCTCGCCATGATCGAAGCGGGCCGCATGGACCTCGACCTTGAAGATGTCGACCTGCGCAATGTGATCGAGGAAAGCATCGAGATGGTCGTCTCGAAGGCCGAGGACACGCAGATCGCAGTGCGTTCCGACATCACAGGCAAGCTGGGCCTGATCCGCGCGGACGAGCGCCGCATCCGCCAGATCCTGTTCAACCTGATCTCGAATTCCCTGCGCTTTACCGATTCCGGCGGCGAGATCGTCATTTCGGCACAGCGCATGGGCGACATGGTCACCTTCTCTGTGCGCGACAATGGCCGCGGCCTGGAAGCGGACAAGCGTGCGACCAGCTTCGACAGCTTCGTGTCAGGCGATCAGCGCGGGGCGGGCCTTGGCCTTGCGCTGGTGAAGCACTTTGTTGACCTGCACGGCGGCACGGTCGGCATGAAGCCGGTCGATGGCGGCGGGCTTGAGGTCACCTGCTGGCTGCCGGCACAGGCCATGCGCGCCGTCAGCGCCCAGCGTGAGCTGCTTCTGTCGGAGAGTGCTCCGTCCTGAGACGCCTGTGCAGGGGCGCGTCAGTGCGTTTCTGAGCGGTTTGCGTCCACACGGTCCGGATCCTGACCGCGCGTTTCCGCAACAATCCGGGCCGGAACGAACGGGGCTTCGTCATAGCGTAAAATGGCCGGTTTCGAGACCAGCAGGTCCGATCCGTCCTTTTCCGTCACAACCACAGTGTCCATGACGGCCGGGGCTTCCTCGGCAGTCTCTGTCTTTGGCAGGAAGTCTGCGTCGAGGCGGCCACGCAGCAGGCTGCCTTCCGAGGCAAGACCTGGCATGGCCAGGCTCGCAGCGGCGAGGGGGGCGGCGAAAAAGCGAATGGCGGACATGGTACATCTCCCGGGCAAGACCAGACTCGCCCTGAGAGATGCATCTTCTGTGCCAAAAACGCCTATTTGGAGAATTTGAGCAGGAAACGATCCGTCTTGCGCCGGACAGCCGGATTGAAGACCTGAATGGTCCTGTCGTCGTCCGGATTGGCCAGGATGTCGCTTTCCTCGACCAGTATCAGGCCATGCTGCTCTGCCAGCGCGATGATCACCGCCTTGTCGATCCGGTGCGTTTCGCCGCCGGTTGTCGGTGGGGATCCGGCCGGGGCGCTGTGATCCAGCACCACCAGATGGCCGCCCGGCTTCAGGACGCGGGCAATCTCGTCGAACGACATGTCCGGATCGCCGAGGACACCTTCAGGCTCTCCCTCCGGTGTGTACCAGAGCTCGTGCGGGCCGAGGAACCAGGTCACGATGTCGGCGTCATTGTCCGGCACGTCGCTCAGATTATCGAACGCACTTTCCACGATCTGCACGTTCAGCAACCGGCCATCCACACGCTTGGCGACGGAATCGCCAAGGAAGTTTTTGAAAGAGACCGGGTTCTGCATGTAGACCTTTCCCTCCGGTCCGACGACGCGGGAGAAAAGCTCTGTGTAGAAACCGCCTCCGGCCTCCATTTCCACGACCCGCATCCCCGGCATGACGCCCGTGAAGGAAAGAACCTCAGCGGACTTCCGCACCGGATACATTTCGTAGTCCTGCTCCGGCCGGTCATCCTGGCGGAACACGCTTTCATAGTCGAAGCCGCCCGGGGCCACTTTCGCGGAGGGGGCTTCCGGGGCCGGATCTGCCGGAGCAGTGGCCGCGACTTCCGCAGGCGCGGCATCCGGCACGGGTTCTGCCGCGGGTGTGGTGCAGGCTGCCAGCAGGGCGCCGGCAAGGCTGAGAACTGCAATCTGTTTCACGTTCCTGTCCTCCTCAGGGGGGTGTCCCTATATGGTCAATTCATGGCCGCGCCGTCACAGGCGTCGGTCAGCATCTTTTCACTCATGGCCCACAGGCGTTCTGCGCGCTCGTCGTCACAGGCCCAAGGGCGGACATGTTCCCAGCGTTGGCTGTCTTCCGTGGCGAGCCGGGCGATGTCGCAATCCTCGCAATAGACGCCGCCGCGCCCGTTGAGCTGCGGGGAGGTCGCCGCCCATACCGTGGTGGAGGCGCCCTGTTCGGGTGTCTTGAACATGGCCTGCACCATGGGCGGGATGGAGCCGTCTGGGGCCTTCCAGCCAAGGGCGACCATTTCTTCTTCGGGCAGGTGGCGCTGCAGCGGCGTGAAGATGCCGCCCGGATGGACCGAGAAGGCCCGGATGCCGATATCGCGTCCGCGCCGGTCGACGCCGAGGGCAAACAGCGCATCGGCCGTCTTGGCCTGTCCGTAGGCTTCCCATTTGTCATAGGGGCGTTCCAGATAGTTCGGATCGTCCCAGATGATGTCCGAACGGATGTGCCCGGTGGAGGAAAGCGCCACGAGCCGGGCACCTTCCGTGCGCTGCATGGCCGGGGCGAGCGCGAGGCTCATCGCCATATGGCCGAGATGGTTGACCCCGAACTGGCTTTCCCAGCCCGGCCCTACACGGGCGAGCGGGCAGGCCATGATCCCGGCATTGTTGATCAGGATGTCGAGCCCGCGGCCGGTCTCGTCATATTCGCGGGTGAATTTCTCGATGCTGGCAAGGTCGGCCAGGTCCATGGCGGCGATCTCGATGTCGCCTGCCACATCCGCCAGCGCGGCCTCTGCTGTGTCGAGCCGCCGGGCAGGCACGGTCACACGGGCGCCCGCCGAGGCAAGCGCGCGGACCGTTTCCAGCCCGATGCCGGAATAACCGCCCGTCACCACGGCGTTCTTGCCGGACAGGTCTATGCCGGCGATCACTTCGGCGGCGGTGGATTTTGCGTGAAAGCCCGATCCGATCGGGGCCTGATCCTCTGCTGCCATTCGGACATCTCCCTTTTCCCGGTGTGCCTTTGAGCGGCGGATACTGCCGCGCGCAGGGGAAGGCGGCAAGTGTGGGTTAAGAAAGCTTAAGCTGGCAAACGCTTGGTGACGGCAGGGCCCGCCCCCTATATCAGAAGCGGAACAATGACTTAGGAAGGGTAGATCCCATGTTACGCTCCCCTCTGATTGCAGCGGCCCTGACCTGTTGTGCCATCGCCCTGCCGGCCTCCGCTCAGTATGGGCAGGTTGAGAAAACCCAGGCCGAGATCGCACTGGAAAACGCAAAGTCCGATTTTGCGAAGCAAAAGGCCGCGCGCCAGGAAGCCAACACGGCCTGTGCCGCACGCGACTATGAAGCCTGCCTGACGGCTGGCGATTCCTATCGCAAGGGCACTGGCGGGACGCAGGACTATGCGCTGGCCATCAAGGCCTATGACCGGGCCTGCACGGGGCAGAATGGCAAGGGCTGCGCTTCGCTGGCCTATCTCACCATGCTGGGCCGCGGTGTGGACGCAGATCCTGCCAAGGCGCGCAGCCTGTACAAGCAGTCCTGCGATCTTGGCGAAGTCAGCGGCTGTGCCGGTTATGGCAACATGCTGTTCACGGGCACCGGCGGCGCGAAGAACGTGCCGGAAGGCACGCGTGTGCTGCAGGAGTCCTGCAACCGCGACTACAAATGGGCGTGCGACCGGCTGAACGAGCTTGGCGCCTATGACCCGAACTCAGTGGCCTTCGAGCGCCTGAAGGACATGCGCGGCGGTTGATCCGCCGCCTTGTCCCGGTGTCTCTAGCTGCGGCTGCTCATCGGGCTTGGCGACAGGAAAGACGCTGGCGGTGACAGCGGTGTGGCTGGCCGGGGT
>JACXUV010000021.1 GCA_014763715.1 Rhodobacterales bacterium | reverse complement strand
GGCTTCTTCGCTGAAACATCCCTCGCCTCGGCCCCCGGCCGCGTGCCCGGCATCACCGGCGCAGGCGATGCCTTCCTCGAAGGCAGTGAGGCTCTGTTTGGGGTCTGATGTTTCCGTCTTATATTTTTGGGCCGGACAAACAGGAACAAATAAAAAGGCCGCCTCCTTCCGGAAGCGGCCTTTTGCAATTCAAAGTCTTTGCAGACTATGCGGCTTCGATCGCATCAACGGCCGTTTTGCCGTTACGCTTGTCGATTGCCGTGGTGTACGAAACCTTTTGGCCTTCGTTCAGGATGCGCATACCGGCGCGCTCAAGCGCGGTTGCGTGGACGAACACGTCGGTGCCGCCATCGTCCGGTGCGATAAAGCCGAAGCCTTTTTGGTCGTTATAGAATTTTACGGTGCCACTGGTCATGGGACACTCCTGTATAGTGCGGGCCTGCAACATGCGGGCTCGCGGAAGTTCGAGTTTTGTTTGGGAGGTCTCTGATAAAGTGGCAGGGCAAGCCCTGACATTCGATGCCTGATCGTCCGGCGAAAAGTCGAAACGCTCATCTAAGGGGTTTCTGGAGCTTTACAAGGGAAAGCCTGCTTTTATCCGGAAAGAATTATTCAGATTGCTGAAAATCTCCCGGGTTTACCCGACCTTCAACGGCCGCAGGGACGCAAGCAATATCACCGAAACGCAGGAGAATGACGCTGCGACCCCTGCCAGCGGGGCGAGGCCAGTGGTCACCAGAGGGGCTGCAATGGCTGTGCCGGTTGCCGTGATTGACAGGATGAACAGGATCACCAGCGCGGCGCCGCGGGCGTCGTCCCCTTCCGAGGCGATGATGGCGCGGAAGAAGCCGGGCGGGCCGCGCAGGCCAAGGCCGAGGTTCACAGGTACGAACAGTGCGGTGATGATCCATGTGTCCGTTCCACCGCTGAGGCCATAGGCGCCAAGACCCAGCAGGCCGAGCGCCGAGAAGGCCGAACCCAGCAGGATCATCCGCTCCGGCCCGAACATGTCGGCGAGCCGTCCGGCGATGTTGGAGGCAAGGATGAAAAAGGCGATGCCGGTGACCTGCATCAGGATGAAGGCGTTGAGGCTGGCCCCCAGCGCCTTGGTCATCATGGCAGGCGCGCCGAACACGAAAATCAGCAGCCCGCCCAGCGTGCAGGCCTGGCTGAGGCTGTAGCGCAGATAGACCGGGTTTTTCAGCAGGCGGACATAGTTGCCCTTGCCCCGTGTTGGCGGCGGCACGGGCAGGCTGGCGCCCAGGGCGCGGACCAGCACGGCCACCAGCAGGCTGAGAACGGCGATGACATAGAAGGAACTCGCCCAGCCGAATGCGGCCAGCAGCCAGACGCCTGCAACCGGCGCCAGCGCGGGCACGAGGCTTTCGACGCTGCCCATCAGGCCCAGCGCCCGCACGGCTTTGCCTTCGCTGAACATGGCGCGGATCATGCCCGGCGCGAACACGGCCGCTGCCGAACCCGAAAGGCCCTGCAGGAAGCGAAGGCCGACAAGGGCGGGCAGGCTGGGCGCCAGAGCGCAAGCGAGCGAGACGGCGGCATAGGCGATCAGGCTGCCGACAAGCAGGCGGCGCTGGTCTGCCCGTGCGCCGAGTTCGCCGAACAGGATGAGGCCGACGCAGGTGCCAGCCACGAAGGCGGCGAGCACGTATTGCGCCAGCGTGGCCGAGCCGCCCAGAACGTCCGGCAGGCCCGGCACGGCAGGCAGCACGAGGTCTGTCCCGGCAAGGCCGAGAGTCGTGCCGAGCAGCAGCAGGACGAAAGCGAGCGATGGGGCGGTGGCGGTTTTCATGGAGGCGGGCTTATCGGGGAATTGGCGGGCACTGTCGACCGCGTATTTGTGACAGAGGGGCCGCACCAGCCGAACCGCCGGTTTTCACAGTCCATACACGGTGTTTACATGGTCTTTACATGGTGTTTGCACGGTGTTCCTCATTGCCTTGAGGGCGCCTTATCCAACAGTGAACGCGCCGGTTGCGGGGCTGCGGCGGGGCCGATAAGAGGGGCTCCGGAAGCGGCAGGAAGCAGATCCCCATGGCCTGGACCAAGACTTATGAAGGCGCCGAGCCGCTGCGCATCAACAAATGGCTGGCCGAGGAAGGCGTCTGTTCGCGCCGCGAGGCCGATGCACTGATTCTGAAAGGCCTGATCAAGGTCGATGGCGAGGCAGCGGTCGCAGGCCAGAAGATCGAGGCGGGCCAGACGCTGACCCTGCTGCAGAAAGCGACGCGCCAGCTGGACAACAAGCTGTCGCTGATCTTCCACAAGCCCGAAGGCATCGTGTCCGGCACGCCGGAGCCGGGCGAGATTCCGGCGGTGCGCCTGATCACGGCGGAGACTCTGTCGGGCAAGGCCCATGCGATCCCCGGCCGTTACAACAAGCTCGCCCCGCTCGGCCGCCTCGACAAGGACAGCCGCGGCCTGCTGGTCCTGTCGGAAGACGGCGTGCTGGCGAAGGCGCTGATCGGGCCGGAAAGCACGGTCGACAAGGAATATGTGGTCAAGGTGAAGGGCGACGTGACGCCCGAGAAGCTGGCCCTGCTGCGCCACGGGCTGGAGCTGGACGGGCGCAAGCTGAAGCCGGCTGAAGTGGAGCAGGTGAAGGCGCAGGAACTGCGCTTCGTGCTGCACGAAGGGCGTAATCGCCAGATCCGCCGCATGTGCCAGCTGGTGGACCTGCGCGTCGCGGACCTGATGCGCGTGCGCATCGGATCGCTGGAACTGGCGGGCCTGCCGGAAGGCAAATGGCGCCCGATCAGCGCACGCGAGCGCGAAGCCCTGCTGAGCGGCGCGGCCCCCCGGCCCCGTGCGCCGCGCGAGGACCGCGAACGCCCGGTACGTGAAGGCCGGGAGGAGCGTCCGGCAAGGGGCGAGCGGGCAGATCGTCCGCCACGCTCCGGCAAGTCTTTTGGGAAGCCCGGCGGCAAACCAGGCGGAAGGCCAGCCGGAAGACCAGATGGCAAATCGGGTGGAAGGCCCGGCGGAAAGCCGGGTGGCAAGGGCGGGCCGCCGCGCGGGGAGCGCCAGGGCGACAAGACCGAGAAGCCCGTCAATCCGATGCGCGGCGCCAAGTTCAAGCGCACCAAGCTCGGCCCCCGCAAGCGCACGCCGATCAAGTAAGGTTCGGGCCTGCCTCAGAGCCTCCTGACCCGGCGTGACGGCTCGACGCCTTGATTGACCGGCCTATTCTGGCGGCATGGACGGTTTCACGACAAAGACACCCAAGCGCCCCGGACTGGATTACCTGCACGGCGAAGCCGCGCCCGGTCATGGCGAGATGATGGAGATCACGCCGCGCATCCAGTGGATCCGCATGTCGCTGCCTTTCTCCCTGAAATTCATCAATGTCTGGCTGATCGACGATGGTGACGGCTGGACGATCGTCGACACGGGCATGCCGCTGAAAGAGACGCGCGATGCCTGGAAGGCCATACTTGAACCGCGCGTCACACCGGAGAAGCCGCTGAAGCGGGTGATCGTCACGCACATGCACCCCGATCACATCGGCTGTGCGGGCTGGCTCTGCTACAAATACGGCGCCGAGTTGTGGATGAGCCGGCTGGAATACACGACCTGCCGCATGCTGGTCTCCGATACGGGGCGTGAGGCGCCGGAGGCGGGGGTCAGCTTCTACCGCAAGGCCGGCTGGGACGAGGCGGCGCTGGATCACTACCGCGAACGCTTCGGCGGGTTCGGACGCGGTGTCTCGAAGATGCCGGACAGCTTCTTCCGCCTCAGCGATGGCGACATGTTCGAGATGGGCGGCGAAACCTGGGAAGTGATCACCGGCAGCGGCCACTCGCCGGAGCATGTATGCCTGTTCTGCCCGGCCTGGAACATCTTCATTTCCGGTGACCAGCTGTTGCCGCGCATTTCGTCAAATGTGTCGGTGCATCCGACCGAACCGGCGGCCAATCCGCTGCTGGACTGGATGTCGAGCTGCGAGAAGCTTCTGGCGCGGCTGCCGGAGGATGTGTTGTCGCTGCCGGCGCACAATGAGCCGTTCCGGGGCGCGCACAAACGCCTGCGCCACCTGATCGACGGGCACGAAGTGGCGCTGGCGCGCCTGAAACAGCGCCTGGCTGAGCGCCCGATGCAGGTGTTGGAGACCTTCGTTGCCATCTTCGGCCGCAAGATCGGTCTGGAAGAGCAGGGCATGGCGACCGGTGAAGCGCTGGCGCACCTCAATTGCCTGATCTATCGCGGTGAGGTGAAGGCTGAGCCGGGGCCGGACGGCGTCACGCTCTACAGCCCCACCGTCTGATCCCATTTACAGCCAATTGGCAGTTTTACGCTTCGCAATCCGCAGGGGTTTCGTCTAAGAAAGGCGCCTGTTGGACGGCAAGAGCGAGGCCTCGATGGCACGAGATGGCGAAAAGGCCGCGCAGGGGGCTGACCAGGCACCCACCACATTCGCTGACAAGGTGAAGCAGGAACTCAAGGAGTGGGGTGCCACGCTGGCCGTGTTCGTGCCGCTGTTCCTGTTGTTCTCCGGCCTTGTCTACGAACAGCGCGTGATCCCCTCGGAAAGCATGGTGCCGACGCTTCAGGTGTCGGACCGGGTGGCCGTCGCCAAATTCGCCTATGGCTATGACCGGTATTCGCTGCCCTTCAGCCTCGGCCGCTACCTGCCGCTGCCGGAAGGCCGCATCTTTGCGCGCGATCCGAAGCGCGGCGATGTGGTCGTGTTCGAGCACCCGCATGCCGGCAAGGTGATGATCAAGCGCGTGATCGGCCTGCCGGGCGACCAGGTCCAGATGATCAACGAACAGCTCTACATTAATGGAGAGCCCCTCCCGAGCGACTATGTCCGCACGGTCCGTTACGTGCCGCACGGCACCAACTGGGTCGTGACGGCGCATGAGTGGCGCGAGACGGCGGAAGACGGCAAGAGCTGGATGACCGACCGCCAGGAGGCGGGTGACCGTGGCGACAATACCGTCCTGTTCATCGTGCCGAAGGGCTATGTCTTCATGATGGGCGACAACCGCGACAACTCGCTCGACAGCCGTTTCCTGTCCGGTCACTGCCCTCCGGTCGGCAATGTTGTGGATCGCGCCGGCTGCCCGCTGGCCGTCGATCCGAAGGATGCTTCGGTCGGCTTTGTGCCCATGGATCACCTTATGGGACGGGCCGATACGGTGCTGATGAGCTTCTATCGCTGCAAGCTGATGGACGGGGAGAAATGCCCCAAACGTGTGTGGAAGGGACTGTAGCCCGCTGAAAAGCCGGGATTCCCGCCTTGTCGCTTCCGGCCAACCTCGCTAGTGGCTGGAAGTTCGCGGGGCATTTGACCCTATCGGACAGGAACGAACGGACCGGATTGGCGATGCCAGAATCGACATCGACAGCAAACCGGCGCGGCCCGATTGTGGTTTCGCGTCATGGCAAGCCGGCGCTGGACCGCACGGCGGGGCCGCGGCTTGACTGGCGCCAGTACAAGGACTGGTGGGCCCGGTATGAGGAAAGCCCGCTGGCCGAAGGCCAGGTGGCGCCGCCGGAACTGATGGCTGCGGTGAAGGATGCTGACCTTGTGTTCGCCTCCGGCCGCATCCGCGCGCAGGAAACGGCTGCCCGGGCCGCCCCGCACATGCAGGCGGAATATGACCCGGTCTTCAACGAAGCGCCGCTGCCGCCGCCGATGCTGCCCAGGGTGCGTTACCTGCCGAAGACCTGGAACATCCTGGCCCGCGCTGCCTGGCTGAACGGCCATGCGCTGGACGGGGAAAGCGTTGTGCAGGCCCGCCTGCGGGCGATGGAGGCCGCACAGAAGCTGCACACGGCGTCTGTCGATACCAAAGTCTACCTGGCCGCACATGGCTGGTTCAACCGTATGCTCCGCCCGGAACTGAAGAAGCTGGGCTGGAAGTGTGTCCATGATGGCGGGGATTCCTATTGGAGCTACCGCATCTACGAATACCGGTAATATCGGGTTCAAAATCGAATTGGAAAAGGTTGTGATGGGCCGGACGCCGCTCTAGTGTCCGGGCGATCCGAAACGTGAGGCGACATGGCAGACCCGAAGGAAAAACCCGTCGACAAGATGAGCTTCGAGGAAGCGCTTGCCGAACTGGAAGGCATCGTGCGCCAGCTGGAAGCTGGTGAGGTCGAGCTTGAAAAATCGATTGCCATTTACGAGCGCGGCGCAGCCCTGAAGGCGCATTGTGAAGCGCGCCTCAAGGCGGCGGAGCTGAAAGTCGAGCAGATTGTGCAAGGGGCAGGTGGCGTCGCCACGGAGCCCGCCAGCTTCGACTAGGCGCGCCATGGAGGACGTGATCGACTTCGACCAGCGCCTGAAGGAAGTTGCCGACAAGGTGACCGTGGCACTGGACCAGCTGATCCCGCCAGCCTCCGGGCCGGAGGCAGACCTGATGCGCGCCATGCGGTATGCGGCGCTGGCAAATGGCAAACGGATGCGCCCCTTCTTCCTGCTGGAAGCAGGCGCCATGTTCGAGGCGCCGGAAAAGTCCCTGCTGCGCACGGCGGCGGCGCTGGAATGCGTGCATTGCTATTCGCTGGTGCACGACGATCTACCCTGCATGGATGATGACGATTTTCGCCGAGGCCAGCCGACGGTGCACAAGGCATTCGACGAGGCGACGGCGGTGCTGGCCGGGGATGCCCTGCTGACGCTGGCCTTCAAGATCCTCGCCTCGCGGGAGACGCATCATGACGCCGAAGTGCGGTCCATGCTGATCGAGCGGCTGGCGGATGCCTCCGGCGCGCGCGGCATGGTGGGCGGCCAGATGATCGACATGCTGGAAAGCGAAAGCCCCCGGGACCTCAATACGATCACCCGCATGCAGCGCCTGAAAACCGGCGCGCTGATTTCCTACGCCACGGAGGCGGCGGGAATCGTCGGTGGTGCCCGGGAACACGAGCGCAACGCGCTGGCTGGCTTTTCTAATGACCTTGGCCTGGCCTACCAGATCGCCGACGACCTGCTCGATGCGACCGGTGATGAAGAGTCCGTCGGCAAGGCGCTGGCCAAGGATGCGGAGGCCGGAAAGGCTAATTTCGTTACGATTCTGGGCGTCGACGGGGCCCGCCAGCGGGTGCGTCTTCTGGCCGATCAGGCGAAGGAACACCTCGCAATATTTCGCGAAAAGGCCAATATACTGCTGCAATCTGTCGATTTTGTTTTGGATAGAACACACTAGACAGACAGAAACCCGTCGCCCACAAGGTCCGGCAGAACGATGACCGACTCCCGCCCCAACCGCCTGCTTGATGCAATCGACTCGCCCGCCGACCTCAAAGGTCGTTCGCGGGCCGAGCTGAAACAGATTGCGAATGAAGTGCGCGAGGAGGTGATTGATGTCGTTTCAGTTACCGGCGGCCACCTCGGTTCCGGCCTCGGCGTGGTGGAACTGACCGTTGCCATCCATTCGGTGTTCGACGCCCCGAAAGACAAGCTGATCTGGGATGTCGGCCACCAGTGCTATCCCCACAAGATCCTCACCGGCCGCCGCGACCGCATGCGTACGCTGCGCCAGGGCGGGGGCCTGTCCGGCTTCACCAAGCGTTCGGAAAGCGAGTACGATCCGTTCGGTGCGGCGCATGCGTCGACCTCGATCTCGGCCGGGCTCGGCTTTGCCAAGGCGCGGGATATCCAGGGCGAGAATTCCAACGTCATCGCGGTGATCGGCGATGGCTCCATGTCTGCGGGCATGGCCTATGAAGCGATGAACAATGCGGGCGCCGACAAGTCGCGCCTGATCGTCATCCTCAACGACAATGACATGTCCATCGCTCCGCCTGTCGGCGCGATGAGCAACCACCTCTCGCAGCTCGTGTCCTCGCGGCCCTACCGGGGCTTGCGCCGGATTGCGAAGAAGGTGGTGGCACCTATCGGTCTCGAAAGCCCGGCGCGGCGCGCGGAGGAATTCCTGCGCGGCTTTGCCATGGGCGGCACGCTGTTCGAGGAACTCGGCTTCTACTATGTCGGCCCGGTCGACGGGCATGATCTCGACGTGCTGATCCCGATCCTCGAAAACGTGAAGGCGATGCGGGAAGGCCCGATCCTGATCCACGTCGTCACGCAGAAGGGCAAGGGCTATGCCCCGGCGGAGAATTCTGCCGACAAGTATCATGGCGTGTCGAAATTCTCGGTCGTCACGGGCGAGCAGTCCAAGCCGAAGCCGAAGGCACCTGCCTATCAGAAAGTGTTCGGCCAGACGCTGACCCAGCTGGCGGAAAAGGACGACAGGATCTGCGCGATCACGGCGGCCATGCCATCGGGCACGTCCACCGATATTTTCGCGGCGCGCTACCCCAATCGCCACTTCGATGTCGGCATTGCCGAACAGCACGCGGTGACGTTTGCGGCTGGTCTTGCAGCCGACGGGATGAAGCCGTTTTGCGCGATCTATTCCACCTTCCTGCAGCGCGGCTACGACCAGGTTGTCCACGATGTGGCGATCCAGAAACTGCCGGTCCGTTTCGCGATTGACCGGGCAGGGCTCGTCGGGGCCGATGGGGCGACCCATGCAGGCAGCTTCGACATTGGCTATCTCGGCGCGCTGCCGGGCATGATCTGCATGGCCGCAGGCGACGAGGCAGAGCTTGCCCGCATGGTGTTGACCTCGCTGGAAATCGACGACCGGCCGAGCGCCTTCCGCTATCCGCGGGGCGAGGGCATTGGCGTCGACATGCCGGAGGTTCTGACCCCGCTGGAGATCGGCAAGGGCCGTCTGATCCGCGAAGGGACGACCATCGCGATCCTGTCCTATGGCACGCGCCTTGGCGAAGCGCTGAAGGCAGCGGACATGCTGGCTGCACAGGGCCTCTCGGCCACTGTGGCGGACGCCCGCTTTGCCAAGCCGCTGGATACGGACCTGGTGAACCGGCTGGCGAAAGAACATGAAGTTCTCATCACCATCGAGGAAGGCGCTACCGGCGGCTTCGGCAGCTTCGTGCTGGAATACCTGGCGCGCAGCGGCGGGCTGGATAATGGCCTGAAGATCCGCCCGATGACCCTGCCGGACGAGTTCCAGGACCAGGACACGCCTTACAACATGTACGAAGCCGCGGGCCTCAATGCCCGCCACATCGCCGCCCGTGCGATCGAGGCGCTGGGCCGGGGCGATATCGCCGAGATCGACCGTCTCGCCAGCGCCTGAACTGGGCCTGAAGCGGGCCTGAGTCGGGCTGGATCTGCGGGCTGTGCGATCTAACTGAAATGCAATTTGCGGCGCCGGGCGAAGCCCGCTTATGTGCACGCATGCATCTCAACCGTTCCTTTCTGGCGGCCCTCATGCTGGTCGCGACTGCCGCGTGCGCCTCGGCGCCCGAGCCGGCTCTTCCCTTTGCCGACCGCCTCGCAAGTGCGGAAGCCGCAGGCAATCCCTATGCGGTCGATGCCGCGCTCACCCGCCTGCTGGCCGACCCGAAACTGAAGCCTGCGGAAAGGGCCGAAGCGCTTTACCAGCGCGGCAGCCTGCGGCGTCTGGCAGGCGATGACCGGCGCGGCGCGGTTGCCGACCTGGAGCAGATGCTGGCGCTCGTGCCGGACCACCCGCGCGCAGAGCAGGCAAAGGTCGAGCTGGACCTCGCCCGCTCTGACCGGGACGCGCTGGAGCCGCGTCTCGGCTACATGCTGACGCTGCCGCAATGGTTCGATGTTGCCTGGGCACTGGGCGAGCGTGATGTGCCAGCCCGTCGCTATCAGAAGGCAGGGCTCAGCCCCGATGAAGCGCAGACGCAGAAGCTGAAGGACGCCGGGTTCATCTGCGGCACTGACGGGGAAGGCGGCCCGGTGCAAGGCGCCGGTGATCCGCGTGAGTGGCTGGATGGGCTGACCTGGTGCAATCCGCTGCCGGGAACGGTCGAAGCGGAGGCAGATGCCGCTGAGGCCGGGTAGCAAACACCACACAAAATTCACAATCCGGCCCTGCCGCCGTACGCCTTGTGCGTCTACCAGAGTCCCACTGCCTCAACCCGCCTGTACGGAGCTTCCGACCATGATTCGCCTCAGCCTTGCTGCCGCCGCCTCTGCCCTTGTGCTGGCAGCCTGTAGTTCGACCCCCGCGCCTGCTGCAGATACCGCCGCAGCCACCGCCACAACGATGGTCGCGTCGCCTTATGAGCTGGCGATGCAGACGGTTGAGGAGCTGGTGACAGCCGGCAACACGCAGACGGCCATCGACCGCCTGACCCAGCTGACGGGCGATCCGTCCCTCAGCCGCGACCAGCTGGCCGAAGTGCTCTACCGCCGCGGCGAACTCCGCCTTGGCGAGCATGGCTATGACACGATGGGCGCGATCGAGGATTTCGAGGAAGTTCTGGCCGATTACAGCGACACCGAGTGGAGCACGGCAGCGGCTTCTCTGCTGGACAGCGCACGCGGCAAGGCCACGTCGCTGAACGCGCTTCTGGCCCAGCCGGAAACCACCAAGCTTCAGCGTTTCAACATCCTGATGGAACTTGGCCGTCATGATGACGCCATCGACCTGATGCTGGCGAACGACCTGACGCCGGATAATGGCACCCTGCTGGCGATGTACCAGATCGGCTACCTCTGCGAGGGCGACGAGCTGACCGGCCGAGCCTATGATGTGACCGAGCCGGACGGTACGTATCACGAACTGCGCTTCTGCGATTTCGGGAAATAAATCCGCGAAGACTGTAGCAGTTATTAGGGCAAACAGCCCGTTCGCGAGCGGCGCAATGGCAACATTGCGCCACTTTGCGCAGTGCTTTCCGCGAGGTGAGGCGTCAGATTTCCTCAAACACGGCTTTGCGGCCTCTTCAAACGAAGCCCTCGGCGTGGTTGTGTGGCGCGAACAATAACCCTGCCCGAGGAAACCCATGTCATCAGAGCTGCTGCCCCCTAACTGGCCCGCCATGTCCATTGCCCAGGCTAACGCCATGCTGGGGGCTCCGGGGTCTCCCGTCGAAGTGGAGGACGCGGTCGTCGATGGCGTGCCGATGAAGGCCTACACGAACGCCCCGCCGAACATTCACGCGATCCTGTTCCTGGCAGCGATGACACATCCGGACCGCGACTACATCGTCTATCATGACGAGCGGGTGACCTATAAGGCCATGCTACGGGCGGTCGAGCATTTCGCTGCCACCCTGCGCGACAAGTACGGCATCACCAAGGGCGACCGCGTAGCCGTGATCATGCGGAACTATCCGCAATGGCCGGTGGCTTTCTATGCCGCGCTGAGCCTTGGCGCCATCGCGACGCCGATGAACTCCTGGTGGACGGGTGAGGAGCTGCACTATGGCCTGTCATTCGCAGGCGTGAAGGCAGCTGTCGTCGACCCGCAGATCTTCGAGCGTATCCATGAGCATATGGAAGATCTGCCCGATCTGAAGCACGTCATCATCGCGCGGGATCCGGGCGATGAGCACAACCATCCCTGCGTCAGCACGATGGAAGAGGTTATCGGTCCGGCAAATGCGTGGGCCGATCTGCCGGAAATCGGCATGCCGGCTGTGGACGTCGGCCCCGACGACCATGCCACGATCATGTATACGTCCGGTACCACCGGGAAGCCGAAGGGGGCACTGGCCACCCACCGCGCCGTGATCGCGAACATGTTCAACTCGCTGACCTGCACCGCGCGCATGTACCTGCGCAAGGGCGAGCCGGTGCCGCAACCCGATCCGAATGTGACGCGGGCGACGCTGATGTCGATCCCGTTCTTCCACGCAACCGGCGCCTTCGCCATCCTGGTGCCGACCGCCCTGCGCGGCGACAAGATCGTCACCATGTACAAATGGGACGCTTCCGAAGCTCTGCCGATCATCGAGCGTGAGCGGATCACCAGCGTCGGCGGCGTGCCGGCCATCGCCTGGCAGGTTCTGGAACACCCCGACCGCGAGAAATACGACCTCTCCTCCATTGAAGTCGTGTCCTATGGCGGTGCCCCGTCTGCGCCGGAGCTTGTCTCCACGATCAAGCGCCGCCTGCCGAATGCCGCCCCCGGCAATGGCTGGGGCATGACGGAAACCTGCGCGACCGTGACGCTGAACATCGGCGAGGACTATGTGAACCGCCCGTCCAGCGCGGGGGCGGCTCCGTCGGCTGTGGAGCTGAAAGTCTGCGATCCTGATGGCAACGCGCTTGGCGTCGGCGAAGTGGGCGAGCTGTGGTGCAAGAGCCCGTCGAACTGCAAGCTTTACTGGAACCGTCCGGACGCGACGGCGGAAACCTTCCGCAATGGCTGGGTTGTCACCGGAGACCTTGCCCGCCTCGACGAAGAGGGCTTCCTGTACCTGGTCGACCGCGCCAAGGACATGCTGATCCGCGGCGGCGAGAATGTTTACTGCATCGAGGTCGAGAGCGCCCTGTACGACCACCCGGCCGTGATGGATGCGGCTGTGGTTGGCATTCCGCACAAGATCCTGGGCGAGGAAGTTGGCGCCGTGGTGCAGCTGAAGCCGGGCATGAGCGTGACCCAGGATGAGCTGCGCGCGCATGTCGCCAATCAGCTGGCAGCGTTCAAGGTACCGGTGGAAATCCAGTTCATGGACGAACCGCTGCCGCGCAATGCGAACGGCAAGATCCTGAAGAACGAACTGCGGGAGCGGTTCACACCAAGAGGCTGATTGCATGAGCGTACAGCGTCGGAAGATCGGTGACCGGGAGGTCTATCCGGTCGGCCTTGGGTGCATGAATATCTGTCATGCCTATGGCCCTGCGATCCCGGAAGACGAAGCGAAGGCGCTTCTGGTCCGGGCGCTCGATCTCGGGTGTGATTTCTTCGACACCGCGACGCTGTACGGCTTTGGCCGGAGTGAGGAACTGATCGGTGAAGCCCTGGGCGCTCGCCGTCAGGACTTTTTCCTGGCCAGCAAATGCGTCCTTGGGTTTCGGGATGGCAAGCGGACCCTGGATGGCCGTCCGGAAGCCATCAAGGCCGCCTGCGAGGCGAGCCTGAAGCGTCTGAAGACGGACGTGATAGACCTCTATTACCTTCACCGGCCAGACCCGAACGTCCCGATCGAGGATTCTGTCGGAGCGCTTGCGGATCTTGTCTCCGAAGGCAAGATCCTGCTGGCGGGCCTCTCGGAAATGAGTGCGGACCAGCTGCGCCGCGGGGCTGCTGTGCATCCCATCGCAGCGATGCAGTCGGAATATTCCCTCTGGGTCCGCAACCCGGAGATCGCGGTGATGCGAGCCTGTGAGGAACTGGGCACGGCGCTGGTGGCCTTCTCGCCGGTGGGGCGCGGTTTCCTGGCCGATCCGCCGGCGGACCCGGCAAAGTTCCACGAGTCCGACATGCGCCTCAGCATTTTCCCGCGGTTCCACCCTGAGAACTATAAGGGCAACCTTGCCCTGCTGAACGAGGCGCGGGCCGTGGCGGAAGAGGCAGGCTGTTCCGTCGCGCAGCTTGCCATCGCCTGGACGCTGGCCAAGGGACCGAACGTGCTGCCCATCCCCGGCACCACCAGCCTGAAGCATCTGGAAGAAAACCACCAAGCGGCTGAGGTCACCCTGACTCCGGAACAGGTGGCGCGTCTGGACGCACACTTCGCGCCGGAAAATGCCGTTGGCCCTCGCTACAATGCGGCGGCACAGTCGACCGTGACGACAGAGATGTACGGCTTCGAGCACGCAGATGGCTGACAAGAAACCCGTCGCAATGGAGCCTCGCGCAGATGGTGGAGACGGACGCCGCTTTGCACCTTCCACAGCCCGCAACAAAGACCCCATCCGCGATGTCTTCGCTGCCCATGGGCTGACAGCCGGGCAGGTGCTGGAGATTGCTTCGGGCACGGGTGAACACGGGGCCTTCCTGACAGAGGCCTTCCCGGCGCTTCACTGGACCTATTCCGACATTGATGCCGCGAGCCGTGAGAGCCAGACTGCCTGGCGCGAAGCAGCAGGGCATGATCGACTGTCCGGGCCATTGTACATCGACGCCTCCGCCGTCTCCTGGGGCGATGCGGAAGGGCAGGCGTGGGACGTGATCGTCTCGGTCAACATGGTCCACATCTCGCCCTTCGCGGCGACAGAGGGGCTGCTGCGCGGCGCCGGCCGCCTGTTGAAGCCCGGCGGGCACCTGTTCCTCTACGGTCCTTACGCCCGCCTTGGCGAAATCGCCCCATCGAATGCAGCGTTCAGCGAAAATCTGAAATCGAGAGACCCATCCTGGGGCGTGCGGGACCTAGATCGCGACCTGCTTCCGCTGGCTTCGGGTGCAGGCCTCCGGCTGGAGACGGTGCTTGAGATGCCGGCCAATAACCTGTCTGTTATATTCCGGCGGCTATAACGGCACCTCTCCTGCTCGCCAGGATGAATGGTAGGAGCATCGGAAAAGACATGTCAGACCACACAGACCGGATACTCGGCAAGATCCGCGACCTGGAGCTGGAGCTTGAGGCGGAATTTGCAAAAAAGCGGGCCGGTTTCCGCTATGGCCTGGAACGGGGGCGCGTCCTGTTCGATCAGGAAGTGATCCGTCGCCATCTGGAACTGCGGAAAGGCCTCATTCCCTACCTGATGAGCGCACGGTTCTGGGTCGTGGTGACGGCGCCGGTGATCTATTCGCTCATCGTGATCTTTGTGCTGCTGGACCTCTCAGTGTCGATTTACCAGGCCATCTGTTTCCGGGTGTATGACATTCCCCAGGTCAGGCGCCGCGACTATCTGGTGTTTGACCGGAAAAGCCTCGCCTATCTGAACGCGCTGGAGAAACTGAACTGTGCCTACTGCTCCTATGCCAATGGCGTGATCGCCTATGTGCGGGAAGTCGCTGCGCGCACGGAACAGTACTGGTGCCCGATCAAGCAGGCGCGCCGCGTGATTGGGGCGCATGCGCGTTATGCTGAATTTTCCGAGTATGGCGACGCAGAACATTACCGGGAACGGCTACGTGCCCTGCGAACAGAAATGCGGGAAGAGACAGCGCCTGAGGAGACACCAGACAGCTAAGACGTGAGAGCGATCAGCGAGACCGCTCCCGCGCAAAGATGTCAGCCCTGGTTGCCGCCGCCGAAGCGTTCAGCCCATTCCGCAAGCTGAGTGTCCTCAATCTTCTGGAACAGGACATCCGGCGGCGAGATGGCCATGCCATGGGGCAGGGCATCCAGCAGGGCGGCGAAGTCTGTCTCCTGGCCGGGGAATTTGCGATTCTCTTCCGGAATGTTCAGCGCATCCAGGATTTTCTTCGCGGCTGTCGGAATGATCGGCTGAGCGATAATACCGAACAGAGCGGCGAGGTTCAGGCCCGCGCGCACGCCGATCGCAGCAGCGTCCACATCCGCCTTGTACTTCACCCATGGCTCGGCCTTGGTGAGGTATTCGTTGCCCGCAGCCCAGATCGCGCGCGTCTCGGCAGCGGCCTTGCGGAATTCCATCGCCTCGTAATGTTCGACCAGACGGGGCAGGCGTTCCTTCAGTTCGGCCGCCATCCATGCCTCTGCCTCGCCCGGCGTGCCGGTGGCGGGCACCTGGCCGTCGAATTTCGAGGCGCAGTATTTGGTGATCCGGTTCACGAAGTTGCCAAGTACGTTGGCAAGGTCTGAGTTCACGGCGCTCTGGAAGCCTTCCCATGTGAATGCCGCATCGGACCCTTCCGGGGCGTTGGAGATGAGATACCAGCGCCAATAGTCTGCAGGCAGAAGGTCCAGCGCCTGGTCCATGAACACGCCGCGTTTCATCGACGTGGAGAACTTGCCGCCATACCAGGTGACCCAGTTGAAGGCTTTCAGCTTGTCGACGGTTTTCCACGGTTCGCCACACCCCAGCAGCGTGACCGGGAAGGAGACCGTGTGGAAGGCGACATTGTCCTTGCCCATGAACTCGACATATTCGACGTCATCGGCGCCCTTATCGGTTTTCCAGAGGCTTTCCCAGTCATTGCCTGTGGCCTCGGCCCATTCCTGCGTCGCGGAGATGTAGCCGATCGGTGCATCGAACCAGACGTAGAAGACCTTGTCCTCAAAACCGGGGCGCGGGTTGCCGTCCACGTCCGTCACCTTGATGCCCCAGCTGAGGTCGCGTGTGATGGAGCGCGCGATCAGGCCCTCATCGAGCCATTTGTTGGCGATCGACACGGCAAGGGACGGCCAGTTCTTGCCCTTCTCCTGCACCCAGTCGCGGATGCGGTCCTGCATCTTGGTCTGCAGCAGGTAGAGATGGTTGGTGTCGCGGATCTCGATATTGCGGCTACCGGAAACGGCAGAGTACGGATTGATCAGGTCAACCGGGTCGAGCAGGCGCCCGCAATTGTCGCACTGGTCGCCACGCGCCTTTTCATAGCCGCAGTCGGGACAGGTACCCTCGACATAGCGGTCTGGCAGGAAGCGTCCGTCGTCAACAGAGTAGACCTGTTTCGAGGTGCGTTCCTCGATCAGGCCCTGCTTCTCCAGTTCCTGGGCGAGGTGTTGGGTTGCGGCATGGTTCGCCGGGCGCGAGGTGCGGCCGAACCAGTCAAAGGACAGGCTGAAGCCTTCCCCGGCCGCGCGCTGGATCTCGTATTGTTCGTCGCAATATTGCTGAACGCTGACGCCGGCGGCCTGCGCGGCGAGTTCGGCGGGCGTGCCGTGTTCGTCCGTGGCGCAGATATAGGTCACATCATGACCCAGAAGACGCATCACGCGCGAATACACGTCAGCCGGAAGCATCGAGCCGGCAAGGTTGCCGAGATGCTTGACGCCGTTGATGTACGGCAGGGCAGAGGTGACGAGGATGCGCCGGGGGTGCGTCATTGGAGGTCAGTCTTTTCCGTTTGTCTGTTCAGGGCCACGATTCGAACCTTCCGGCCCCGCGTGGAGCGTGTCTTTTAGCGCAGCGCGGCGGAATTGAAAGAAACCGCACGGATAAAAATCGCTGCTTTGACAGTGGCCTGTACCAAGAAAAACCCCGGAACGGCGGGGCCGGTCCGGGGTAGTTGACGGCACAGGTGCGGTGACAGACCTGCAGCCGATTGGGAGGGGGAAGGGAAGATCAGAGGCCGTAGACGGGCTTCACATCGAGGCTGACATCGACACGGCGGGCCATTGGCTCGACAGGGGCTTCGGCCGAGGCGGCGTTGGCATTCACTTCCGTGAAGCTGGTTTCGATGCGCGGGGCATAAATACCACGGTCGGACAGGGCCTGGAGCACAGCAGCAGCGCGCGCCTCGGACAGTTGGGCCATTTCCGAATCCGTATGAGCCTCTTCCGAAACGACGGCGACATCAATGTCGGTAACGGCGCAGCCTTCGAGGCTGTTCGTGGCCGCGTTCAGCGCACGGACTGAATAGGAGGACAGCATCGTCTCGTAGGCAGGAAAGTAGATGGACAGTTTCATGTCCTCGCAGACCGGCTTGCGGGCCACGTAAACGGGCTCTGCCGGGGGCGGCTTGGGAGCATCCGAAACGGCCGGCAGGGCGAGTGCAGCTCCGATCAGGCTGAGGCCGGCGGCAGCGAATAGCGTGCGTTTCATAAGGGTCTCCTTCATGCTCATCTCTTGCTCCATCAATCCCTGGGAACTCTTCCGGTTCCTGTTTGCTTGTGTAAACAAAGGGATAGGTGGGGTTTGAGGCCGAAATGTGCGCCGACCGGGGCGAATGAGGCGGTGCCAAGGAAATTGGATGGAATCTGACCCGGGGCCGAAATGTCTATTGCAAACAGTATGGTAGTGCGTTCCTGTGTGCTCCACTCTCGCCTCTCAGGGGAATTTTGGCCGGGAATGTGGCCAGTCATGGGCGGAATGCTGCGCCAATTACGGGTGATCTTGCCGCCTGTTCCGGCAAGTGTGGTGAGCCCGCTTGCATCCGGCAGGACTTCCCATTAGTGACGGGGTTCCTCATGGGCCGGCTTAGCTCAGCTGGTAGAGCATCTGATTTGTAATCAGAGGGTCGCGGGTT
Source organism: Rhodobacterales bacterium (assembly GCA_014763715.1). GTDB lineage: Bacteria > Pseudomonadota > Alphaproteobacteria > Caulobacterales > Hyphomonadaceae > Hyphomonas. Next base: position 23,754 of record JACXUV010000021.1, on the reverse strand, counting down.
CGAGTCCTGCAGCCGGCACCATAGTGGTTATTACAGATCGCGGCGTTTTTAGTCGTTCGCGATTTCGTCCGGTTTGCAGCCGGTTTGCAAAATTCGTTCTCCGGCCATTCTCAAAAGCATGTCCGCAGCAAGGGCGTCCGCACTCACATAGCGGGTCATAATCTGCTCGATCCGGGCCTCAGACCAGCCGATGATCCGGGCAATGTCGCGGGTGGTGAGCTTGGTTTTTGCAAGCCGCGTGACGGCCGTGCCCCGGAAGTCGTGCCAAGTCAGGCCCTCGATGCCGGCCTCAGTTTTGGAGCGGTTGAAGCTCGACCGCAGGCCATCGCCGGTCCATGCGCGGCCGGTGGAGCTGGTGAGGATCACCGGCGAGCGCCGGGGGATCTCGGCCAGTAGCTCGCGCAGCGCGGGCGTGATCGGAATGATTGCGTCCTTGCCGCGCTTCGAGGTGCGGTAGCGGATCGAAAGATCCGAGACGGCCGACCATGGTAGCGTGATTAGATCGCCCTGCCGCAGGCCTGTATTGATCGCCAGTCGTACCGCCCAACTTAGCGGGCCGTTGCAGACCGCGAGCAGCTTTCCCACCTCTTCCTCGCTCCAGATCCGGTCGGATCGATCGGCGGAATAAACGCGCTCCAGCGCCTCGGTCGGTCGGGCCGATGTGATTCCGCGCGCCCTGGCCCATGAAAACAGGCGCGAAACAACGCTCATGCGGAAGTCGCCAGTGCGGGCGCCGGGCGCCTCATCGCGCCAGTCTGCGAGATCCTGAGCGGTGCGCGGATCCTCGAAAAGGGCGGTGCGCCAGTCGCCAAACTCGACGCGGAAATCGTCCAGATAATGCCTGTAATCCCGTTGCGTGCGGGGCTTGAGCTTTCCAAACTCGGGCGAGTTGAGGAAGGCCCGGACAAGGCCTTCGATGTAGGCGATGCTTGGCGCGGGTTTGATTTCCTGCACATCGCGCGCAGCCGTGAGCTTGGCGAGCGTTTCCTGCTCGGCCAGCTTTGCGTCCAGATCGGCGCGCGCGGCGGTGGTGGTTTTTCCGGTGCCTTTGGCGATCAGGGGGCCGCCTTGGTAGGCGTAGGCGTAATAGACGACCGATCCATCTGCCAGCCGTTTAGTGGCGGTTCGCAACCCTGTTACCTTTACTCGCACGCGACGCCCTCGCCTCTTCTAAGGGGTCGCGCATTGGCGCCGTTTCCGCCCGATCCGTCAAGAGGCGCAGCGTGCCATCGGGCTCGGCGATGATTTCTGTGATCTGCAGGCCGTTGTCGATCGCAACCTGCACCATTTCCCGCAGGATGCGGTTAGGGGGTGGGGGGCCCGCCCGCCGCGCCTCGGTGGCTGTGAGGCGATTTTGGTCGTGCGGGCCCCGGCCGGGGCGGGAATGCTCCGGCTTGTCGGTCATTTTGTTGTCGCCGTGAAAACGCTGGCGAGGGCGCTCATCGCGCAGGCGAGCCCGGCGAGCATCACGATCAGCCCGGCCAAGACCTGCAGCGTGCGGCCGGTGCGGTCGACAGGCTCGCCCTTGCCGGCGAACACCACGCCGCCGCCGCCAATGGCGAGCAGGAAAATGCCCACGAACCCGAGCAGGACAATGCGCTCCAGATCAGGCATGGGCGGATCCGATCCGGCCGGCCGGTACGGCCATGCGGCCGCTGGCCCATAGCTGTAGCAGGCGCGGCTCAAGCATTTCAGGGGCGAGCCCGGCGGGCCGAGGGATGGCAACGGATGCCATCGCCGCCTGATCGAGGCCCCTGTGGGGTATGAGGCCGGCGATCATGCGGGCCGCCTTGCGCGGGTCCTGCACCAGTTCCTCGAAGGTGAGCGCCATCACATTGCCCGCGCAGAGGCCGGCCAGGTGGTGGAGTGCCATTTTTCGGTCGTGGACGTAGCTGCTCGCAAAGGCGCGCATGCTCTGGCGCGCGGCGGCGATGGGTACGCCCTTCGAGGCCATGAAGCGCACGGCGCTGCGCGCGCGGGCCATAGGGTCGCGATCGAGCCAGATGGCGCTCAGGGCCACGCGCTGGCCCGTCTTGAACCGCTGAGGTTCCAGCAGCTTCACGGCGCCGTCTTCGCCTGAGATCCATTGCGCGTCGTTGCCGGACTCCCTGCGGAGCATGGCGCGGCCATCCTCGAAATCCGGGGCGGATCCAGCGCAATCGAGACCGCCGGCATAGAGCATTTGCATCACCAGCGATGAGCCGCCGCGCTGAAAAGTGGAGACGATCATGTCAGCCATCGGATCGGGCCTCTTCTGAATTGAAGTGTTCGATTTCGGTCGGGCCGCTCAGGTAGTAGCTGCGCACTTCATGCCTCTCGACCCAGTGCCGGCAGGCGGCGGTCAAGAGTTCCTGCAGTTCGGCGAGCGCAAGATCGGGCAGGTTATCAAGGCCGTGCTCGCCATCTTCGCCAATTTCGGCGGCAACGGATTCGCCGGCCGGCCCGCACCCTTCCAGCGCGCTCTCGATCAGCGCGGCCGCATCGATGCGGAACTGGCTGAGCTCAGGCGGGCCGAAACGTCCGATCACGAACGTCTCGCCGTATTGGCTGCGGGCCTCTTCGATAATTTCGCTTCGACTCTTGTCGCTGCGAATTGTCCATTCCTCGGCCTCATAGGGGGCAAAGCCCCAACGCGGGAAATTGTCAGACATGGGCGCGCGCCTCCGCGGCTTGGCGGTCCTGCAGGATCGTGGCGAGCGTCACCAGCAGGGCCGCGCATAGGGCGGCCGCGCTGTCGATCGGCGGGTGAATGTTGAGGTGGACGTCTTGGCGCCGGTGCCAGCGCTCGGGCGGATATTGCCGCTCCAGCCGGGCGCCGTGCTTCGGATCCTCATAACAGGGGAACAGTAAGGGGCTGGTCGACGCGGAGCTCTGCGCGGTGCGCCAGCCCCAACCGGGCAAGGCCGCCCGGATCAATTTCTCGACCTGTTCATAGGTTGCCTTTTCCGGGTAGATGCGGAGGCCGGGCTGGCCGAGTAGGCCGAGCCCTTCCATTGCGTCGTTGATCCGGAAGCAAGCCACGTCCAGCGGCAAGCCTTCCTGCAGGCTGGCCGCCAGATCGGCGAGGGTTTCGGCGGTGGTGGCGTTCATTGGGCGCCTCCAGCGAGCAGGGCAGCGACCTCGGCTTCCATGGCTTCCTTGGTGTTGAATTTGGCCTCTGGCGGGATGCCTCGCTGATTTATACCGCGCCGGTAGGTTACTCGCTGGAGCATCAGGGCGGCGGCGGCAGCAATAGCTCGCTCGCGGTCGCGTCCAAGGCGGACGTGCCGCATAGCGGCGAAGATCCGGGCGCCTTTTCTCATTCGGCCAAATCATCCGGGCGCGGATACACGCTCGCCTTCATGGCGGCTGGTGCCGTGGCGGCCGGGCCAACCGGCGCGCCGATCGTCCAGAGTGTCTCCGGCTCGACCGATAGCGCGACCGTGGCGGCGCCTGAGGGCGTCACCGAGGGCGATCTGCTGCTCGGCTGTTTTATCGGTTATGTCAGCACAACCGGCACGGTGTCGCCGCCGGCCGGGTGGACGGCGATCGGATCAATGGTCAACACGGATCTGACGCCAAATGATCCGAATGCGGCGCAAGTGTTTGCCTACAAGATCGCCGGTGCATCTGAGCCGGCGAGCTATACTTTCTCGATTGGGGGCGGTGCGATTTATCCTTGCGCCAATATCCTGCGGATCTCAGGGGCTGGCGCTTCGCCGACCTTTGACGGGCCAACGGCCGAGACGCATGGTTTCGATCTCAGCCGCGAATTCGGTTCGCTGACGGTGACCGAGGATCTGTCTCTGCAGATCCTGCATTCCATCGGCTACAGCGGCGCGCCTGAGACGCCTGCCGGCTGGTTTGAGGCCGCAATAAATGACGGGGTGACCGGCGTTTATTACCGCGAGGTCGATGCCGGCGCGGCGGCGGATGGTGTCATCGTGGAAACAGGCGCCGCCCATTTCTGGATGAATAGATCGATCGCGGTGCATCCGGGCGCCTGATCGGCCTTCCTCAAAACAAAGCTAACGACGCTCGAAAGGAGTAAATCATGGGTATTGGAAAAACGGACAATGGTGTTCTGGTGCAGGCGGCTCTCATGGGCCTGTTGCCGCTGCTCAGTGAGCAGATCAAGGACAGCCCGCAATATCAGAAGATCCTCGGAAAAATCGCGGCGGCCGAGCAGGGCGCTATTGCCGCCCACGATGAGGCCATGCGCATCATTAATGAGCAGCACCAGAGAGGCTTGCGCCTTTATGCCGAGATCCGCGAGGATGTGGGCGAGCTGCTGAGCGGCGCCGGGCTGCAATTCGTGGTCGATGATTATAAGGCGTTGACCAGCCCGGCGCCGGCGCCAGTTCCTCCGGCTCCGGTCCAGCCGGCGCCCACGGCAACGGATCCGACGGCCCTGCAGCCCACGACCGTCTCGGGCCAGGGGGGCTGAATCGCCATGTTCTGGACGCCGCAATGTGTGCGGCCGGCCACGTTGGAAGTCGCGCGGGGGCTGGTGCTCCACCCGTCTGAGGTGGAGGAAACCGGATCGCTGCGCCAAGGCCGGCCGGAATATCGGATCCTCCGCTCGCTCTGGTACCGTGATTTCACTGTGCCGGCCGGCTTTGTGTTCGACATCCATTCGCTGCCCCGGCCGCTCAGGCTGTGGCAGCCGAAGCATCCGCAATGGTGGGGTCCGGCCGCGATCCATGATTGGGCGCTGGAAAGCGGGCTTGTGTCGCTCCGCGAGGCAAACCTGCTTTACAAGGGCGCGATGCAGGATCTTGGCGTCAAGTGGGTGCACCGCGAGGTCGCCTATGCCGGCGTCGAGTTCGCCCGGCACGCCTTTCCGGATCGCATCACGCAAATCGATCCGGATAATGCGGATCTGGTCGCCGAACTTGCCGGCCGTGAGGCTGTCTATCGTGAGCGTGGGGCGACCATTCGCAAGGCCCTGTTCATGGCCGCCAAGATGGCCCTCACCGGCTATGCGAGATCCAAGGGGGTGATGCTGCCGTGAATATCTACACGCCGAATTTTCGCCTCGCATTGGTGGAGACACTGAGTCATGAGGGCGGGTATTCCGATAACCCAAAGGATCCGGGCGGCGTCACCATGCGGGGCGTCACCAAGGCAACCTATGCCCGATGGACCGGTCGTAGGGTGCGGGATGTTCCCGACGATGAGATGCGCAGTCTGAGCATTGAAAAGGTCATGCCGATTTATCATGCATGGTATTGGGAGGCGGTGCAGGGGGATCGCCTGCCCGGCGGGCTGGACTTCCTGATCTTCGACATTGCGGTCAATTCGGGCCCTGCCCGAGCCGTCCGGATGCTGCAGAAAGCAATCAATAGTCTCTCGCGCATCAAGGTGCAGGTCGATGGCGTGATGGGCCCGAAAACGCTCAGCGCCGCCAGCAAGATCAACGTCTTCGATCTCATTAATGAGGTCGGTAATACCCGGCTCTGGTTCTATTTCGATCTGTCTACGTTTCGCACGTTCGGCCGGGGGTGGATGCGCCGCCTCTTGAGCGTGACCAGCTTCGCGACCGCCATGGCGCTCAATCGCGCCGAGGTGATGGTGATGGCGCGCGCCGGCCAGGTGGTGCCTGAGCTCAAGCTGGCAGCCTGATCGATGCGCCGTCTCGGCCGGTGGCTTCTGATCGGGGGCGCCGGCCTCGCAATCTCCCTGATTATCGCCCTCGCTGCGGTGGACCTTGTGATGGCCCGCACCGGGAACCTCTACCCCTAAGAAAGGAAAACACCATGAAACTGCTACACCTTGCGGCCCTCGCGGCCGCCGCATTCTCGCTATCGGCCTGCGCAGCCCTGCAGGCGCTTCCGTCCGTGCAGGACAAGGACAACACGCCACGTCAAGCGGGCGCCATTGTGCAGGCGGATATTGCGCCGGCCGTGGCAGATCTCGCCGACCTTTGCGAGGCCGGGATCCTGCAGCCGGACACCAAGGCGGTTATTGCTGAATACGGGCCGAAGATCCGCACGCTGGTCGGCGCCTATGCCGACTCCGCCGCAAATTGCGTGGTCATCGATGGCCGCCTGCAGACCGATCCGTCCGCGGGCCAAGTCTGTGCTCGCGGTGACGTGAAGGCTGTAACGGCCGAGCTGCCGGCGCTGCTCACCGATGCCGGCCGGGCTATCGGCCTCGATACACCGACCGGCTACCGCGTTTTTTGGGCGGGTTTCGCTGCCCGGCGGATCGTGGGCACCAATGCCGGCGGCGTGATCGATGGCTTTTCCAAGGATCCGGACCTCACGCTCGATGAATATCTGGCGGTGTGGGCGCCAGTGCAGGCAAGCGCCGATCGCCTGCAGGCGTGCGTCGCCGCCGGCTAGGCGGGACTGAGACTGGCGCAGGCCCGCCCATGGTGGCGGGCCTGCACTCCCAACGGGGGCGAGGTGGTTAAATGAGTGATGCGGATCCGCATTTTATTGCAAGAAACTGGCCGTGGCTGTCGGCCGGGGTGACGCTTCTGGGAACGGGAGCGGGGTGGCTTATCAAGGCGTTTCTGGATAGCCGGGGCGGGTGGGTCGACCGTCTTGAGCGAAGGCTTGACAAGCTCGACGCGCAGGTGGTGGAGCGTGACCAGCGCATCGATCATCTGATAACGGAACGCCAGCAAATGGCCGAGCAGCTGCTCAGGGCCAACTTGGCGCTGGCTGAGCGCGGCACGCCTCCGGCCTCGACGCTCAAGGCACTGATCGACCGCGATTGCGGAATGATGTTCGCCAAACGCCGGCTCGGCCCCGGCATCTTCGAGATGGTGCGGGTTTCTCCACTATACGCCAAGACTTACCTTGGCGGCTCGGTTTACGACTATGACGGAAAGCGGGACGCGGAGATCTGGCCGGCCGAGATTGCCGCCCTGTTCGATGAGAACGATGAGCGCATCTATCGCGACCAGGTGGGCGAAAGCGTGCGCGAGCCGGTGGATAGTCCGCACACGGGTGTCCGGGGCGTGTTTCATGGCCGGAAGTATCCGGTGCGACTCCACGATGGCGAGGACTACATCATCGGCGTTGGCGAGCATATTGCCAGCCCGGCCGAGGATCCGGACCCTCAGGGCGAAAACGAATAGCGGGGGCGATCGCCTGGCCCCGCTTCCGAGGCCTCCGCCGCAGGGCGGGGGCCCTTTTTGTTTCCGCAACAGAACAGGGCTGCCATGGACTACGATCCGCTAGATGACTCCGCCAAATCATACGACGCCGCGATCGGGGCGATGCGCGCCCGGCATGAGCGCATCATGGATGCCGGCGCCGCCCGGATCGAGTATGTGGGCGCCTCGATGCTGGTGCAGGGGGATTGCTCGAAGATCCTGCCGGTGATCGGGCGCGTGAGCGCGGTCGTCACCGACCCGCCTTATGGCATCAATATCTCGGCGAACCCGGTTCGCCAGAAACACTCTAAAAAGGATTGGGATGCCGCGCCGGTGGGGCCTGATCTGCTGGGGCAGATGCGGGACATGTCCGACGCGCAGATCATCTGGGGCGGCAATTACTTTGAGCTGCCACCGAGTCAGGGCTTCCTAATTTGGGATAAGGCGCAGCCGCAGAATTTCTCGCTGGCGCAATGCGAGCTCGCTTGGTGCAGCTGGGGGTTTCCCGCCAAGATGTTCCGCCGCTCGGTCACCTCGTATGACAAAGAGCATCCGACTCAGAAGCCGCTCGATCTTATGCGCTGGTGCCTCGGCTTCCTGCGCAATCCGATCACGGTGCTCGACCCGTTCATGGGATCTGGTGCCACCGGCGCCGCCGCTGTCGAGCTCGGCCTCAAGTTCATCGGCATCGAGCTCGACGCGGAATACTTCGAGGTCGCGGCCCGGAGGATCCGGCAGGCTGAGGCGCAAGGCGGGCTTTTCAATCCGCCGCCGGCGACCGAGGAAGAGTCGGCGAGCCTGCTTTAATGTTCGCCTGGCCCTGTCAGGCGCGCCTCAAGCTGATCGCTCACCATCGCCAGCCGGGCCATCAGGGTCTCGACCGCCTCGGCCACGGCCGGCGCGCGGGCTTCGGTGATGCATCCGGAAAGGGCCGGATCATTGAGCTTGTCCAGAACGGGGCGCCGGCCGCTCAGCAACAGGCCGTCGCATGAGGGATACCAGTTCCGGCCGCACATATCGAGCAGCCCGGACTCCGCTTCGATCTCTCGCAGCGTGAGCGTGGGGCTCTCCAGCGTATCGCCATTGCACCACGCGGCGGCCGGCAGGGCGATGCAGGATAGGGCGAGCGGGGCGATGAGAGCGCGCAGGATCGAAGTCATGCGACATGGTTAGCCGGTGAGTCGGCCGCGAGTCTATCCGGATCCGTTTCTCCGCCGGCGCTCGACCTCGCGCTGCAGCGCCTCATCGATGATGGTGGTGAGTTCCTGCAGCAGGGCGTTGTCGTCGCCATATTCCAGATAGGTGCGCCGCCCGACGATCTGGATAATCTCTCGGGCGCGGATCGTGTGCAACGCCATGTAGATCACGTCGCGCCGCCGGCGGGGCAGATGCTTGTTCATTTGTGCGGTTTTAGGCGGGCCCTCGGGGCGCGTAAAGTTGGGGCCAGGCGGTGGCGAACCGGGTTCGCTGATCGCAACACTCTCTCAACCTTTCCGGCCTAACCGGAGGGGTGTAAAAGGGGGCTGATTTGGTTTGCAAAACGGGGGTCCGCAGGCCCTCAGTTTGCAAGCTAAGGCATTGTTTTTTCTAGATTGGGTGCCGCTTTGTAATCAGAGGGTCGCGGGTTCGAGTCCTGCAGCCGGCACCATAAAAAACAAGGACTTAAGGTGGTTCTTGTTCCCCAGATCACCTGAAAAAGTGCTCTGGGGTTCCATTTGGGGTTCCAGCTAAGAAAATTGTGATTTTCTGCAGCTCGGGATCTCCGCTGGAGACCCTCGACACCGCTGTCGCTCATTTTCGGGAAATTTGGTCGGCCTGTCCGGCAGGGCCAACGGCTAGTATCTGGTCTCTACGAAAAAGCCAGTACGGCCAGGACACGGCCCACCCCAGTCATTCTTGTGCGGGTTGAGGCGGCCATTCAGCCGGTCTCGCCTGAATTTTTTGTTGCATACGGGGCACTGGTAAATGTGCACCGGTTTGCCCGAGCTGGTACTCCTGCGGGAAGCGTTGCGGGAGGTCGAACGAGGATTGTCGAAGGTCGCGCGGGTAGTAAGTGTCTCGGGCCGGGCAGTGCTTTGTGCCACTTGCACAGGACCCTGGGGACTGAGTTCAACTGCGTATCGTGGCGTGAATACAGCATTGGTGACCCGAGCTCCCTGCATGCGATCCACTCGGTAAGAACGGTGCTCGTTTCGATCAGTATTCCACGCGTGCAGCACGATGTTTCCGTCTCGGGTGCTGCGCAGCGAATATGGCTCGATCCGTCTAGTCGATCCTTGGTAGTCCAGCTCTACCAAGAGACGGTTGCCGGCCGCGAATCTGATGATCTCTATAATGGTCTGAGCCTGCGCTGAAACCGGTAGTCGGAGATTGCGTTGGCGGAGAACGGTTTCGCCCGCGCCAATAGTGAAGGCAGCAGGGATATCAGGTGTGACGCCGTCTGCGAGCCATTCAAAAAACGCGGGCAGCTCATCCCAAAAACTCTCGTAGGGTGGAAGTGTTGGAAGTTGGTGAGCCAGCATGTTTTTCCAGAGGTTCTGGAGTTCGCCTCGATGCGGCTCAAGATCGGTGAGTGCCGGCACCGAAATACCTTTGAATTCGCATTTCTGGCGTAGCACATCCAGCATGACGGCTGCATGAGGACGGGCTTCTGCATTGCGGAACAAGTTGACCACATCATAGAGGTCTCGCGGCCGGGTTCGCTCGGCAAGCGCCCGCACCTTCTCGCCGAACAATTCTTCATAGGCGTAGGCAAGAATATCGATCCCCTCAACCGGTGCATCCGAGTACGGATGAAAGACACTTACACGCACGGGTGCGAGGACTATCCGCTCATCGGCGGTGAGGTCGAGCTTGATCCTTGGAAGGTCGCGGCTTGCGACGGGGCCTCGATAGCTAACTTTGCCTTGGCATGATATCGAGCCGCGTGGATTGGTATAGATGTCAAAATTCTGGAGGTGGGCCGGAACTTCTATGCCCGTGCGCTCGTAAATCCATTCGCCGACTGCGCTGAACGTCGAACTCAGGAATTCCTCGTCGAGGTGCGAAGGTTCCGTGAGTGTGAAATCAAGGTCTTCGGAAAAGCGGTAGGTTTCAAAGAAGCATTTCTTGAGGCATGTCCCGCCTTTGAAGAGCCAGCTATCGCGCAATGCTGGGTGGGCGCTGATGCCGGCAAGCATCCAGCCGAGTACGTAGTCTTTCTCAACGACATGCGGTGTAAGCGACATGCGAGATGCAGTGTCGAGGATTTCTCGCCGGTCGATCATCTTACTCTCGCTTTTTTCCAGCGGGCAGGAACCCATAGCTGCCATTGCGTGACGAGTTTCTGGCAATCAAGCGAGGGATCCAGTTTGGCCGTTCCTTTGCTCAGATGCCCGCGACAGGCCTGAGCGAGTTCTTCCTCTCCGCCTCGTATTTCTGACAGGTACCCAAGGCGCTTGAAGACCGCGCCATTTCCCAGTCGCACGCAGTAGTCGATCAGCAGATTGTCATTTCTGTCCTTGCGCTTGAAATACTCGCCCAGACAGTCAGCGACGTGTTGAATGCCGCCTCCAATGGATGGATCATCAAGCATGTCGACGAGGGTCTTTTGCACATCAGACACCTGGACTTTGGCGCTGCCCCGCCAAACACTTTTTGTGCCGAAGAGTTTGCGCGCCTGAACATGTTTGAGTGTGAAAGTGGCGCCGTGGCGCTTCTGCGATTTCTGTCGGACGGACTTCGCCGTAATCACCACAATGTCATTGAAAAGCTGCTCAGTTAGGTCCCAGTACTCCGCGGCGGTGCGACCTCCGACGTAGGCAGGCGCAAACAGACTGGGTACGAGAACCCAGGGATCCTCAAGGACATGTTCGCTTCCCAATGAGTCGAGTGTTGCCGGTACGTAAACGCCCCTCCTGACACGCCTCAGCCAGCCTTGCTTCGTCCAACGCGCCAGTGTCTTGGCGGCTGCATCCCGATCGATTCCCAAAATGCTGACTGCATCGTCGATTTGGATCACATCGCCTGCGCGTGCGATTAGCTGCGCGACGTGTTGTCGGCCTTGTGGGATCGCACTTTTGCTATTCTCCATGTGCCTAAATTCCTCAAATCGATGAATTATGACGTATGGAATATACTAATTTTGCGATGCGTGCCAGTATAATATATCCGCTGTAAATCCCCGATTTGATGAGTTAAGACAACCAAAACGTACTTTCCGTGTGGGGCTGATTTTGCCATACGGGCGTAGGATTTCGACAGAAGCTATGACCTGGTGTACGTCTGCCGAGGTGCTTCCTCGATCCAGTCCTGAACTTCCTGTTCGCGCCAACGAACGGCGTCGCCCGGAAGCTTGACCGGGGCGGGAAAGACTTTTGCTCGGACTTTTCTCCACAGCGTTGTCCTGCTGCGATACCCCGTCAGTTCAAGAACCTGCTGCGCTGTAATCAACTTTGCCATTGAGTTTACTCCATGAATGAATTTGCTGCCGGGCAACGCCGTCCGCTCAGGATTTCCTGGCCCGCCTGAATCCGCTGTCGCTCGCCAAAAAAGTCTCGAGCATCAGAGGTACAAGCGCGGCAGCCGGAACCTCTGTCCCATGAATCTCCGAATGGATCCGAGCATAGTCATCGAGGTCCGCGGCCAGCGGTGGATCGACCAGCACCGTCAATTTCTGCGGTGTCTTGTCCGGCAATGGGCCGATCTTAAGACTGGTCTTGGTCATGGTTGGTGTCCTTCTTCATAGGGTTTCAGAACGATGTCCTTGTTGACGAGTACGCCGAGCCGCCAGCCCGGCCGGATCGTGATCGAGGGCTGGACGTCGAGGTTGCGGCGCACGATTTCCTGACCGGCCTCGTTGGCACCGGTCTGCGCCGAGCGGCGAAGCGCCCGGGCAATATCGCCTTCATCATCGCTGGCGAGTTCGGAACCGACGCCAAGCAGCGTCGAGAGCGCGACGCCTTGCAGCAGTTTCCAAGAATGATAATCGACCTTGTCTTCGAGGCCGGCATAGCCGCGCGCGTCGACGCCGGCGAGATTGTCGATGCGGATGGAGGAGCCATCCGGCATGACGATCCGGCTCCAGACGAGCAGCGCCCGGGACTGGCCGAAGGCGATGACACTGTCATAGCGACCGATCAGGCGCGCGCCCTGCGGCACGAGCACAGTCTCGCCGGTCACCGTGTCATAGACCGGGCTCGTCACCTGCGCGATGACCTGGCCCGGAAGATCGGAGTTCACCCCCGTCAGCAGCGTCGCCGGAATGATCGTGCCCGCCATCAGCTGGTAGGGCGAGACGGGTGTCTCGAGCCGGTGCGGATTGTAGATTGAGGGATCGGGCTCCTCGCCCAGGAAGTCCAGTTTCCGCACCTGCCGGTTCGGATCCTCGCTGAGGGACGATCCGAAAGCCCCCTCTCGCGACGGGGCAAATGCCGACAAATCAGGGAAGCTCAACGGAGCTGGCGCCGCGGACGCAACACTCCCGATGACAGTCTTCGATCCCGCACTCGACCCCACTTGGAAAAACACCCCGCTTCCGCGCGCCACATCGGTCAGCGCCGCTTCACGTGCCCGGAGCTCGGCTTCCAGCGCCGCCATCTGCTCGCGCATCGGATCCGGTTCAGGCGCATCTTCCTCCGGCATGCCCATACGCCCTTCGCGCTGGGCTTTCAGGATCGGCGTGCCGAGGTCTCCGGGAAGCGGTGGCCCTAGAATGTCTTCTTGTTGCTCTAGCTCGCCATAGGACTTCGGCAGCGCAGCCAATCCATCCGCCTCCGGATTATGACCGGTATTATAGAGTTCACGCGCAGGGCCACCGGCATCGTCCTTCGGTCCTTGCAGGGCAAACGCCAGCGAGCCAAGAACGATCGCACTGCCAGTGCCGACTAGTGCCATCAGCGCCCGTTTGGAGAACCGCTTGACGGGCCGCGGGCGGCCGCGGATTTCCAAAGGCTTGGGCGCAGGGGAAGCCGCTTCCGTCATGGCTTCGCGCTTCCAAGATCATTGCGCGCGATCTTCACGACGTCCTGGCGCTTTTCGCCGAGGCGGAGTTCGGCGCGGGCGAACAGGCGGTCGACGACATAATAGTCGCCCGACATGCGATAGTTGACGAGCTGGGACTTGCCGTCCCGGCCGATGACGAACAGGGCCGGGGCTTCACCTTGGTCGAGCCGCGCCGGGAACTGGATATAGACCTTGCGGCCATCATCAAAGACACGATCCGGCCGCCAGTGCGGCGCATCGCCGTCGATGTCGTACCGGAATTTCAGCCGGTCGAGCTGCAGTCCGGCGGGCGAGGAGGATGCCGATGCGCGCGCCGTGCCCGAACTCGCCACTCGCGTCACCAATTGCTGGTCGGCATAGCGCCAGGAGACGGCCGCCATATAGGTTTCCTCGAACGCGCGGAGTTCCAGATGATAGGCGCGAAGGCTCGTCGTGATGATGAGATTGGTCTTGAGGCCGGCCTGGGTCGGCTTGATCAGGATATGGGCCTGCGCTTCAGTGCCGGTGCCGGAGACCGTATCGCCGAGCACCCAGCGGACCGTGTCGCCGGCCGAGACAGAGACCAGTTCCTCGCCGGGCTGGAGGACAATGTCCGTCACCTGTTCGGGCGCGCAATAGACCTGATAAAGCGCGCCGACCGTATAGGGATAGACCTGGATCGCGTTCATGTAATTGTCGAGCGAAGGTTCGATGGCCGCCTTGCCGTTCGCCGCCTCGATCGCCTGGTAGGGCTTCAGCGACGGTGCCTCCGTCTTCGTGGGCAGGGGCTTCAGCTGGCCGGGCACCGCGCCTGATACGATGGTTGGCGTGTAGGTGCGGTAGACGACCGGTTCCGGGGCCAACTCGGTATCTGCCTTCTCCGTCTCCTCCACATCGGGAGCGAGATAGAGATCTTCGACATAGTCGGGCTCATCCAGCGTAATGTCCGGACCGAGTGATGCGGGTAGTGTCTCGCAGGCCGCCAGGGCAGACGTGGCAAGGAGAATGAGGGCAAGGCGTTTCATGGGGTTAAGCTCCTATTGATGGTCTTTCGACCAGTTGAGGCCGTGGACGTAGAGGCCGAGAGGATTGGCCCTTAGGGCCTCTTCGGTGCGGGGCGGGTCGATGACGATCGAGAAGACGCCGGTATGGGTTGACTGGCCGGTCTCGGTCCCGTTCCGATAGGCGGTTTCGCGCCAGCGCACGGTGAAGCTGTTGTCCGACGCCCGCACGACGCTTGTCACATCGACCGAGACCGAGCGCCGTCCGATCTCCGCAAACGGATCATTGTCGCGGGCATAGTCATTGAGGGTCGCAGCGGCCCGGTCGGTCGCATAGGCATAGGCCTTCAGCCAGTTCTGACGGACCACGACCGGATCGATGGAGATGGACCGCGTGTTCTTCACAAATTCTGCAAGGTGGAACGCGATCTGCGCATCGGTCGGCTCATAGCGCCCGTCGGCCGGGCCGACGGCGCGCACGGCGCCTTCGCCGGTCAGCTCCACCACGTATGGCGTCACAAAGGACTGGGTTGAGCGCCAGACGAGGCCGCCCGCCAGCACGAACGAGAGGCCAAGGCTTGCCAGCGCGGCCAGCCGCCAGTTCGCCGCCTGAACGCGGGCAGAGCCGATCCGGTCGTCCCAGGCCTGCGCGGCGCGCTGGTAGGGGGTGACCGGTTCCGGTGTTTCGCCATAGCGGGTGGAGTTTCGCTTTCAGAGCTTCATGTCAGTCCTCGTCATTCCTGAGTTGTATCGATGTGCCGCCGCCCGGCCGGTCGCCGTCGCGCACAGCGGAAGCCGCCATCATGCCGGCGTCCCGGGTTGACTGGTCGCGCCGGATGCGCCGGGCCCAATCCGGGGAAGAATTCTGCCCATTGGCAGGACCAGCATTCGGCGCGCCGGTTCCGCCGGTTGCCGCAAAGGCAGCGCGGGCACCTGCCTGGTGACTTGTCTTAGGAGATCCGAAGACGCGGCGTGCAAAGCCGCGCGCACTGGATGCTGCGGCCCGTGCCCCGGCCCCGGCAACCCCGCTCATGCCGGCCATGGCCGCGCCAGCGCCGGTCTTGCCGGAAGCGGCGGCGTTCATCTGGTAGGCCGTCCGGGCCCCGCCGGTCATGGAGGCGGCTGCGCCGACCGCGCTGCGCGTGCCGCCGGCCGCTGCCCCCACGGCCGATTTGGCAAGGCTGCCGCCCGCGACGGTTCCGGCGGCAACGCCGGCGGCTGTGCCGATCGCCGCGCCTGCACCCAGCTGCGGCGCGCCGGAGACAAGGCCCGTGGCGATGCCGGGACCGAACAGGCCGAGCGCGAGCAGGGCGAGCGAGCCGAGGATGACGGAGGCCGCCTGTTCGAGCGTCACCTCGTCCGGCTGGAAGGTCGAAGTGATGGAGGAGAAGATCGTCGAACCGATGCCGACAATGATCGCCAGCACCATGAGCTTGATGCCGGATGCAATCACGTTGCCGAGAACCTTCTCGGCGAGGAACGAGGTCTTGTTCCAGAGCGCGAACGGGATCAGCACGAACCCGGCAAGCGTCGTCAGCTTGAACTCGATGATGGTGACGAAGAGCTGGATCGCGAGGAAGAAGAAGGCCAGCAGGGTCACGATCCAGGCGAGGAACAGAACCGCGATGATGGCGAAGTTCTCGAAGAAGGCGAGCGGGCCGGTCAGCTTCTCGATTTCGTCGAGCAAGGGCAGGGCGGCATCGAAGCCGGCCGCAGCCACGAAGCCCGGCCGCATGATGTCGTCGGCCGTGATCGTGCCGCCGGTCGCATTGAGGCCCAGCTGAGCGAAGCTCGTGAACACAATGTCCGACAGGAGCGAAAAATTGCCGAGTATCAGTGCGAAGGCGCCGACATAGAGGACCTTCTTCAGGAACCGCCCCACAATGTCCGTGTCCGGACCCATCGCCCAGAAGAGCCCTGCCAGCGTGATGTCGATGGCGATGAGCGCGCTTGTCAGGAACGCGACGTCCGGCTGCAGGAGGCCGAATCCGCTATCGATATAGGCGGCGAAGGTCGCAACGAACTGGTCGATGACGCCGAGGTCTTCCATCGCCTCAGTCCCTCGAATAGGCGACGCCGTCGCCGACGAAGCGCTTGTGACGGATGCGGGCCTGCTCCTCGATCGCGGCGCGCCGGGATTCTTCAAGCGCCACCATCCGGTACTGCGCCGCCATCAATTGCTGCATTTGCATCTGTTGCTCGACGGACAGTGCGACAAGTTGATTGCCGGCCTGGGCGACCGACAGGTTCCCCGTCGCGGCCTGGCTCTCGCCGACAAGCTCGGTCAGCGTCTCGCGGGATTCTGCAATCGAGGTCACGATCCCCGACTGGACCTGGATCGAGGCCCGGAACGCCTCGCGGCTGATCCGCCACTGGTCGGCGGCTTCAGCGACGATTTCCTCATTGGTGAGGTCTTCATAAGTATCCGGGAAGGCCTCGCGATACTGGCGCTCGCTTTCCTCGACTTCGTAGGTGACCTCGCCCGCTTCGCGCATCAGCGTCTCGATCCGTTCGAGCAGGCGTTTCAGGTGTTCGGTCGAGGCATAGTCGAGCCGTTTCAGGTCCTCGGCCTGATTCACCAGCATCTGCGCCTCGTGCTGGAGTTGCTGGATCTGGTTGTTGATCTGTTCGAGTGTGTGCGTGGCCGTCAGGATGTTCTGGACGAGATTGGTCGGATCGATCACGACATCGCCGACGCCGAGCAGGGCGTTTGCTGGAAGCGGTGCGAGGCTCAACGATGAGACCGATCCGAGCAGCAGGGCGATCATTCTGCAGCGCATGGCATCTCTCCTTCCGTTCCGATGAGATCTGCGGCCCAGTGAAGCCCGCGGGCAGCAAGCCAGACCGGCGCAAAGTCCTCCGGACCAACTGAAGCAAGAATTTCGGAGATCAGTTTCTGGTCAGCATTCGAGCCGGCAGCGCAGAACGCGAGGGCGACGGGTCCAAGGTCGAGATCGAACAGGCGGTTGCCGTCCGGTATCTGAACATAATAGTCCCGCTTCGGTGTTGCCCGTGCGATCAGTTCGACCTGACGGGCATTGAGCCCGAACCCTTCATACGCCGCCCGCTGCGACGGCTCTTCAGCGCGCGCATTGGCGAGGAAGATTCGGGTTGGCGCACTTTCGATAAGGCTTGGCGCAATCGCGCTTGCCGCAATGTCCGACAGGCTCTGCGTTGCGAACACGACGGAGACATTCTTCTTGCGGAGCGTCTTCAGCCAGTCGCGCAAGCGCCCCGCAAACATGGGATGGTCGAGGAACAGCCAGGCCTCGTCGAGAATCAGCATTGTCGGACGCCCATCGAACCGGGCTTCCAGTTTCGTGAACAGGTGTGCCAGCACAGGTGCGGCGAGCCGCTTGTCCTGCATCAGCGCGTCCATCTCGAAGCAGAGCATGTCGCCTGAAGCCAAACGATCCTCATCGGCGTCGAGCAGCGCGCCATAGGGCCCGGCCAGCGTATAGGGCTCCAGCGCCTGACGGAGCTTCGGCACCTGGATGAGGGCCACCAGCCCTGTGAGCGTTCGCTGCGTAACCGGCGCGGCGCCAAGGCTCTGCAGCGCCGTCCAGACGGCCTGCTTCACCTCGGGCGTCACCGCCACGCCTTCCTGCTCGATCAGGCCCAGCACCCAGGCTTGCGCTGCAGCGAGCCCCGTTTCGCTACCCACATCCCGCAGCGGCTGGAAGGCGAGGTCGCCGTCAAGACCCAGTTCGTACCAGGTACCGCCGAGGGCGAGCGTTGTACACCGCGCCGACGCCCCCTTATCGAAGACAAAGACCTGCGCCTGCGCGTACCGGCGGAACTGCAGGGCCAGCAGCGACAGCAGCACAGACTTGCCGGCGCCGGTCGGCCCGACCACCATCAAGTGTCCGACATCGCCCTGGTGGGTCACCAGCCGGAACGGCGTCGAACTCGCAGACCGCGCCATCAGGAGCGGTGGGCCACCCAGATGCGCATTGCGCTCAGGTCCGGCCCAGAGCGAAGAGAGCGGCGCCATATGGGCGAGATTGATCGTGTTCAGCAGCGGCTGGCGGACATTGGCATAGGCCTCGCCCGGCAGCGTCCCGAGCCAGGCCTCCACCGCGTTGACGCTCTCCGTCACGCAGGTGAAACCGCGTCCCCGGATCACGCGTTCGACGGCGCGGATCTGGTCCTCGGCTATCGACGCGTCTTCATGCCGGACCACAATCGCCGTCGTGCAGTAACCGAACGCGACATGACCGGCCCCAAGCGCCTGCAGGGCTTCGTCTGCATCGGCGGCCTGATTGTCGGCATCCGTGTTGAGCAGCGTTGCCGGTTCGTTGGTGAGGATTTCGCGAAGGTAGGAGGTGAGGGACCGGCGCTTGGCAAACCAGTTGCGGACGTAAGAGTTCAGCGTCTTCTCGGCATCCGGCTTGTCCAGCGGCAGGAACCGCGTCACCCAGCGATAGGCAAAGCCAAGCTGGTCGAGCTCTGAGAGCAGCCCCGGTTCGCCGGTCGCAGGGAAGCCGTTCACGGTGAGGACTTTCAGCGTCTCATCGCCAAGACGGGGCGAGAGTCCGCCGGTCAGAGAGGTGTCGACCAGGAGCGCATCAAGGCACATCGGCAAGGACGGCGCCCGCACCTCCTGACGCACCGTGGAGATGCAAGCATGAAGGTATGTCAGTGTCTCGTCATCATCCAGGAACCGCGCCTCCGGCATGAGGTCCGCCATCATGTCGCGCGCCCGGGAGGTTTCGGTTTCAAAATGCGCCAGATGCTCAGACCAGAAGGCTGCCGGGGCGTCTGCTGGATCGTCGATGAAGAGCTGTTCGAGCCTTGCCGTCCGGTCGGCCGGCGGCATCCAGGTTAGGGTCAAATAGCAGTCGGTCTCGAAGTGGCGTCCCGCTTCCTCGAAGGCCGCGCGGCGTTCCTCATCCACCAGCCAGGCGGCCGGATCGTGCCAGACGCTTTCGGGATAGGTGACGGAAGGCCTGCGGTCGGCCTCGATATGCAGCGCCCAGCCGGAGCCGAACCGGCGCAGGAGATTGTTCATGCGCGCCGTGACGGCAACGAGCTCCTCCGGCGTCGAGCTTTCAAGGTCAGGGCCTCGGTAGGCAATCGTGCGCTGCAGGCTGCCATCCTTGTTGAGGACAATGCCCGGTGCGATCAGGCAGGCCCATTTGAGATGGTCCGCAAGCGAAGCCGGGCGGGCGCGGTATTCACGAAGATTCAGCATGCGTAATAGCCTCGTGTGCGGATGTGCCGGATCAAAACATCGGCAAATTGCGGATCGCGCCGCGCGGCGAACACGCAAATACCTTGCGCCACGATCCAGAAGACGAGCCCCACGACCCAGAGCTGCAGGCCAATGCCGAGGGCGGCCGCCAGCGTGCCATTGACGATGGTCGCAAGCCTCGGTGCGCCGGCCAGCAGGATCGGCGCCGTGAGCGAACGATGCACAGGCACGCTGTAGCCGGGCGGCAGGGACGATACGTCCGCCATCAGAGCGTTGCTCCGCCGCCGAACGAGAAGAAGGAAAGGAAGAACGAGGTCGCGGCAAACGCGATCGAGAGACCGAACACGATCTGCAGGAGCTTCCGCATACCGCCGCCGCTCTCGCCGAAGGCAAGGCCGAGACCGGTCAGGATGATGACGATGGTCGCGAGGATCTTGGCGACCGGGCCCTCGATGGATTCCAGGATCGATTGCAGCGGCGCTTCCCAGGGCATGCCGGACCCGGCCGCATGGGCGGGGAAGGCGAGTGTGACAACCAGCAGGGTGAGGCTGATGCCCTTGATCATGTCTTTGGTCATTGGGGTTGTGTCCTTTCTGGAGCGGTGGAGAGAAGCGGTTCGGAGAAGGGCAGGCTTGGCAGGACAAGCTGCAGGTCCGGCTGAACGGGCACGAGGTCATAGCCGCCGCGCCCGAGCCCGTTCATGCGCGCGACGGTCTCGACGCGGTGCACACCGGCGCGCCGCGTGATGTAGACGACGCAATCAATCGTCTCGGCGATAAGGTCATGTGGCACCTGCGCCGAGGCCTCGCCGATCAGCTGTTCGAGCCGGGAGAGACCGCCAAGGGCGGAGTTCGCATGCAGGGTGGCGATGCCGCCCGGATGGCCGGTATTCCAGGCCTTCAGCATGTCGAGCGCTTCGGCGCCGCGGACCTCGCCGATGATGATCCGGTCAGGCCGGAGCCGCAGGGTCGAGCGGACAAGATCAGCCAAGGAAACGGATCCCGGCTGCGTTCTGAGCTGCACGGAATCTGCAGCCGCCGAGACAAGTTCGCGCGTGTCTTCCAGGATGACGAGCCGGTCGCCGGTCCGGGCGATCTCGGCCAGGAGGGCATTGGCGAGCGTCGTCTTGCCGGAGCCTGTGCCGCCGACAACGAGAATGTTCTCGCGCTCTAGTACTGCCCGGCGCAGGGCCTCGGCATGGTGGGCTGCCATGACGCCTGAACTGACATAGCCATCCAAAGCGATGACCCGGCCCGCAGGCTTGCGGATCGAGAAACACGGTCCCGCAGATACTGGCGGCAACACGCCTTCGAACCGCTCCCCACCGATCGGTAGTTCGGCAGAGACAATGGGCGAGGCCGCATCCGCCCGCCGGCCCATATGGCTCGCAACCAGGCGGATGACGCGTTCGGTGTCGGCAGCCGACACCAAACCGGATTCAGTGCGTCCGCTCCCATGCCGCTCGACCCAAAGCTTTCCGTCGGGATTGATCATGATCTCGACCACGGCGGGATCGTTCAGCACGGCAACGATCTCGTCCCCCAGCGCCGTCACCAGCATGGCGCGGGTGCGTGCGAGGCTTGCGGCGTCACGCATTGGCCCGCTCCCCATGCAAATGCTCAGGGTCGCTTTCCAAGCTGGCCGCTTCCGCGGTTACGTCCTCGACCGCGTTCTGGAGAATGCGTTGGCCGGAGCGCAGGGCCTCGGCGACCTGACGCACGAACAGATCGAACCGAAGGTCGCCCTTGGCGCGCGCCGCCTCGACCTGGTTGGCGGGCACCGGCGGCGTCACCGTCAGAAAGTAGTGCACGAACGTGGCAAGCGTTTCGGCGAGCACCAGATTGTCCCGCTCGATCCGCCCGAACTGGCGCGTCAGCCGGTCGAGGCGGCGATTGATCGCCGCCTCTCGCTGATTGTCCGCTTCACCCGCAAACCAAGCAATGAGCGCCTTGTCGACGATGGCGCTTTCGGAGAGGCCCGGGCGCTTGGCCATGGCTTGGAGGCGGTGATGGGTCTCGGGCGAGATATAGGGCTGGATCCGGGGTTTCACTGGCCATTCCCCGTGAGATCGATGCCGGTCGCCTGTTCGAGACTGTCGGCCTGCACAAGCGCATCGAAGAGACTGGGCTGAGGAGCGCCGCGTGACTTTGTCTGCGATCTGCCGGGCCTCGCGGGCGCAGAAACCTGCGCGCGATCCATTGCGGCATCCCGCGCTTTCTGAGGCCCGAGGCCGTCACCATCGGGTTCAAGTTCGGCGGCCTGCATCAGGCCTTCATGGATCGAGCGAACCTCCGTACCCCAATCATCCTGCCGGACCACCGGAATGGCGGCCGCAAAGCCAGGGGCTTCTTTCAGCCGTTCAGTAAAGTTCTGGTCTTCGTAATAGCGGAGCTTCAACGCGCGCACCGGGGGCGAGCCTGCGACGAGGACAAGTTCCTGATCGGCCGGCAGCTGCATGACTTCGCCGGGCGTCAGGAGCTGGCGGGCGGTTTCCTGGCGCGAGACCATCTTGTGCGAGAGCCAGGGGGCGAGCCGATGGCCGGCATAGTTCTTCATCGCCCGCTGTTCAGTCTTGGTGCCGAGCGCATCGGAAATCCGCTTGGCCGTCCGCTCGTCATTGGTCGCGAACGCCACGCGTACATGACAATTGTCGAGGATCGCATTCGACGGGCCATAGGCCTTTTCGATCTGGTTCAGTGATTGCGCGATCAGGAAGGCTTTCAGACCATAGCCGGCCATATAGGCGAGCGCGCTCTCAAAGAAGTCGAGTCGGCCAAGGGCAGGGAATTCGTCCAGCATGAACAGGACACGCCGGCGGGACTTCGGCTCGGCAGAAGACACCTGCGGCTCTAGCAGTCCGCACGCTCCGAGCATGTTCATAGCCAGCGACTTGCCGCGCGTACGCGCAGATGGGCGCACGTCCAGATGTTCCGTCAGCCGCCGGCCGACCTGGTTCAGGAGGAGCCGCATCAGGGGTTTGGTGCGCGACAGGTCCGACGGCGGCACGACGAGGTAGAGCGAAAGCGGACGGTCACCGGACACAAGGTCCTCGATCCGGAAATCACTCCGTGAGGTCACTTCCGCAATCACCGGGTCGCGATAGAGCGACAGGAAGCGGAGTGCGGTGGAGAGCACGCCGGAGAGCTCGTTCTCGGACTGGTTCATCAGTTCGCGGGCTGTCTCCGCGACCACGGGATGGACACGCGGCGCTTCGCCCGTCCCGAGATGATTGGTCCGGAGCATGATCGACAGCGTCGTGCGGAAGGTCCGGTCCGGATCGGCGAGGAAGCTCGCGACCCGCGCCAGCGTCTTCTCGCGCTCGGCATAGAGGACATGCAGGATGACGCCGACCAGCAGGGAGTTGGCCTTGTCGACCCAGTGGCCAAGGTCACCGAGCTTGCCCTGCGGGTCCACGAGAATGTCGGCAATGTTCTGGACGTCCCGAACTTCGCAATGGCCCTTGCGCACTTCCATCAGGGGGTTGAAGTGGGCCGAGGCGACATCGGTCGGATCGAACCGCAAGCAATGCGAGAATTCCGAGCGCCAGCCGGAGGTCAGCTGCCAGTTCTCGCCCTTGATGTCATGCACCAGGACCGAATGCGGCCACGACAAAAGCGTCGGCACGACAAGGCCCACGCCCTTGCCGGACCGCGTCGGCGCAAAGGCCATGACATGATCGGGGCCGTCATGGCGGAGATAGGAACCCTGTGCTTGGCCGAGGAACACGCCGGCAGGCTTCAGCAAGCCTGATCTGCGCAGATCCCTGCCTTCTGCCCAGCGTGCAGACCCGAAAGTCGAGACCCGCTTGTCCCACCGGGCCCGGAGGATCGACCCGGTCACCGCAATCACGATAGCCGCAACACCGCCCGAGGCGGCGATCAATCCACCCCGGTCAAACACATCCGGCGCATAGGCATCGAAGGAGTACCACCAGCCGAAAAAGGCCCACGGCACATAGACCGGCATGTCCAGGATGACGAAAAACGGCTCGCCCAGACGCGGCGACCAGCCCAGCGACCAGGCTGTCCATTCCGTCGCGCACCAAAGCGCTACCAGGACAACAAGCAAGACGAGGATGATCTGCCAGAAGAGGTTCGTGCCATGTTTCATGACACTGAACCTGACCAATCAGCCCCTCAGTCTCCAGAGAGGGAATTGGAGGGAATCCGTGGGGTATTTTGAAGGCTCAGGAACTGGCGAGTGGAGTGGGTGAAGTATCGGGAAGAATTTGTCGAGTCAGGAAAATCCCGAAAGCAGACATAAAAAGCATCGCTGCACGCAGTGCCAAGTCTCGTGTCAGTTCAATCACTGTGGACTAGAATCAGAGTTCGATACTCTCTGCCAGTGTCAGAGCATCTTCCACTTCAACACCGAGATACCGGACTGTGCTATCAATCTTCGTGTGACCAAGTAGAAGCTGGACGGCGCGCAGATTTCCGGTCTTTCGATAGATCAGTGTCGCTTTCGTCCGGCGCATTGAATGGGTCGCGTAGGATGAGCGCGGCAAACCT